>CANQNS010000013.1 GCA_947625285.1 uncultured Oscillospiraceae bacterium
AACTTCACCACCCAGCCCAAGCTGCTGCAGCTGTTCGACAAGGCCACCGGCAACAACCTTATCTGGTACGACAAGGCCTCCGCCGACATCTGCGCTCCCGTCTGCAAGAGCTACGATTTCTAAGTCCGTTCCAACAGGCTCCCGCCCCGCCCGGGGCGGGAGCTTTTTGCGCCCGGGTCCGGCGGGGCCATAAATATTACAAAAATGTAGAAAAAATGACAGTTTATTTTGACAGATCGGCGCATATGTGCTATCTTATTTCTATCAATCTAACAATTTAAACGGAGGCGGGAAACATGATCCGGGACTTCAAGAGGAAAGACGACAAGCTGAACAAAGCCGCCCGAAAGGCGGAGATACGGCGGCTGCGTGAGATGCTCGTCAACCAGCAGCAGACCATCCGGGAACCCAAGCTGCCGGTCATCGTGCTGCTGGAGGGCTGGGACTGCGCGGGCAAGGGCAACCTGATCAACGAGCTGATCTGCGAGATGGACCCCCGATTCTACTCTGTTACCAATTTTGAAAGGGTGCCGGAGTCGGAGGAGCGGTACCCCTTCCTGAAAAAGTTCTTCGACGTGCTGCCGGAAAACGGGAAATTCCTGTTTATGGACACCGGCTGGATGGAGGACGTGGTGGGGAAGTATCTCCGCCGGGAGATATCCAAGGAGGAATATGAGCGGCGGGTGAAGTCCTGCGGCATCCTGGAGCGGCAGCTCCGGGACAACGGGTACGTCCTGGTGAAGCTCTTCCTACATATCTCCCGCAAGGAGCAGCTCCAGCGCATCACCGCCCTGCGGGAGAACCGGGACACCCAGTGGCGCATCTCCGGGGACGACCTGTGGCAGCAGCAGGAGTACGACCGGTTTTTGGAGACCTACGACCAGTTCATGGAGGACACGGATAAGATCGCGCCCTGGCACGTCCTGGACGGGGCCAGCCGGAAGAAGGCCCTGTACGACGCGCTGACCGCCATCACTGAGACCGTGGAGAAGGCCATCGAGGCGGGCCGGTATGTGGGCAAGCCCACCGGCAAGAAATTCCCGCTGCTGGGCCATCCCTCCCAGAAGGACGCCGATCTCACCGCGGCCATTGACCCGGCCGAGTATAAGACCGAGCTGAAGCGGCTGCAGAAAAAGCTCGCCAAGCTCCACAACCAGATCTACCGCAAGAAGATCCCCGTGGTGATCTGCTACGAGGGCTGGGACGCCGCCGGCAAGGGAGGCAACATCCGCCGGCTTGCCTATCCGCTGGACCCCCGGGGCTTCGACGTGATCCCCATCGCCAGCCCCACGCCGGGCGAGCTGGCGCGGCACTTCCTGTGGCGGTTCTGGACCAAGCTGCCCCGCAGCGGCCATGTGGCTATCTTCGACCGCACCTGGTACGGCCGGGTGATGGTGGAGCGGATCGAGGGCTTCTGCTCCGAGAACGACTGGAAGCGGGCCTACGGCGAGATCAACGAGTTCGAGCGTGAGCTGACGGACTGGGGCACCGTGGTGCTGAAGTTCTGGATCCACATCGACCCGGATACCCAGCTGGAGCGGTTCGAGGCCCGGCAGAACACGCCGGAGAAGCAGTGGAAGATCACCGACGAGGACTGGCGCAACCGGGAGAAATGGCCCCAGTATGAGCAGGCCGTGGAGGATATGCTGCAAAAGACCAGCACCAAGTACGCGCCCTGGTATATCATCGAATCCGTAGATAAAAAATACGCCCGTATCCGCACGCTGCAGATCGTCACCGACGCGCTGGAGAAAGCGGTGGAGGATAACGTGGTCCGGGGGATGAAGAGTCAATGGCCGAAGAAGAAAGAGCAGAAGAAAGAGCCCAAGAAGGAGCAGAAGAAGGAGCCCAAGACCGAGGCGGAGAAGTAACGCCTCCGGCGGAGCCCGCCGCCGCGCCGGCGGAGGAGCCCGGCTGCTTTCTGGACCGGGAGCTGAGCTGGCTGCAGTTCAACCTGCGGGTGCTGCACCAGGCGGGGGACGCGGACACGCCGCTGCTGGAGCGGCTGAAGTTCCTGGGCATCTATCACTCCAATCTGGAGGAGTTTTTCATGGTGCGGGTGGGCTCGCTGACCCACCGGGCCGCGCTGCTGCCAAAGGAGCGGGACGAAAAGACCCAGATGACCGCCTCCCAGCAGCTTCGGCGGATCATGGACGAGGTGACCGCCCAGCAGGAGACGAAATACCGCGTCTACCGGGGACTTTTGAAGGACATGAAGGCCGCCGGGATCGACGTGGTGGATTTTCGCAAGCCCAGCAAGATGGACGAGGTGGCGGCGCGGAAGTTCTTCTCGGAGATACGCCCGCTGCTGACGCCCCGGATCGTGGACGCGGAGCATCCGTTCCCCTTCATTGGCAACCGGGAGACCTGGCTGGCCTGCACCATCCGCAAGGGGGACAAGAGCGACGACGTGCGTCTGGGCCTGGTGCCCATCGTGCGGGTGCCGCCCTACCGGGTCTGCGAGGTGGACGGCCGCCAGAAGGTGATCCTGACGGCGGAGATGGCCGCCTATTACGCGCCGTCGCTTTTCAAAAAGCAGGAGGTGCGCCAGAGCGTGCTGTTCCGGGTCACCCGCAACGCGGACGTGTTCATCGAGGGCGATCTTGACTCCTTCGACGCGGACCTGCGCGCCTCCATGGAGAAGATGCTCCGCAAGCGCAAACGCCAGCAGCCCGTGCGTCTGGTGTTCAGCGGCAAGCCCTCCGCGAAGCTGCGCGCCATGCTGGTAAAGGCCCTGAAGGTGCCGGAGCAGAACGTGTTCGTCCAGCGGGTGCCCTTTGACCTGTCCTTTGGCTCCGGGCTGAAGCGAGGACCGGGGATGAAGTACCCGGAGCGGCCCCCAAGGCGCACGGTGGCTCTGAAAAAGGGCGAGTATTTTGCCTATCTGGAGAAAAAGGACATCCTTCTGAGCTTCCCGTTCCAGAGCATGAGCTCCTTTGTGGACCTGCTGTACGAGGCGGCGGACGACCCGGACGTGGTGTCCATTCGGATCACCCTGTACCGGCTGGCCGCCAGCAGCCAGGTGGCGGCGGCTCTCGCCTATGCCGCGGACCGGGGCAAGAGCGTGCTGTGCCTGCTGGAGCTGCGGGCCCGGTTCGACGAGCAGAACAACATCGACTACTCCGAGGTGCTGGAGGACACCGGCTGCACGGTGATCTACGGCCTGCCGGACCAGAAGATCCACTCCAAGCTGTGTCTCATCACCCGCCAGGTGAACGGCAAGATCCAGTACTTCACCCAGGTGGGCACCGGCAATTACAACGAGATGACCAGCGAGCAGTATACGGACCTGTCCGTCATGACCTCCCGCCAGGAGGTGGGCCAGGACGCCGCCCAGGTGTTCGAGGCCCTGGCCCTGGGCCAGCTTCCCGGCGAGACGGAGACCATGTGGATCGCGCCAAACAGCTATCTGACCCGTGTCCTGGAGCTGATCGCCCGGGAGACCGCCAAGGGCCCGGCCGGCCGTATCGCCATCAAGGTCAACTCCCTCAACGACATGGACGTGATGCGCGCTCTCATCGCCGCCTCCCAGGCGGGGGTCCGGGTGGAGCTTTTCATCCGGGGCATCTGCTGCCTGCGGCCGGGGGTGGAGGGCTTCACGGACAATGTGACGGTCCGCAGCGTGGTGGGCCGGTATCTGGAGCACTCCCGCATCTTCGCTTTCGGCCAGGGGGAGGACCTGCGTGTGTTCGTGGGCTCCGGCGACCTGCTGAACCGGAACACCCGCCGGCGGGTGGAGGCGTTCATCGAGTGCGTGACGCCGGAGACCCGAAACGGGGCCCTGCGCGTCCTGGACGCCCTGCGGGGCGACCATGAGCGAAACTGGGTCATGCAGCCGGACGGCTCCTATGTCTGGGATCGGTCCGAGCCCGGCACCGCCAGCCAGGACCGGCTGTATACATATTTCTCCGAGCAGACCGTGGGCGGCGGACCGGTGCCCAGGGAGAGCGGCGGGATTTTGGCAAAGCTCCGCCGGCTGTTCTCGGAGGGGAAATGATCCGTAACTGAATAAAAGCGCCGCGCCGTATGCATTGACAGCATACGGCGCGGCGTTCGTTTTACCATTTTCCGTAAGGACAGCGGCCCCGCCTGGAGGCGGCCCGCAGCTCCACATAGCAGCCGCAGGCCAGGCAGGCGCCCCGGGTCAGCCGGTCACAGGCCTGGCAGGTCTCCAGCCGGGCGGCGTATCCCGCCGGGTCGGCACGGTCCCGGGGCGGGATGCGGTCGATGTGCTCCTGGAGCGTTTCCCGGTACGCCTGGGGGTCGTACTGCCGCAAAAGACAGCGCGTGCACCGGCGGCCGCTCACGCCAGCTCCAGCCGGACGGAGGCCACGGAGCAGGCGGGCAGACGCACCTTGACTAAGGGCCCCACGCCCATCACGTCCAGCTTCTCCTCCCGCACCATGTCGGGCTCGTCAAAGGTGTTGCGGCTGTGAACGTCCCCGGTGAGCAGGGCGCCCTGGCCCCGGTCCACGAAGGCGCCGCCCAGTTGGACGGTCACGTCCTGCGCCTGGGTCAGAGACAGGTTGGCCGCCGTCACGGTGACGGCCCCGGCGGTCTCGTCCAGAGAGGCGGAGGCGTGGAGAGCGGGCAGTCCGCCGTCCGCGGTCCCGGCCCCCTCCACCCGGGCGTCCAGAAGCTGCGCGCCCTGGTGGCGGCGGTACATATGGAACACGTACCAGGTGGGGGTGCGGACCATCCGGGGCCCTTCCGTCAGCAGCACCGACTGGAGCACGTTCACCATCTGGGCGATGCAGGCCAGCTTCACCCGGTCACAGTGGCGGTTGAAGATGTTCAGCGTCACCGCCGCCACCAGCGCGTCCCGCATGGTGTTCTGCTGGTAGAGGAAGCCCGGATGGGTGCCCGGCTCCACGTCATACCAGGCGCCCCATTCGTCCACCATCAGGCCGATCCGCTTTTCCGGGTCGTACTGGTCCAGGATGCCGCCGTGGAGCTTGATGAGCTCCTCCATCCACAGGGCCTTTTTCATGGTGGCGTAATACTCCTCCGGGGAGAAGTCCGTCGCGCTGCCCTTGTGGTCCCAGCCGCCGGGGTGGACGTAGTAGTGCAGGCTCAGCCCGTCCATGAAGCCGTGGAAATCCTCCGGCGGATGGGGCCTGGCGTAGCAGGTCTGGAGCACCCGGCGGGTCCAGTTGTCGTCGTCCACGTTGGGCCCGCCGCATATCTTGGCGATGGGGGCGGCGGGGTCGTACTGGCGCACATAGGTCTGGTAGCGACGGTAGAGATCGGCGTAGTACTCCGGCGTCATGTTGCCGCCGCAGCCCCAGTTTTCGTTGCCCACGCCGAAGTAGTCCACCCGCCAGGGCTCCGGGTGGCCGTTTTGGGCCCGCAGCTCCGCCAGGGGGGAGACGCCGCCAAAGGTCATGTACTCCACCCATTCGCTCATCTCCCGGACCGTGCCGCTGCCCACGTTGCCGTTGACGTAGGTCTTACAGCCAAGCTGGCGGCACAGCTCGAAGTACTCATGGGTGCCGAAGGAGTTGTCCTCCACCACGCCGCCCCAGTTGGTGTTTACCATCCTTTTGCGGCTCTCCCGGGGGCCGATGCCGTCCCGCCAGTGGTACTCGTCGGCAAAGCAGCCGCCGGGCCAGCGCAGCACGGGCACCCGGATCTCCCGCAGGGCCTCCACCACGTCCCGGCGCATACCGTTCTCGTTGGGGATGCCGCTGTCCGGCCGGACGAATATGCCCTCGTAGACGCACCGGCCCAGATGCTCGGAAAAGTGGCCGTATATCTCCGGGGAGATGCGGCCCTGGCGCGTGGCGGTGTCGATGTGGATCGTGGCCATAAGTGTGTCTCCTTTTGTCAGTCGTCGTAGGAGAACAGGGGCCGGCCCGCCTGGTCCCACCGCAGGCGCATCAGCATGGCGTGGCGGTTGGGGTTATACAGGGGGTTGCCCACGATCTTCTCCTCGGTCCGGGCGTGATAGACCATGATGTCGTTTCCCTGCTCGTCGGTGGTGAAGCAGTTGTGGCCGGGACCGTATATGCCCTTACCATAGTCGCTTTGCAGCACGGGCCAGCGCTCCTTTTTCCAGTTCAGCGGGTCCAGCAGATCCGTCCCCTCCCTGGCCGTCAGCATGCCCATGCAGTACTTGGCCCCCGTCTCGGAGGCGGAATAAGTCAGATAGATATGGCCGGCGTGGTGGATGGCCGCCGGGCCCTCGTTGACCCAGAAGCCCACCCGCTCCCAGTCGTAGTCGGGGCCGGACAGCAGCACCTGGACCGTCTCCAGGCTGGTGGGGGAGCTCATCCTGGCGATGTAGAGGTTGGCGATCTGCTTGCCCACGCCCACCTTTTCCGACCAGACGTAATACCGCCGGCCGGCGTCCTCAAAGACCGTGCCATCCAGCGAGAAGGCCTCAAAGGAGAAATCGTCCCCCGCCGCCGGGGTCAGCTTGCCCCGCTCCGCCCAGGGACCGGCCATGGGATCGGGGCCCAGGCACTCTAGCACATAGGGCCGGATCTCCCAGATGTCGTCCTTGTCGCCGCCGGAATAGTAAAGATACCACTTTCCGTCCAGATAGTGCAGCTCCGGGGCCCAGATGTGGATGGACATGATCCCGCTGTCGTGCTTGTGCCAGACCTCCGTCTCCGGGGCTTGGGCCAGGCCCGCCAGGGTAGAGGCATGGCGCAGGCGGATGCCGTCGTATTCCGGCACGGAGGCGGTGAAGTAGTAGGTCCCGTCCGTGTGGCGGTATACGTAGGGGTCCGCCCGCTGGGGTATCCAGGGCTGGTTGAAGATCAGGTCAGGCATATGTCGCTCCTCCGGCCGTTATGATTTACAAAGCGGCGTGTTTTGCGCTGTCCATTCTATCATGCGGGCCGCCTGATTGCAAGCGGCCTGCGGCGGCCCGTATCGGTCCGCCCGACGGAGATCACTCATATTCTTTCGTCACGTTGTTCAGCCATTTGCGGCTGCGGTAATGCGCGATCACCCAGGGCCATTTGACAAACTCATCCGTGCAGAGCAGGAAGTAGACGACCAGATGCGGGAGCTTCAGCACAAAGGCGGAGATCAGTCCGAGGGGCACGCCGTAGCACCACATGTCGATCGTGTCGCAGATGAACCCAAAACGGCTGTCGCCGCCCGCCCGGAAGACGCCGGCGATCAGCGTCGTGTTCACGGCGGTGCCCATGATGTAGTAGGTGTTGATCAGCAGCATATATTTCAGGTAGCGCATGGCCTGCCCGGTCAGGGATGCGTGGGAGAGCACGAACGGGGAGGCGGCCAGCACGAAGAGCCCGCCGAAAAAGCCGGCGGCGACGCTCAGCCAGAGGAGCCGGCTCGCGTCTTTTTTCGCCCCTTCCATATCGTTCTGCCCCAGCTGCTTGCCGAGCCAGATCGTGGACACGCTTGCCAGGCTGTAGCAGAGGACGGTGGCGAAATTGCGGACGACCACGACGATGGAGTTGGCGGCCACCATATCGCTCCCAAGGTGTCCGAGAATGGCGGAGTAGACAGAGAACGCCACGCTCCAGGAAAGATCGTTCCCCAGCGCCGGGACGGAGAGCCGCAGAAAGTCTTGAAAGAGCACCTTGTTGCGCACGAATATGTAAGCGAACCGCATCTTGACGTTTGGGGAGAAGCAGGATGTCACGACGCAGCAGATGAGCTGGACGCCGCGGGCGATGCTGGTGGCGAGCGCCACGCCCGCGACGCCGAGCTTTGGCGCGCCGAACAGACCGTAGATGAACACGGCGTTCAGGAACACGTTCAGACCAAGCGCCAGCGCGTTCAACACGGTGCTGATCGTGACGCGCTCCACGCTGCGCAGAGCGGCCAGGTAGATCTCGGAGGCGCTCCAGAACAGGTAGCTGAAGCTCACGATGCGCAGATAGGTCGTGCCGAGCGCGATCAGCTCCGGGTCGTTTGTGAAGAGCTTCATCATCATCTGCGGCACAGTCAGCGCGCCGAGCGTGAAGACGCAGGCGATCACGAGAGAGAAGCGAAGGGCGATCCCTTCGATGAGCTCGATGGCACGGATGTCTTTCTTGCCCCAGTACTGGGCGCTCAGCATGGTCGCGCCCGTTCCGAGACCATAGAAGATCATGAAGAGGACGCTTGCATACTGAGCGGCAAGCGACACCGCGGAGATCGCGGACTGCCCGACGCTGTTGAGCATGACGACGTCGGCGGAGCTGACGGCCGCGCTCAGCAGATTCTGCACTACGATCGGCAGGGTCAGTTTCCCGATCTGCCGGTAAAACGGATCGTTCCGGTCGATGTGGAGCATGGGATCAAACACCTGTCCTTTGATTTTTTGTATTTCTGACCGATGTCATTGTAGCAGAAGAAACGCGCCCGGACAAGGGAAAAAGGTTAGTCTTGCACCTGACGGCAGCGCGGGAGACGCCATTGTATAGCGATCCTATAGTATTTGCGGAAATAACTAAACAAAAAGGGTTGACGGGGGGGCTTTTTGTGTGTTATGCTTGCGTTGGTGGGGCACCGGTGAAAAACGGGCTGCGCCGGTTTTACATAGTTTTCGCGCCGCCCGCGGCGATAACGACGGAATATTGCTGGGTGCGAGAGCCCATCAATATAAATTTTATCAGGAGGGAATATCCAAAATGAAGAGAGTCTTTGCTATGGTTCTGGTCCTGTGCATGGTTCTCACCCTGGCCCCGGTGGCTTTCGCCGACGACGGCGGAGCGACCAAGCTCACGATGTGGACGTTCATCGCCCAGCATCAGGAGTTCTTTGAAAAGGCCGCCGAGCGGTGGAACGCCGAGAATCCCGATCGGAAGATCGAGATCGAAGTGACTACCCTGGGTTACGACGACATGCACAACAAGCTGAAAGTCGCCCTGCAGGCTGACGAAGGCGCGCCCGACATCTGCGACGTGGAGCTGGGCCAGTTCCCCAACGTGCTGGCGTACAGCGACAAGCTGGTCGACCTGACCGACGCCCTGAGCCCCTACATGGACGATCTGGTCAAGGCCCGTCTGGAGATCTACGCCAAGGACGGCAAGTACTATGGCGCTCCTCTGCACGTGGGCGCGATGGTCTCCTTCTATGACAAGGAGCTGCTGGAGTCCGCCGGCGTCAACTATGAAGACATCAAGACCTGGGACGACTGGTACAACGCGGGCGTCGCCCTGAAGGAAGCCGATCCCGACGCCTGGATGGGCACCGTGGAGACCAGCACCCAGTGGGTCGCCTCCCTGATGCTCGCCCAGCTTGGCACCGACTGGCAGGATGAGACCGGCACCGAGGCCCTGATCAACACCGAAGAGGTGGCCAAGGTCGTCGACACCCAGAAGTCCTGGCTGGAGGCCGGCATCTGCGAGACCTGCCCCGGCGGTCAGCCCGACACCGAGGAGGGCAAAGCCTACATCGCCAACAACAAGATCGCCAGCGTCATCATGCCCTTCTGGTTCATGAGCCGCTTCACCGATGAGATCGGCGAGTCCTGCAAGGACCGCTACGTCGTGGCCCCCGCCCCCGTGTTCGAGGAAGGCCAGATGCGCTCCATCGGCCAGGGCGGTACCGGCACGGTGGTCTATGCCAACGGCACTGACCCCGATCTGGCCGCTGAGTTCCTGGTCTACGCCAAGATCGCTCCCGAAGGCGAGGCGCAGATCTGGGAGGTCCTGGGCTTCGACCCCTGCAACACCTCCATTTGGGACGATGACTCCATCATGAAGACCGACGACAACAAGTTCAACCAGTACTTCATCGGCTATCCCATCGACGCGCTGCTGCCCATGAAGGACGAGATCGGCTACATCCAGTCCACCAGCATCAGCCCCACCATCAACAACTACCTTGGCACCACCCTGTGGAACGAGGTCTATGTTGACGGCGTGGACACCGCTGAGGCTCTGGAAGAAGCGCAGGACGCCATTGAGAGCGACCTGTTCTGATCCTTAGAAAACCTGGCGCATGGGAGCCTTTGCGCTCCCATGCGCTTTATTGGCGAGGCTCGCCGTTTCGGACGCCCCGCGAGAATCTGCGCATGAGGAGAGTGCGCGTGGAAAGGGGAAGAAACGATGCAAGATCAATCGATCGCAACGATCAAAAAGAAAGAAGGCCATCGGGCGACTTTACTTTTGATCCTGGGCCTTATCGTGTTCGTCGTCGGTCTTGTGGCCCTGTTTTCCCTTCAGGGCAAGGCCGTCCGCTTTGACGCGGCTTACGACGAGCACGGCGATCTCAGCGGCTATTTCTTCGGGCAGCTGGAGGAGGGCCAGAGCTATACGGCCCTGCAGAGCCTCTGGCTGGCCGTGGTCCGCAGGCGTCTGTGGGTCATGCTGCTGGGGCTTGCCATGGTGGTGGGATATGTGACGCTGAACCGGGAGCTTCTGTATAACCAGAAGATCGCTCCTTTCGTATTCATCGCGCCTTTCATCATCACGTTCCTGCTGTTCTTTACATACCCGCTGCTCACCACCATCAAGATGAGCTTCCATGAGGTAACAGGCGCTGGGAGCCACTTCGTGGGTGTGGAGAACTATAAAAACCTGTTTGCCAACAAGAACTTCCACACGGCAGTGAAAAACTCCGTGATATACATGGTCCTCACCTGCGCCATCCTGGTCCCGGTGCCCATGCTGCTGGCATACCTGACCGAGTCCAAAATGGCGAAGACCGGGGGACTTTTCAAGACCGTGGCCTTCATGCCGGTGCTGTGCTCCGTCGTGGTGGCCGGTATCATCTTCCGGATGATGTTCTCCGAGCTGGACGGAGCCATGATGAACCAGCTCCGGGGCCTGTTCGGCCTGAAGCCCATCGCCTGGCTCAAGACCGCCAGCGGGTCCATGTTCGCCATGGTGCTGCTGTGCTTCTGGCGGTGGACCGGCATGAACATGCTGTACTATATGGCCGGCCTGAAATCCATCCCCACGGAGCTTTATGAGGCGGCCACGCTGGACGGCTGCACCAACTGGCAGAAGTTCACCAAGATCAGCCTGCCGCTGCTGAAACCCACCACCATCTATGTGCTGACTATCTCCATCTACGCGGGCCTGTCGATGTTCACCGAGAGCTACATGATCTTTGGCGGCAACAACTCCCCGAAGAACTACGGCCTCACCATCGTCGGCTACCTGTACCGCTACGGCTTCGAGCAGGTGGACCGCCTCGGCTTCGCGTCCGCGGTGGGCCTGGTGCTGCTGGTCGGCGCCATGATCGTCACCGTGCTGCAGTTGTGGGTCACCGGCACGATCGGTAGGAAGAAGGAGGACTGAACATGAACGAGAAAGTTGGAAGACGTCCCGTAGGCACGTTTTTGCTGACGGTATTCTTCGCCATTTTGTGCGTGCTGTTCCTGATCCCTCTGTACGCGCTGCTGCTGGGCACCTTCAAGGGCGGCGCGGAGCTGTTCGTCAGCGGCCTGAACCTGAATCCCACGTTCGAGCTGCTGCATGTGAAGGCATGGCGGTATCTGTTCACCGGCGTCATGTCCAACGGCGAGTACAATCCCCACAACTACTTCATCTGGTACCGCAACAGCCTGATGATCGTTCTGGTCCAGGGCGGCCTGACGCTGCTGCTGTCGTCCATGGTGGCTTACGGATTCGCCAAGTACGACTTCAAGGGCAAGAACGCCCTGTTCATGTGCGTGCTGCTGGTGATGATGGTGCCTCTGGAGATCCTGATGCTCCCCATGTACACCCAGATCAACGCCATGGGCCTGCGCAACACCTACGCGGGCGTCATGCTGCCGTTTCTGGTGAACATGAGCGCGGTGTTCTTCTTCCGGCAGTTTTTGACTAACGTGCCCAAGGACCTGCTGGAGACGGCCCGTCTGGACGGCTGCACGGAGTACGGCATCTTCTTCCGCATCGTGATGCCCATCATGAAGCCGGCTTACGCCTCCATGGCGGTGCTGACCGGCATGGGCGCGTGGAACGCCCTGCTGTGGCCCATGCTGGTGATATCCGACGCCAACAAGTACACCGTCCCCATCGGCCTGAACACCCTCTGGTCCCCCTATGGCAACAACTATGACCTGATGATCACCGGTTCCTGCTTCGCCATACTGCCGCTGCTGCTGATCTATCTGTTCGCCCAGCGGTTCATCGTGGAAGGCATGACGGCCGGCGCGGTCAAGGGGTGAGCCCCATGCGCAAGGTCCGTTGGACGGCCTTTGTCATGCTGCTGGTCATGCTGGCGTCGCTTGGTGCGGCGCCAGCCGAGACCGCGCAGCAGGTCAAATTCAAAAACGTCAGCGTACACGACCCCTCCGTGCTCCGCACGGAGGATGGTCGCTTTTACATTTATGGCAGCCATATGCAGGCGGCCTGGTCGGACGACCTGGTGAACTGGAAGATGTTCTCCAAGCTGGACAAGTGCGCCCTGCAGCCCGAGTATGCCGTGGAATTCAAAGAGGCCATGACCTGGGCGCAGACCGGCACCTTCTGGGCCCCGGACGTGATCCAACTGGCGGACGGGCGGTATTATATGTACTACTGCTGCTGCGAGGGGTCCTCGCCCCTGTCGGCGTTGGGCCTGGCGGTCAGCGACAGCCCGGAGGGGCCCTTTGAGAACGTCCAGATCCTGCTGAAGAGCGGCGAGAGCGGCTACGACGCCACCCAGTACCCCAACGCCATCGACCCCTGCGTGTTCTTCGACGCCAGCGGCCAGCGGCTGTATATGGTCTACGGCTCCTATTCCGGGGGCATCTTCCTGCTGGAGCTGGACCCGGAAACGGGGCTGATCCTGCCCGGCCAGGAGCCCTACGGCGTCCACCTGCTGGGGGGCAACCACGGCTGCATCGAGGCTCCCTACATCGTCTACAACGAGGACACCGGGTACTACTACCTGTTTTTGTCCTTCGGCGGGCTGGGCGTCAACGACGGCTACAACATCCGGGTGTGCCGGTCGAAGGACGTGGCGGGCCCCTACGAGGACGCCGCGGGGCAGTCCATGCTGGAGTGCAAGTGCGCCCCCGGCAACTTCTGGAACAACGACGACATCGCCCCCTATGGCACCAAGCTCATGGGCGGGTACCTGTTCAAGCCCCTGGCGGGGGAGAACAGCGACCGGGAAAACGCCATCCGCTCCCCGGGCCACAACAGCGTCTACTTTGACGAGGACAGCGGCCGCTGGTTCATTTTGCACCACACCCGCTTCGCCAGCACAGGGGACCGGTACATCGTGCAGGTGCGGGAGCTGTTTTTCAACGAGGCCGGCTGGCCCATGGCCGCGCCCACCCGCTATGTGCCAGAGGCGGAGGACAAGGCAGCCCTCACCCTGGAGGGGACCTTCAAGCTGCTGCGCCATGAGAAGGATGTGAATCTGACGGAGCACGTGTCCGTCGCGGCGGACTTTGCCCCGGACGGGACCATCTCCGGCCAGGCGGGGGGCTCCTTCACGGCGGCGGACGGGAAGATCGAGCTCACCGTGGACGGCGTCCGCTATACCGGCGTGTGCTACGTGGGCTATGACGAGACACAGGAGGCGTTCGTAAGCTGCGTCACCGCCCTGTCCGACGACGGCCAGGCCCTCTGGGCCATGCGGGCCACGGGACAGGATTGAGACCGCCCATCGGCGGCAAGGAAGTATTTTTATTATGAAAAAAGCAAGCGTTATCTTAGATAAGGACTATCAGATCGGCCCCATCGACCCCCGGCTCTACGGCTCCTTTATCGAGCACCTTGGCCGGGCGGTCTACGGCGGCATCTATGAGCCGGGCCATCCCCAGGCCGACGAGCTGGGCTTCCGCAGGGACGTGCTGGAGATGGTGCGGCGGCTGGGCGTGCCCATCGTGCGCTATCCCGGCGGCAACTTCGTCTCCGGCTTCAACTGGGAGGACTCCGTGGGTCCCAGGGACCAGCGGCCCAAGAGGCTGGATCTGGCCTGGTTCACCACCGAGACCAACCAGGTGGGCCTGCATGAGTTCTGCCAGTGGGCGAAGGAAGCCGGCAGCCAGGTCATGTACGCCGTGAACCTGGGCACCCGGGGCCCGGAGCAGGCCCGGGATATCGTGGAGTATGCCAACCACAAGGGCGGCAGCAAGTTCTCCGATATGCGTATCGCCAACGGCCATAAGGAGCCCTTTGACATCAAGCTCTGGTGCCTTGGCAACGAGATGGACGGCCCCTGGCAGATGGGCCGCAAGACCGCCTATGAGTATGGCCGGACGGCCAACGAGGCCGCCAAGATGATGAAGTGGGTGGACCCCTCCATCCAGGTGGTGGCCTGCGGCTCCTCCAGCTCCGAGATGCCCACCTTCGGCGACTGGGAGCTGACTATGCTGAACGAGTGCTACGAAAACGTGGACTACGTGTCCCTGCACCGCTACTACGGCAACCCCACTAACGACACGCCGGGCTTCCTGGCCCGGGCCATGGACATGGACGAGTTCATCCACACGGTGGTGTCCGTCTGCGACGCTGTGAAGGGCAAGAAGCACAGCAAAAAGACCGTGGACCTGTCCTTTGACGAGTGGAACGTCTGGTACCACTCCAACCAGCAGGACGAGGAGATCTGGAAGCGGGAGAAGTGGGGCCCCGCGCTGCCGCTGCTGGAGGACGTGTACAACTTCGAGGACGCGCTGCTGGTGGGGTCCATGCTGATCACCCTGCTGCGCAACGCGGACCGGGTGAAGGTGGCGTGCCTGGCCCAGCTGGTGAACGTGATCGCCCCCATCATGACCCGCAACGGGGGCGGCTGCTGGGCGCAGACCATTTTCTATCCCTTCATGCACGCCTCCCGGTACGGCCGGGGCGTGTCCCTGAAGACCCTGGTGCGGACCCCCACCTACGACTGCAAGGACTATGAGAACGTCCCCCTGATCGACACCACGGCCACCCTGGGCGACGACGGCAGCATCAGTGTGTTCTGTGTCAACCGGGATCTGCAGGAGGATTTCGCGCTGGACGTGGACCTGCGCTCCTTCGGCCAGCTTCGCCTGGCGGAGCATATCGTGCTGCACCACGACGACGTGAAGGCGGTCAACACCGAGGCCGACCCGGACAATGTGAAGCCGGCGGCGGGCCCCGGCGGGACCGTGGATGGCGGCCGCGCCCAGATCAGGATCCCCGCCCTGAGCTGGAACGTGATCCGCTTTGAAAAGCCGTGAGACGGGATGATAAACTGCGCGGGCCCGGAATGGTAACATTCCGGGCCCGCGTTTCTTTTTTTCTGTCTCAAGCCTGTGCGTTCTGCTCCTCCGCCGGGGCCTGATCCTTTTCCAACTGGGCCATGACGGGCCGCAGCAGCAGGCTGCAAAGGTAGTTCAAGCCGGAAAAGCCGATGATGGAAAACAGCAGCGATATCCGCAAAAACGACGCCAGCGAGAAGTAGGCGAGGGCGGCGGGCAGCAGCGTGAGCGCCACCAGGCACACGGTCCGGGGCAGCTTCGCGCCGGCCAGTATGAGCGCGTTGCGGCAGTGGGCGATCAGGGTGTTGTCATAGCGGACCAGGAGCGGGAACATATAGCAGGCCACCGCCACCACCACCACCGCGAACATGACAAGCAGCGCCCGCAGCATCTGGGCCACCGTGCCGGCAAGATAGGTGTCGATCAGGATCATATCGAAGATCGTGCAGACGAAAAACGCCGCCAGGATCAGCCACAGGACGGTGGCCTGCCGGAAGTTGGACCGGAACGAGCGGAAGAACGCCTTGGCCGGCCCGGAGCCCGTCTCGCGCACGATGTCCTGGGTCACCTTCGTCATGCCGGCCAGGGAGGCGCCGAAGGTCACCACCGGCAGAGAACAGACCAGAAACAGCACGTTGGCGATCATCAGATCGTACAGCTTGCCCAGGGCCCGCATGACGGGGTTGTCCAGATCGAATAGTCTTTTCATGGCTCGTCTCTTTTCGTAAGATGGTTGCTCTTTCGCACGTTAAATGCGCTTACATCCGCATTATATCCCCGTTTCAGACCGTTGTCAAACGGCCGGCTCAGGAACAGGTCCTGGTCCAGACCTGCATCTCCCCGGGGCCCCGGTTGCCCCAGAAGCAGTAGGGGACGAAGGTGAGCTCCGCCGGCGTCTCCGCCGGGGGCGCGTCCCGGTAGAGAGGGCCCTCTGCCGGGGCGGTCAGCCGTCTGCCCCTGGCCCGGATAAGGACCGTGCCGCCCAGAAGGTCCGGGTCGTACCGCTCCGAGAGCCCGGCGGACACGTCCACGGACAGAGCCGCCAGATCCTCCCCGTTGTCGATCTGCTCCAGGCAGTAGACCAGCGGGCCCTTCATCACGGCGGCCCGGCCCACGTCGGCCCGGAGCCGGGGATCGGCCCAGACGAAACGGGCCGGCATGGCGAAGCTGTACTGGATGGTGTCCTCCTGCCAGGGGCCATCCAGATAGAGATAGCCCTTTTCCAGCCGGGGGGCGGCGTCCGCGCCGTTTCTGAGGACCGACGGGCCCTGGGCGTAGGCGGGCAGCCGCAGGGCGATGGTCCCGGCGGCGGGGGAGGAGGCGTGGACGCGGAGGGTGAGGCGTCCTTCAAAGGGGAAGCCGGTGTCGCATTCGATCTCCACCGTCTGGCCGCCCAGCTTTGCGGTGAACCGGCCGGAGAAGAACAGGTCCAGCCATATCCCCTCCGGGGCGGTCATCACGGCGTACTGGCCCAGAGAGGCGAAGGTGCGGGCGATGTTGGGCGGGCAGCAGGCGCAGCCGAACCACTTCTGCCGCACGGGCTTGACGTGGGCCATGGAGGTGTCCTCCAGGCAGTTGTCCGGCCAGACGGCCAGGGGGTTGACGTAGAAGAAGGCGTCCCCGGTCAGGGCCACCCCGGCGGTGACGGTGTTCATCAGGGCCCGCTCCATGGTGTCCGCGTAGCGGCCGTCACGGGTGTTCTGCGCCATCCGGCGGCAGAACATGGCAAGGCCGATGGAGGCGCAGCTCTCCGCGTAGGCGGCGTCGTTGGGCAGGTCGAAGTCCGCAGTGAACCGCTCCATGACGCCGGAGGAGCCGATGCCGCCGGTGATGTACATCCGCCGCTGGGTGATGTTCTCATAAAGCCGCTGGCAGGCTCCGGCCAGACTCTCGTCCCGGTACTCCCAGGCCAGGTCCGCCATGGCGGCCAGCAGGTATACCGCCCGCACCGCGTGGCCCTCGGCGGCGGTCTGCTCCCGGACCGGCAGGTGGCACTGGTGGTATTTCGTGTCCACCGGCTCCTCCCGGCTCTGGCCGAAGAAGGGTATCCAGTCCGGGTGGGCCGCCTCATGGGCGAAGTAGTCCGGGTCCACGCCCCGACGGTCCACGAATTCCCGGGCCATGTCCAGGTAATCCCGCTTGCCGGTGACGGCATACAGCCGGATCAATGCCAGCTCTATCTCCTCATGGCCGGGGTAGGCGGCCTGAAACTCCTCTGTGCGAAAGACCCGGCAGATCAGGTCCGCGGTGCGGCACATGATATCCAGAAACCGCCGCTTGCCCGTGACCTGGTAATAGGCCACCGCCGCCTCGGTCATGTGCCCGGCGGTGTACAGCTCATGGCCGTAGCGCAGGTTGCGGAACTTGCTCTTGGGGGCCTCGATGGTGAAATAGGTGTCCAGATAGCCGTCCGGCTCCTGGGCCCGGCCGATGAGCTCGATGGCCTGGTCGGCCAGGGCCTCCAACGCCGGGTCCGGCCGCCAGGCCAGGGTGTACGCCGCCGCCTCCAGCCATTTGGCGATGTCCGTGTCCTGGAACACGAAGCCGTGGAAATGGCCCTGCGCCTCGCCGGCGGCGATGCGCAGGTTCTCGATGCAGTGGCTGGGCTCCGCGTCCGGCACCAGGTCGTTGAGGGCCTGCCACTGATAGGGCAGCATCTTCTCCGGCACCAGGCGCATATAGCGGTCCCAAAAGGCGTCATGGATGGTGATATCTCTCGCTCCGATGGGCTCCGGGCGTGCGTGCATGGCGTTGCCTCCCCGTTCGTTATTCTCGTTATTTATATCCAGCCTACAGGATTCCGGCGGCTTTGTCAATGAAAAATGCCGGAGGCCGTCCGGGGCAAATGGGCTTGCAATCTCGCATAAAAATGATATAGTATGAATCGGCGGCGGTCGAACCCTGTCGAGGACCATCGCCGGGATAACCATACAGCAGATCGGAGAGGGAAAGCATCCATGCCCCAAGCAGCAAGACCATACGCACTCGGGATCGACATCGGTTCCACCACAGTCAAGATAGCCATTTTGCGCGCCTCGGACGGCAAGATGGTCTTTTCCGATTATGAGCGTCACCACGCCAACATCCAGCGGACCCTGTCCGGCCTTCTGCGGAAGGCGGAGGCCGCCCTGGGGGATGGGAACGTGACCCCCGTCATCACAGGCTCCGGAGGCCTGACTATGGCGGGGCTTTTGGGCGTGCCCTTCACCCAGGAGGTGGTGGCCGTTGCCACGGCCCTGCGGGACTACGCGCCCCAGACGGACGTTGCCATCGAGCTGGGCGGGGAGGACGCCAAGATCATCTACTTCACCGGCGGCATCGACCAGCGCATGAACGGTATCTGCGCCGGGGGCACCGGCTCCTTCATCGACCAGATGGCGGCCCTGCTGCAGACGGACGCGGCGGGGCTGAACCGCTACGCGGCGGGCTATAAGGCCATCTATCCCATCGCCGCCCGGTGCGGGGTCTTTGCCAAGAGCGATATCCAGCCCCTCATCAACGAGGGGGCCACACGGGAGGACCTGGCCGCGTCGGTGTTCCAGGCGGTGGTGAACCAGACCATCAGCGGCCTGGCCTGCGGCAAGCCCATCCGGGGCAACGTGGCCTTCCTGGGCGGACCGCTCCACTTCCTGCCGGAGCTGAAAAACGCCTTCGTGCGGACATTGCGCCTGACGCCGGAGCAGACCATCGCCCCGGAAAACGCCCACCTGTTCGCCGCCGCCGGCGCGGCCATGACCGCCGAGCGGGACGCGGCGGCCATATCCCTGGCCGCCCTGCGGGAGAAGCTGGAGGCGGAGCGGCAGATGCGCTTTGAGATCAAGCGGCTGGAGCCGCTTTTCAAAAGCCGGGAGGAGTATGACGAGTTCCGGGCCCGGCACGCGCTCCACCAGGTCCGCAAGGGCGACCTGGCGTCCTATTCCGGCAACTGCTTTTTGGGCATCGACGCCGGCTCCACCACCACCAAGGCGGCCCTGATCGGCCAGGACGGGAGCCTTCTTTACAGCTTTTATTCCAACAACAACGGCAGCCCTCTCGCCACGGCCATCCGGGCCGTCGGGGAGATCAAAGACCGCCTGCCGGACACGGCCCATATCGCCTATTCCTGCTCCACCGGCTACGGGGAGGCCCTCATCAAAGCGGCCTTGCTGCTGGACGAGGGCGAGGTGGAGACCATCGCCCACTACTACGCCGCCAGCTTTTTCGAGCCGGAGGTGGACTGCATCTTGGATATCGGCGGCCAGGACATGAAGTGCATCCGCATCCGGGACAAGGCTGTGGACAGCGTGCAGTTGAACGAGGCCTGTTCCTCCGGCTGCGGCTCCTTTATCGAGACCTTTGCCGTCTCTCTGGGCTATACCGCCCCGGAATTTGCCAGGGAGGCCCTGTTCGCCGAAAACCCCATCGACCTGGGCACCCGCTGCACGGTGTTCATGAACTCCAACGTGAAGCAGGCCCAGAAGGAGGGCGCGCCGGTGGCGGACATCTCGGCGGGCCTGGCCTATTCCGTCATCAAAAACGCGCTTTACAAGGTCATGAAGATCGCCGGGCCCGAGGACCTGGGCGCCCACACGGTGGTCCAGGGCGGGACCTTCTATAACGACGCGGTGCTGCGGAGCTTTGAGCGCATCAGCGGCTGCCAGGCGGTCCGGCCGGACATCGCCGGCATCATGGGCGCCTTCGGGGCCGCCCTGGTGGCCCGGGAGCGGTGGCACGGTCAAAAGACCTCCATGCTGGGCCTGGACGATATCCTGTCCCTGCGCTACGACACCCGCATGACCCGCTGCCAGGGCTGCAACAACCACTGTATGCTGACGGTGAACATCTTCGACGGCGGGGCCCGGCGGTATATCTCCGGCAACCGGTGCGAAAAGGGCCTGGGGGCGGAGAAGAAGAGCGACGCGGATAAGGTGCCGAACCTGTTCGAGTACAAGCTCAAGCGGGTGTTCGACTACGAGCCTCTGCCCCTGGAGAAAGCCCCAAGGGGCACGGTGGGCATCCCGCGGGTGCTCAATATGTATGAGAACTACCCCTACTGGGCGACGTTTTTCCGGGAGCTGGGCTTCCGGGTGGTGCTGTCCCGGCCGTCTACCCGGAAGATATACGAGATGGGCATCGAGTCCATCCCCAGCGAGTCGGAGTGCTACCCGGCCAAGCTGGCCCACGGCCACGTCCAGTGGCTGCTGCGCCAGGGGATCAAGTTTATCTTCTACCCATGCCTGCCCTACGAGCGCAACGAAACGCCCGGGGCCGCCAACCACTATAACTGCCCCATCGTCACCTCCTATTCGGAGAATCTGAAAAACAACGTGGAGGAACTGGCGGACCCCTCCGTTCGGTTCATGAATCCCTTTTTGCCCTTCTATGACGAGACGCCCCTTTCCCACCAGCTGGTGAAGGAATTCGGCGCGGCCTTCGGCATCCCGCCGGCGGAGGTGGGGGCCGCCTGCCACAAGGCGTGGCGGGAGCTGGACCGGGCCCGGCACGACATCGAGCGCAAGGGGGAGGAGGTCCTGCGGTACATGGAGCGGACCGGCCGGCACGGCATCGTGCTGGCGGGCCGGCCCTACCATGTGGACCCGGAGATCAACCACGGCATCCCGGACCTGATCGCCTCCTACGGCCTGTGCGTGCTGACGGAGGACTCCGTGTCCCACCTGGCGGAGCCGGAGCGGCCGCTCATGGCGGTGGACCAGTGGATGTACCACTCCCGGCTGTACCGGGCGGCGGAATATGTGAAGGGCCGGGACGATCTGGACCTGGTGCAGCTCAACTCCTTCGGCTGCGGCCTGGACGCCGTCACCACCGACCAGGTCAGCGATATCCTGACCCGGTCCGGGAAGCTCTATACGGTGCTGAAGATCGACGAGATGAACAACCTGGGCGCGGCCCGCATCCGCATCCGCTCGCTGATCTCCGCGCTGCGGCTGCGGAGCGAGCGGCACGCCATGCGCAGAGTCGTGTCCTCCGGCTACCATCGGACCGAGTATACCAAGGCCATGAACGAGGCGGGCTATACCATTTTGTGCCCCCAGCTCTCGCCCATCCACTTCAAGCTGCTGCGGGCGGCGGTGGGCTCTTTCGGCTACAACATCGAGCTGCTGGAAAGCCCCCGGCAGACCTCCGTGGACGTGGGGCTCCGATACGTCAACAACGACGCCTGCTACCCCTCCATGCTGGTGGTGGGCCAGATCATGGAGGCGTTGCAGTCCGGCCGGTACGACACGGAAAAAACGGCGGTGTTCATCACCCAGACCGGCGGCGGCTGCCGGGCCACCAACTACATAGGCTTCATCCGCCGGGCCTTGGAAAAGGCCGGCATGGGCCATGTGCCCGTCATATCCGTCAGCGTCCAGGGGCTGGAGACCAACGAGGGCTTCCACTTCACCGCCACCATGCTGCTGAAGGCCATGCAGGCGTTGGTGTACGGGGACCTGTTCATGCGGGTGCTGTATCGGATGCGGCCTTACGAGGTGACGGCCGGCTCCGCCGACGCGCTGCACGAAAAGTGGGAGCGGCAGTGTATCGAGGCGTTGGAGGGGCCCTTCTCCATGGCACGGTTCAACAAAAACGTGGAGGACATCGTCCGGCAGTTCGACGCGCTGCCCATCCATGAGGACATGGTAAAGCCCCGGGTGGGCATCGTGGGGGAGATCCTGGTAAAATTCGACCCGGAGGCCAACAACCACCTGGTGGAGCTTTTGGAGAGCGAGGGCGCGGAGGCGGTGGTGCCGGATCTGGCGGACTTCCTCATGTACTGCTTCTATAACGCCAACTTCAAGGCGGAGCACCTGGGGGGCAAGGCGTCCACGGCAAGGCTCTCCAACCTGGGCATCGCCGCGGGGGAGCGGTTCCGCAGCCACGCCCGCCGGGCCCTGGAGCGCAGCCGCCACTTCACCGGCCTGTCCCGGATCGGCCAGCTTGCCGACTACGCCAAGGACTATGTGTCCCTGGGCAACCAGACCGGGGAGGGGTGGTTCCTGACCGGGGAGATGCTGGAGCTGATCCACAGCGGCACCACCAACATCATCTGCACCCAGCCCTTCGCCTGTCTGCCCAACCATATCGTGGGCAAGGGCGTCATCAAGGAGCTGCGGGCCAGCTACCCCCAGGCCAACATCATCGCCGTGGACTATGACCCCGGCGCCAGCGAGGTGAACCAGCTCAACCGCATCAAGCTCATGCTGTCCGCCGCCCGGGAAAAGCTCCGGGACGACCGGCAGGTCAGTTGACATAATTTCCAAATGCGCAAGAAAGAGCGGCGTCCATGAGGACGCCGTTCTTTTTATGTTTCCGCCTCTTGCGCCAGCTTGGCGGCGCGGTATTCCTCGCCCCAGGCCCGCATGGCGTCCAGGATGGGCTGGAGGCTCCGGCCCAGGTCGGTCAGCGAATACTCCACCCGTGGGGGCACTTCGGGAAACACGGTGCGGGTGACGAGCCCGTCCGCCTCCATGGACCGCAGGCTGTCGGTGAGGACCTTCTGGCTCACGCCGTCCAGGTCCCGATGCAGCTCGTTGAACCGCCAGGGGCGGACCATGAGGTTTCGTATGATGAGCAGCTTCCACTTGTTGCCTATGAGCTGCACGGTGGTGGCTACGGGGCATTCGGGCAGCAGTTCGGCCTTTGTTTTCATATCGCGCCTCCATACAGTCAGAATCGAATGTTACACTTGGATGATACTGCGCCGCCGGGCCCTATGTCAATCAGTTACAAAAAGGTGCGTACCCCACCTTTTTGTGCGTACTTGTGGAGGACGAAAATGTCCCTATAATGGAAGCCACAGGAGGCGGACAGCTTTCTGAATCTGACAAGGAGGACAGCACGATGGCACTTTCTGATCTGGCCGGATGGACTGAGGACAAGGTCCCTTCCGCCTGCGGTACGGCCTGTGGCGCGGCTGACAAACCGGAAGAGAAGCCCGCGGCCTGCGGTACGGCGTGTGGCGCGGCTGACAAGCCCGCGGAGAAGCCCGCGGCCTGCGGTACTGCCTGCGGCGCGGGGGACAAGTAATACCCGGCCTCCGGCGGACGATCCGCCGGGGGCCAAACCCTTTTGGAGCGACGATATGAGCGAGTATTTTTCCTTCCAGTGGCACATCACAGACCAGTGCGACCAGCGGTGCAAGCACTGTTATATCTTCTCCGGCGGCGAGCATCAGCATCTGGACTCCATGACTTGGGCGCAGATGGAGGACACGTTTTATAACTGCCTGGACTTCTGCCAGGTCTACGATAGGCTGCCTTACTTTTACATCACCGGCGGGGACCCCATCCTGCACCCGGACTTCTGGCGGCTGCTGGAGCTGCTGCATGAGCATGACGCGCCCTTTACCATCCTGGGCAATCCCTTCCACCTGAACGACCAGGTGTGTCGGGAGCTGAAGGGGCTGGGCTGCGAGAAGTACCAGCTATCCCTGGACGGCCTTCGCCAGACCCACGACTGGTTCCGAAAGCCCGGCTCCTATGACTGCACACTGGAGAAGATCGGCTGCATCAAGCGGGCGGGCATCCGCGCCGTCATCATGACTACCGTGTCCAAGACCAACCGCATGGAGGTGCCGGGCATCATCGACGCGGCGGTGGCGGCCGGTGCTGACGTGTTCGCCTTCTCCCGCTATGTCCCCAGCGGCGGGGACCTGGACGGGTCCATGACGGCCCGGGAGTACCGGGAGCTGCTGGCGGTGTGCGACAGGAAATTCAAGGAATATGAGGCCCAGGGCTGCCGGACCTGGTTCAACAAAAAGGACCATCTCTGGACCCTTTACGAGTACGAGACAGGCGCGTTCACCATCCCGGAAAACGCCAAAGCGGGCGTGATCTACGGCGGCTGCAACTGCGGCAACTGCCACATCACCATCCTGCCCACCGGGGACGTGTATGCCTGCCGCCGGGTAGCTGACAGCCGAGTGGGGAACGTGCTGGAGGACCGGCTGGCGGACGTGTGGGTGTGCCAGATGGAGCGGTACCGGGATTACGGAAAGTTTGAAAAGTGCGCCAGGTGCGAACTTATGCCCTGGTGCCGGGGCTGCCCCGCCGTGGCGAAGGGGACCAGCGGCGATTTTTATTCCCCTGACCCCCAATGCTGGAAGGAAGTGTGATATAATGGAACTGCTGGAATTGATGAAGCACCGGCGGGCCATCCGCCGGTTCGACGCCCGGCAGATAGACGAGAACGCTCTGGAGCAGATACTGGAGGCGGGGCTGTACGCCCCCAGCGCGGGGGGACGGCAGGGGGTGCTGTTCGCGGTGTGCCAGGACCGGGCGGTAAATGAGCGGCTGGGGAAGATCAAGCGGGCCAACTCCCATCCCAGCATGGCTACGGCCACGCGCTATGTGTCCAAAGAACAGCCCAGCATCGCGGACGATCCCGCTCTTGTCAACGCCTTTTATGACGCGCCCACGGTCGTCACTTTTTTCGCGCCGAAGAACTTTCTGTTTGCGGCGGAGGACTGCGCCTGCGCGGCGGAGAACATGATGCTCATGGCGGACGCGCTGGGGGTGGGTTCCTGTTACATCGGCCAGGGCTGGACGGCCTTCGCGGACAGCTACGGCCAGGAGATATTGAAAAAGTGGGTCGTCCGCCCGGACTATTATGCGGTGATGCAGCTCCTGCTGGGCTATCCCAAAGAGGGTGACGCCCACCCAACGCCCAAGCCCCGAAAAGATGGGCGCGTACTGCGGTTTTGAATGGAAGCGGAGCCCTGAGCCTTATTCGTGCGAGTCCTTATCGGCTTTGCTGGACGGCAGTACACGAACGACTGGCTCCGGGTCGCTGATATACATTTCTTCACAATCCCGCTGAGCCGCTATCAGGATATTGATGGCCTCCTCAGCGGCACGAAACATTTTTAAGTACATTTCCTTATAGTCCGGCATATTCTCACCTCCAACGCAAATGATAGGACATATTGTCCAATCCGTCAATATGACCCGACCTGCTGTTGTATATTGGCGGTGGTGATGAGTATGCGTCTACGGATACGCGACTTGCGAGAGGATGCGGATCTGACACAACGCCAGGTGGCGGATGAATTGATGTGCGACCAGTCCCTGTACTCCAAGTACGAGCGCGGCGAGCGGCCCCTCCCCTTGGAGATGGCGGTAAAACTGGCGCTCTTCTACAAGACGAGCCTGGATTACTTGGTCGGCCTTACCGACGATCCCGCACCGAGAAGCTAAAAAGTGGCAGGAAATGGACTTCCTGCCGCTTTTTGCTGCTTCACCATTTTTTCTAAAGAGGTATATAAACGATGGACGCACAGACTTGTCTCAAAAAATTGGAATATGTAGGCGTGCTGGCCTTCGCCACGGTGGACGCATCCGGCGCGCCGCAGATACGCAATATCTCCGCTATCCACTATGAGCCGGACCGGATCATATTTTTCACCGCCAAGGGAAAGGATTTTTGTCGGGAACTGCTTGCGGACGGGCGGGTGCAGGTGTTAGGATATACCCGGTATAAGGAGATGATCCGGCTGGCCGGCAGAGCGGTCCCCGTACCGGACGGTGAGCAGAAGAGATGGATCGACACGATATTTGCCGAACAGCCCTATCTTTCCAACGTCTATCCCGGCGACACAAGGAAGCTGGCGGGCATCGTCTTTGAGATACGGGACGGCCAGATCGAGTATTTCAACTTGGGCGTCAACCCCATCTTCCGGGAGAGCTATGCCATCGGGGCGGGAAACGTCACGAAAAAGGGCTATGTCATTTCCGATGCGTGCGTGGGCTGCGGCAGGTGCCTGAAAAACTGCCCACAGCGGTGCATCGAACCGGGGACGCCCTATCAGATACGGCAAACCAACTGCCTGCACTGTGGCAGCTGCTATGCGGTATGCCCGGTCCATGCGGTGAAACGGAGATGACTATGGAGAGCTTTGGGGAGAATATCAAGAAGCTGCGGGAGGCCCTGGAGGGGGCGGAGGCCGTGGTGGTAGGGGCCGGGTCCGGCCTGTCCACGGCGGCGGGCTTCGTCTACGACGGGGAGCGGTTTTACGAGCATTTTGCCGACTTCGCCCAAAAATACGGCTTCCGGGATATGTACTCCGGGGGCTTTTACCCCTTTGAGAGCCCGGAGGAATTTTGGGCCTATTGGAGCCGGTACATCTTCATCAACCGCTACATGGACCCGCCGAAGCCGGTGTATGAGAAGGTCCTGGAGCTGGTGCGGGGCAAGGACTACTTCATCCTCACCACCAACGTGGACCACTGCTTCCAGAAGGCCGGCGCGGACAAGGACCGGCTTTTCTACACCCAGGGAGATTACGGGCTTTTCCAGTGCTCGGAGCCCTGCCACGACGCCACCTACGACAACGAGGCCGTGATCCGGGCCATGGTGGAGCGGCAGCGGGATATGCGGGCGCCCACGGAGCTTCTGCCGAAGTGCCCCCGGTGCGGGAAGCCCATGACCGTGAACCTGCGGGCGGACGACAAATTCGTGGAGGACGCCGGCTGGCACGCCGCGGCGGAGCGATACGGCGCGTTTTTGCGGGCGCATCAGGGGCGGGCGGTCCTCTTTTGGGAGCTGGGGGTGGGATTCAATACCCCCGGCATCATCAAATACCCTTTCTGGCGCATGACGGCGGAAAACCCCAGGGCGGTCTATGCGTGTTTGAACCGCAGCAAGGCCTTCGCGCCGGAGCCGATCGCCCGCCGGGCGATCTGTATCAACGGGGACGTGGGAGAGATCGTGACGCGCCTTTGCGCCGGCGGGCGATAGACGGCATATCCACGCCGCGTAATAAGGGACCGGGACTTCGGATGAAGTTCCGGCCTCTTATTCTGTATTTTGTCCGCTCAGCCCGGCAAATGGGAAGTTGTCAATCGATTCCAAAGGCAGGATCATATTTGACCATGCCTTTAACTTGAGGCGCATCGCTTTGTAATTTGAACGCCATGAAGTATTCGTCCTGCACTTCAAAAGGCGCTTCTATTCCGTATAAGCTCGCCGGAAGATAACCAGCACGCGGATAATATGCTGGGGAACCCAATACCACCGAGTAGTCATACCCCAACTGTTTTGCAATACGGTGTCCCTCTCGGATAAGTGACAGCCCGATCCCTCTCCGCTGATATGCCGGAAGAACAGAAAGGGGCGCAAGAGCAAGTTCGATGTGTTCTCCTATGGTGATTTTGGTAAAGAGGATATGCCCCACGATCTTGCCATCTTCCACTGCCACAAGGGAAAGTTCTGGAATAAAGGATGAAGTGGCCCTCAACAGGGTCACAAGCTCCTGCTCGTTTCCATCGCTATGCTCAGCGCTAGAAAATGCTTCTGTTACGACCTGAAAGACTGAATTATGATCGCCTGCTTGCTCTTGCCTTATTTCCATACATGCGCACCACCTTTTTAGAAAAAACCTTATACAGTCAAATCCCGATCTGCCGCGCTATAGGGAAGGCGGCGCCGCCCGCGGTGATAGTATAGCACGACAAAGCCGTGGCTGGCAAGGCGCGGCATAGCGCGGGGCGGGCCCTGTGAGGCGGCGTCAAAAAATTTTAAAAGGTACCTTGACAAATGGTGTGGGCCGTGGTATAGTCAAGGTACCTCAATAATTTTGAAAGGAGAAAGGCCATGTTTGACGATAGAGTTTTTGACCGTCCCATACCCGCCCCGGAGGAGGGCGCGCCCCAGGAGCGGCCTGTTCCGCCTCCGCCCCCACCGCACGAGGAGCCCCACGGGCATCCCGTGCCGCCGCCCCCGCCGCCTCCGCACCACGGTCCCCACGGGCCCGGCGGGCCTCACCACCCCGCGCCGCCGCCTCCGCCGCCTCTCGGCCACCACGCGCCGCCCCCGCCGCCCCCGCACCATGGGCCTCACGGGCCCCACATCGACCCGGAGCGGTATGCGGAGCTGGACACGGACGGGAAGCTGATGGCCCTGATCCTGGCGTTGGGCCACGCGGGCCGGTTCCACTTTGACGAGCGGGGCGGCCAGCGGCGGGCCCTGGGCCTGCTGCCGGCGGAGGGGCCCATGACCCAGCGGGAGCTTACGGAGCGGCTGGGCATCCAGCCCGGCTCCGCCAGCGAGCTGGTGGGCAAGCTGGAGCGGGCGGGCCTCATCGCCCGGACACCCAGCGAGACAGACCGGCGCACCGCCGACATCCGGCTCACCGAGGCGGGCCTGGCCCGGCGGCAGGAGCAGGAACAGGAGCGGTCCGGCCGGGAGAGCCTGTTCGCCGTGCTGTCGGAGGAGGAGAAGCAGACCCTGCTCGCGCTGCTGGAAAAGCTCCACCAGGCCTGGCTCGCCATGCCCAAGCCGGAGCCGCCCAGACCCGGACCCGGCCCCAGGCCCGAACCCGGTCCCAGGTCGGAGCCCAGCCCCGCGCCGGAGCCGGAGCCGCCCAGACCGGGACCCGGCCCCAAGCCTGAACCGCCCGAGCCGGGACCCGGTCCGGCGGAGATGGAGGACATCTGAAACGCGAAAGCCCCGCTGCCAACGGCAGCGGGGCCTTTTGCTATGTTGTCGGTCGATCCGCGAAGCCCGGTCAGGGCGAGCCGCGCGGCATTCCCGCGCGTGAAGTCAAAAGCCGCTGTATGACAGGCTTTTGACTTCCTGCCGGCGGGATTCACTTCCGCCGAGCAGTTTCAATCTAATATCTTTAACGCGCCAGTGGGGCAGGCCTGGGCGCACTTTTTGCAACTGGCGCAGACCTTGATGCGGTCGCTGTCCCGGAACTCCGGCTTGACTACGGTGCCGAAGCCGCGGCCCACCAGGCCCAGCAGGCCCTCGCCGGCCACCTCGTCGCAGACCCGGACGCACAGGCCGCACAAAATGCACTTGCCCTGGTCCCGCTCGATGACTACCAGCTTCCGCTCCAGGTCCTTGTGCCGCTTCTCCCCGGCGAACCGCTCCGGGTGGATCTCGTAGCGGTTGGCGTGCTGGATGAGAGAGCACTCGCCATAGTCGTGGCAGCCGCACTCCAGGCACCGGCTGGCCTCTTTCATGGCCTCCTCGGCGGTGAAGCCGTCGTTGACGGGCTCGAAGTCGTGCTTGCGCTCCTGGGCGGGGCGGTTGTTCACATGGACACGGGGCTTCTTCTCCCGGTCGGCCAGGTCCTGGGCGGTGACGGTGCGCTTGCTGACGAAGGGGGGCTTATAGGGGACGATGGCTCCCCGCAGGTAGCTGTCCACCACGTCGGCGGCCTTGCTGGCCTCACCGATGGCGGCGATGGCGATGCCCGCGCCCTTATTGGTGGCGTCGCCCACGGCGAACACGCCCTCCAGATCGGTGCGGAAGGTGGTCTCGTCGGCGGCGATGATGCCCCGCTTGTTCAGCTCCACGTCGAAGCCGGCGGGGTCCACCTTCTGGCCGATGGCGGCGATGACGCTGTCCACTGCCAGGGTCTCGAACTTACCCTCCACGGGCACCGGGGACCGGCGGCCGGAGGCGTCCGGCTCGCCCAGCTCCATGACCTGCAGCTTCACGGCCGCGGCCCGGCCGTTGCTTCCGATGATCTCGGCGGGGTTGGTGAGGAACTTGAACTGCACGCCCTCTTCCTCGGCTTCCTCGATCTCGTCCAGGTTGGCGGGCATCTCGTTCTTGGTCCGGCGGTAGATGACGTACACGTTCTCCGCCCCCAGGCGCACGGCGGTGCGGCAGGCGTCCATGGCGGTGTTGCCGCCGCCCACGATAGCCACGCTCTTGCCGATGGGCAGGGGGTCGTGCAAAGCGACGGAGCGCAGAAAGTCGATGCCGCCGTAGACCCCCGGCAGATCCTCGCCGGGGCAGCGCAGGGGCGTGCTGCTCCAGGCGCCGATGGCGATCACCACCGCGTCATATTTGGCCCGGTAGTCGGCAAAGGAGATATCCCGGCCGATCTTCACGTTGTTTTCCATCTTCACGCCGGTCTCAGCGATCTCGGCCACCTCCGCGTCCACCACGTCCTTGGGAAGCCGGTACTGGGGGATGCCGTAGCGGAGCATGCCGCCCATCTGGGGCATGGCGTCGGTCAGGGTCACGTCATGGCCGTGCAGGGCCAGGTAATAGGCCGCGGTCAGGCCGCCGGGGCCGCCGCCGATGACGCCGACGGTCTTTCCGGTGGCGGGCTCCTTTTCCGGCTTCCAGCGGTCGGGCGCGTGGAGCTGGTCCATGCTCATGAACCGCTTTATGAGGGCGATGGAGATGGGCTCCTCCACCAGACCCCGCCGGCAGTCCTTCTCACAGGGGTGGGGGCACACGTGGCCGATGCTGGCGGGCAGAGGCAGCCGCTCCTTGACGATGCGCACGGCCTCCTTGGTGTTGCCAAGAGCCACCTGCTTCACATAGGCCTGGCAGTTGGTGCCGGCGGGGCAGGCCAGCCGGCAGGGACCCATGCAGTCCCCGTCGTGGTCGCTCATGAGAAGCTCCAGAGCGATCTTCCGGGCCTGGACGGCCCGCTCCCCCTCGGTGTTGATCACCATGCCGTCGGCGGCCAGGGTGGAGCAGGAGCGCAGCAGCTTGGGCGAGCCCTCCGCCTCCACCACGCACAGGCCGCAGGCGCCGTAGTGGGCCACGGTGTCGTTATGGCACAGGGTGGGGATGTCGATGCCGTTTTCCCGGGCGATATCCAAAATGGTCTGGCCGGACTTGCCGGCGCAGAGCTTGCCGTTGATAGTCAGTTTGATGTCACTCATTGCACACGCCCCCTCATTCCACGTTCACCGCACCGAAGCGGCAGGTGTTGTGGCACGCGCCGCAGCGGATGCAGACGTTCGGATCGATGGTAAAAGGTTTCTTGACCTGGCCGCTGATGGCCTGGACCGGGCACTTTTTGGCGCAGGCGGAACAGCCCTTGCACTTGTCCGGGTCGATGGAGTAGGTGAGCAGGGCGGGGCAGGCCTTGGCGGGACACTTTTTGTCCCGGATGTGGGCGTCGTACTCGTCCCGGAAGTAGCGGATGGTAGTCAGCACCGGGTTGGGCGCGCTCTGGCCCAGGCCGCACAGGGCCCCGGCCTTGACGGTGTTGCACAGCTCCTCCAGGAGCTCCACGTCGCCCTCCTTGCCCTGGCCGTTGACGATGCGGGTAAGGATCTCGCCCAGCCGCTTGGTGCCGATCCGGCAGTGGACGCACTTGCCGCAGCTCTCCTTGGTGGTGAAGTCCAGGAAGAACTTGGCGATGCCCACCATGCAGGTGGAGTCGTCCATGACCACCATGCCGCCGGAACCCATGATGGCCCCGGTGGCCTGCAGGCTCTTGTAGTCGATGACCGTGTCCAGCAGACTCTCGGGGATGCAGCCGCCGCTGGGGCCGCCCAGCTGGACCGCCTTGAACTTCCGGCCGTCCCGGATGCCCCCGGCGATGCCGAAGATCACGTCCCGGAGGGTCATGCCCATGGGGATCTCCACCAGGCCGCCCCGGCGGACCTTGCCGGTGACGGCAAAGACCTTGGTGCCCTTGCTGTTCTCGGTGCCCATGGCGGCGAAAGCCGCGCCGCCGTGGTTGATGATCCAACTGACGTTGGCGTAGGTCTCCACGTTGTTGATGTTGCTGGGCTTGTGCCAGTAGCCGGCCTCGGCGGGGAAGGGGGGCTTCAGGCGGGGCATGCCCCGGCTGCCCTCCAGCGACTCGATCAGAGCCGTCTCCTCGCCGCAGACGAACGCGCCCGCGCCGGCCTTGATGCGGATGTCGCAGCTAAAATCGGAGCCCAGTATGTTTTTGCCCAGATACCCCCGCTCCCGGGCCTGCTTGATGGCCTTGGTGAGCCGGACGATGGCGAGAGGATACTCCGCCCGGACGTACACCACCGCCTCCACGCAGCCGATGGCGTAGGCGGCGATGAGCATACCTTCGATCAGGTTGTGAGGGTCGGACTCGATGACCGCCCGGTCCATGAACGCGCCGGGGTCGCCCTCGTCCGCGTTGCAGATCAGGTACTTCTCCGTGCCCGCGCTGGCGCGGGCGGCGTTCCACTTGAACCAGGTGGGGAAGCCCGCGCCGCCCCGGCCGGCCAGGCCGGAGATCTTGATCTCCTCGATGACCTGCTCCGGCGTCATGGTCTTCAGGACTTTCTCCAGGGCCTGATAGCCGTCGTCCGCCAGGTACTCGTCGATGCTCTCCGGGTCGATGACGCCGCAGTGGCGCAGGGCGATGCGGGTCTGCTTGGAGAGGAACTGCTCGTCCTCCGGCTGGATGGCGATGCCGGCCAGCCCTGCGTAATCACCGGTGGCGACGGCGGAGACGATGGCCGGAGCGTTCTCCGGGGCCACGTGTACGCACCGGTGCAGGACGCCGTCGGCGTCGTACACATCCACGATGGGCTCCAGATAGCAGGCGCCCACGCAGCCGGTGATGGAGAGCCTGGCGTCCGCGTCGGCCGGCAGGGCCTTTTGCAGCGCGTCGTATACGGCCGCCGCGCCGGCGGCCAGACCGCAGCTGCCTTCTCCTACAACGATACGGGCCGTCATGTACCTTCCGCCTCCTTTCGCAAGTCTCTCAGGATCTGCCGGGCCTTGTCCGGGGTGAGAGAGCCGTATGTGGTGCCGTTGATCATCATGACCGGGGCCAGGGAGCAGCAGCCCAGGCACGCCACCACGGACAGGGAGAAGAGCCCGTCCGCCGTAGTCTCGTTGTTGCCGATGCCCAGCTCGTCCGACACGGCGTCCAGGATGCGCTCCGCGCCGTTGACGTAGCAGGCCGTGCCCTTGCACAGCATGATGAGGTATTTTCCCACCGCCTGGAAGCGGAACTGGGAATAGAAAGTGGCTACGCCCAGGATCTTGGCCGGACTGTCTCCCGTCCGCTCCGAGATGCGGTACACCGCGTCGATGGGCACATAGCCGTAGATCTCCTGGGTCTTTTGCAGAATGGAGATGAGGCTGCCTTTGACGCCGGCGTACTCCGCCAGCGTATCCTCCAGCAGCGTCAGGTCCACGCTCGGGTGGTTGCAGCTTTGCATGAGTCTCCTCTCCTTACATACTGGTTAAACCGCTGTAAATACAGCTACACAAACCTAATTATACTTATGCTCTTTTACCATGTCAAGAAGCAGACGACAGGATATGACGAAGTTTTCATCCGCGTTGCATCCGCAGGGCGGATGGGGTATGATGTAGAAAAAAAGGAGCGCGGCGGTATGGAAAGACCCCAGCGGCGCGTTGTCGGCGTCTATCCGCTTTGCGTGAGGCATTGCGCGTTATGAAGAAGGTCTGCAGTCTCTATTTCAGCCCCTGCGGGAACGTGGAAAAAGTGGTCCGCGCCATGGCGGAGGCCGCGTCGGCCCGGCTGGGGGTCCCGGCGGAGCACCTGGACGCGACGCTGCCGGAGGCCCGGCGGCGGGAGTATGCTTTCGGGCCGGAGCAGCTGGTGTTCGTGGGCGCGCCGGTGTATGCCGGCCGGGTGCCCAACAAGATCGCGCCCTTTTTCCGGGAGGCGGTCCGGGGCGGCGGAGCGGCCGCCGTGGCGGTGGTGTGCTTCGGCAATCGGAGCTTCGATAACGCCCTGGCGGAGCTTTTCGACATCCTGACCGCCGGCGGCTTCGCGGTCCCGGCGGCCGCCGCCGTCCCCACGGAGCACAGCTTCACGAACGCGCTGGCTCCGGGCCGGCCCACGGCGGCGGAGCTGGCCGCCGCGTCGGCCTTCGCAGTCCGGGCGGCGGAGAGATGCGCCGGAGCGGGGCCGTTCCCGTCTTTGGAACCGGGCCGGGTGCCCGGGGACGGGTCCGCGCCCTACTATACGCCCCTGGGCGCAGACGGACGGCCCGCCATGTTTTTAAAGGCGGTCCCGGCGGTGGACCGGGACAGGTGCCTCCGCTGCGGGACCTGCGCGGCGGTGTGCCCCATGGGCAGCGTGGACAGGGCGGACCCGGCGAAGATGAACGGCGTGTGCATCAAGTGCCACGCCTGCGTGCAAAAGTGCCCCGCCGGGGCCCGGAGCTTCACCGACCCGGCCTTTTTGTCCCACCGGGCCATGCTGATCGACCATTATCAACGCCCCGCCCAGGCGGCGTACATAGAGTGAAAAAAGAGGAAACGAGGACCAGCGACATGGATGATATGCAGCCGAAAGATACTAGGACGGAAGACAGAAAGCCCCAGTTCGACGTGATCCTCCGCTTTGAACCGCATACGGAGGAGCTTTTGAACGAGCTGATAAATAAGCTGGCCCGTGTCACCGGGAACACCGCCCGGGCCGGCAGCGGGCAGCCGCCCCATATCTCGATGGGGATCTTTGACGTCGTGGACAAGTCCGACCCGGTCCGGGTGATGGAGGGCGTTCTGCAGGGCCTGAAGCCTTTCGACGTGTCCTTCGTGACCTTGGCGGCCTTTTTGCCGGGGACCCTCATCGTCACGCCTGTGGTGACGGATGAGATGATCGCCATGAACAGGGCCATCCATTCGGTGGCGGACCGGGTGTTCGTCCCGTCCAGCCAGTATGTTTACGGCTCATGGGTGCCCCATCTCACGCTGGCGTTGGAGCTGACGCGGGAGGAGCTGACAATGGCCTTCGACGCGGCCGGACAGGACTGGAAGCCCTTTTCGACCCGCACCGCCAGCGTGTCTCTGGTGCATCAATCTCCCTATACGGAGCAGCTCGTGGTGCCGCTGGCGTGAGCGGCGCGGCAGAATGACATTTGATAACGCAAGAGCCCGCCGGAGGCGGGCCCTTGCGCTGCTTATTGCTCTTTGTCGTACCCATCCAGGAAGGAGTGGAGCTCCCCATGGGATTTGTAGGCGGGGAAGGTGTCCAGGCACACCGCGTGCAGGGCGGTGAAGATGCTCTTTTCAATGTTGGGGTCGTCCTTTCGGAGCGTGCGCAAAAGCTCCTTCACCTGCTGCCGCTTGGAGGCCAGCTCCCCTGTGGCAGCGCCCTCGGTGAGCCGGCAGGCGCAGCGCAGGAAGGTGAGGCCGTTGTACCGGGCCCAGGCGATGATATCATCCTCATGGACGCAGTACAGAGGCCGTATCAGCTCCATGCCGGGGAAATTCGTGCTGTGCAGCTTGGGGGGCATGGCCTGCAGCTGCGCGCCCCAGAACATGGCGATCAGGGTGGTCTCGATCACGTCGTTGAAATGGTGGCCCAGGGCGATCTTGTTGCAGCCCAGCTCCCGGGCCTTGGCGTACAGGTGGCCCCGGCGCATCCGGGCGCAGAGGTAACAGGGGTTTTCCGTCACGCTGTCCGCCGCGGCGAAGATGTCCGAGTCGAAGATGGTGACGGGGATGCCCAAAAGGGCGGCGTTGTCCTCGATGAGCCGCCGGTTGGGCGGGCTGTAGCCCGGGTCCATGACAAGGAACGTCAGATCGAAGGGCACGTCCGAGTGCCGGTGCAGCTCCTGCATGAGCTTTGCCAGGACCATGGAGTCCTTGCCCCCGGAGATGCACACGGCGATCCGGTCCCCGGCCTGGACGAGCCGGTAGCGTTTCACTGCCTCCACGAAGGGCCGCCACAGGACCTTGCGGTATTTGGTTATGATGCTCCTTTCGATTAGTTGGGAGCGTGTCAGTTCCCTGGCCATAGCTGTCTCCTTTGCCCGGAAGTCCGCCCGCCAGTATACCATTTCCCGCCGGGGGCCGTCAATGGCGCGGGCCGCTTGCATTTTTCCGGCAAGTATGGTAATATACTTGTTTGGTAAACATAATCCATCACTATACTATGCGCTCCGCGGCGGCGGAGGAAGGAGAGGCCATGACGATCGTTTACGCGGCTCTGCTGGGACTGGTGCAGGGCGTGGCGGAATTTTTGCCCATCTCCAGCTCGGGGCATCTGGCTCTGCTGGAAAACATCCTGGGAGGCAGCGGCCTCATGGAGCTGGACAGCAGCGCGTTTTTCAACATCATGCTGCATCTGGCTACCCTGGTGGCGGTGGTGATCGCCTACTGGAAGGACATCGCGGCCATGCTCTGCGAGGTGGGGCATATGGCGGGGGACCTGGTCCATGGCCGGGGGCTGTCCGCCAAGGGCCGGCCCGCCCGGAAGATGATCTATATGCTGATCCTGGCAACGCTGCCGCTGTTCGTGATCGTGCCCTTCAACGACGCCATCGAGAGCCTTAACGCCATCCCCTGGTTCATCGGCGCGGCTCTGATCCTGACGGGCACGCTGCTGTACATAGCGGACCGGCTGCCCAAGGGCCGCAAGACGGTGGAGGACATGACCGTGGTGGACGCGCTGGTGATCGGTCTGGCTCAGGGCCTTGCCACCATCCCCGGCCTGAGCCGGTCCGGCACCACCATCTCCGCCGGCATGGGCCGGGGCCTGAAGCGGACCTTCGCGGTGCGGTTTTCGTTCCTCATGAGCCTGCTGTCCGTCACCGGCGCGGTGATACTGCAGGTGTTCGACGTGCTGGGGGAGGGGATCGACACGGCCATGCTCCCGGCCTACGGGGTGGGGATGCTGGTGGCCGGCGTGACCGGGTATCTGTCCATCCGGCTTTTGCAGCGCATCGTCCGCAAGGGGCGGTTTGGCGGCTTTGCCTACTACTGCTGGTTCGTGGGCGTATTGAGCATCCTGGTGTGGTTCAGACTGAGCGCGTGAGCAAGAGGTAACATATGGCACAGCAGAAGAAAACATCGTCCTCCGGCCGGAGCGGGACCAAAAGATCCTCCGGCTCCCGGAGCACATCCGCAAAAAAGAAGACCGCCTCCACGGCCCGGAAGAGCGCCGGCAGCCGGACGTCCGCCAAAAAAACACCGTCCCGCTCCGCCAGCGCCTCCCGGAGCCGCAGCGCGTCCGCCTCCAGCCGCAGCCGGGCCAAGAGCGGCTCCGGCCGCAGCCGGTCCGCCTCCGCGCCGGTCCGGGCCAGCCAGATCGCGGACGACATCATCCCCCGCCAGCCGGCGGTCCGGCAGGCGGGATGCGTGGGGCTGCTGTTTTTGGGCCTCATCACCGGCATCGCCTATTTCCCGGTGGACGCCTGGCTGGTCCGTATGGTACGCACGCTGTTTTTCGGCCTGTTCGGCTGGGGCTTTTACCTGATCCCGGTGTGCTTTTTGTGGTGCTCCGGCATCCTGGGCCTGCGCCGGGACCGGCCCGTGGCCTCCCAGGTCGCCTGCGTGCTGCTGCTGCCGCTGGTGTTCGGCGCGTTCATCCATATGCTCCTGTGCGCCCAGGATAACTTCTTCGTCATCAGCTTTGGCGACGGGGTGAAAAAGCTCTGGCGCACGGGCCAGTTCGTGTCGGAGCACTGCGGCGGCGTGCTGGGCGGCACGGTGGGCATCGCGCTGAAAAAGTCCATCGGCATCATCGGCAGCTTCCTGGTGCTGACGGTGGCCTTCGTGCTGCTGCTTCTGCAGGGCATGAGCCTGTCTGCGGCGGAGCTGGCGGCCCGGCTGAAGGACCGGCCCTATCCGACCCCCCGCAGGGAGGATGTGGACGTCGACGAGTATGACGACGCCTACGCCGAGGAGCGGGGCGGCGGGGCCTACGAGCCGCTGCCCCATGAGGAGGAATTCTTCTCCCCGGAGGAGTATCTTCACCCGGCCCGGAGCGGACGGCCCGCCCGGAAGATCGAGCCGCCTCCCGCCGATATGCCTCTGTCCGACCGGCCCGCCAAGGGCCCCCGGCAGAGCGGGAAAAACGGCGGCGGCAAGGGGGGCAGGAGCGAGGCGAAGCCCGTCCGGCGGAGCTTTTACGACCAGAGCAAGGAGGAGGCCAAAGACGCCCTCTTTGCGGAATTTGACGTGGATCCGGCGGCCATGGCGGCGGTCACGGCGGCTCTGGAGGCCCAGAAGGCCCACAAGAGCGCGCCTCCCGCTCCGGCGGCGGAAAAGCCCGCCCGGACCCGGAGCCGGGACGCCGCGCCCAAGGCCCCGTCCGCAGACTTCACCAAGGACTTGCAGCCCATGACGCCGGAGGAAGCGGCGGACATCGCCGGCGTGCAGATCCACTCCGCCGACATGGACGAGGCCGCCGGCCCCAAGGCCCCGGAGAAGATCAAGATCGACAAGGACGCCGAGGCGGCCGCCGTGGCGCAGGAGATAGAGGCCGCCGCCGAAGAGGACAAGCCCGAATACATCTACCCGCCGGTGGAGCTCCTCAACTGCAGCGGGGACGCGGCCTACGGCCAGGACGAGGACCTGGACGAGACAGAGCGGCAGCTGGAAAGCGCCATCCGCAGCTTCGGCGTGGGGGCCAGCATCGTGGGCGCGGTCCACGGCCCCACCATCACCCGCTATGAGCTGAAGCTGGAGCAGGGCGTGAAGCTGAACAAGATCACCAACCTGGCCGGGGACATCGCCCTGAGCCTGGGTGTGGTAAGCGTACGCATCGCCCCCATCCCGGACAAGATATCCACCGTGGGCGTGGAGGTGCCCAACAAGAGCGTGCGGACCGTGTGGCTGGGGGACCTGATCGACTCCGACACCTTCCGCAGCGCCAAGAACAAGCTGAGCGTGGCCTTGGGCAAGGACATCGGCGGCAACATCATCGTGGGCAACATCGCCAAAATGCCCCATGTGCTCATCGCCGGCACCACCGGCTCCGGCAAATCCGTCTGCATCAACTCGCTCATTTTGAGCCTTCTCTATAAATCCACCCCCGAAGAAGTCCGGATGATCATGATCGACCCCAAGATGGTGGAGCTGGGCATCTACAACGGTATGCCCCACCTGTACGTGCCGGTAGTCACCGACCCCAAGAAGGCGGCGGGGGCCCTGCAGTGGTCCGTGGTGGAGATGCTCAAACGCTACCGGCTGTTCTCCGAGGCCGGGGTCCGGGACCTGGCGGGCTACAACGCCATCCGCAGGACCCAGGGGGAGGAGACCTTGCCCCAGGTAGTCATCATCATCGACGAGCTGGCGGACCTGATGATGGTGGCGTCCAAGGAGGTGGAGGAATCCATCTGCCGTGTGGCCCAGATGGGCCGCGCCGCCGGGATGCACCTGGTAGTGGCTACCCAGCGTCCCTCGGCGGACGTGATCACGGGCCTGATGAAAGCCAATATCCCCAGCCGCATCGCCTTCGCGGTGTCCAGCGCGCTGGAGAGCCGCATCATCTTGGACCAGCAGGGCGCGGAGAAGCTGGTGGGCTCCGGCGATATGCTGTACTCGCCCATCGGCAGCAAGCCCATCCGGGTCCAGGGGGCCTTCGTCACCGACGAGGAGCGGGAGGAGATCATCAACTTCGTGAAGAAAGAAGCGGAGGCGGAGTACTCCGACGAGATCCTGGCGGAGATCGAGAAGGCCGCCGTGGACAAGCCCGCCAAGGGCGAGGCGGAGCCGGAGCCCGACAAGGGCAAGAGCGACTATGACGAGCTGCTGCCCCAGGCGGTGGACGTGATCTTCGAGACAAAGCAGGCATCCGTGTCCATGCTCCAGCGGCGGCTGAAGCTGGGCTATTCCCGGGCCGCCCGGCTCATCGACCAGTTGGAGGAGGTGGGCGTGGTGGGCCCCTACGAGGGCTCCAAGCCCCGGCAGATCGTCATCACCAAGGAACAGTGGCAGGAGATGCAGTACTCCCACGGCACCGCGCCTGTGGACACCATCGCCCATGAGTTCGCCCAGGTGGCGGAGAGCGACCAGTTCGCCCCCGTCCCGGAGGAGAACGGCGGGGCGGAGGAGGCCGGCGGCGAGGACGGCGGCATGGACTTTGTCTCCGACGAGGAGGACCAGCTGCTGTGAGCGGGCTCTGCTCACCGATGGACGAGGCCGCTCTCCGGCAGCTGGGGCCCCTGGAGCTGGCCCATGTGGGGGACGGGGTCTATGAGCTGCTGGTGCGGACCCACCTGGCCCGGCGGGCCAACGCACGGGTGGGCCGGCTGCACCGGGAGGCGGTGGCCTATGTGTCCGCGCCGGCCCAGGCCGCCGCGCTGGAGCGGCTGACGCCCCATTTATCGGAGGAGGAGCGGCAGGTGTGCCACCGGGGCCGCAACGCCCACGTCCACGGCTGCCCCGCCGGGTGCGCTCCCGCCCAGTACCACGCCGCCACGGCCCTGGAGGCCCTGTTCGGCTGGCTGTGGCTGGGAGGACAGACCCGGCGGATCGAGGAGCTTTTCGCCGTCGTTTTGGAGGAGCGGGATCATGCCTCTTGACGCCATTTTCATAGGAGAGCTGGCCGGAGAGCTGCGGGAAAGGCTCGCCGGCAGCAAGATCGACCGTGTCCGCCAGCCGGAAAAGGACACGGTCGTGCTGGCTTTGCGGGGCTCTGCCGGCAGCGACAGGCTGCTCATATGCTTTGGCTCCGGCTCGGCGCGGGTGTGCCTGACCCGGGCGGAATATGAAAATCCGCCCCAGCCGCCCATGTTCTGTATGCTCCTGCGAAAGCACCTGCTGGGCGCCCGGATCGTGGACGTGACCCAGCCGGAGGGGGAGCGGATGCTGCTCATCCGGCTGACCGGCGCCGACGAGCTGGGCCGGAGCGCGGAAAAGACCCTGGCGGTGGAGCTTCTGGGCCGGAACGCCAATCTCATACTGGTGGACGGCACCGGCCATATCCTTGACGCGGCCCGGCGGGTGGACAGCGAGATGAGCCCTCTGCGGCAGCTTCTGCCGGGGCTTATGTACCGTCTGCCCCCCAAGCCCGCGCCGGGCAGATTTTCCGGCCTGTCGCCCCTGATCAGCCGGGAGATGGAGTGGCGGGGCCTGCCGCCGGTGCCGGAGAGCCTGGCGGGCCTGGAGAGGACCCCCACCATGCTGACAGAGGGCGGAAAGAGCGTGGACTTCACCTTTATGCCCATATTGCAGTACGGCCCCGGCACGGAGAGCGTGACCTATCCGGGCTGGTCCGCGCTGCTGGAGGCCTTTTACGCGGAGAAGGACCGGACGGAGCATCTGAAAAGCCGGGCCAGGTCCCTGATAAAGCTGGTCCGCAGCGCGAAGAACCGAACGGAGAAGAAGCTGGCTCTGCGGATGCAGGAGCTGGCCGCCACCGCCGACCGGGAGACGGACAAACGCCGGGGCGACCTCATCACCGCCAACATCTGGCGGATGCGGCCGGGGATGGACAGCGTGACGCTGGAGGATTTTTACGAGCCGGACAGCCCCCTGACGGACGTGCCCCTGGACCCCCGCAAGAGCCCGGCCCAGAACGCCGCGGCCTATTATAAGCGATACAATAAGAAAAAGACGGCCCGGGAACACCTGACCGCGCTCATAGAGGAAAATCGGACGGAGGCGGCGTACCTGGCCTCCGTGGCGGTGGAGCTGGACCGGGCCCAGACCCAGGCGGACCTGGAGGCCATACGCCAGGAGCTGGTCCGCTCCGGCTATGTCCGGGAGCAGAAGGGAAAGGGCAAGCGCAGGGAGAGGCCCGCCCAGCCCCTGCGGTTCGTCACTGCCGCCGGGCTGGAGGTGCTGGTGGGCCGGAACAACCTGCAAAACGACGAGCTGACGTTCCGTACCGCCCGGCGGACGGACCTGTGGCTGCACGCCCAGAAGCTCCACGGCGCCCATGTGATACTGCGGTGCGAGGGGGCGGAGCCAGACGAGCGGAGCGTGTACGAGGCGGCGTGTCTGGCGGCCTTCTGGTCCGAGGGGGGCCAGGCGGGCCATGTGGCGGTGGACGTCACCCAGGTCCGCAGCGTGAAAAAGCCGAAGGGTGCCAGGCCCGGCATGGTGATCTACACGGACCAGCGCACTATCCAGGCCGAGCCGAAAAAGGAGATATGAACGAGACCGCCCGCGGGCATCATGCGATGCCCGCGGGCGGCGGCCTGTACGCGCTAGTTTATCTCCTGTTCCAGCCCGTCGAAAAGGGGGCTGTCGAAAAATTCCCGGATGGAGATGTCCAACCCGTCGCAGAGCTTTTGCAGGGTGACTACGCCGGGATTCATGCTCTTGCTGTTGAGGATGCTGTACACAGTGGAGGAGGGGACGCCGGATAAGTTGGCAAGGGCGTTGATCGCCAAGGACCGTTCCTGGCATAGCTGTATGATGCGTGCGGCAACGGCCTGCTTGATGTGCATACGAACACCTCTCAACGATATATCGTAAAAATTCTAACCAAATTTGCGATATTTCGTGTGGGATATATCGCAAAAATCAAAAGTGTGCTATAATTTGCGATATATCGCGTAAAGAGAGGGTGGGAAGATGGATCGAGCGAGGGAGGAGCATCTGCGGCGGCTGCCGGCGGAGAGGCTGGAGAGGCTTCTGGTGTTCAACGCGGGGCTGCCCCGGGAGCTGCGTATGGATGACGAGCTGTTCCGGCGCATATGCGCCATACTGGCGGACAGGGCGGAGCAGAAAACGCAATAAAAAAGGGGCGCGCCGCGGCGCGCCCCGTGTGGGTCATATAGTTTACCGGCCGGTGATGAGGCCGATGGCGTTGGCGAGAAGCTCCGCCGCGCCGGCGCGGGTGAGGACCGCGTCGATGTCCTCCCAGCTGCGGGGCATCACGCCGCAGGCAGTGAGATTCGCCACGGCCTGGGCCCAGTCCTCGCCGCTGTTTTCCTCGCCCACATAGCTGGCCGCGCTGACTACGTTAGTCACGCCCAGCACGTTGTTGAGCGTGACGCAGGCCTCCTGGACGGTGATATCGCCGTTGGGGTCGAAGGCCGCGCCCGCGCCTACGGACTGGCCCTGGATATAGCCGTTCATCAGGGCGGTGGCCACATAGGGCTTCAGCCAGGGGCCGATATCGCTGTCGTCCTCAAAGCCGGTGGTGCCCACGCCCTGGAGCACCCGGCAGTTCGCCGCGGACATGCACATGGAGAGGAATTCTCCCCGGGTGACGGTCTCGTCCGGGTCAAAGACATAACTGGAGCCCACGCTCTCGCCGGTGAACACGCCGTTTTCCGTCAGCACCACGGCGGCGTACTCGCTGCCGCTGCCGGTCAGGTCGGAATAGGTGACCTTGGACTTCTGCTTCACCAGCTTGATGATAACGGTGGCCTCCTGGGACTGGTTGCCCGCGCTGTCGGTGGCCCGGTAGCCGAAGTAATCCTTGCCCCGCTTGCCCTCCTTGGGGGTATAGACGAAGTAGCCCTGGGCGGTGAGCTGGACGGTGCCCTTCATGGGCTGGGTGGATATCTCAAAGGTGAGATCGTCGCCCTCCGCGTCGTAGGCGGTGAGCTGTCCGCCCACGGACACGCCCCGGTAGGTCTGGATCTGCTGATTTTCGGCCACGGGGGCGGTATTGCCGGCAGAGCCGGGCTTCGCGCCGCTCTTGTCCTTATCCTCTGCGGCCGCTCTGCCGCTGACAGAGACCACGGACTGGGTGGGGCCGGCGTTCTCGTTCAGCACGCCCATATCCTCGTTCACGGTGTCCGCGTCCGCGCCGGCGGCGACAGCGGCGGACTGGCTCCAGTCCATGACGTCCCGGGCGGGTGCCGCGGCCAATGCCGGCGTGGCGCCCAGGACCATCACCAGCAGCAGGGCCCATGCGATCATAGTTCGTTTCATGAGAGACCTCCATGTAGATTGATACCGTTATTGTGTACGGCGGCAGGCAAATTATTCCCGGGCGGCCGGATGCGGGCCGGGCAAAGCCCTGCCATATCATAATCGGGGACGGGGGCGGATATTCCTGTTTTTTACCCCGGAGCGGGGGGCGAAATGGCTTGACAAAGAGGGGGAAGGCATATATAATTATCAGGCGCTGCAGGCGGGGATGCTGGAATAGGCAGACAGGCAGGCTTGAGGTGCCTGTGTCCGTCAGGACGTGTGGGTTCAAGTCCCATTCCCCGCACCAGCGGCCCCGGAGGCAAGACTTCCGGGGCCGTTATTTTTTAGGAGAGAGAGGCGGAGCGATATGCGGCGAGACCACGATCTGGCCGAGGACGAAAAGCTCATCATGATGGCCCGGTCCCGGTGGACCAGCTGCATCCTGCCGGCCGCGCTGCTGGCGGCTTACGCGGGGGCGTGGTATATGGCCCGGCAGACCGGGGAGGACACCCTGACGTTCCATGTGCTGATGGCGGCGGCGGGGATCTGGGGCGTGCGGTTTTTCGCCCGGCGGCTGTCCACGTACCTGATGCTGACCGACAAGCGCATCTACGGCGAGGCGGGGGTGTTCGTGACCCGCACCCTGGACGTGCCTTTGGACAAGGTGGGCGGGGTGTACATCGAGCAGACCCTGCCGGGCCGTATCACCGGCCGGGGCACCGTCACCATCACCACCGCCGGCAGCCAGTTCGAGTTTCCCAGCATCCCGGAGGCGGTCAAATTCCGCGCCGCCTTGATGGAGGAGGTCGAAAACGCCCAGGAAGAGGCGGACCGCCGGCAGTCCCAGGCCTTGGCGGAGGCCATCGCCGCGTCTCTGCGGTCCCGCTGACGCGGCCGGCCGCGCAAAGGGCGTCGCCACCCGGACATTCCATCGCGGGAATGTCCGGGTGGCAATATTTTATACTTGATTTTTGCCCGGGGCGGCTATAAAATCATATTTATATTGGGAAATTAGTTTCATTCGGAGGAGCGGACCGTACGGCCTGGACCGGCACGGCGCGCTCCGTGACAGATATGCATGAGGGCGAACCAGGATGGACCGAAAGATATACAGTATTTTTATAGCGGCGGCTTTGTGCCTCTCCCTGCTGTGCGGCGCAGCCCCCGGCGTCCTGGCCGCGCCAGAAGATACGGTTGCGCCGGAAGAGACGGCTGTGCCGGAGGAAACGGTCACGCCGGAAGAGACGGCCGCGCCGGAGGATACAGCAGAACCGGAGGAGACGCCTGCGCCGGAGGCGGCGGAGGACGATCCGGAGGCGGATCTCCAAACGCCGGACGGCGATGTTCCCATGCCGGAGACGCTTGGGTCCGAGCCTGTTCCCGTTTCCTATGTGGACGCCGAGGGCCGGTCGCAGACCGTGAACGCCGTCCCGGTGGACAGCGGGAGCGTCGTGTGGGAGACCGGGTGGTATGTTGTCAACAGCGATGTGACGATCCCCGCGCCCGTCACGGTCAGCGGCGAGGTCTGCCTCATCCTGGCGGATGGGTGCGCGCTGGGGGACAGCTATGGCATCACGGTCGAGGCGTCCGGCAGCCTGACGGTCTACGGCCAGAGTCAGGGGACCGGGACGCTGGCGGCGGACCTGAGCGGCGACGGCGCGGATCGAAGCGCCGCCATCAGCGGCGGGCGGATCGCCCTCATGGGCGGCACGGTGACCGCCGACGGGGGCCCGGACCGCGCCGGCATCGCGGGGGACCTCATGGCCGGGGGAAACGTTTTTATCGACGCCAGCAGCATTGAAACTGCGGCGGACAGGACCGGCTGGTCCGGCGTGGTTTTTGACGGGGCCGCGGGCCGGGTATACGGCAATGTGACCCTGAGCGGGAGCCGTCAGATCCCGGACGGCAAGAGCCTGACCGTCCCCGCCGGGGCATCGCTGACCGTCTCTGAGGGGGCTTCGCTGACTGTTCCGGCGGGCGCGAAGCTGACCGTGGAGCCGGGGGCTGCGCTGCAAAATAACGGCTCCATCCTGGACCGGGGGGAGATCGTCGGATACGACGGCCCGCTGGAGGGTGAGCCTGTTGAAAGCGGTATCGCCCCCTATGCCCTGACCGACCCCTGGGGGGATTTCTCGGTCACGGGGAATGGGGCGAGCTATGATGAAGTTTCCGGTCTGCTGACCGTCTCTGACGGGGCGGACGTCACCATCGCCATGGCAGCGGGTGTGGAGAAGACCACAGATTGCCGTATCGTCGTGAAGGAAGGGGCCAATGCTACCATCACCCTGAACGGGGTGCATATCGACATGAGCGACAAGTCCTGTGCCGCTTTTGACATCCTGGGGGGCGGCAGCGTCACCGTCAAGCTGGAGAAAGACAACACTCTCGTCAGCGGCGAGAACTGCGCCGGCCTGCAGAAAAACGGCGGCCCCGGGTCGGGCGCGCTTATCATCCAGGGACCGGGCAGCCTGACCGCGACCAGTGGCTTCTATGGTGCTGGTATCGGCGGCGGCAAAAATAGTGATGGCAGCCACATCACAATCGAGGGTGGTACGGTGACTGCCATCGGCGGGACCGGGGAGCTCGTGGCTGGCAATATCGGCGCTGGTATCGGCGGCGGTTACCTGGGAGCCGGCAGCGACATCACCATTAGCGGCGGCAACGTGACCGCCATCGGCGGCTTGGATAGCGCAGGGATCGGCGGCGGACAGGGCCGGGACGGCAGCAATATCACCATCTCCGGCGGTACCGTGACTGCCACCGGCGGCAACGAGGCTGCTGGCATCGGCGGCGGATATGAGGGGAACGGCGTCAATATCACCATCTCCAACGGAAAAGTCGACGCCACCGGCGGGGAGCATGGCGCGGGGATCGGCGGCGGCGAGTTCGATATAAGTATTGGCAACAGCCATGACATCGCCATCTCCGGCGGAGAAGTGACCGCGCAAGGCGGACAGAACGGCGCGGGGATCGGCGGTTATGGCGTCAGCGGCGTCATCATCTCCGGCGGTACGGTGACCGCCACCGGCGGCGAACATGCCGCGGGCATCGGCGGCAGCTATATGGGAGACGCCAGCAATATCACCATCTCCGGCGGCGACGTGACCGCCACCGGCTGCGGAGGCGGCGCGGGCATCGGCGGCGGCGACGGCGGAGCCGGCAGCGGCATCACGGTCCAAAGCGGTACGGTGGAAGCGCATGGCGGCGGCATGGGCGGCGCGGGTATCGGCGGCGGCAACGGCGGAGCTGGCAGCGGCATCACGGTCCAAGGCGGAACGGTGGAAGCGCAGGGCGGCACCGACGGCGGCGCGGGTATCGGCGGCGGCGACGGTGGCAACGGCAGCGGTATCACCCTCAAAGGCGGTTCGGTGAACGCCATCGGCGGCATGGGCGGCGCGGGGATCGGCGGCGGCTTCGGCGGGTCCGGCAGCGGCATTGCCGTCCAAGACGGTACGGTCACGGCTACCGGCACGGAAGGCGGCGCGGGTATCGGCGGCGGCTATAGAGGAGCCGGCGGAGACATCACCATCGCCGGCGGGGAATTGTCCGTGGAAGGCAGCGATGGGGCCGTGGGCATCGGCGGCGGCCTGGATGGCTCGTCCGGCCGTATCACCCTCTCCGGCGGCAGCGGCCGCGTCACCGGCGGGGACGCGCCCGCCTTCGGCAGCGAGCCGGTCCTGACGGGCGCTTACGCCGGGGCTTCCCTCGGATGGAACGACTACAGCGTTCTGCTCCAGCCGCCTCCGCCAAAGCCCGCCGCGCCAAAGCCCGCCCAGCCGGAGGCTTCCCCGGCGGTGGGCCGCAGCCCCAACACCGGCGACCGGGAGCGGCCCGGCCTATGGGCGGCCGCGCTGGCGGCGGGCCTGGTGGGCCTGGCGGCGGTATGGCGGCGGAAAAGACGGTCCGTGCCGTGAGCGGTCTTTCCATAAGACGATAAAAAACATCCCCGCCGTTCGCGGCGGGGATATTTTTGTCCTGTTCGATCTATTCCTCCAACGTGTCCGGCGGGGCCTCCGCCGGCGCGGGGTCCTTCTTCCAAAGCTGCCATGCCGTATACCCGGCGGCCAGCACCAGCGCGGCCAGCATGGCCGCCCCGCCGTATTTCATGGGCATGAGATAGCGCATCTTCAAATAGGCGTGATAGCCCAGCAGCGAACCGAAATTGACGCCCACCGCCGCCAGCAGCAGCCTGGGCTCCACGATAGCCAGCGCCAGCGACAGCATATCCGCGATGAAGAAATACCGGTCGTGCATATGGGGCAGGAAAAAGGGGACCCCGATGGCGAACAGCAGACAGGCCCCGAACAGGGCCCTGTCCCGCCCGGCCTGCTTCCGCCGGATAAGGAACAGCGCGTACACCCCGCAGCAGAACACCGCCGCCAGCACGATGCCGATCCGGGCCGCCGCGGCGTTGTCTATGCGGGTGAAGTCGATAAGGGCGTAAAGGGAGGAGGAGTTGTAGTTGAGGCCGTCGCCAATGGTGCCGGTGTTGCGTACATACAGCGTCAAAAGCTCCCAGAACCCCCGCCCGGCCAATACCGCCGGCAGTATGGAGGCGACGTACACCGCCGGGAACACCAGCACGTGCTTCCACTTGATCTTCCCCGTTACCAGGAAGAGGAAGTATACCGGCAGCAGGAATATGCCCTGCAATTTAAAGGATACGCTCAGGGCGATGGCCGCCACGGACAGGCCCGGCCGGCCGTCCAACGCCAGATACACCGCCAGCACCGCGAAGGCGGCGTAGATCACGTCGCACTGGCCCCACAGGGCCCCGTTCAGCACCACCGAGGGAAGCCACAGCGTCAGCACGAAGGCAAAGAGCTTTTTCGTCTCGCTTCCGGTCAGCAGCCCCACCAGCCGCATGAGGGCCCAGGCCATCACCACGTCAAAGAAGATGCTCAGGAGCTTGACGAGATACAGGTCGTATATGTCGCTCAGGGTGAACAGGCTCAGAAAATAGAGATACGGCACATTGTAGTTGCAGCTCCATATCTCCCGGCCCAGTCCCTTCCAGGGGCCCGCCTGGCGCAAGGCGTCCAGCCAAACGGTCAGCCAGTCCTGATAATCCAGCGTCTCATAGGTGAGCAGGCAGTAGCGCAGCACGAAGGCCAGCGGCACCAGCACAAGGACCGTGACCTGCTGGGCCCGGTCCCGGAAAAGCCCCTCCCGCCACAGCAGCCACAACGCCAGCACGAGCTCCCCGTACAGCAGTATCGTCGCCCGGTAGTCCAAGGAAAACACCTCGCAGAAAGAAAGCGGCGAGACCGGCTCGCCGCTGTGATTTTTTATAAAAATTGTCTTGACAAGCGCACCTGGAAAATGATAGAATAACACGCTATGCGCAAAGATGGACCCAAAGAGCCATCTTTTTCTACCATCCCTATTTTACCACCTGAACAGAAAAAGTCAAGACAGCTGACAAAATTTTTATCAACTTGCCCTGGCGTATCATTTACCGAAGGAGTGATCGAATTTCATGCCGAAGGAAGTCTACTATGGCAAGACTCTCCGAAAGAGCTTTGCCCGTGTCGATGAGATCCAAGACATGCCCAACCTGCTGGAGATCCAGAAAAACTCCTACAAGTGGTTTTTGGAGGAGGGCCTGCGGGACGTGTTCCGGGACGTGGCTACGGTCACGGACTACTCCGGGAATCTGGAGCTGTCGTTCGTGGACTATACCATGGACGAAAAGCCCAAGTATTCCGTTCAGGAGTGCAAGAGCCGGGACGCCAACTACGCCGCCCCCTTAAAGGTCTCGGTCCGTCTGCGCAACAAGGAGACGGAGGAGATCAAGGAGCAGGAGATCTTCATGGGCGACTTCCCCCTGATGACGGACAGCGGTACGTTCATCATCAACGGCGCGGAGCGCGTCATCGTCTCCCAGATCGTCCGCTCCCCGGGCGTGTATTTCGACGTGCACCAGGACAAGGCCGGTCAGGACCTGTACGGCGCCACCACCATCCCCTATCATGGCGCGTGGCTGGAGTATGAGACCGACGCCAACGACATCTTCTATGTCCGCATCGACAAAAACCGCAAGATCCCCGTGACCTGGCTGCTGCGGGCCCTGGGCGCCTACGACGCCGGCAAGCCCCACACCTGGCTCACCTGCGCGCCGGACCTGGAGGAAGGCGCGGTGACCGACGAGCAGCTCAAGGCCATCTTCGGGGACGATCCTCGTATCGCCAGCACCCTGGAGCGGGACACCTGCCACAGCCGGGAGGAGTCCCTTTTGGAGATATACCGCAAGCTGCGCCCCGGCGATCCCCCCACGGTGGAGACCAGCGAGGCCATGCTGGACGGGCTGTTCTTCGACCGGCGGCGGTATGAGCTTTCCAACGTGGGCCGGTACAAGCTCAACAAGAAGCTGGCCGCCTGGAGCCGGATCATCGGCTTCGAGCTGGCGGAGCCCATCGCGGACCTGCAGACCGGCGAGATCATTGCCGAAGCCGGCGAGAAGATAGACCGGGCCAGGGCGGAGGAGCTGGAGGCCCGGGGCCTGCTGGCCGCCGTGGTGGTAAACGAGCACGGCCAGAACGTGAAGGTCTTTGGCAACGGCATGGTGCCCATGAAGGCGTTCGTGTCCTTCGACCCGGCGGAGCTGGGCGTGAAGGAGAACGTGCGGTATCTGGTCCTGCGCCAGCTTCTGGAGCAGTTCGGGGACGACGAGGCCGCCCTGCGGGACGCCATCGTGGAGAATATGGACGTGCTGGTGCCCAAGCACATCGTGGCGGACGACGTGTTCGCCTCGGTGAATTACCTCAACTGCCTGGCCGCCGGCGTGGGCAGCGCGGACGACATCGACCACCTGGGCAACCGGCGGGTCCGCAGCGTGGGCGAGCTTTTGCAGAACCAGTTCCGTATCGGCTTCGCTCGCATGGAGCGGGTGATCCGGGAGCGGATGACCCTGCAGGACCTGGACGTGATCACCCCCCAGAGCCTGATAAACATCCGGCCGGTCTCCGCGGCCATCAAGGAGTTTTTCGGCTCCTCGCCTCTGAGCCAGTTCATGGACCAGACCAACCCTCTGGCGGAGCTGACCCACAAGCGGCGTATGTCGGCCCTGGGCCCCGGCGGCCTGAGCCGGGAGCGGGCCAACTTCGACGTGCGTGACGTGCATTACAGCCACTATGGCCGTCTGTGCCCCATCGAGACCCCCGAAGGCCCCAACATCGGCTTGATCTCCTACCTTGCCAGCTTTGCCCGGGTGGATGAATACGGCTTTTTGGTGACCCCCTACCGGCGGGTGGACAAGGCCGCCGGCCTTGTCACCGGGGACGTGGACTATCTGACCGCCGACGTGGAGGACCGGTTCTTCGTGGCCCAGGCCTCCGAGGTGGACGAGGAGGGCCATTTCATCCACAACCGTGTCACCTGCCGGCACCGGGACGAGATCATAGCCGTGCCGCCCGAGCAGGTGGACTATGTGGACGTGAGCCCCCGGATGATGGTGTCCATCGCCACGGCCATGATCCCCTTCCTGGAGAACGACGACGCCAACCGCGCCCTGATGGGCGCCAACATGCAGCGGCAGGCCGTGCCTCTGCTGACCACCGAGGCCCCCATCGTGGCCACCGGCATCGAGCACAAGTGCGCCATCGACTCCGGCGTGTGCGTGCTGGCGGAGGACGACGGCACGGTGCTTTCGGTGGACGCGGACCACATCACCGTCAAATACGACGGCGGCGAGGTGAAGGATTACACCCTCATCAAGTTCGCCCGCTCCAACCAGTCCACCGCCTTCAACCAGCGGCCCATCGTCAGCGCCGGCGAGAAGGTGAAAAAGGGCGACGTGCTGGCGGACGGCCCCTCCACCAAGGACGGGGAGCTGAGCCTGGGCAAGAACATCCTGGTGGGCTTCATGACCTGGGAGGGCTACAACTACGAGGACGCCATCCTGCTCTCCGAGCGGGTAGTCATGGAGGACGTATATACCTCCATCCACGTGGAGGAGCATGAGTGCGACAGCCGGGACACCAAGCTGGGCCCCGAGGAGATCACCCGGGACATCCCCGGCGTGGGCGACGAGGCTTTGAAGTATCTGGACGAGCGGGGCATCATCACCATCGGCTCCGAGGTCCGCTCCGGCGATATCCTGGTGGGCAAGGTGACCCCCAAGGGCGAGACCGATCTGACCGCCGAGGAGCGGCTGCTCCGGGCGATCTTCGGTGAGAAGGCCCGGGAGGTCCGGGACACCAGTTTGAAGGTGCCCCACGGCGAGAGCGGCATCGTGGTGGACGTGAAGGTGTTCACCCGCAAAAACGGCGACGAGATGAGCCCCGGCGTCAACCAGGTGGTCCGGGTCTACATCGCCCAGAAGCGGAAGATCTCCGTGGGCGACAAGATGGCCGGCCGCCACGGCAACAAGGGCGTTGTCAGCCGCATCCTGCCCCGGGAGGATATGCCGTACCTGCCTGACGGCACGCCGCTGGACATCGTTTTGAACCCCCTGGGCGTGCCCTCCCGTATGAACATCGGCCAGGTGCTGGAGGTCCATCTGGGCTACGCGGCCCACGCCCTGGGCTGGAAGGTGGCTACGCCCGTGTTCAACGGCGCCAACGAGGAATCCATCCGCGCCTGCCTGAAGGACGCGGGGCTCCGGGAGGACGGCAAGATCCAGCTTCGTGACGGCCGCACCGGCGAGCCCTTTGACAACGACGTCACCGTGGGCTGGGTGTACTTCCTGAAACTGCACCATCTGGTGGACGACAAGATCCACGCCCGCTCCACCGGCCCATACAGCCTGGTGACCCAGCAGCCTCTGGGCGGCAAGGCCCAGTTCGGCGGCCAGCGGTTCGGCGAGATGGAGGTCTGGGCCCTGGAGGCCTATGGCGCGGCCTATACCCTGCAGGAGATCCTGACGGTCAAGAGCGACGATGTGACCGGCCGCGTGCGGACCTATGAGAGCATCGTCAAGGGCCACAACATCCCCCAGCCCGGCGTGCCCGAGTCCTTCAAGGTGCTGGTGAAGGAGCTGCAAAGCCTCTGCCTGGACGTGAAGGTGCTGGACAAGGCCGGCGAGGAGATCGAGCTGAAGGACGACGAGGACGACGACTTCACCCCCACCTTCGGGGCCGTGGAGAACAGCCGCTCCGACGACCGGGAGTTCGAGCGCAGCGGCTACAGCATCGACCAGATAGACGAGAGCGAGCTGGAGCTGGATTTCGGCAGCGACAACGGAACGCTGGAAGACGATTATACGGACGACGATGGAGAGGAGGACTTTGAATCATGAGTTACGCTCCCTTTGAAGCCATCAAGATCGGCATCGCTTCCCCGGAGATGATCCTTTCCTGGTCCTCCGGCGAGGTAAAAAAGCCGGAGACCATCAACTACCGCACGTTGAAGCCGGAGCGGGACGGCCTGTTCTGCGAGCGCATTTTCGGGCCCACCAAGGACTGGGAGTGCCACTGCGGCAAGTATAAGAAGATCCGCTACAAGGGCAAGATCTGCGACCGGTGCGGCGTGGAGGTCACCCGCTCCAAGGTCCGGCGCGAGCGCCTGGGCCATATCCAGCTGGCTACCCCGGTGAGCCACATCTGGTATTTCAAGGGCATCCCCTCCCGGATGGGCGTGCTGCTGGACCTGACCCCCCGGGTACTGGAAAAGGTGCTGTACTTCGGCGCGTATATCGTCACGGACCCGGGCTTCTCGCCCCTGCAGAAGTGCCAGATACTCACAGAAAAAGAGTATCGGGACATGAAGGAGAAATACGAGGATGACTTCGAGGCCGGCATGGGCGCGGAGGCCGTGAAAAAGCTGCTGGCGGACATCGACTGCGAGGCTTTGGCGGCGGAGCTGCGCGCCCAGCTCGCTGAGGCGTCCGGCCAGAAAAAGGCCAAGCTCCTGAAGCGCCTGGAGGTGGTGGAGGCCTTCCGCCAGTCCGGCAACCGGCCCGAGTGGATGATCATCGACGTGCTGCCGGTGATCCCGCCCGAGCTGCGGCCCATGGTCCAGCTGGACGGCGGCCGGTTCGCCACCAGCGACCTGAACGACCTCTATCGCCGGGTCATCAACCGCAACAACCGTCTGAAACGGCTCATGGAGCTGAAAGCGCCTGACATCATCGTCCGCAACGAGAAGCGCATGCTCCAGGAGGCGGTGGACGCCCTGATCGACAACGGCCGCCGCGGCCGTGCGGTGACCGGGGCCAACTCCCGGGCTTTGAAGAGCCTGTCCGATATGCTCAAGGGCAAGCAGGGCCGGTTCCGCCAGAACCTGCTGGGCAAGCGCGTGGACTACTCCGGCCGGTCCGTTATCGTGGTGGGCCCGGATCTGAAGTTGTACCAGTGCGGCGTGCCCAAGGAGATGGCTATCGAGCTGTTCCGGCCCTTCATCATGAAAAAGCTGGTGGAGGACGGCGCGGCCAGCAACATCAAGGCCGCCAAGAAGAAGGTGGACCAGCAGAAGCCCGAGGTCTGGGACGCGCTGGAGGTAGTCATCAAGGAGCACCCGGTGCTGCTGAACCGTGCGCCTACCCTGCACCGGCTGGGCATCCAGGCTTTCGAGCCCATCCTGGTGGAAGGCCGCGCCCTGCGGCTGCATCCGCTGGTGTGCACCGCCTACAACGCCGACTTCGACGGCGACCAGATGGCTATCCACGTGCCCCTGTCGGCGGAGGCCCAGGCGGAGGCGCGGGTGCTGATGCTCTCGGCCAACAACCTGCTCCGGCCCCAGGACGGCCAGCCCGTCACCGTGCCCACCCAGGACATGGTCCTCGGCTCCTACTACCTGACCTATATCCGGGACGACGAGCCCGGCGCGGGCAAGTGCTTCGCCACCCCCGCCGAGGCCATCATGGCCTATAACGAGGGCGTGGTGGGCATCCACGCGCCCATCCGGGTCCGCTTCACCCGCCGCTCTGCGGAGGGGGAGAGCCGCTCCGAGATCATAGAGACCACCGTGGGCCGCATCATCTTCAACGAGCCCATCCCCCAGGACCTGGGCTTCGTGGACCGGTCCGACCCGGCCAACACCTTCAAGCAGGAGATCGGCTTCCGGGTGGACAAGAAGCTGCTGGGCAAGATCGTCCAGCGGTGCATCGACAAGCACGGCTTCACCATCGCCACCGAGGTGCTGGACAAGATCAAGGCCCTCAGCTACAAGTACTCCACCATCGGCGCCATCACCATCTCCATTTCCGACATGGTGGTGCCCGAGGCGAAAAAGCGCATCATCGCTGAGACCGAGACCGACAAGCTGCCCTATATCGAAAAGCAGTTCCGCCGGGGCTTCATCACCAACGACGAGCGTTACCGCCTGGTGGTGGCCGAGTGGGAGCGGACCATCAACGCCGTCACCAGCGCGCTGCAGGACAACCTGGACGAGTTCAACCCCATCTATATGATGGCAAACTCCGGCGCCCGCGGCTCCATGAACCAGATCCGGCAGCTGGCCGGTATGCGGGGCCTGGTGGCAAACACCGCCGGTAAGACCCTGGAGATCCCCATCAAGGCCAACTACCGCGAGGGCCTGACCGTGCTGGAGTACTTCGTTTCCAGCCGCGGCGCCCGCAAGGGCCTGGCCGACACCGCTCTGCGTACCGCCGACTCCGGGTATCTGACCCGCCGGCTGGTGGACGTGAGCCAGGACGTGATCATCCGGGAGCAGGACTGCGGCACCACCGCCGGCAACGACGCCCGGGTCATCCTGGACAAGATCGTCAAGGCCCGGGTGGACGAGGACGTGCTTTCCGGCAAGTTCGCGCCCCAGGACATCACCGACCCCAACACCGGCGCGGTGGTGGTCCCCAAGTACAAGGCGTTTTCCAAGTCCGATGTGGCGGCTCTGCGGGCCGCCGGCATCGAGGAGGTGGACGCCGCCGCCGCGGCCCAGACCTTTGGCGAGAGCATCCGGGGCCGGTTCCCCGCGGTGCCCATCAAAAAGCCCGGCACGGATGAGGTCCTGTTCGACACGGACCACATGCTCATGCCCATCGACGCCCAGACCCTGGAGGACAACGGCGTCTTCTCCGTGAAGGTCCGCTCGGTCATGTGCTGCGAGGCCCGCAGCGGCGTGTGCGCCAAGTGCTACGGCATGAACCTGGCCGTGGGCAAGCCCGTGGATCCGGGCGAGGCCGTGGGCGTCATCGCGGCCCAGTCCATCGGTGAGCCGGGCACCCAGCTGACTATGCGTACCTTCCACACCGGCGGCGCGGCCGGCTCCGACGTGGAGGACATCACCCAGGGCCTGCCCCGTGTGGAGGAGCTTTTCGAGGCCCGCCGTCCCAAGCGTGTGGCGGTGCTGGCGGAGATGAGCGGCACGGTCTCCATGGAGGACGCCAAGAAGAACAATATCTGCGCCCTGACTATCACCAACGAGGCCACCGGCGAGACCCAGGTATACCAGATCCCCTACGCCAGCGGCATCCTTGTGTCGGACGGCGACCAGGTCCAGAAGGGCCAGGAGCTGACCCGCGGCGCGCTGAACCCCCATGACGTGCTCCGCATCCGGGGCGTGGACGACGACGAGTTCGGCCGCCAGGGCGTGCGCAACTATCTGGTCCAGGAGGTCCAGAAGGTGTACCGCCAGCAGGGCGTGGACATCAACAACAAGCACATCGAGGTCATCGCCCGCCAGATGCTGCGTAAGGTCCGCATCGACGAGCCGGGCAGCACCGACCTGCTGGGCGGGGCCGTGGTGGACATCAACGAGCTGCGCCGGGCCAACGACGCGGTCCAGGCCCGGATAGACGCGGGGGAGGAGGGTCTGGAAAAGGCCACCTGGACCCAGATCATCATGGGCATCACCAAGGCCTCCCTGGCTACGGAGAGCTTCCTGTCCGCGGCCTCCTTCCAGGAGACCACCCGGGTCCTCACCGACGCGGCCATCAAGGGCAAGGTGGACCACCTGGTGGGCCTGAAGGAGAACGTGATCATCGGCAAACTGATCCCCGCCGGCTCCGGGCTGGAGATGTACCGGAACGTGGGCGTGGAGACCGACGAGGCCATGGCCTCCGAGGCCGACGAGTACGTGGACCTGTCCGCCCTGGTGGGCCGGACCAACGCCCTGTAACAAGCAAGACCATCCATCCGCCCCGTGCAAGCGGGGCGGATGCGTATTTTTGGGATAAAAAGGGGGAAAGGCTATGCAGAGCGGATGGGAGGAGCTGGGCCGGTACCGCTACGCCCACCGGGGCCTGCACGACCGGGCCGCCGGCCGGCCGGAAAATTCCCTGTCCGCCTTTCGGGCGGCGGCGGAGGCCGGGTTCGGGGCGGAGCTGGACGTGCATCTCATGGCCGACGGGACCCTGGCGGTGGTCCACGACAGCGACCTGATCCGGGTCTGCGGCCGGCCGGGGATCGTGGAGTCCCTGCGCCGGGAGGATCTGGCGGCCTGGCCGCTGCTGGGCTCCGGGGAGACCATCCCCGCGCTGGAGGACGTGCTGGCGGTCTTTGCGGACCGGGGTCCGCTGATCGTGGAGCTGAAGCCCCGCCGGGGAAACGTCCGTGCCCTGACCGACGCGGCCATGGCGCGGCTGGCGGCCTGGCGGGGGACATACTGCGTGGAGAGCTTCCACCCGGCGGTGCTGATGCGGCTGAAAAGGAAGTGGCCCGGCGTGGTCCGGGGCCAGCTGAGCCAGCGGTACGGCCATGGACGGCGGAGCGGCTTCGGCTGGCTGGCGGACCGGGCCATGACGAAGCTTCTGGTGTGCGCCCTGGGCCGGCCGGACTTCATCGCCTACCGCTGGCAGGACCGGGACGAGCCCGCCCTGGGCCGGGCATTGGAGCGGTACCGGGCCCGCGAGGTATCCTGGACCGTCCGGGACCGGCGGACCATGGAACGGCTGGAGGCGGCGGGCTCCACGGTCATTTTCGAGGGTTTTTTGCCCGACAGCCCCTTTCGGGGGCCGGCGGATGGCAAAATACCCAAATGAAATGAGGGAAATGGCGATTTTTCCTTGACACGTCTGGTTTTTTCTGTTAAAATCCTGTTTTGCGTGAAAGCGTGGATATCCCGCGCCCAAAACGCAGTTTTCAAGGAAAGGAGGAAAATGGATGCCTACTTTTAACCAGCTGGTCCGCAAGGGCCGCCAGAAGGTGACCTACAAGTCCACGTCTCCCGCCATGCAGAAGGGCCTGAACACCCTGAAGAACCGTGAGACCGACCTGAGCTCGCCCCAGAAGCGCGGTGTGTGCACGGCGGTGCGTACTTCTACGCCCAAAAAGCCCAACTCCGCTCTGCGGAAGATCGCCCGTGTGCGGCTGACCAACGGCTACGAGGTGACGGCCTATATCCCCGGCATCGGCCACAACCTGCAGGAGCACTCCGTGGTGATGATCCGCGGCGGCCGTGTGAAGGACCTTCCCGGCGTGCGTTACCACATCATCCGCGGTTCTCTTGACACCCAGGGTGTGGACGGCCGCCGTCAGGCCCGCTCCAAGTACGGCGCGAAGCGTCCCAAGAAGTAAAGCGAGACCCCAACAGCGTCCCTGTTGGTTCCTATATAAATGTAGGGAGCGTCAGGGCGCGAACGGAAGTCGAAAGACACTTTCGAGTACCGGTGAATTCATTTTTATGAAGGAGGGAAGTTAAGTGCCCAGAAGAGGTAACGTTCCCAAAAGAGAGATCTTGCCGGACCCCGTGTACCACTCCGTCCTGGTGACGAAGCTGGTAAACCAGATCATGCTGGACGGCAAGAAGGGCGTGGCACAGAAGGTCGTGTACTCCGCCTTTGACATCATCAAGGAAAAGAGCGGCAAGGACCCCATGGAGGCCTACACCGAGGCCCTGAACAACATCATGCCCAGCCTGGAAGTGAAGGCCCGCCGCGTGGGCGGCGCCACCTACCAGGTGCCTATCGAGGTGCGTCCCGTCCGGCGTCAGACCCTGGGTCTGCGCTGGCTGGTGGGCTATGCGCGCAAGCGCGGCGAGAAGACCATGAAAGAGCGTCTCGCCGGCGAGATCATGGACGCCTGCAACAACACCGGCGCAGCCGTGAAAAAGCGCGAGGATACCCACAAGATGGCCGAGTCCAACAAGGCCTTCGCGCACTTCCGCTACTAATCCCCTTAAGGAAGGAAAACCATGCCGAGAGAGTATTCCCTTGAAAAAACCCGAAATATCGGCATAATGGCCCACATCGACGCCGGCAAGACCACTACCACCGAGCGCATTTTGTTCTACACCGGCGTCAACTACAAACTAGGCGAGGTCCATGAGGGCAACGCCACCATGGACTGGATGGAGCAGGAGCAGGAGCGCGGCATCACCATCACCAGCGCGGCCACTACCTGCCACTGGCGGGACCATCGCATCAACATCATCGACACACCGGGTCACGTGGACTTCACCGTGGAGGTGGAGCGTTCCCTGCGCGTGCTGGACGGCTCCGTTACCGTGCTGTGCGCCAAGGGGGGCGTGGAACCCCAGACGGAGACCGTGTGGCGGCAGGCGGACAACTACAACGTCCCCCGGCTGATCTACGTCAACAAGATGGACATCACCGGCGCGGATTTCTTCAACGTTGTGGACATGGTGCGTGAGCGGCTGAAGTGCAACGCCGTGCCCATCCAGCTGCCCATCGGCCGGGAGGCGGATTTCCGGGGCATCATCGACCTGGTGGAGATGAAGGCCGACGTGTATTACGACGACTTGGGCAAGGACATGAAGGTGGAGGACATCCCCGCCGACATGCTGGACCAGGCCAAGGCCTACCGGGAAAAGCTGATCGACGCCGCGTCGGACTTCTCCGACGACATCGCCATGCTGTACCTGGAGGGGGAGGACATCCCCGCCGACATGATCCGCGCCGCTCTGCGCCAGGGCACCATCAGCGGCAAGCTGGTGTGCGTCACCTGCGGCACCAGCTATCGCAACAAGGGCGTGCAGAAGCTGCTGGACGCCATCGTGGACTTTTTGCCGTCGCCTCTGGACGTGCCCCCGGTGAAGGGGACCGACCCCAAGACGGACAAGGAGATCGAGCGGCCCAGCTCCGACGACGCGCCGTTTTCCGCCCTGGCTTTCAAGATCATGACCGACCCCTACGTGGGCAAGCTGACCTTCGCCCGTGTCTATTCCGGCACGGCCACCGCCGGCTCCACGGTCATGAACTCCACCAAGGGCAAGCGGGAGCGGCTGGCGCGGGTGCTGCTGATGCACGCCAACCACCGCCAGGACCTGGACACCATCTATTCCGGCGACATCGTGGCGTTGGTGGGGCTGAAAAACACCACCACCGGCGACACCCTTTGCGACGACAAGCACCAGATCGTGCTGGAGAGCATGGAATTCCCCGAGCCGGTGATCCGTGTGGCTATCGAGCCCAAGACCAAGGCCGGCGAGGAGAAGATGACTATCGCCCTTGCCAAGCTGGCGGAGGAGGACCCCACCTTCAAGGCGTACACCGACGAGGAGACGGGCCAGACCATCATCGCCGGCATGGGCGAGCTGCATCTGGAGATCATCGTGGATAGGCTTTTGCGCGAGTTCCGCGTGGAGGCCAACGTGGGCAAGCCCCAGGTGTCCTACAAGGAGACCATCACCCGCCCGGCGACGGTGGACGTGCGCTACGCCCGCCAGACCGGCGGCAAGGGCCAGTTCGCCCAGGTGAAGCTGATGATCGAGCCCAACGAGTCCGGCAAGGGCTATGAGTTCATCAACGCCGTCACCGGCGGCGCGATCCCCAAGGAGTATATCCCCGCGGTGGACGCGGGCATCCAGGGGGCCATGCTGGGCGGCGTCATCGCCGGCTACCCCATGGTGGACATCAAGGCCACGGTGCTGGACGGCCAGTTCCATGAGGTGGACTCCTCGGAGATGGCCTTCAAGATCTGCGGCAGCATGGCCTTCAAGGAGGCCTGCGAGAAGGCGGGTCCCACGCTGCTGGAGCCCATCATGAAAGTGGTGGTCACCACGCCGGAGGAGTATATGGGCGACGTGATCGGTGACATCAACTCCCGCCGGGGCCAGGTGATCGGGCAGGAGTTCCGCAACGGCGCGGTGATCATCGAGTGCAGCGTGCCCCTGTCCAGCATGTTCGGCTATGCCACTGACCTGCGCAGCCGGACCCAGGGCCGGGCAAACTACTCCATGGAGCCCAGCCACTATATCGAGCTGCCCCAGAGCCTGCGGGAAAAGCTCGTAGGCACCCGGCACAAAAACCAGTAAAACTGTTGCAAAATATCCCCGCATAAGGTATAATCCCTACAGTATGCAGAATTTTTAATTTTTTCTACTTTTTAGGAGGACAATGCAATGGCAAAGCAAATGTTCAACCGCACCAAGCCCCATGTGAACATCGGCACCATCGGCCAC
>CANQNS010000014.1 GCA_947625285.1 uncultured Oscillospiraceae bacterium
TGTTGCACTCGTCCTGATGTCGCCATCGGCGGGCGTTACCCGTTATCCCTGCCCTGTGGAGCCCGGACTTTCCTCACCCGCAGCCTTTCGGCTCACGGGCGCGGCCGTTCGGAAAACTCGCGTATCTTTTACTCGTCCATGTTCTCCCAGTTGTGCCAGACGTTCTGCACGTCGTCGTTGTCCTCGAACACGTCCAGCATCTTCTGCATATTCTTCCTGTCGCCCTCTGCGGTGAGGGTGATATAAGACTGGGGGACCATCTCCTCCTGGGCGGAGTCCAGCTTATAGCCGTGGGCGGTCATATACTCCGCCACGGCGGTCACGTCCTCCGGGGCGGTGTAGAGGGTGAACACGCCCTCCTCCGCCTCCATATCCGCCGCGCCGGCCTCCATGGCATCCATGAGCACCGTGTCCTCGTCCAGATCGCCGTCCTCGTTATCCACCACGATGACGCCCTTGCGGTCGAAGGACCAGCTGACGCAGTTGGTGGCGCCCAGGTTGCCGTTATACTTGTCGAAGGTGTGACGGACCTCGCTGGCGGTGCGGTTGCGGTTATCGGTCATGGCTTCCACGATCACGGCCACGCCGCTGGGGCCGTAGCCCTCGTAGGTGACGGACTCGAAGGTGGAGGTATCGCCGCTGCCAAGGGCCTTGTCGATGGTGCGCTTGATGTTGTCGTTGGGCATATTGGCCGCCTTGGCCTTGGTGATGACGGCGGCCAGGCGCATATTGTTCTTCGGGTCGCCGCTGCCGCCCTCCTTCACCGCCACGATGATCTCACGGGCGATCTTGGTGAAGGCCTGGGCGCGCTTGGCGTCCGCCGCGCCCTTGGTCTTTTGTATGTTGTGCCATTTGGAATGTCCGGACATGGTGTTTATCCCCCTGTATCGTTACGTTACAGGTCATTGTAACACAGTTTCGCGCCAATATCAACTATCTTGCCTTGGGGATCAGGATAAGACCCGCCTGCCGCTCTCCGTTGGCGGCGGCGATGGCCTCCACCGTGGAGCGGTATTTTTTCGCCACGGCCCACATATCCGCCCCGGGCTCCAGCCGGGCCAGGGTCACGGAGGGCGCGGCGGGCAGCTTGGCGAAGGCGTCCTGGTCCTCCGTCACCCCCGTTACGGCCATGACGCTCCGGGCTGTGACGGCGGAGGCGTCCATCTGCAGCACCGTCCGCACGTCCAGCGAGCCGCCGGCGACGGAGCAGTATACGTCCGCCGTGGTGACGGTGACGCCCTGCAGCGCGGCGCCGGCCGGCAGATCGGCGGTGAATTCCGCCGCCAGACGGCACCGGGCCGCCGTGAAGCCGCCTCCGTCCTGGCGCACGATGGCCCGCACGTTCACCGTGGTCCTGACCGTGCCGCCATCGGCCGTCACGTTCCCCACCGACGCGCTGACCGACAGCACTTCCCCCGCCGCGCCCAGCAGCTCCGCGCTGCCGGTAACGGTCTGGCGCATGGAGATGGGCTGGACGCCGCCGGTGACGGAGATGGGGCCCGTCTGGCCGATCAGGACGGTGCGATTGCTGTAGATGTCCGCGATGTACGCGATCTCCTTCGGCTCCCGGCATACCGTCTGGGCCACCAGATGCAGCTCCGCCTTCACCTGGCCGTCGCCGTCGCGCTCCGGCAGGTCGAAGTATACGCCGGTGAACTGCATCGTGACCGTGCCCAGCACGTCCTCCGCCTGGGTAGCCACCTCCATGATCTGGGAAAACTCTGTCTCATACCGGCCGGCGGCCACCTGCCCCTCCGGGCCGGCAAAGACCAGCGCGGACCGCACCCTGCCTCGAAAGACCACCTTGCCGCTGACGTATTTCACATCCTCCACCACCGTATCGACCCGCTGGCTCAGGATGCGCTCCACCGCCGGCAGTCCCGCCGGGAGCGGGTAATCGTCCGTCACCACGAAGGTCTTTTCCCGCACGTCCGCCACCACGGAGGCAGAGGCCGTCTTTGTCAAGATATGGACGGCTTCGTTTTCCGTCTCCAGGCCGGAGGCGATCTCCAGGCTCCGCTTCTGATACACCGTGGCCTCGCAGTCCACGTCCGCCCGGACGGACAGCTTGCGGGAGTTTACCATCTTCGCGTCGATGGACCGCAGACGCACCCGGGCCACCGTCTGGCAGTCCATGTCCGCGCCGGGCGCGTCTGTCCGTAGCTCCACGGGGATAGTCATTGCCAGGCACTGGAGCGCGCCGCCGCTGTCCGGCACATACAGCACCGACACGCTCAGCGACGCGGCCAGCGAGACCGCGCCCTGCTCCGTCTCCTTGCTGCGCAGGGTGATGACGCCGTCCGCGTCCAGAACGCCGGCCACGTCCGGCATGGCGTCCGGCACGATGCTCTCCGACGTGAGATCCCGGCTGAATGACCCCGACCAGACCGGGGCCAGATGCTCGTATATGTTCGTTTTCAGGGCCGTTTCCATGATCGTATCGCTCCTTGCACTAGTTTCTCAGGCAAGGATATGCCGGTCCCGGCGGGGATATGTCAGCACCGCAGCAGCCATATCCCGCCGCAGACCAGCAGTATGGCGCACACGACCCACCAGAACCAGGCCGGCAATATCAGCGCCATCATGATGAGCACGCCCCCACAAATGGCGGCGTAGCCGCACCAGCCGCCTTTATGTCCTCTTCTACGCATAGCTTACCGCCTCCCGTCCATTGTATGGCCGGGAGGCGGTCGTGGTTCGTGGTCTTATTCAGTTTCAAGCTCCCAGCGTTCCCGCTTGCTAGCCAGCTCGTACAGGCGCAGATAGGAGCCGTACCGGCTGGGGTGGATATGGCCCTCCTCCACGGCCCGGCGCAGAGCGCAGCCAGGCTCCGAGCGGTGGGCGCAGTCGTCAAACCGGCAGGCGCCCAGATAGGGCCCGAACTCCGGGAACAGGCCCGGCAGCTCCTCCGGCAAAATGGGCGTTTCCGTCTCGTCGTCAAAGGAGGCGAAGCCCGGCGTGTCGCACAAAAGCGTCCCGCCGCCGATGTCGAAAAGCTCCACATGGCGGGTGGTGTGCCGGCCACGGCCCAGCTTTTTGCTCACCTCCCCGGTGGGGATGGCGAGGCCCGGCGCCAGGGCGTTGATAAGGGTGCTTTTTCCCACGCCGGAGTTGCCTGTGAAGCAGCAGACCTTTCCCGCCAGGGCGGTTCTGAGCTCACCCAGGCCCTCCCCCGTCAGCGCGCTGACCGGGAACACGGGATAGCCCGTTCCGGCATAGATGGCCCGCAGCGTATCCGCCGGGTCCAGATCGCACTTATTGACGACAAGCGCGACGCCGCAGCGGTTTTTCTCACAGCGCACCGTGATCCGGTCCACCAGAAAAGGGTCCGTCACCGGCAGCGCGGCGGACAGGAGCATCACCAGCAGGTCCACGTTAGCCGCGGCGGGCCGGACAAAGGCGTTTTTCCGGGGCAGGACCCGCGTCACGGAGCCGGTGCCGTCGCCGTTGTCCGATACCTGGACCCGGTCCCCCACCAGGGGCGTTACGCCGTCCAGCCGGAAGCGTCCCCGGGCACGGCACTGGATGACGCCCTCCGGCGTGCGGACATAGTAAAACCCGCTCAGGGCCCGCACGATCACGCCCTCCGCGTTCAAATCCTCATCCCTCCGCCGGGGGGACCTCCCCCGCCACGGGCTGCTCCTCCGGGACGGCCGTCCCGCCGTCATCCTCCTGGGGGATGATGACCTGGGGCACCTCCGGCACGGGCGTGGCCGCCTCAGCCTGGCCGCTGCCGATGGTCAGATAGATCTGGGTACCGCTGACCAGCGAGGTGCCGGCGGCGTAGTTCTGCCAGAGTATCTTGCCCGCCTCCTCCGGCGCGGAGGAGACATACTGGATCTCGTCCTCGGTGCAGATGAGGCCCTCCCGCTGCAGAGCCAGCAGGCCGGCGGCCTTGTTCATGCCCACCACGTTGGGCATGGACACATACATGGGCTGGGGCCCCGCGCTGACATACAGCGTCACGGTGCTGCCGCTGACAACGGCCTCGCCGGGGGCGGGGTCCGTGCTGATGACATAGTTGGCCGTGACGGAATCGGACTGGGCCATGCTGACTACCACGTTCAGGCCCATGGACTGCAGCTTCACCTGGGCGTCGGTATAGGGCACGTTGACGATATCGGCCGGCAGCCGGTCCAGCTGCACGCCGGAGCTCACCGTCAGCGTCACGTCTATGCCGCTGGAGACCACCATCCGGCTGGCCCCCGCCTCCGGGTCCTGGGCCACGATCTCGCCCACCTTGCGGTCGGCGTCCGCGCTGTAGACGATGGCGAAGTTATAAAGGTCCGTCATGGCTTCGTTGTCGGTCACATCGTCGATATCCAGACCGACGAAGGAGGGCACGTTCACCCGCTCGGTCTCCTCAAAGATGTCCCGCAGCCAGTACTGCCACACGAAGGCGAACAGGCCGATGGCGAAGGCCGCCACCAGGGCAAAGCCCAGGAGCATGCTGATCCTGTTGGCACGGATGCGCCGGCGGGCATATCCCTCCTTGGACAGCTCTCCCGCCCGGCTGATGCGGGGCACGTTCTTGCGGACCACATGCACCTCGTCCCGCACGATCCGCACCGGCGTCTGGGCCGGAGCGGCGGGCTGGGCGGGACTGTCCGCGGCGGCCGCGGCGGACCGCTGGAAATCCTCCAGGTCCGCCAGCATCTCGTCCGCCGTGGCGTAACGCTCCCCCAGGTCCGGGTCCATGGCCCGCAGGGTGATCCCCTCCAGCTCCAGGGGGATGTCCGGGTCCAGCTGGCTGGGCGCGTCGGGAATGACGGAATAGTGCTGCATAGCCACCTGCTCCACCGTCTCCCCGTCAAAGGGGAGCTTGCCGGTGAGCATCTCATACATGACGATGCCAAGAGAAAAGATGTCGGAACGGGCGTCCACGCTCTCGCCGCGGGCCTGCTCCGGGGAGATATAGTGGATGCTTCCCACCGCCTCGTCGGCGGAGCTGTCCCCGGACATGGTATCGTCCATCTGGGCGATGCCGAAATCGGCTATCTTGACCTCCCCGTCCCGGGGCAGCATGATATTCTGAGGTTTGATGTCCATATGGACGATGCTGCGGCTGTGGGCATGGCTCAGGGCCCGGGCGATCTGGATGGAGAGGTCCAGGGTCTCCTGCCAGGAGAGCTTGCCCTTCTTCTTCATATACTGCTTCAGGTTGATGCCGTCCACATATTCCATCACGATGTACTCCGTGTCCCCGGAGACCACCACATCGTACACGGCGCGGATGTTGGGGTGGCTCAGTTTCCCCACCGCCTGGTACTCCTTTCGGAACTGCTTCCGGCTCTCCGCGTCCATGGCTACGTCGTCCCGCAGGACCTTCACCGCCACGTCACGGCCAAACTCCCGGTCATACGCCTTGTACACCACGGCCATGCCGCCGATGCCAAGCACCGATTCGATCTCATAGCGGTCGTCCAGTATCTTTCCAAGACGCCAATCCACTCTATTCTCCACGCTCAGGCGCCGCCTTTCTTCGGATATATCACAACAACGGTAACGTTGTCTCTCGCATCTTGCTCCATAGCCTCCCGCACCAGGGTCCGGCAGGCCGCCTCCGCGGTGTCCTCCGCCAGAGCGACCCGGTGCATCTCCGCGTCGTCCAGGGTCTTGACGAGCCCGTCCGAACACAGCACGAAGCAGTCCCCATCCCGGATCGGCACGGTGAACACGTCGCTTTTCACGAACCGCTCGCTGCCGATGGCCCGGGTGATGTACTTTAGCTGCGGGTGCCGGCGGCCCTGGCTCTGGGTTATCTCGCCCCGGTCTATCATCTCCTGGACCAGCGAGTGGTCCTTGGTGATCTGCAAAATACCGTCCTTGGCTATCCGGTAAGCCCTGCTGTCGCCCACGTTTACCAGGTGGGCCGCATTGCCCTGGCAGTAACAGGCCACCAGCGTGGTGCCCATGCCGCCGTATTCGGGCGACTGCTGGGCCAGGCGGTATACCTTGCGGTTGGCCGCGTCCGCCGCCTGGCACAAGATATCCTCCGGGTCCTCCCCGTCCGACGCGTCCAGGGCCGCCCGGGCAAAGGCGAAAAACCGCCCCGCCGCCAGGTCGCTGGCAAGCAGCCCGTGGGCCTCGCCGCCCATCCCGTCGCACACCACGGCAAGGACCCCGTCCCGGACGGCGCCCAATTCAAAGGAATCCTGATTCTCGGTCCTGTGAGGACCCTTGTCGCTCAGTCCAAAGAATTCCATGGCTTCCTCATCTGCCCACGGCGCAGCTGGCCGCAGGCCGCGTCTATATCGCTGCCCAGCCGCCGCCGGACCGTGGCGGTCACGCCGGCGTCGGTCAGTATCTTCGCAAAGGCCCGGACCGTTTCCTCGTCGGAGGGCTCCAGCCCCCGCTCCTCCACCCGGTTCAGCCGGATCAGATTCACATGGCTCCCGGTACCGCCCAGCCGCCGGGCCAACTCCCGGGCATGGGCGGGCGTGTCGTTCACGCCCCGGACCAGGGCGTACTCAAATGATATGCGCCGGCCTGTGACGTCGAAATACCGCCGGCAGGCGGCATACAGTTCATCCACGCCGTAAGCGGCGTTCACCGGCATCAGCCTGGACCGGGTCTCGTCATCCGGGGCGTGCAGAGAAACGGACAAGGTCAATTGTAAATGAAGCGCGGCCAGTTTGTCAATCGCCTCCACCAGTCCGCAGGTGGAAAGGGATATGTGGCGCATACCGATCCCCGCCCCGTTCGGGTCGTTCACCAGCGTCAAAAACCGCAGCACGTTGTCGAAGTTGTCCAAGGGCTCTCCGATGCCCATCAGCACGATGTTGGATATCTCCGCCCCGGCGGTGAGGCCGGTACGCAGGACCTCATCCAGCATCTCCGCCGCCGTCAGGTCCCGGACCTTGCCGCCGATGGTGCTGGCGCAGAAAGCGCAGCCCATCCGGCAGCCCACCTGGGAGGAGATGCAGACGGAATTGCCGTGCTTATAGCGCATCAGCACCGTCTCCACGCTCTCGCCGTCCGGCAGGGCCCAGAGATATTTTTCCGTGCCGTCGGCCTTCGATACCTGTCGGCGCAAAAGGGTCAGCGTGGGGATGGTATACCGCCCGGCGAGCTCCCGCCGCAGCGAGGCGGGCAGATCGCTCATCTCATCAAAGGCGCGGACGCCCCGGCCAAGCCAGCGGAACACCTGCCCCGCCCGGTAGCCGGGCAGGCCCATGGCCTTGAACTCCGCCGCCAGCTCCTCCGGCAGCATCGACTTTATATCTTTTTTACCCGATCCATCCGGCATATATAAAATCCGTCCGTTCCGTCCGTATCCGGCCAGAAGGTCCGCTCCGTCACCTTGGCAAAATCATCATGCTCCCGCAAAAATGCCTCCGTCACGGCCTCGTTCTCCGCCGTGCGCCAGGTGCAGGTGGAGTATACCAGCCGGCCGCCGGGCTTCACCGCCCTGGCGATGGCCGCCAAAAGCTCCGATTGCAGCTCCGGCAGCGACACCAGCTCCCCTTGGGGCCGGTAGCGGATGTCCGGCTTTTTGCGGATCACGCCCAGGCCGCTGCAGGGCACGTCCGCGAACACCGCGTCAAAATCCCCCCGCTCCGTCTCCCGGGCGTCGCCGGGCTCGCATCGGACGCAGCCAAGGCCCAGACGCTCCGCGCCCTTTGCCACCAACGCCAGCTTCTTCGCCAATATGTCCCGGGCCAGGACCAGGCCCCGGTCCCCCATGGCGACGGCGGCGGCAAAGCTCTTGCCCCCCGGCGCGGCGCAGGCGTCCAGCACCTTCATGCCCGGCGTCAGCTCCGCCGCCTCCACGGCGGCGTGGGCCGCCGGGTCCTGTACGTAGAAAAGCCCCTTTTGAAAGGCCTCCGTTTTCGTAAGATCCCCGTCCCGGTCCAGAACGAGCCCCCCGTCCGTCCGGCGCAGGGGCAGCAGGTTCGCCAGCTCCGCTTCGCTGGCGCGGCAGGTGTTGACCTGCACGTACACCGGCGGCTGCTCGTTGTCCGCAGTCAGAACCGCCTCCGCACCTGCATAGCCCCGCAGGTCCATGAGCTCCCCCACCAGCCATTTTGGATGGCTGTAGCGCACGCAGAGGTATTCCGCCGTACCCTTTCCGGGGATGGGCGGCTCTTTGCCCCGCTCGTCCGCCACGCGCCGCAGCACGGCGTTCACCAGGCCCGCGGCCCTTTCGTAGCCCAGGGTCCGGCACAGCGCGACAGACTCGTTCACCGCCGCGCTGGGGGGTATCTTGTCCATGAAAAGAAGCTGATAGGTCCCCAGCCGCAGGATGTCCCGGACCTTGGGCTCCAGCCTGCCTCTGGCAAAGCGGTCGATGGTGAAGTCGCACAGGGCCAGATTTTGCAGCATACCGTAAAAAATCCGGGCGGCCAGAGCCGTGTCCCGGCCGTCCAGGCCGTTTTTTGCCGCCAGGCTGTCCAGGACCTGCCGGCTCCAGGCCGAGTCGCGGCGAAAACGCTCCAACGCCTCCAGGGCGGTCCTTCTGGGCATATCAGACCTCCATCGGATGGCCCAGCAGGTAAGCTCCCGCCGCCATGCGTCTGCCGCCGGCCGCCTGCAGCTCGGTGATGCGCACGCTCTCGCCGCCGCCGCAGGCCACCTCGATGCCGTCTTTTCCCGCCCGCAGCACCGTGCCGGGGGCCCTGGCGGTGGTATTCCCCGCCAACTCTGCGGCAAACACCTTGAAAGCCGTGCCGCCCAGCTCCGCCGTGGCGCAGGGCCAGGGCTGCATGCCGTAGATATGCTTGCAAATCAGCCTGGCGGGCTGTGTCCAGTCGATGGGCGACTCCTCCCTGGAAAGGGGCGGCGCGTAGGTGGCCTGAGAGGGGTCCTGGGGCGTGCGGGGGGCCGTGCCGGCCTCGATATCCCGCAGGGTCCGCACCAGAAGCTCCGCACCCATAGGCGCCAGCCGGTCAAATAGCTGGCCGCTGGTCTCCGTTTCCCCGATAGCCGTCCGCGCCTGATAGATCATGTCCCCCTCGTCCATGCCGGACGACAGGTACATGGTTGTCACGCCGGTCACATCGTCGCCGGAAAGGACCGCCCGCTGGATGGGCGCGCTGCCCCGGTACCGGGGCAGAAGCGAACCGTGGACGTTGACGCAGCCGTACTTCGGCAAGGCCAGGATGTCGTCGGGGATGAGCTTGCCGTAGGCCACCACCGCGATCAGCTCCGGCGACAGGTCCTTCAATATGGCCAACGCCGCGCCGTCCCGGAGCTTTTCCGGCTGATAGACCGCCAGCCCCGCCGCCTGGGCCGTCTGCTTCACGGCGCAGGGGACCAGCTTATGGCCCCGGTCCCGGGGCCGGTCCGGCTGGCAGAACACGCCGGCTATATCAAAGCCCTCGTCTATGAGCTTTTGCAGCGAGCAGGCCGCGAAATCCGGCGTGCCCATGAAAACGATCCTCATTCGTCCTGGTCCTCGTCAGCGCCGTAGTATGCGTCCAGCTCCTCCTGGGTCATGATGTGGTCGCAAAGCTCCGTGAACATATGCCCGTCCAGGTGGTCCAGCTCATGGCAGAAGGCCCGGGCCGTCAGGTCCACGCCCTCGACCTCGAACCACTGGCCGTTCCTATCCTGGGCCCGGACCTTCACATGGGACGGCCTTTTCACCATGCCAAAAGCGCCGGGGACGGACAGGCACCCCTCCGGGCTCTCCTGCTCCCCGTCGGCCTCCACGATCTCCGGGTTTACCAGCTCGATCACGTACTCCCCGCCCTCGGGCGCGTTGGTCTCCAGCACCACCACCGCCCGGCGGAGGACCCCCACCTGGGGCGCGGCCAGGCCCACGCCGTTGGCGTCCAGCATAGTCTCGGCCATGTCGTCCAGCAGCTCATGCAGACGCTCGTTGAAGTCCGTCACGGGCCGGCAGCGTTTTGAAAGAGCCTCGTCGCCCTCTTTGCGTATGTTGCGAAGAGCCATAGCTATCTCCTTATCCGTTCAGCGGGTCGAAGTCCGCATATACGGACACGCCCTTGTATCGCTTTTGGTCATTGCTCCAAAGGAGCACCCTGTCCACCGCGCTCCGCACGGCCTTTGACTCCGGGCAGCTCACCGTCACCCGGTAACGCCAGGCGTTGTTCAGCTTCGCCACCGGCAGCGGCGCGGGGCCCAGGACCCTCGCTCCGGGCATATCCCCCGTCATCTGCTCCAGCCTGTCCCGGATATCCCGGCAGCAGCGAAGCACCGCCGTTTCGTCCGGCCCGGAGGCCGTCAGCACAAAGAGGTCCGAAAAGGGCGGCGTGCCCAGGACCCGCCGCAGGGCGATCTCGTCCTCATAAAAGCTGTCGTAATCCTGCCGGGCGGCCTGGCGGATGATTTGGTTGTCCGGCGTGAAGGTCTGGATCACGGCCCGGCCCGGTTTCTCGAACCGGCCGCTGCGGCCGATGACCTGGGTGATGAGGGAGAAGGTCCGCTCCCCCGCCCGGTACTCGCTGCCGTACAGGCTCTGGTCCGCGTTCAGCACCCCCACCAGGGTCACGTTCTCAAAGTTAAGTCCCTTTGTTACCATCTGGGTGCCCACCAGGATGGGGACGCGCTGGACCCGGAACTGCTCGAAAAGGGCCCGATGGCTCCCCACCGGGGCCACGGCGTCCGTGTCCATGCGAAGTATGCCCGTGCCGGGAAAGAGCTCCTCCAGCTCCTCCACCACCTTCTGGGTCCCCGCGCCCACATAGCGCAGCTTCCCGCCGCAGGCGGGACAGGATGCGTCCACCCGCTGGGTGTGGCCGCAGTAGTGGCACATGAGCCGGTCCCCAACGCTGTGGTAGGTCAGCGCGGCGGAGCAGTTAGGGCATTTATAAGTATACCCGCATTCCCCGCAGGTCACCAGCTTGCTGGCGCCACGGCGGTTGATGAACAGGATGGACTGCTCTCCCCGGTCGATGTTGGCGGCCAGCTCCTCCCGCAGCAGCGTGGAGATGGTGGTGCCGTTGCCCGCCTTCAGCTCCCGCTTCATGTCCGCGACGCGCACCTGGGGCAGCCGCATGGCGTTGTACCGCGACCGCAGGGAGAAAAAGCTGTAACGGCCCGTCTGGGCGTAGTACCGGGAGCAGACGTCCGGGGTCGCGCTGCCCAGCAGGAGAAGCGCGTTGTGCCGGGCGCAGAGGAATTTCGCCACGTCCCTGGCGTGGTACCGGGGCGCGGATTCGGACTTGTAGGTGTCCTCCTGCTCCTCGTCGATGATGACGGTCCCCAGGTCGGAGACCGGCGCGAAGATCGCGCTGCGGGTGCCGATCACCACCCGGGCGTCGCCGGAGCGGATCCGCTTCCACTCGTCGTACCGCTCGCCCATGGAGAGAGAAGAGTGCAAAACGGCGATGCTGTCGCCAAAGTGGGACGAGAAGGTCTGGAGCATCTGGGGGGTCAGGGCGATCTCCGGCACCAGCAGGATGGCGGATTTGCCCCGGCCCAGCATCTCATGGATCAGGTGGATATAGATAGCGGTCTTGCCGCTGCCCGTGACGCCGAAAAGCAGCGCGGCCCGGGGCGATGCGCCGTCCGCCAGAGCCAGGATGCCCTCAAAGGCCCGCCGCTGGTCGGCATTCAGCTCCGGCAGAGGGCGCGGACTGCCGCCGCCGTACTCCGGCCGCCGGTAGGCGGCTTCACGGCTCAGGCGCACAAGGCCCTTTTCGGCAAGACGCTTCACCGTGTCCCGGCCCGCGCCGGTGAAGTAGCAAAGGTCCGCCACGCTGGCCTGGCCCATTTCCGCCAGCACCCGCAGCACGGCGGACTGGCGCACGGCGCGGTTCATCTTCTCCGCCTGGGCCATGGCCTCGGCCGCGGGGACCGCCAGGGACGCCCGCAGAATGGTCTTGTCCCCGGTCCGGCGGGACGCGCCCGCATCGGCCCGCAGCACGCCTTTTTTCACCAGCGCGGCCAGGGCCGGGCCGGGATTTTTCGCCCCGAACACCGCCTCGATGTCCGCCAGCTCGCACCGGCCGCCGTGGCCCTCCACCGCGTCCAGGACAAGCCTCTCCCCTTTGCCGGACGCCGCGGCGTAAGCGGCGTCCCGGTCCACGCCCTCTGCCAGAGCATACACGGGCCAGACGCTGTACCAGAGCCCCGCCGGGAGCATGGCGCGGACCGCGTCCATGACCGTGCAGAAAAACCGCTCCCGCATCCACAGAGCCATTTTAAGCTGCTCCCGGCTCAAGAGCGGTTCCTCGTCCAGCACATCCAGGATGGGCTTGATGCGCTTATCGGTCTGGCCGCCCATGGCGAGCACCACGCCCTCCCGGGGCCGGCTGCCACCAAAGGGCACGGCAACCCGCACGCCGGGCCGGACGCGGCCCGCCAGCTTTTCCGGCACGGCGTAGGTATACGGCCGGTCCACCCAGTAGGTCACGTCGGAAACGGCGACGCGGGCAAACATATCCTGTGCCAAGTCAGGCTTCTTCTTCCTCGCCGCTCTCCACGGTGAGCTTGCCGGTATACACCTCGTCGATGGCGGCGGAGACCGGCTTTTTTACCAGGGGCTCGCCGGTCTTTTCCGCCTCGGCGGAGATACCTCTGGCCCGCTTGGCTACCAGGTTGATAAGCGCGTAACGGCTGCCGACCTTGTCCACAAGATCGGCCACAGGGGGATAGAGCATCATAGTCACATTACTCCTTCTTGGATAAATTTCAGTCTCATGCCGCGCCGGCACTGGCCGGCCGTGATGATGGCGTCCAGTTCCACGGCGGCAGTTTCGGCGTCGTCGTTGACGATGATATAATCGTAATTGCCCGCCACCGTATACTCCCGGCGCGCTGTCGCAAGGCGGCTTTTTATCTTCTCCTCCGCGTCGGTGCCACGGCCCCGGAGACGCCGCTCCAGCTCATCCAGGCTGGGGGGACAGAGAAAGACGCTGACCGCGTCGGGCCTTGCCGCCAGCACCTGGGCCGCGCCCTGGACCTCGATGTCCAAAAGCACGTTGTACCCAGCGTCCAGGTCCGCGTCCACCGGCGCGGCCGGGGTGCCGTAGCAGTTGCCCACATACTCGGCGTGCTCCAAAAACGCACCCTCGTCCACCATGCGCTCAAAAGCGTCCCGGCCGATGAAGTAATAGTCCTTCCCGTCCACCTCGCCTGGCCGGGGCGGTCTGGTGGTGGCGGAAACGGAAAAGCGGATGTCGTCCCGCCGCTTCAAAAGGGCGCTTATCACCGTGCTCTTGCCGGAGCCGGAGGGCCCCGACAGCACGATCAAGATGCCTTTATCCCTTTTCATCCGCCGTACCTCCCTTTCCCGCATTCTCGATCCGGGCGGCCAGCTCCGCCGCCCCCAGAGGACAGAGGATCACATGGCCGCTGTCCATCACCAAAACGGCCTCCGTCCTGCGGCCGTAGGTGGCGTCCACCAGCCGGCCGGTCTCCCTGGCCTGGGAGATCACCCTCTTGATGGGGTTTGATTCCGGCTCCACCGCCGCCACGATCCGCTCCGGCGACACGAAGCTTCCAAAACCGATGCTAACCAGCTTCATACGCCGCGCCTCACTCGATGTTCTGGATCTGTTCGCGGATCTTTTCCAGCTCCGCCTTCATGTCGATCACCGTCCGGGCGATCTGGCTGTCGGCGCATTTGGAGCCGGTGGTGTTGGCCTCCCGGTTCATCTCCTGCACCAGAAAGTCCAGCTTCCGTCCTACCGGCGAGCCCCCGGACAGCATGAGCCGGAACTGGTCGATGTGGCTTTTCAGCCGCACCGTCTCCTCGTCCACGGCCACCTTGTCGGCGTAGATGGCCGCTTCCTGGAGGATGCGCCCCTCCTCCACGGCCGTGTCCGCCAGGACCTCCTGCATCCGGGCGTAGAGCTTTTCCCGGTACTCCTTCACCGTTTCCGGCGATCGCGCCTCCACAGCCGCCACCATGGCCTCCAGCCCGTCCAGCTTGGCGCGGATGTCCTCCTCCAGCTTACCGCCCTCCCGGGCGCGCATGGCGTCGAATCCGTCCAGCGCCTGGGCCAGAACGGTACGGATGGCTCCCACCACCAGGTCCCGGTCCGTGTCGGTCTTTTCCGCGCTCAACACCTCCGGGAACCGGACCAGGCTCAGCGCGGAGATATCGCCGTCCAGATCGTACTTCTCCGCCGTGTCCCGCACGGCCCGCAGGTAGGCCGCCGCCAGGTTATCGTTGACCCGGATCACGGCCTGCTCCGCCTGGGAGGTGTCCACCGTGATGAATACGTCCACCTTGCCCCGGCTGATCCGCTCCGCCACCGCGCCGCGCACGGCCTCCTCGGCAAACAGACAGCTTTTCGGCAGGCGGACGGACACGTCCAGAAAGCGGTTGTTGACGCTTTTCAGCTCCGCCGTCACGGCGATGGCGTTCACCTCGCCCTTGGCCCCGCCGTAGCCGGTCATGCTCTTGATCATTGAAAGTACCTCGACAGCTTCACTAAGTAATAGCGTATGAGGGACGTATACGCCCGGTCATACAGGAAAAACACCGCCGCCCCCAGGGGGTACAGCACATACCAGGAAAGTTCCCTGCCCGTAAAGGAGAAAAGGGCCCTGGCAAGCATCCAGTATACGGCAAAGGCCGCTGTGTACAGCGCGTATTTGCCCACCCAGCACCATACCGTGCTGTGAAGCCGCTCAAAAAGGCTCTTGGCGATGGGATAGAAGCCGAAAAAGGCGGCGTACATGACCGCCGCGGCGCCGGGATAGAGCAGCGCGCCCAGCGCGGCCGTCACCGCGAACACGCCCACGGACCACTTCACGCCGTAGCACATCAGCGTTATGCACACCGGCAGGCTGGACACGGCCACCAGGGCCAGACGTCCCGCCGGCAGCACGGACGCCAGAAGCAGCGTCACCACCCCGATGGCGCCCAGTATAGCCAGCCTTGCCAGCCTTTTTGCAGACACGTTCATATCACCGGCAGCCGATGCAGGGGATCAGGTTCCCGCCTACCATCTCGCAGCAGCAGTCCGCGCAGATCAGGTTCTGGCACAGATTGCAGGCCGCGTCGCCGCCCATCATGTCCATCCCGCCGGCGGGCCGGTATGCCTGGCCCCCCTGGTTCATGTACTGGACCGCGTTGCGATACTCCACGTTGCCCGGCTCCATGGTGGCCGCCGTGCGGAAATACTGCCCCGCCTGGTCCATCCAGCCCCGCCGCCAGTAGACGCTGCCCATGAGGTAATACCACTCCGCGTCGTGGTTGGACATGGCGTTCAGCATGGCCTCCGCCTGGGCAAGATCGTTGGCGTTGATGAGGTTGCGGATCTGCACATACTGGGCGTTGGAGCCGGCGTACTGCCGCTGCCCCGCGCCCTGGCTCTGGTACGCGCTGCCGCCGCGCCCATAGGAGCCGCCCTGCTCCCGGCTCTTGGTGATGGCGTCGTATGCCTCGTTGATCTCCTTCATCTTCTCCGAGGCCAGGTCCGCAAGGGGATTGTCGTGATAGTTGTCGGGATGATACTTTCTCGCCAGATCGCGGTAGGCCCGCTTCACCTCGTCGTCGCTTGCCGACGGGGACACGCCCAGGACGCTGTATGGATCGTTCATAGACTGCTCCGTTCTCTTTTTAGTTTTGCCCCGGCGTTCCATGTGCCGGCGAACACCGCCTGTGTCGCCGCCGGAAGGCCAAGGTAGATCGTATTCGTCAGGATGCCGGAATAGGGATTGCCGTCCAGCAGGGCGTACGCCCCCGAGATGGCGTTGTGGGAAAGCTGCAACCCCGCCCGGAGGGTCCGCTCGTCCTCCTCCGACAGTTTGCCGTCCGCCGTCTGAAAGCGAAAGCGCAGCGGATTATAGCTGCCTGTCTCGGCGTCGTCGGCCAGGTCGTCCACCGCGTCCAGGATATAGATGATTCGGCCCAGGTGGTACAAAAGCTCCCCCAGCACGCGCCGCCTCTGCTCCGTTTTCTGCCCCGAGGCGATGGCGCGCAAAATGGAGGCAAAGGCGTCCGCCGCCCGGTCCAGGCTGGGGCAGCGTTCTTCCTCCAGGGCCCGCAGACGCCGCAGGTCGCTCTCTGCCTCCGCCGCGAGAAGCGGCTGGCTGGCGGCGGCCCGCCGGTACGCGCCCCGCAGGGCGAAGCAGGCGAGCTTGCAGCCCAGGGCCTTCACGCCGCGCTTGTCCTGCGCGCCGTCGGCCAGCTTCCACCAGCCCAGCACCACGGTCATGTCCGCCGCGGTCTGAAGGCTCTCGCAGCCGCCCAGGCACCGGATCGGCCGCAGGGGGTGGACCGGGCACCGCCGGGGACAGGTCATGGCCTGCTCCGGCCCGGCCAGGAGCATGGCAAGAAAGGTGAGGTCATAGTTCACCAGAAACCGGCTCAGAAAACCGTACCGCCGGGCAAGCTCCTGGCACAGCCCGCAGTACACGCTCTGAAAGAGCTCGAACTCCGATACCTTCAGCTCGCCCTTCACCGGCCGGACGTAGCCGTACATCAGTTTTTGACGGCCGTGACCGTGTACTCGATCTTTTTGTGCCGCCGGCCCAGGATGGTGATGACCGCCACGCCGACCAGCAGGCTGATGAAGCTGGCTAAAATGCACTCCATCTGGTTCAGCTTCAGCAGCGCGCCCAGGCCGTAGCCCAGAAACAGCATCACCACCGGCACCAGATAGATCAGCACCGCCGCCTGCATGATGACGCCCGTCTCGCTCTCGATGGTGACCTTGTCGCCGGGCTTGGCAAGGGCCTTGTTCTCCGCCTCCACGAAGATCTGCTTGCCGTAGACGCACTCGCCGCAGCCGGAGCAGTGGCCGCCGCAGGCGGTGCCACGCTCCACGGCGACCTGGACCACGCCGTTTGCCAGCAGCTTCGTCACCGTTCCCGTCTGTTTCATTTATCTTCCTCCAATTGTACGTACACCGGATAGGAGCCCACCGCGCCCGCGTTCTCATAGCCGTCCACATAGACGGTGGTGGACACTCTGGACCGGCCCGGCGCGGCGTCCGTCAGATCCGCCACGACCCGTATGTTGTTTGCGGTGATCTTGGGCAGCACGTCCACCGGGGCCCGGACCGTCACCACCTTGTTCAGATCCAGGATGCTGGCCTCATAGCCATCCGGCACGTTGGCCGCGCTCAGGTTCGTCACGATGAACATATCGGAGGCAAGCCCCACGAACTCCAGGCTCACGGTAGCCGACGTCTCGCCGGAAAGGCACTCCACGCCGTTTGGCAGCACGATGTTGTAGGAGGTCTCCGGGAAGGTCATGTAATCGGCCAGGTTGATGTTCGCCAAAGAGATGCTGTTGAGCCCGTCCAGCGTGGCGGCGTCGCCGGCCACGGTGATGGTCTGAGGCTCGATGTGCTTGACGACGTTATCCTCCGCCCTGGCGCCGCCGCCGTCCTGGAGCGTCACGTCCAGAGCTACCTCCTTGATCGCGCTCACCGGCACCGTGACGGACACCGAGTCAGTGTCCGCCGTCACATCGTCAAACTCCAGCGTCTTGCCCTCCTCGTCCAGAAGCACATAGTTGCCCGTGGCGGAGAAGGTGGCGTTCACATCGTCCCTCGCCACGTTCACCTGCACGGAGGAGATCTGCTCCAGCTCCTCCTCCGGCCCCATGAAGGTCACGTTGGCGGGATCGAACACCATCTCGGTGCTGTCGATCATGTACCCCTCCACCGTGGTGCCCTCGAATACGCCCGTCACAGGCATGCTCCGGGTGGAGAGCTTGCTGATCTGCAGGCCGATGGTGGACGGGCTCTTGGCCGCCTCCTGGATGGCGGACTGGTTCACCGTGGTGGGATAGGACAGGCTGTAGCTCATGGTCCGATAGCCGGCCATAGTCACATTCGTCAGGTTCACCACCGCCTTGATGTCGTCGCTGGTCAGGCGGGTGATGTCCCGCCGGGTGCCCCGCAGCGTCACGTTCACGGTGTTCACGTCCTGATTGGAGACCACCAGGCTCTGGCTGTCCCGCATGGCGTCCTGGCCCAGAAACGTGACCTCGACGCCGTAAAAGACCCTGGTCTGGGTGACGCCATAGTTCGACGTATAGTATATCCAGATGAACAGGGCCGCACACAGGCTTATCACCGCCCAGAACAGGCGGCTGTCACGCAGCCTGCCGATCGATCTGAACCTGCTTTTATTCTGCATTTTCTTTCCCCTTTGTACGGTTGAAAAGACTCTTCAGCTTTCCGCCGCCCGGCTCCTCCGGCGGGAGCAGCTCCCGCAGGAGCAGATCCTCAAAGGTGTCCCGGGTCAGGTGGCGTTTCAAAAGGCCGTCCTGGGCCACGCTGATGCCGCCCGTCTCCTCCGAGACGATCACCACCAGCGCGTCAGACCGCTCGCTCATGCCGATGCCCGCCCGGTGGCGCATGCCCAGGTCCCGGCTCAGGTTGGCGTTCTCGCTCAAAGGCAGCATACACCCCGCCGCGGCGAGCCGGCCGTCCTTGATGATCACCGCGCCGTCATGCAAGGGCGAGTTGTGGAAAAAGATGTTCTTCAAAAGCTCCGCCGTCACCACCGCGTCCACCGTGGTGCCGGAGGCCAAAGGCTCGTTCAGGCGGTTGTTCCGCTCGAACACGATCAGCGCGCCGGTACGGCTCTTGGACATATCCTCGCAGGCGTACACCGTCTGGCGGATGGTCTTTTCTATGGACTGGCCGCCGATGTCCCGGCCAAAAAGGGACATGAAGCGATATGACCCCACCCGCTCCAGGGCCCGGCGTATCTCCGGCTGGAACAGCACGATCACCGCCAGAACGCCGATCTCAAAGACCTGCCGCAGCAAAAAGCTGGTAACGGTCAGGTGCAGCATGGTGGACACGCCCAGCGCCAGCAGCAGCAGAAGGATGCCCTGGGCAAAGCGGACGGCGTTGGTGCGCCGGATGAAGGAGATCACCCCGTAGACCGCCACCGCCACGATCAGCACGTCCAGCACATCCGACCAGCCCATGGAGAGGATGAGCCGCATGGAGTCGCTCAAGTTTGACAGAAAATTACTCATAACCAAGGCACCGCCACAGTCGTTCTTTTCAATGAACCTACTCTTTGTCAACTTTGTATTATATAACAAAACGCGGCCTTTGGCAACCACCGGCCGCATAAAAATAAGCGTCCCCGCCGGACCAGGTCCGGCGGGGACGACGCCTCTCACGCCAGGATATCGCCTACCGCCTCCGCAGCAGCGGCTACCTCCTGAAAAGTATTGAAGGGCGAGAAACTGAATCGGACCGTGCCCTGTTCCAGCGTGCCCGCCGTCTCATGGGCCAGCGGCGCGCAGTGGAGCCCGGCCCGCACGGCTATGCCCCGCCCGGCCAGCGCTTCCGCCGCCTCCTCGCAGTCCATGCCCTCCAGCTGGACGGACAGCACCCCCGCCTGGCAGGCGGGGTCCTCCGCCTTGAAAAGCCGCACCCTGTCCAGGCCCGCGAGCCTTTGGGAAAAGTCCTCCAGCAGCTGCCGCTCATGGTCCAGCACGGCGGCGCAGGTCCGGCCCTGCAGCCAGCGCACGCCGGCCAGCAGTCCCGCGATGCCCGGCACGTTATGGGTCCCCGGCTCCAACCGGTCCGGCAGAAACGCGGGCATCTCCGCCTGCTGGCTCACGGAGCCGGTCCCGCCGTAAAAAAGCGGCTCCACGTCCCCGTCCCGGCACAGCAGCACGCCGGTGCCCTGGGGCCCCATGAGCCCCTTGTGGCCGGGCATGGCGGCAAAGGCGCAGCCCAGCTTCTCAAAATCCAGCCCCACGCTGCCGGCGGCCTGGGAGGCGTCCACGATCAGGGGCACGCCCTCCCGGCGGCACAGCGCGGCGATCTGCTCCACCGGGAGGATATAGCCGAACACGTTGGACACCTGGCAGCACACCGCCGCTTTCGCGCCCGGCAGTGCTTTTTGGAACGCCGCCACCGCGTCCTCCGGCCTAAAGAGCGGCGAGGCCGCCACCCGGATGTCCGCGCCGATGCCCCAAAGGGGCCGCCACACGGCGTTGTGTTCGTAGCCGGATATGACTACCCGGTCCCCCGGCTTTACCAGGCTGCGGATGGCGATGTTGAGCCCGTGTGTCGCGCTGGAGGTGAAGATCACCTGTTCCAGCTCCCGCACGCAGAAAAGGTCCGCCAGGGCCATTCGGCAGTCCAGCACCGTGTCGGCGGCCAGCATGGCGCTTTCGTACCCGCCCCGGCCGGGGCTGGACATGGTCCGCATGGCCTCCGAAACGGCATAGCGCACCGCGGCGGGTTTTTGCAGGGTGGTGGCCGCGCTGTCCAGGTAGATCATCGCTCCACCTCCAACGTCCCGTCGGGATTGCGCAGGATCGTCCGCTCCGGGCTCAGGCCCGCCGACGTGAGGATGCCCACGGCCATATCCCGGTGCCGGGCGGCCACGATCACGCAGTAGGCGCAGCCCTTCGTGGCGGCGGCCTTGGGTACACGGGAGACCGTTCCCGTAATGCCCGCCCGCTCCAGGACCCGCGCCGCCCGCTGGGCATAGGTCAGGCTTCGGAATGTCAGTAAAAATTGCATAAAATGTCCTCCCGCGAATGGATGCAAGCCATTGTATGCGGGAGGCGCGTGATTTGGTCAACGGGCCAGGCGGGTCTTATCGCAGAAGGACCACCGCATGGCAGCTGATGCCCTCGCCGGAGCCGGTGAAGCCCATTTTCTCCTCCGTGGTGGCCTTGACGCTGACGCAGGCCAGGTCCACGCTCAGGTCCGCCGCGATGTTCCGGCGCATCTGGTCCAGATACGGGGCCAGCTTGGGCCGCTGGGCGATGATGGTCACGTCGCAGTTCTCCACGGCATATCCCGCCTCCGATGCGGCCTTGACTGCGGCGCGCAGGATGATCCGGCTGTCGATGCCCTCCGTGTCCGGGTCGCTGTCCGGGAAAAGATGGCCGATGTCCCCCAGCGCCGCCGCGCCCAGGATGGCGTCCGCCAGCGCGTGCAGGGCCGCGTCCGCGTCCGAGTGGCCCAAAAGGCCCTTTTCAAAGGGTATCTCCACCCCGCCCAGTATGAGCTTCCGGCCCTCCGCGAGCCGGTGGGCGTCGTAACCGTGTCCTATCCTCATGGGTCGCTCCTCTCCGCCAGGATCAGTTCAGCGATCTTCAGATCCAGCGGCGTCGTTATCTTGATATTCTCCTCGCTGCCGGGAGAAAGGTATACCCGCCCGCCGACGCGCTCCACGGCCAGGCAGTCGTCCGTCACGTCCGGGGCGTTCTCCGCCGCGTCCAGCAGCGCTGCGCGGATCAGGTCCGCCTGGAAACACTGTGGCGTCTGGGCGGCGAAAAGGCCCGCCCTGTCCGGCGTGCCGGTCACCACGCCCTCCGTCGCCGCCTTCACCGTGTCCCGCACGGGGACCGCCGGCAGCGCGGCGGTGTGCCGGTAGGCGGTCCAGAGCGCGTCCGTGATGATCTTCTCCGTCACCAGGGGCCTGGCCCCATCGTGGATGGCGATGAGCTCCGCCTCCGGCGGCACGGCCAGCACCCCCGCCAGACAGGACCGGGTCCGGGTGTCGCCCCCGGCGGCGACGGCCGTCAGCTTGGATATGCCGTATTGCTTCGCCAGGGCCTTCACGTCCTCGACGGCGTCCCTCCGGGCGGCCACGACGATGGCCCGCACCGCCTGGGCCCGTTCAAAGGCCAGCATGGTCCGGACCAGCACCGGCATACCGCCCAGGTCCGCCATCAGCTTGTCACCGCCGAAGCGTCTGCCGGAGCCGCCGGCCACGATCACCGCCGCCGCCCAGGGCAGGCGCAGCTTCTTCAATTTATCCGATCCTTTATCCATAGCCGCCTCAACATAAGATAGGTCTTTGTCCCATATATTGGATTATACCCGCTTTGGGTGTATTACGCAAGTGCATGGGAGGCGTTAGCTTGCTGCGGGATAAGACCCTTGCGCTCAATACGGCTCTGCTCACCGCCTCGGGCCTGGCGATGCGGTTCGTGGGGATGGTCTGGCAGATCTGGCTGGTGGGCCGCATCGGCGAGGCCGGCATCGGCCTTTTCCAGCTGGTGCTGAGCGTGAACGCTCTGGCGGTGACGGTAGCCATGTCCGGCAGCCGCTACGCCGTCACCAGGCTGGTCTCGGAGGAACGGGGCCTTGGCCGGACCGGCGGCGCGGCCCAGGCATTGGGCGAGTGTATGCTCTACGGTCTGTTTTTTGGCCTGGCCGCGGGGCTGATGCTGCTTTTCGCGGCGGAGCCGCTGGGCTTTCTCTGGCTGGAGGACGCCCGGACGGTGCGGCCGCTCATGCTCCTGGCCCTGACTATGCCCCTCACGGGCATAGACTCCGTCATGAACGGGTACTTCACCGCCGTGAGCCGGGTCTGGAAGAGCGTGAGCGTGTCCGTGTGCCAGCAGCTTGCCACCATCGCCGTCACCGCCCTGCTGCTGCTGGCGGCGCCCGAGGCCGATCTGGAGTCTGCGGTCGCCATCATCACAGGCGGCTCTCTCATCGGTGAGGTCCTGGGCGTGACGGCGCTGACCGTGGTATACCTGGCCGACCGGCGAAGATATGGCATCCGCCGGGACAGGCGCGCCGGCAGTCTGCCCGGCATGGGCGGACGGCTGCTGCGCCTGGCGCTGCCCCTGGCGGCGGCGTCCTACGCCCGGAGCGGCCTGTCCACCCTGCAGCATCTGCTGGTACCCAGAGGGCTCCGCGCCGCCGGCATGACCCCGGACGCGGCCCTGGCCGGCTATGGGATCGTCCACGGCATGGCCCTGCCGGTGGTGCTGTTCCCCTCCTGCCTGATGATGGCGGTGGCGGAGCTGATCGTGCCCAAGCTCACCGAGCGGCAGATGCAGGGCCGGACGGACAGCATCCGCCGGGTGACGGAGGACGTGCTCTATAAAAGCCTGCTCTTCTGCGCCATCACCGCAAGCCTTCTGGCGGGCCTGGGCGACAGCCTGGGCCTGGCCCTGTACGGCTCCCGGGAGGCGGGACGGTACATACAGATACTGGCCCTGATCGTGCCGGTGATGTATCTGGACACGGCGGCGGACGGGTGTCTGAAGGGCCTGGGCGAGATGATGTTCTGTATGTATGTGAACATCGCGGACGTGGGGCTTTCCGCGCTGATGGTCTGGCAGCTTCTGCCCCGGTGGGGGCTGGGGGCCTATGTGTTCGTCATATGCTTTACGGAGAGCTTCAACTTCGCTCTGAGCTTCTGGCGGCTGAAAAAAATATCCGGCTGCGCCATAGCCCCGCGCCAGGCGGCGCGGGCGGTGGGCTGGGCCATGGCCTGCGGGGCGTTCGCCCGGCTCCTGGGGCAGTACACCGGCGCGGACGGCAGCCCGGCCGCCCTGGTCCTTTCCATGATCGGCGGGCTGGGCCTTTACTGCTTCGCCATGCGCCGGAACATAAGTATCCTTTGACAGCGGCGCGGATATTTGGTATCCTTGTGGCCGGGAAGTGATGAACAATGTTATTGACCGTCGATCTTTCAAACTCCCGGATCACCATGGCGGGCGCGGTGGACGGACAGGTGCAGTTCTCCTGCCAGATGGCCACCGTCAAGACCCGCACGGCGGACGAGTACGCCGCGCTGATGCGGCTTCTGCTGGAGCAGCAAAACACGGACTGCCGCGCTCTGGAGGGCTGCATCCTCTCCTCCGTGGTGCCGGAGCTGACGCTGGTGCTGCGCCGGGCCCTGGAGCTTCTGACGGGCCTTGTGCCCATGGTGGTGGGCCCCGGCGTCAAGACCGGGCTCAACATCCGCCTGGACGACCCCTCCGAGCTGGGCAGCGACTTCGTAGCCGCCGCCGTGGCGGCCCAGGCGGCCTACCCCCTGCCGGTCATCACGGTGGATATGGACACGGCCATCGGCCTGGGCGTCACGGACGCCGGCGGCTGCTATATCGGCGGGGCCATCGCCCCCGGCGTCATGATCTCCTCCGCCGCGCTCACCAGCCGGGCCTCCCTGCTGCATAACGTGGTGCCCAACGCGCCAGGCCATATCATCTGCAAGAACACCGACGAGAGCATGCGCTCCGGCATCATCTACGGCACCGCCGCCATGCTGGACGGGCTTTTGGCCGGCATGGAGGAGGAACTGGGCCAGACCGCCACTGTCGTAGCCACCGGGGCCTGGGCGGAGGCCGTGATCCCCCACTGCCGCCGCCGGGACATACACATCGACCGGGACCTGATCCACCGGGGCCTGTGGCTCATCTGGAAGAAAAACCAAAAACGGTAAACACACGATCCCCTCTCCCACCCCGGGAGAGGGGATCATTATGCTCTCCTCAGTCCGCCCGCATGAGGCCGAAGTAGACGGCCCCCACCGCCTGGCCGAACTGGGCGGCGGTAACGTCCGTCCGGCGGCTCAGCGCGGCCATCAGGGGCGAGCGCGCCATATCCCTGTCTGCCGCCAGAAGCTCCACCTCCGGCGCGACGCTGGCGCAGCCCGCCCGCAAAAGCGCAAAGCAGGCCGGCTCCATGATGAAGCGGCCAAACAGGGTCCGGGTCCGCGTGGCGGGCCGCAGCAGCCGGTCCATCTCCCGGCTGACCCGGCCAAGATGGGCTCCAATGTCGAAAAAGACGCGCTTTGCCGCGCTGTCGCCATCCCGGGCCGCCGCCATCAGCCGGGCCAGACAGGGCTTTCGCATATCCGGCTGCCGGAGCAGCGCGAGCGTATCCCCCCGGCGGACCGTGAAGCCCTCCAGCAGCGACGGCTCATACTTCTGCGCCAGCCGAAACGCCGCGGACTGGCCCATGTACCGCCTCGCCCCCGGCAGGCCGGAATTTTCATTCACCACGCTGCGCAGGTCCTCCGGCGGAAGTCTCCGGCTCACCCCGCTGCCCAGATCCAGCAGCAGGTCATAAAGCTCCATGGGCGCGCCGGGTATGGTCCCGTCCGGCTCCAGCCAGCCGGTGCCCAGGTCCGTGCCCAGGGAGTGAGCGACCACGCCGCCGGACAGGTCCCCGCCCCGGCCGGCGCAGACAGCCTCCACCGCCGCCGTGAAGGCGGCCATGTGCCCGTCGTTGACGATGCGCACCGGCGCGTCCTCCCTGCAGAATACCCGCAGCCGGTCCGCCAGGGCGGTGATCTTGGCAAACTCACCCTCATAGTCGGCGCAGGCCAGGCGCATTCCCTGGGTCTTGGGAGTCTCGCCCCCCACCACCCGGTCCCGGATCACCACGTCCGGGAACGCCACGCCCAGGCCGTCCAGCTTCCCGCCGGGAACGGTCTCGTCGATGGCAGCGCCGATAAAGCGCAGTATGGGGTCCAGGATGCCCTCCGCCGTGGGGCTCCCAGCGGGGTCCCAGTCCATGACCCGGACCGCCGCCAGCGCGCCGTTCCGGGCCAGAGCCAGCTTGATATCCGTGCCGCCGATGTCCACGCCGCACAGAAGCCCCCGCCGACTCCGCTCCACCGCCTCCGCGATCCGCTCCGCAAGCAGCGGCGGACGCCGGGGCGGGTCCGGCGCGGGGACGTACTCCGACAGGTCGCCCAGCGTGAAGCTGAACCGTCCCCCGCCGAAGGCCCGGCAGAGCCGATCCGCCTCGTTGATGGTCTTGCCCAGGCCCGTGCGCCGGGGCGCGTCCACCTGAAAGGCCTCCGGCAGCTCCTCCAGCAGCTCCCGGACGGGTCCGTCCCGCCTGTCGCAGAAAAGCTCCATCCGCCGGCCGCTGTGGACAGACAGGACATTGAAAACACTCGCCTGTAGGTATTCCGCGGCAAACCGCCGCTGGGCCGGGGTCTCCCACCGGGGCAGCGGGACCGAAAAATCCCGGCAGCCCCCGTCAAAAAGCCATGTGCGTACGATCACGTCCGCCCGGTCCGGCATGGCCGCGCAAGCGCGGCGCACGTCGTCTATCCAGACCGGCTCGTCTTTTTCAGCTGCCCTAAGCCAGCCCTCCAGGATGTTGGTACTGTCCATAGCGTTCACCAAAAAGGGGAGCCGCCTTTTGAGCGGCTCCTTGTGTTTTTACAGGATGTGTACATACGCCGGGTCGAACACCAGCGAGCAGGTCTCTCCCACGTCGTAGATCCGCTTGTTCTTGGGGTTATAGTCCGTCAGCTTCACCAGAGTATCGCCCACCATCACGTGGTAGTTCTGATACGAGCCCATGAAGCAGCTCAGCACAACCTTACAGGGCAGGCCGCCGGTGTCCGCCAGGGCGGCGGATTCGGGCCGCAGCACCGCCGTGTAGGTCTCGCCCACGGTCATGCCCTCCTTGGGCTGGACAGGGGTCTTACTGCCCTCGATCTCCAAAATGGCGTGGTCCCCCTCCATGCCGGTCATGACGCCTTTCAGGAAGTTGGCCTCACCGATGAAGTCCGCCACGAACTCGCTGTTGGGCTGGTAATACACCTCCCGGGGCGAGCCCATCTGGGCGATGACGCCCTGATTCATGATGATGATGTTGTCGCTCAGGGCCATGGCCTCGCTCTGGTCGTGGGTCACGTAGATGGCGGTGATGCCCACCTCCTGCTGGATGCGGCGTATCTCCGTTCGCATGGACACGCGCAGCTTGGCGTCCAGGTTGGAGAGGGGCTCGTCGAAAAGCAGCACGCCGGGCTCGATCACCAGGGCCCGCGCCAGGGCCACCCGCTGCTGCTGGCCGCCGGAAAGCTGGTTAGTCATGCGCCCCTCCATGCCGGACAGCTCCACCAGGTCCAAAATGCGCATGACCCGCTCCCGTATCTCGTCCTTGGGCACCTTCCGCAGTTTCAGGCCATAGGCCACGTTGTCGAACACGTTATAGTGGGGCAGCAGCGCATAGCTCTGGAACACCATGGCCGTGTCCCGCTTGTTGGGGGTCAGGGCGTTGATGGCCTCTTCGCCCAGGTAGATCTCCCCCTCGTCGGGGCTCTCGAAGCCCGCGATCATACGCAGCGTGGTGGTCTTGCCGCAGCCGGAGGGCCCCAGCAGCGTCACGAAGGAGCCGGGCTCGATGTCCAGAGAGACGTCCTTCACCGCGTAAAAGTCCTTGCCGGTCTTGGGGTCCTGGTATATCTTGGAAATATGGTCCAGCTTGACGCCTTTTTTGATCTTGGACATCTCACATATCCTCCTTTATCTGTCTGCTTGTGCCGAAAAAGCGGATGAACAGGTTCATCAAAAGCACCGCGCCGTAGGTGATAAGGATCAGGATGGTGGCGAAGGCGCAGGCGATGGAATAGGAGCCCTTCTCCGCGAACTCGTTGATCTGCACGGTGATGAGCAAAAACTGCGGCGTCACCAGCAGGATGATGGCGGAGATGGCGGTGATGCTGCGGACGAAGGCCGTCACCAGGCCGCTCAGGAAGGAGTCCTTTATCAGCGGCAGGGTCACGGTCATGAACACCTTGAAGCTGTCCGCGCCCATGTCGTAGGCCGACTCCTCGATGGATTTGTCGATCTGCCGCAGGGCGGAGATGCCGCTGCGGGTGCCGGTGGGCAGGGACCGGACCACGAACACGATGATCAAGATCGCCGCGCTGCCGTAGATGCCCTGCAAAAAGCCCGTGTGGAACACGCCGCCGGAAAAGCCCCGGATATATCCCACGCCCAGCACCGTGCCGGGCACGGCCATAGCCAGCATGGATACCGCCTCGATGAAGCCCTTGCCCTTGAACTTCCGCTTTACCACCAGGTAGGAGATGATCATGGAAAGCAGCGCCGTGATGGGGGCGGAGATCAGGCTCAGCACGAAGGAGTCCCGGAACGCCTTGAAGCCCTTGTACCGGGTGAACACCTGCTGGAACCACTTGAAGGTCAGCGGCGTGAATTTGTACCCCCAGGTGGGGAACAGCGCGCCGATGGGCACGCACAGATACATGATGATGACGAAGGCCGCCGCCAGCGAACAAAGGGCCGTCAGCGGGCGGGTCACGCTCTTGTCCTCGATGAGCATCCGGCCCCGGGACGCCTTGCCGGTCAGCGTGGCCGCCGTCTTGGCCTCCAGGTAATACTTCTGCACCGCGAACATCAAAAGCGTGATAGTCAGCAGCACCACGGCCATGGCCGCCGCGCCCTGCTTGTCGTAGGCGCCGGTGATCTGCAAATAGATGGTGGTAGCCAGGGTGTCATAGGACCCGCCGATGATCATGGGGTTGGCAAAGTCCGCGATGGACTCGATGAACGTCACCAGAAAGGCGTTGCCAAGACCCGGCAGCAGCAACGGCAGCGTCACGCTGGTGAACACGCGCATCCGCCCCGCGCCCATGTCCCGGGCCGCCTCCTCCAGAGAGGGGTCTATGTTCTTCAAAAGGCCCTTGAGCATCATGTAGCACACCGGGAAGAAGGTCAGCGTCTGCACGATGACGATGCCCCAGAAGCCATAGACGCTGTTGTCGTAGATATGCAGCAGAAACCGGGTTATCAGCCCCGCCTTGCCGAACAGCATTATCATCGAAAGGCTCAGCACGAAAGGCGGCGAGACCACCGGCAGCATGGAGACCACTTTGAAAAGGCCCCCCACCGCCCGGCCTACCTTTACATAGACCTCCACATAGGCGAACAGCAGGCCCACGGCGGCGGACAGGATGCCCACCAGAAAGCCCACCTTCAGGGTGTTGGTGATGGCCCGGCGGAACGTGGGCATATCCAGCACCCGCCGGAAGATGTCAAAGGTGGGGCCGCCGTCGCCGTAAAAGCTGTCCACAAGAAGGATCGCCAGGGGGTACAGGATGAACAGGGTCAGAAACGTGATCAGGACCACGATGGTCCCCACCATGACGGGATCGGCCATCAGCTTTTTCCGATCCAGCGCCGCGCTCTGACTTCTCGCCATAGGGTCCGCCCTCCTCTCTCAATCAAGCTTTAAAAAACGGAGGATGGCCACGCCATCCTCCGTCGCCGGTTCAGATATCGTTCGCGGAAAACTCACTCGGTCTCAAAGCGGTCGTCGCCGCCGCCCAGAGCGTTCATGACTTCCTCCACATAGGTGCCGATGTTCTCGGTGGCGTCCTCGAAGTCATAGTCCATGACGTTCTCGGGATCCAGACCGAACTCCTCAGCCTGCTCGGGCTGCTCGGCGTTGTCGATGACCAGGAACTGGTAAGAGCCGGTGTCTTTGGCCAGGTTCACGCACTCGGGGCTCAGAGCATACTCGATCCACAGCTTGGCGGCGTTGGGGTGGGCCGCGCCCTTGAAGATGGCGGTGGCGCCGATCTCAAAGGAGGTGCCGCTGGAGGGGATCACAAGCTGGATGTTCTCATAGCCGTTGTCGATGATCTGGGTGATGCCGTCATGCAGGAAGCCGATGCCGATGACGCACTCGCCGGTGCCCACGTTCTTGGACGGACCGGAGCCGGACTTGGTATAGACCTCGATGTTCTTGTCCAGGTCTACCAGGTACTGGATGCCCTCGTCGTGGCCGTACTTCTGGATCATGGTGTTGATGACCAGCTTGGCGGTGCCGGCGGTGTTGTAGTTGGAAAGCCAGATCAGGCCCTCATACTGGGGGTCGGTCAGGTCGGCCCAGTCCTCGGGCACGGGCAGCTCCATGCGCTCCAGCTCGTCCACATTCACCATGAAGCCCAGGATGCCCTTGTAGATGCCGTACCACATGCCGTCGGCGTGCTTGTACTGATCGCCCAGCAGGTGGCTGGCGTTGACAGCCTCATAGGGCTCCAGCAGACCCTCGGCAGCCACCACGTTGTAGGGATCGGTGGTGCCGCCGAACCACACGTCGGCGGAGGGGTTGCCGTTCTCCTCCTCGATCTTGGCCTGGACCTCGCCGGTGGACAGGCGCTGATACTGTACCTCGATGCCGAACAGCTCCTGGAAGTGCTCGGCGGCGGCGGCCAGATAGGGCTCCTCGCAGGAGCCATAGACCACCAGCTCGCCCTCTTCCTGGGCGGCGGCGACCAGTTCCTCGTCGAAGGTGACCTCTTCCTCGTCGGCCATGGCGGGGACCGCCAGCGCGAAGATCATCGTCAGAGCAAGGAGTAGTGCAAGATACTTTTTCATTGGGGACCTCCTTCTGTTTCGTTTGTTTTCCCGGCGGCGGGACGCGCCCTCCGCCGTTTCCTGGAATATTATAATTCCATCGTTAACGAATGTCAATATACGACAAAATGGTTTAACATATTTTTTATGTGTTTATTACTTTTATCCAATCAGGGCAAACGCCCCTCCGCCCCGCCGCCGATAGATTTGTATTTTTTTTTGCGGCGTGTTACAATCGCACCATGGCTGGCTTGAACGACGACATCCGATATCTGAAGGGCGTGGGCGAGACACGCGCCAAGGCCTTTGAGAAGCTGGGCGTACGCACGCTGGGGGATCTTCTGAGCTTTTTCCCCCGGGCGTATGAGGACCGGCGGCGCTGCTATGCCATCGGTGAGGCCCCTCTGGAGACGCCGGTGTGCGTCAGGGCCATGGCGGCGGACCGGCCGGTTGCCAGCTTCATCCGCCGGGGCATGGAGCTTGTGCGCCTGCGCTGCGTGGACGACACCGGCACTCTGGATATAACCTTCTTCAACCAGACCTACCTGAAAAACAGCTTTGAAGTGGGCCAGACCTATGTTTTCTACGGCCGGGTCTCCGCCATGGGCCGCCGCCGGACCATGACGAACCCGGTCTTTGAGCGGGCCGACCGCCAGGGAGTCGTCACCGGCCGCATCCTGCCGGTGTACCGGCTCCGGGCGGGCCTGACCCAAAAGCTGGTGTCCGGGGCCATATCCCAGGCCCTGGCCGCCTGCGGCGGACAGGCGCCGGACGCGCTGCCGCCGGCTCTCTGCGACCGGCTGCATCTGGCCCAGGCGCGGTACGCCTATGAGAACATCCACTTCCCCCGGGACGACATAGCTCTGGAGCAGGCCCGGCGGCGGCTGGTGTTCGAGGAGCTGTTCGTGCTGGCGGCCGCCATGGGCGTCATGCGGGAAAAGCGCACCGCCGGTCAGGGCCGGCGTCTCGCGGCCCGGCCTATGGAGGCGTTCTGGTCCCAGCTCCCCTACCGGCCCACCGCCGCCCAGGTCCGGGCCGTGGAGGAAGCGCTGGCGGACATGGCCTCCGGCACGCCCATGAACCGGCTGCTGCAGGGCGACGTGGGCAGCGGCAAGACCCTGGTGGCCGCCGCGCTCATCTGGCAGTGCGTGAAAAACGGCCTGCAGGCGGCCTTCATGGCCCCCACGGAAATATTGACGGACCAGCACTACGCGAATCTCTCCCAGCTTCTCGGGCCTATGGGCATCCGGGTGGTGAAGCTGACCGGCTCCATGAAGGCGGCGGAAAAGCGGAGCGTCAACGAGCTGCTGGCGGCGGGCATGGCGGACGTGGCGGTGGGCACCCACGCGCTTTTGAGCGCGGGCGTCGCCTTCGCGGACCTGGGCCTGGTAGTCACGGACGAGCAGCACCGCTTCGGCGTGGCCCAGCGCAGCGCGCTCTCCGGCAAGGGAGAGCGGCCCCATGTGCTTGTCATGTCCGCCACCCCCATCCCCCGGACCCTGGCTCTGATCATCTATGGCGATCTGGACGTGTCCGTGCTGGACGAGCTGCCCCCAGGCCGGCAGAAGGTGGACACCTTCGCCTTGGGCGAGGATATGCGGGCGCGTATCTGGCGGTTCGTCCGCCGGCTGGTGGGCGAGGGACGGCAGGTGTTCATCGTCTGCCCCATGGTGGAGGAAAACGAGGAGCTGCCCCCCGGCCTCAAGAGCGCGGAGAGCTACGCCAGGACCCTGCAGAAAGACGTGTTCCCGGACCTGCGGATCGGCTGCGTCCACGGCCGCATGAAGGCGAAGGACAAGGACGCGGTCATGGCCGCCTTCGCCGCCGGCGAATATGACGTTCTTGTGTCCACCACGGTGATCGAGGTGGGCGTGGACGTGCCCAACGCCGCGCTGATGATCGTGGAGAACGCGGACAGGTTCGGTCTCAGCCAGCTTCACCAGCTCCGGGGCCGGGTGGGCCGGGGACAGCACAAGAGCTACTGCGTCCTCTTTTCGGACGCGGACAGCCCCGACGCCAGGGCCCGGCTGGAGATCATGACAAAGACCGGCGACGGGTTCAAGATCTCCGAGGAAGATCTGCGGCTCCGGGGACCCGGCGATTTCTTTGGCTCTCGGCAGCACGGTCTGCCGGAGATGCACGTGGCGGACCTGTCCGGCGATATGCGGGTCTTAAAGCAGGCCCAGAGTGAGGCCCAGGCACTTCTGGCTGCGGACCCGGCCCTGGCCGCGCCGGAAAACCGTCCCTTGAAAGAGCGCATCGAAAAGCTCTTTGACCTCCACGCAGACACCTTCAACTGAATCAGGCGAACACAACGCCTCCGGCAAGTACCGGAGGCGTTGTATTTTGATCAAATTTGAAGTTCGCCCACGAACACTTGGGCGTCCCGATAAGCTCAGACGCTCATGATCTCGTCAAGAGACTCGACAATGCGCATCCTTTTCAGCGCGCCGCTTTCCTGGAGGCTGCTGACAACGCCGCCCGCATTGTCGCCAAATCGATCAACATAGTCATTTTTACCTCTCACAAGGGGATACAGGTAAAATGTGGGGATGTCGTCACCCAGCATTGCAGAGGCGTTCAGAACGCTGCCGCTGTTCACAGACAAAAAGACATGGTCACTGAAATCGCGGTTTATCTGAATGACCTCCCAGGGGATCGACGAGCTGCGCGATACGGCGATGCCATATTCTTCATATATGCCCCGTCTGTCACGAGGATGCAGCTTCACCAAAAGATTGTCTTTCCCTACCAGATCGGCGATCCTGAGGACGAGATCCGCTTCCCCCACATCGAAGCCGTCGATATCCAGGGCCGTGCCAAAAAAGATATATTTTTGCGGATAAACATCTCTATCCGGATCATATGAAAACGCACCGTTCAGCAGATCTGTAATGCTGTCCCGGTCCCTGGAGATGAGTGGTATAGGATAGACCTTATCTGTCGCAGAGGGATACAGCTCCGGGTAGTAACAATAATACTCCTTTACATTTCCGTATGGGCACTTGATCCCAAACAGCCTGCAGATATGCTCAAATAGCTTGTCTCTTCTGCCGCAGATATTATCGAACATGGCAAAGCACGAAAGGATGCCCTCTTCATAGCATTTCAATTCGGGTGTGGTCCCCTTCCTCGCGCTCATGCTATAAATATACTGAACGATCTGATCGCAGCTGTTAAAGGCGAAGATGACCTTATATCCGGCCTTCCATTCTATCGCGGGCTCAAAAAAACCATTATCACCCAGCAGCAGCTTGAACCGATGGGCCAGATCACTGATCGCGGAGTAATTGTATTCCAACTCCCTGGAGCGAACAAAGTGCACATGGTCAAAAATCTGCAGCTTTCTCGTATTCTCGCATACGTTTGCCGCATTGACCGAATGGTCGGACAGAACAAGGTCTGCCCTCCTGTCCGAAAACATGGCGGTCTTCATTTGTATGGCGGTGATAAGCTGCATATAAGTATTGCAAATAAAAATGATATCTCTGTTCTCCGCCATCATCTCTTTTCTCCTTCTATCTATAACTGTGTGCACAGCAAAATAAGAATACCAAAAGGGCTTATCTGCCGTAACAAGAATAAGCCCTTTGATCTCTTTAGTTTTAAAAGACGAATGCAAGACACGTCGGAGACCGGCGTCTCCTGAGCCGCAGTATCTGTCTTCTTATTCCTCTTCCGTGGGGTCGTCGGCCTCGGGGGCCACGCCGGTGGCCTCGCCGGTGGCGGAGACCTCATAGACCAGCGCGTCAGCCTCCGGCTCCGGGTCCCTGTGCTCGGCGGGCTTGGGCCGAGCGACCGGCTCCGGCTCGATGAGCGCACGGATGGAGAGGCTGATCTTCTGCTTGTCCTCGTCGATGGCGGTGATCTTGGCGTCCACCACCTGGCCGACGGACAGCACCTCGTCGGGCTTGCCGATGCGCCGGTTGGCGATCTGGGAGATGTGGATCAGGCCGTCCACGCCGGGCAGCACCTCAGCGAACGCGCCGAAAGGCATCAGCTTGACAACCTTCACGCTGGCAACGTCGCCGGCCTTGTAAGCGTCGGTGAACTTCAGCCAGGGGTTGTCCTCCGCCTTGCGGTAGCCCAGGGAGATCTTTTTCTTCTCCGGGTCGAAGCTGATAACGTGCACATCCACTTCCTGGCCCACGCTCAGCACGTCCTCGGGCTTGCGGATGCGGTCCCAGCTGATCTCGGACACATGGACCATGCCGTCCACGCCGCCGATATCCACGAACGCGCCGTAGGAGGTCATGCTCTTAACGGTGCCGTGATAGACCTTGCCGTTTTCGATCTCGGCCCAGACCTTCTCGGCCTTCTCCCGACGCTCCCGGGCGGTGACGCTGCGGATGGAGCCCACCACGCGCTTGCGGGAACGATTGACCTCGGTGATGCGGAAGCGGACGGTCTTGCCCACCAGCTCGCTCATGGGCTCGTCCCGGCCAAGACCGGTCTGGGACGCGGGGATGAACACCCGGATGCCCTTGATGTTGATTACCACGCCGCCCTTGTTCTCCTCGGACACCTTGCCCTCCAGGACAGTGCCCTCCTCATAGGCGGCCTCGATGTCGGTCCAGCTCTTGGCCGCGTCCAGACGACGCTTGGAAAGCTGCACGGTGCCCTCCACATCGTTGACGCGCACGACGGAAGCCTGGATCTCGTCACCGATCTTCACCAGGTCGTTGATGTCCACACCAGGCTGATCGTTGGTGAACTCGGATACGGATATGTATCCGGAGTGCTTGGTGGGCAGGTCGATGGTGATCTCGGTGGAGCCGATGGCGGCCACGCGGCCGGTGACGGTATCGCCGTTGTGGATGGTGCGGATGGACTCCTCCAGCATCTGGTCGAAGGTCATCTCCGCGCTATCAGCCGGGGCCTCTTCCGCCGCAGCGGGGGCTTCCTCGGCCGCAGGGGCCTCTTCCGCGACAGGCTCTTCCGCCGCGGGGGCCTCTTCGGCAGTTTCGTTCTCCACTACCACGGGCGTCTCCTCCGCCACAGGGGCCTCCATCACGTCAGGCTCTTCCTTTTTGATCTCAGGCTCGTTCATTTTGTTTACTACCTCCTTAATGATCCACGACGGCGTAGAAGCCCCGGCCGTGACGCCGACGACCGCGCACCCGGACAGTCCCTCCAGGTCCAGCTCGTCCGCATTTTCCACGAACTGCACCCGCTCGCATCCGTCCGCGCAGATCTCCGCCAGATGGACGCTGTTCGCGCTGTGCCGTCCGCCTACGACGACCACGGCATCGCACTCCGCGGCCAGCTCCCGGGCCTCTTTTTGCCTAATACTCGTAGTGTTACATATTGTATCAAATAATCTTCCGTTTGTATACTGTTTTTTTAACGAATTTATACTTTGTTCACTATTTTCCCGGTTGGAAGTGGTCTGAAAAACCACCGTGAGCGGCGCGTCCGGGGAAATGCCCGCGCTGTCGGCCCAGCTTCGGAACTGCTCCATGTCCCGGACCACCGCCGCGCCCCGGCACCAGCCGCATATGCCCCGGACCTCCGGGTGGGTGGGCTCTCCGAACACCACCACCTGCCGGCCCTCCCGGCCGGCCTGCTCCACGATCTGATGGATGCGGGCCACCTTGGGGCACGTGGCGTCCACGATCCGGCAGCCCTTTGCCGCAAGGCAGTCCCGCTCGGCCCGGGAGATGCCGTGGGAGCGGATGACTACGCTGGCCCCGGCCGGCACGTCCTCCGCGGCCGCCGCCGTACGCAGCCCCTTTTCCGCGAGAGAGGCCACCACGTCCCGGTTGTGGATGAGCTCTCCCAAACACCAGCAGGAGCCCTCCTCGGCCAGCGTCCGCCGCGTCATGTTCACGGCCCGGTCCACCCCGAAGCAAAAGCCCGCGCTGGGGGCCACGCGCACTATCATAGGGCCGCCTCCGTCCGCTCGCGGACCAGCGCGCAGACGCGCTCGATGCTCTCGTCCAGGGTCATGTCCGACGTATCCACCAGCACCGCGTCCTCCGCCGCCTTCAGGGGCGCAGCGGCGCGGGTGGAATCCTGCTCGTCCCGCTTTACCATGTCCGCCAGGACCTCCTCATACGTGCTGGGATCTCCCTTCGCCGCCAGCTCCGCCAGACGGCGTCTGGCCCGTGCCTCCGGCGAGGCGGTGAGAAATATCTTCAGGTCCGCGTCCGGCAGCACCACCGTGCCGATATCCCGGCCGTCCATGACTACGCTGTTTTTCCACGCCATATCCCGCTGCATATCCAGCAGATACGCACGCACGGCCGGGTGCGCCGACACGGCGGAGGCGTACATGCTCATCTCAGGCGTGCGGATGGCCTCCGACACGTCCTCCCCGTCCAGATGCATCCGCTGGGTCCCGTCGGGCCCATAGTCGAAGCGGATGGACAGACGCGGCAGCAGCGCGGCCACGGCCCGCTCGCTGTGGGGGTCCGCGCCGGCCCGCCGCACGGCCAGGCCCACCGTGCGGTAGATGGCTCCCGTGTCCACATAGATGAACCCGCAGCGGGCGGCCGCCGCCTTGGCGACCGTGCTCTTTCCCGCGCCGGAGGGGCCGTCGATGGCGACGGAAAACACGCTCTTGCTCATAGCATACCCTTTCCCGCGGCCAGGCCGGCGCAGCGGCCGGTGGCCCAAGCGATCTGAAGATTGAATCCGCCGGTGTACCCGTCCACATCCAGCACCTCCCCCGCTAAGTACAGGCCGGGGACCAGCTTGGAGCCCATGGTGCGGGGGTCCACCTGCCCCACGTCCACCCCGCCGCCGGTGACGATGGCCTCCGCCACGGGCCGGGGGCCGGACACAGGCACGGGGAACGCCTTCAGCACCGCCGCCAGGCTCCTGCGCTGGGCCCGGGTCAGGTCGTGGACCTTGGCGCGGGCCGGTATGCCGGAAAGCCGCACCAGCACGGGGATCAGCGTGTGGGGCGCCAGGTCCGAGAGGGCGTTGGCGAAGTCCCGGTTGGCATATTTCGCAAAGTCCCGCAATATGCGCTCGTCCAGCTTTTTCTCATCCAAAGCGGGCTTGAAGTCGATGGACAGGTCGTACCGGCTCGTCCCCCAGTTTCGCATATGCGCGCTGGCGGACAGGACCAGCGGGCCCGTCACGCCGAAGTGGGCGAAGAGCATCTCCCCCCGCTCGGCATAGACGGTCCTGCCGTCCTCCAGGACCTTCAGCTCCACGTTGCGCGGGGCCAGGCCGGCCAGCTCCCCGCACCAGTCCGCCGGACTCTCCAGCGGCACCAGCGACGCCCGGGCCGGGACGATGCGGTGGCCCAGTGCGGCGGCGATGGCATAGCCGCCGCCGGTGGAGCCGGTGGCGGGATAGGAGAGCCCGCCTGTGCAGAGGATGGCGGCGGCGCAGGCTATCTCCCCCCGGTCCGTGGCGACGGCCCGGACCGCGCCGGACCCGCCCGGCACGACGCCGGACGCCTTATCGCGCACATGGCGCACGCCCAGCTCTCTCAGCCGCCGGGCCAGCGCGTCCGCCACGTCGTTGGCGTTGTCTGAAATGGGAAACACCCGGCCGCCCCGCTCTGTTTTCAGCGGCACGCCCAGGCCCTCGAAAAATGCCATTGCCGCCGCCGGCGGGAAGGCCGTCAGGCAGCTATAGAGAAATTTCGGGTTGGTGGGCACGTTCGACAGCGCCGTGGGCACGTCGCAGTCGTTAGTAAGGTTGCACCGGCCCTTGCCGGTGATACGCACCTTCCGGCCCAGCACGCTGTTTGGTTCCAGAAGGACCGTGTCCGCGCCCCGCTCCGCCGCGGCGATGGCGGCCATCATCCCGGCAGCCCCGCCGCCGATCACGACGATATCAGCTCTCACCGCTGGTAAAGGTGCCGTACTCGCTCCACAGCTTCTCCAGGTAGCCAAAGGTCTCGCCCAGAGAGTCCCGCCGCTGGGCGGCCACCGCCACGATCAGGGCGTTTATCAGGCTCATGGGGGCCACCAGGGAGTCCAGGAACGACACCATGTCGCTCTTGGCGAAGAGCTTGATATCGGCCAGCTTGGCAAAGGGGGAATTCTCCTGGTCCGTCAGGGCGATCACCGTCGCCCCCTGCCGCTTGGCAAATTCCATGGCCTTCAAAGACCCGGAGGAATACCGGGGATAGCTGATGCCCACATACACGTCGCCGGGGCCGATGTGCATGATCTGCTCGTATACCTCGTTGGCGGTGGTGTCATGGATCAGACGCACATCCTCCACCAGCAGGTTCATATAAAACCCCAAAAAGGACGCCAGCGCGGCGGAGGAGCGCATACCCACGATGTAAAGATGGTCCGCCCCGCCGATGGTCTCCACGGCCCGGTCGAAGGCGTCCCGGTCCAGCTCGTCCATGGACGATTGCAGCTTGTCCACGTCGGAGTTCATGACGGACTTTATCACGTCCGCGCCCCCCAGCATATCCTTTGCCACGGCGATGCGCTGCACGCTTGTCAGGCGGCTGCGGACCATCTCCTGCATGGCCCGGCGCATACCGGGGTAGCCGTCAAAGCCCAGCTCCGTGGCGAAACGCACCACCGTGGACTCGCTGACGCCAACGGTCCGGCCCAGCTTCCCGGCCGTCATAAAAGCGGCCTTATCATAGTTCTCCGTGATGAAGCGGGCGATCTGCCGCTGGCCCTTGCTCAGCCGCCGGTCCCCGGAGTTCATCAGCGAGAGGATATCCTTGTCCATATCTGCCTCTCCGTTTCAACGAATTAGACGCTCGACCAGACAATAATACTTGCATTTTTGAAAAAATGCAAGTATTATATGCAGATTTTATTATTTCTTGCATGAACGGTGGATTTTAGGCTTTTAAATGGTCGATTTTAAATTTTTGGATATAAGAAATTTCATCGGCCGTCATGGGCCGCCACTTCCCCGCCGGCAGCCCGCCCAGGGTGACCGGCCCCTCCGCGATGCGGACAAGGCGGCTCACATGGAGCCCGCAGGCGGCGCACATCCGCCGGATCTGGCGGTTTTTCCCCTCATGGATCACGATCTGCACCTCCGCGCCGGTCCCTCTGCGCTCGATGAGCGAAACGGTGGGCCTTGCGATGGGCTCTCCCTCCAGGCTGTCCATGGCCCGCAGCCGGGCCAGGGAGCCCGGTATGTCCTCCCCCTGGACAAAGACGGTATACACCTTATCCACCTGATGGGAGGGGTGCATGAGGGCGTTGGCCGCGTCCCCGTCGTCGGTGAGGATGAGCAGGCCCTCCGAGTCCATATCCAGCCGGCCCACGGGATAGAGCCGTCCGCCGGCGTCCGCCGTCAGCTCCGCCACGGTGGGGCGGCCCCGGTCGTCCTTCATGGTAGTCACATAGCCTCTGGGCTTATTCAAAACTATGTACCGCCGGCGGCGGGGCTGGCGAAGGCTCTGGCCGTCCAGACGCACATCGTCCTCCTCCGGGTCCGCGCTGTCGCCCAGACCCGCCGGCGCGCCGTTCACCGTCACCCGGCCGGCCCGTATCATCTCCTCCGCCGCCCGCCGGGAGGCGAGCCCCGCGCCGGAGATCAGCTTTTGCAGTCTCTGCTTCATCCTGTCCGCTCCTTCTCTCAGCCCACCAGATCCCGTACTCTTTCCCAGAAAGTGGGCTCCTCCGCCGGGGCCTGGGGCACGTCACGAACGTAGACCAGGTCCGCCCGGCCCGCCTCCACGCCGTCGATATAGGCCGCCGCCTGACCGGCCGTGGACCCGGCCTGCACGTCCGCATACACGAACGGCGGCAGGGTGTATTCGATGGTGATGGCGTCCTGGTCCCGGTGGAACACCGCCAGTCCCTCCGCCGCCGCCACCGGTACCGTCTCCGCCACGCCGCCGATCACCGGCACGGACCAGGTGACTCCCGCCAGCACGTCGTCACGGGTGTAGAGGCCATAGGCCCAGTCGTAAAGGGACATATGATCCTGCCAGTCGTCCGGGTCGTTCAAGGTCACGCAGATGAAGGTCAGGCCCTCCCGCTCGCAGGCGGTCACCAAGGTCCGGCCCGCCGCCATGGTGTAGCCGGTCTTGACGCCGAACACGCCCTCGCAGGCCCGCAGAAGCCGGTTGTGGTTCGTGTAGATATTGTCCCCCACCTTCCTGGCCGTGGTGGAGACGATCTGCCGGAACGCCTCGTTTTTGACGGCCTCCCGGGTGATGGCCGCCAGATCTCTCGCGCTGGCGTGGTGGTCCGGGTCGTCCAGGCCGTTGGCGTTAACGAAGTGGGTGTTGGCGCAGCCCAAATCCCGGGCCTTTTCGTTCATCAGCTCCGCGAATGCCTCCACGGACCCGGCTGTGATGCAGGCCAGAGCCACCGCCGCGTCGTTGCCAGAGGCCAGCATGAGGCCGTACAGCAGGTCCCGGACCGTCAGCACCTGGCCGGCGTACAGGTACATGGAGGAGCCCTCCACCCCCGTCCAGGCCGGGTCGATGGTCACCTGCTGGTCCGGGTCGCACCGCTCCAGCACGATCAGGGCCGTCATGATCTTGGTGGTGCTGGCGATGAGCATGGGCTCGTCGGCGTCGCGCTCATAGACGGTCCGGCCGCTGTCCGCCTCCATCACCACCGCCGCCCGGGCGGATATCTCCGGCACGGGGGCCTCCGCCCCGCCGGCGGGGACAGGTACGGCCAGTACCAACGCCGCGGCCAGCAGCGCGGCCAGCATCTTACGGGCGCGTGGGGCCATATCCTTCAGCATGGCTCCTGACCGCCGGCCTCCCGGCCGTCCTTTCGGGCGTATTTGTCGATGCACTCCTCCAGCTTTTCCAGAAGCTCCGGGGCCATGTCCACCAGCCGCTCCCCCACGGAGAAGGCCGGCGGCTGGATAGCCAGCATCCGGACCCCGCCCTCTCTGCTCAGGAGAAAGCCCACCGGCTCCACCTTCACCGCCGCGCCGCTGCCGCCCCACACGCCGGGCTTGGCGGTGGAGGCGGTCTTATCGCTGCCCCCGGAGGCAAGGCCGAAGCTCAGCCGGGAGACGGGGATGAGCGTGACGCCGTCCAGGGTGGTGATAGGCGCGCCCACCACGGCGTTGGCGTCCACCATGTCCCGGATCTTGTCCATGGCGGTCTGCATGAGATCGCTCACGGCCTGTTCTGCCATAAAGCATCATTCCTTTTCACGTTTATACTGGTAGTATCTCCGCAAAAAGGCGATCCCAAAACAAAAAGCGGCGGCAAGGACCGTTCCCAGCCGCGCCGATATGCCGATGCGCCCCTCAAAGCGGGAGCGGCCGGCGTCAAAGTCCACATCCGCCCGCAGATCCGCGCACTCCACCGCCGCCGCGATGCCCTCCATGGCGACGCCGGCCCGGGCATAGGCCATCACCGCGTCGGCCGGGTCCGGCCCGCCGGCGGTGTACCGGGCTCGCAGCGCGTATATCCGCGCACCCCGCAGGAGCCTGCCGGCCGCCCGGCAGCCGCATTCCGCCGCCATCCGCAGCACCGCGGGCTCTATCCGTCTGCGCGCACCCCTGCCCCGGGGCTTTTTGGCCCGTTTTTTCCGGGGCAGCAGGTCCGCTGTCAGGGGTCCCGCCTGGCCGGACAGGGTGAAAACGCCGTCCTTATAGGCGGCGTTCAGGCGCAGGGGCGTCAGCGGCAGCAGTAACACCGCCGCCGCGACAGCGGTCAGGATGGATAAAAAAGTCAACTCTCCGGGTCGTTCTCCTTTTGCGCCGGACTCTCCGCGCCCTCTTCCTCCGCCACGGCCAAGACGGACTCCTCCGCGGCCCGCAGGGCCTCCACCTTCTGCTGGAGCTGCCGGGCCGCGTCGCTGCCGGCCATCTCCGGCAGAGGCGGCAGCTCCGCCAGGCTGGAAACGCCCATGGTCCGCAAAAACAGGTCCGTGGTCCTGTACAGGGTGGGCCGGCCCACGGCCTCCAAATGGCCGCAGGGCTCGATCATGCCCCGCTCCGTCAGCACGCCCACGGTGTAGGAGCTGTCCACGCCCCGCATCTGCTCGATATAGGCCCTTGTCACCGGCTGGAAGTAGGCCACGACCGCCAGCACCTCCAGAGAGGCCGGCGACAGCCTGGGAGCCCGCCGCTGCTCCAGAGCCCGGGTGATGGCCGCGGCGTGCTCCGGCGCGCTGTGCAGCTGCAGAGAATCGTTGAGCCGCACCAGCCTTATGCCCCGCCGGCCCGCCTCGTATTCCTCCGCCAGCTCCGCTCCCGCGTCCAGCACCGCCTGGGTGTCGGCGTCCGTCACCACGGCGATGCGCTGGGCCTGGACCGGCTCGCCGGAGGCGAACAGGATCGCTTCGATGGCGCTTTTCAGTTCTATTTTATCCATAATCGATGTTCTCCAAAATCGCTTCCGTGTCGCCGCCGGTGAAACGCACCGTGTAATCCTCCCCCTCCCGGTCGATGGTAACGCTGCCCATGGAGCACATGGTCAGCAGGGACAGGAACGTGGCGACCACCTCCGAACGGCTCTCCGCCATGGCGTACAGGGACCGCAGGGACGTATGCCGCCGCTTGCGCAGCAGGCCGATGAGCTGGCGGCTCTTGTCTTGGACGCTGTAGACGATGGGCCGGGGCACGGGGACCACGGCGTCCTCCTCCTGCCGGGGCACCGCCTTGTCCATCATGCCCGCCAGGGCCGCCAAAAGCTCCCAGCTGTCGTGGTGGTAATCGTACTCCCCGTAGCGGTCCAGCGGCTCGCCGGGGGTAGAGAACAGCCCCGCGCCGGCCTCCAGGGCCGCGCCGATGGCGGGCAGGTTCTCCTTCACGGCGGCAAAGGCGTCCCGGCTTTTCAGCTGCTCCAGGCTCGTCATGAGCAGCTCCAGCTCCGAGACCTCCTCCGTGCCGGCCAGCAGGGTCCTTGTCTTGATGTACACCAGATGGGACGCCATCTGCACGAACTCGCTGGCTACCTCCAGATCCATCCGCTGCATCCGGGCCAGCCAGTCCAGATACTGGTCCAGGATCTGGGCGATCTTGATGTCCCGTATCTCTATTTTGTTTTTGGATAGGAGCATCAGTATGAGGGTCAGCGGACCTTCAAAGTCCTGCATCTCCTCCTTCGTCTTGATGACACCCTCCAGGTGAAAGGTAGGATTTTCCATATCAGTGGTTTACCAACCCAAAACCAAAATCAGCCAGAAAACGCATCTTGTCATAGACCCAGCCCGTCACGCTGCCCAGCACGCCGGAAAAGGCCCCGGACACCACCAGGACCATCAGCAGGATCATGCCGTATCTCTCATAGCGCATGAGCTTTTCATAGGCGCTGTCGCTCAAAAAGGCGCCCAGCACCTTGGACCCGTCCAGGGGCGAGATGGGCAGAAGGTTGAAGACCGCCAGCGAAAGCGATAAATAGGCCGTGGTCTGGACCATATCCATCACCGCGCCGTATGCCGGCAGGAACCGGCTGGTCGTCAACGCTATCCAATGGGCGGTAAACAGGCCGTAAAGGATCCCGTACAGGAACAGAAACACCGCCGCGATGATAAGGTTCGCCACCGGCCCGGCCAGGGCCGTGACCGCCATCCCCTGCCGGGGCTTTTTGAATTTGTGCATATCCACCGGCACGGGCTTGGCCCAGCCGAAGTGGAACAGCACCATCATCACCATGCCCCAGGGGTCGATGCTCTTGATGGGGTTCAGGGTGAGCCGGCCGGCCCTTTTGGCCGTGTCGTCCCCCAGGGCGTAGGCCACCGCCCCGTGGCTCAGCTCATGGAGCGTGATGCAAAGCAGGGCCGGCAGCACGGAAAGCAGGATATCCCCCAGCACCGACCAATCCAGATTGCGCCATATGTTCCCAAAGCCCATCTATGTCACACCCGGGCGGATATCGCCCCCAAAAGCTCGTCCCGGCCGGTGCGCTTCTCCGCCGAGAACGGCACCAGCAGCGTCTCCTCATCCAGCTCCAGCGTCCGGCGGATCAGGGCAAGGTTTGGCTCCATCTCCGACTTTTTCAGCTTGTCCCACTTGTTGGCCGCCACGATCCGATGGCAGCCGCAATCGGCAAACAGCGCGCTCATCTGTACGTCCAGGGCCGTAGGCGCGTGGCGGCCGTCCACGATCTGAACGCCCACACGGATGCGCTGGCTCTCGGTAAAAAAGTCCTCCATGAGAGCGCCCCACCGGTCCCGCTCCGCCTGGGACACCCTGGCATAGCCGTAGCCGGGCAGGTCTACGAACCATACGCTGTCCGCCACAAGGAAATAGTTTATGTTGGTGGTCTTGCCGGGGGCGGAGCCCACCCGGGCCAGGTTCTTCCGGCCCAGCAGACAGTTGATAACGGAGCTCTTGCCCACGTTGGACTTTCCCGCGAACACCACCAACGGCCGGTCATCCCGGATGAAGTCCGCCTTATTCCCGGCGGACTTCACGAATCGGGCAGGCTCAAACCGCATCGGTCGTCTCCTCCCGGCACAGAGCGGCGTCCAGCACCGTCTCCACCCGGCTGGCGGTGATGAAGTTCAGCGCGGAGCGGACCGCGGGATCGATCTCCGCCAGGTCCGGCTCGTTCTCCGCGGGGATGATCACCGTATGGACCCCGGCCCGGAGGGCCGCCATGGTCTTTTCCCGAAGCCCGCCGATGGGCAGCACCCGGCCCAGCAGGGTTATCTCCCCCGTCATAGCCACGTCCTGCCGCACGGGAACGCCGGACAGCGCGGACACGAGGCCCGTGCAGATGGTGACGCCCGCCGAGGGCCCGTCCTTGGGCACGGCCCCCTCCGGGAAGTGGATGTGGATGTCCTTGTTTTTATAAAACTCCGGCTCCACCCCAAGCTCTTTGGCGTGGGCCCGGATATAGGTCAGCGCGGCCCGGGCGGACTCCTTCATCACGTCCCCCAGGTTCCCGGTCAGCTCCAGCTTGCCGGAGCCGTCCATGACGCCCACCTCCGCGTCCAGTATCTCGCCGCCCACGCTGGTCCAGGCCAGGCCCCGCACAAGGCCCACCGCCACCGTGCCAACGCTGCGGGTGTCCCGGTACTTGGCCGGGCCCAGCATCTCCTCCAGGTCCCCGGCCCGCAGATACCGGCACTTGAACTGGCCGGCCACGATGCCCGCCGCCGTCTTGCGGCAGACCGCCGCCAGCTGCTGCTCCAGCCGGCGCACGCCGGATTCACGGGTGTAGCGGGCGATGATCTCCCGCATGGCCCCGTCGTTGATGCGAAGCTGGTTGCCGTTCAGGCCGTGCTTTTTCCGCTGCTTGGGCAGCAGGTGATCCCGGGCGATTGCCAGCTTCTCCTCGTCCGTATAGCTGGGGAACTCCACCACTTCCATCCGGTCCAGCAGGGCCGGCGGGATGGTGTCGGCGTTGTTGGCGGTGGTGATGAAGAAAACGTCCGAAAGGTCGAAGGGCAGCTCCAGGAAGTGGTCCCGGAACTGGCTGTTCTGCTCCGGGTCCAGGGCCTCCAGCAGCGCGGCGGAGGGGTCGCCCCGGTAATCGGAGCCCAGCTTGTCGATCTCGTCCAGCACCATGACCGGGTTGCGGCTGCCCGCCTGCTGGATGCCGGCCATGATCCGGCCCGGCATGGCCCCCACATAGGTCTTGCGGTGGCCCCGGATCTCCGCCTCGTCATGGACGCCGCCCAGGGAGATGCGGCACAGCTTCCGCCCCATGGCCCGGGCCACGGACAGGGCGATGCTGGTCTTGCCGGTGCCCGGAGGGCCCAGCAGGCACAGGATGGAGCCCTTCTGGTCCGGGGCCAGACGCCGCACGGACACATATTCCACCACCCGGTCCTTGATCTTCTCCAGGCCGAAATGGTCCTCGTCCAACGCCCTGCGGACGGCGGCCGGGTCCAGATCGTCCTCTGTCTCGATCTGCCAGGGTATCTCCAGGCAGATGTCCAGGTAGCTTCGCAGCACGGCGGATTCCGCGCTGCCGAAAGGCTGCTTTGCCAGGCGGCCGATCTCCTTGCAGAGCTTGGCCTCTACCTCCTTGGGCAGATGGGCGTTGGCGACGGCGGTGCGGTACTCGTCCGTATCGTCCCCGTAGCCGTCCTCCTCGCCCAGCTCCGCCTGGATGGTGCGAAGCTGCTCCCGCAGGAACATCTCCCGCTGGACCTGCTTCATGCGCTTGGCTGCCTCCTCATGGATGGACTGCTCCATGTCCAGGATGTCCAGCTCCCAGCGGAGCAGACGGTTCACCAGCGCCAGCCGGCGCAGGGGCCGCAGCTCCTCCAGCACCAGCTGCTTCTGCTCGTGGCGCATATAGATGCTCTGGGTGACAAGGTCCGCCACATACCCCGCGTCGGAGCTGTGGATGATGTCCCGCAGGATGTCCGCCAGGTCCAGCCCGGAGGTATCGGCGTACTTCTCCAGCAGGCCGTAGCACTGGCGTATCAGGGCCTCGGCCTTCACCGCCGTGCGGGGGTTGGTCTCGTCCGCCATGGTCTCCACGCGGCAGGTCAGATAGGGCTTGACAGCCAGCAGCTTCACCAGGACCCCCCGGCTCACCCCCTCCACCATCACCTTCGCGCCCTCCTCGTCCGGCACGCGCAGGACCTGGAGGATGCGGCAGACCGTGCCCATCTTGAAAAGGCCGTCCGCGCTGGTGACAGACTCGGCGGAGGCGTCCCGCTGGGCGATCAGATACACCGTCTGGTCCGCCTCCATGGCCGCGTCCACCGCCGCCATGGCCTCGGGCCTGTCCACGTCGAAGATGAGCCGCATGCCGGGGAACACGGAAATGCCCCGCAGCGGCACCAGGGGGAATATTTGAAGGCGGGATGCAGTTGTAGTCTCAGTATCCATTCCTATGACCTCAATGGGCCGCACGAGATGTGCGGCCCGGTGATCTTATGATGCGTCGCGGTCCACGCGCCGTTTTCTGTATATCACAGGCCGGGAGCCGTTCTGCACGCTGTCGGCGGTGATGATGACCGTTTCGATGGTGCGGTCCGAGGGGACCTCGAACATGACCGCTGTCATGACCCGCTCCATGATGCTGCGCAGGCCCCGTGCGCCGATGTCCATCTCGATGGCCTCGTCCGCCACGGCCTCCAACGCCTTGGGGTCGAACTCCAGCTTCACGTCGTCATAGCCCAGCATGGCCTGATACTGCTTCACCAGGGCGTTTTTCGGCTCCGTCAGGATGCGGATCAGGTCGTCCCGGTCCAGGCTGTCCAGGGTGGTGATCACCGGCAGGCGGCCGATGAGCTCCGGGATGATGCCGAATTTCAAAAGGTCGTGGGACTGCACATGGCTCAGTACCTCCCCTACGTCCTTCTCCTTCCGGCTGGTGACCTCCGCGCCAAAGCCCATGCTCTTGCGGTCCAGGCGGTTTTCGATGATCTTCTCCAGCCCGTCGAAGGCTCCGCCGCAGATGAACAGGATGTTGGAGGTGTCGATGTGGATGAACTCCTGGTGGGGATGCTTGCGTCCCCCCTGGGGCGGCACGGCGGCAACGGTGCCCTCCAATATCTTCAAAAGGGCCTGCTGCACCCCCTCGCCGGACACGTCGCGGGTGATGGAGGTGTTCTCGCTCTTGCGGGAGATCTTGTCGATCTCGTCAATGTAGATGATGCCCTGCTGGGCCCGCTCCACATCGAAGTCCGCCGCCTGCAGCAGCCGCAGCAGGATGTTCTCCACGTCCTCCCCCACATAGCCGGCCTCGGTGAGCGTGGTGGCGTCCGCGATGGCGAAGGGCACGTTCAGCATCCGCGCCAGGGTCTGGGCGAACAGGGTCTTGCCGCTGCCGGTGGGCCCCACCAGCAGGATGTTGGACTTTTGCAGGTCCACGTCGCTCTGGCCCGCGTGGAGGATACGCTTATAGTGGTTGTACACCGCCACGGCCAGGGCGACCTTGGCCCGGTCCTGACCGATGACATACTCGTCCAGCGCGGCCTTGATCTGCCGGGGGGACGGTACGTCCTTGGGGTCCATGAGCTGCCGGGCGGCCTCCTCCCCCTCCCGGGTGAACTCCTGGAAATCATCGTCCAGATCGTCCCCCAGGATGCTCAGGCACAGCCGCACGCACTCGTCGCAGATATACGCGTCGTTGCCGGCGATGAGCCGCTGGACCTGGGCCTGGGTCTTGCCGCAGAAGCTGCACCGCAGCGCTCTTTTGTCGCCATCTCTGGCCATGGTCGTTACCTCTTCGTGATGATCTTATCTATCAGGCCGTAGGCCTGGGCCTCCTCGGCGGTCATGAAATTGTCCCGCTCACAGTCGGCCACGATCTGCTCATAGTCCTTGCCGGTGTTGTCGGCCAGGATGTGGTTCAGCCGTTCCTTGATGACCTGCATACGCTTGATGTGGATAGTCATGTCCGTGACCTGGCCTTGGGTGCCGGCGGAGGGCTGATGGATCATGATCTCCGCGTTGGGCAGGGCGATGCGCTTGCCCTTCGCGCCGCTGCTGAGCAGAAACGCGCCCATGCTGGCGGCCAGGCCCACGCAGATGGTGGAGACATCGCATTTGATGTACTGCATGGTGTCATAGATCGCCATGCCCGCCGTGACGCTGCCGCCGGGGCTGTTGATATAAAACTGGATGTCCTTATCCGGGTCCTGGCCCTCCAGATACAGCATCTGGGCCACGATCAGCGACGCGGTGGTGTCGTTCACTTCCTCCGACAGCATGATGATGCGGTCGTTCAAAAGCCGGGAGAAGATGTCATATGACCGCTCGCCCCGGGAGGTCTGTTCCACAACATACGGTACCAAACTCATGCTCTGCACTCCTTTCCAAGCATTGAAAGCCTATCCAAAACGCGCCAGGCTTATTCCGCCTCGGGCTCGTCCTTCTTCTCGGCCTTTTCCGCCTTCTTGGCGGCGGGCTTCTTAGCCGCCGGCTTCTTGGCCGCGGGCTTTTTCTCCTCTGTAGGAGCCTCGTCCGCCTCCGCCTTCTTGGCGGTGGCCTTTTTGGCCTCCGCCTTCTTGGCGGTGGCCTTTTTGGCCGCCGGCTTCTTGGCGGCGGGCTTCTTCTCCTCCTCGGGGGCCTCGTCCGCCTCCGCCTTCTTGGCGGTGGTCTTTTTGGCCGCCGGCTTCTTGGCTGCGGACTTCTTGGCGGCGGGCTTCTCCTCCTCGGGGGCCGTGGGCACGCCGCTGTCAAAAATGATCTGGGCGGCCTTGCGGGTCTTCACGTCACCGGTGATGATATCCCTGGAGAGGGCCTTTTCCACCTGCTCGGCGGTCATGCCGTACTGCTCCGCCAGCTTGGCGTATTCGGCCTCGATCTCTTCATCCGTGGCCTGGACGCCCTCCTCCTCAGCGATCTTGTCCAGCAGCAGGTCGGTCTTGACCCGGCGTTCCGCCGTGGGCCGGCACTGCTCCCGGAAGGTCTTGGCGTCCTGGCCCAGATATTTCAGGTACAGCTCCAGATTGAGGCCGTTCATCTGCAGGTTCTGGTCGTACTCCCGCATCATGTTGTCCATCTGGTCCTCCACCATGGCGTCGGGGATATCGGCGGTGATGTTGTCGCCGGCCTGCTCGATCAGGGCGGACTGGTACGCGCTGTCGGCCTCCGCCTCGGCGGCCTTCGTCAGACGGTCCCGGATGTCGGCCTTATACTCGGCCAGCGTGTCGAACTCGGACACGTCCTTGACGAACTCGTCGTCCAGGTCGGGCATCTGGTTCTCCTTGACCTCGTCGCACTTGACGTGGAACACGGCGGCCTTGCCGGCCAGGGACTTTTCGTGGTAATCCTCGGGGAAGGTCACATGGATGTCCTTCTCCTCCCCGGCGGACATGCCCTCCACCTGATCCTCGAAGCCGGGGATGAAAGTGTTAGAGCCCAGGACCAGGTTCTGGCCCTCGGCCTTGCCGCCGTCGAAGGGCACGCCGTCCACGCTGCCCTCGTAGTCGATGACTACGGTGTCCTCCGTCTTGGCGGGACGCTCCACGGTGACGATGCGGCTGTTGCGCTTGCGGGCCTTCTCCACCTCCGCGTCCACCTGCTCGTCGGTCACGTCCACCTTGGCCCTGGGGGCCTTCAGGCCCTTATAGCCGCCCAGCTTGACCTCCGGCCAAACGGCCGTCACGAAGGAGAGCGTCAGCTCCCTGTCGTCGGACACGTCCACCGCCTTGACGGCGGGGCTGCCCACCGTGCGCAGCTTCTCCTGCTCCACGGCGAACGCGAATGCCACGGGGGCCAGATCGTCCGCCGCGTCGTCATAGAACACGTCTCTGCCGTACATGCCCTCGATCACCATGCGGGGGGCCTTGCCCTTGCGGAAGCCCTGGACAAAGATCTTGCTCCTGTTTTTGAGGTAGGCCCCGTTCACGGCCTTCTCAAACTCCGCGGCGTCGCACAGCACGTCGAACGTGACCGTGCTCTTTTCCTTTTTTTCTACGTTCTTTACGATCATGGGATGACTTCTCCTTCCAATATTACGGGGAAATGCGATTGATATGGTCTATCTCAAAACGACACAGCGTTTTATTTTACCAAATATTACAGGATCTTGCAAGGCCTAAAATCGAGCCCGTCCCCGGACACGCAGATATGCCGGGTATTGCCGGTCCAGCCGTTGAAGGCCAGCCGCAGGCTGTCCGCGTGCAGATGGCCGCTGCAGCATACCTTCACGCCGTACTTTTCCAGCAGGTCCAGTATCTCCCGGCAGGCATATCCGCCGTATTTGGGCGGATAATGGAGAAAGACGTATTTGTCCCGCTCCCCCGCCGCCCGCAGGGACGCCTCCAGCCGCAGTATCTCCCGGTCCATGAGCTTTTTGTCGTGTTCCGTGCTCCGAGACGGCTCGTAAAACCAGCCCTTGGTGCCGCAGATGGCGGCGTTCTCCCCATAGGGCCAGGCGTTGTTGTGGAGGACGCTGACGGTGGAAACGCCGTTTTTTTCAAAAAAGGCGTTCATCTTCGCCCCGGAGGTCCACCAGTAGTCGTGATTGCCCTTGAGGATGATCTTTCTGCCCGGCAGAGCGTCGATGAACCGGAAGTCCTCCAGCGCGCCGTCCAGGTCCGACGCCCAGCTGCTGTCGCCGCACAGCACGCACACGTCCTCATCCGTCAGCGCGGCAAAGCCGGCCCGCAGCTTTTCCACATGGTCCTTCCAGCGGGGGCCGAATACGTCCATGGGCTTATCGGTCCCCAGGGACAGATGCAGGTCGCCTATGGCAAAAAGTGACATCGATAAACACCTTTCGGCAGACAGATACTATTTCGCGAGGTGATCGAGATGGACGACAAGAAAAATTGCGGGGGCAGAGACTGCATCAGCGGCGTGTGCTGCACCGTGGCAAACTGCAAGCATCACACCCTCAGCGACCAGTGCACCGCCACGCACATCAACGTCAAGAGCGAAGAAGCCGTCACCAAGGCGGAGACCTTCTGCGGCACCTTCGCGCCTGTGGACACCTGGCAGTACGTGTGACCTCAAGGGGCGGCCGGCGGCCGCCCTTACATATCAGGACAGAAAATCGGATACGGCCCGCTCCATGGCCTCTTTTTCCACCCACCCGTCAAAGCGGACGGTCTTGTTCCCCAGGCCGGTCAGGGGCTTGGGCGCGGCCACGCCGGTGAGGGCCGCCAGCTCCTCCACCAGCTCCGGGCCGGTCTCGCTTGTCACGGCCCCCAGGGCCTCCAGCACCGCGCCGCCGAACTTGAAGGGACTGGCGGTGGACAGCACCGCCGTGGGCCGGCGGACGCCCTCCCGCTGCCGCAGATCGGCCAGAACCCGGCTGGCGACGGCGGTGTGGGTGTCCATAAGATACCCCTTCTCCCGCCAGAGCCTGCCGATCTCCGCCTTTGCATCGGCGTCCCGGCAAAAGCCCCCCGTGAACTCCGCCCGGATCTGCTCGCGCAGCGCGGGCCCCACGTCGTAGCGTCCTTCCCTGTTCAGATTCTCCATAAAGCCCCGGACCGCCGCCGGGTCCCCGGTCAGGCAGTACAGCAGCCGCTCCAGATTGGAGGACACCAGAATGTCCATGGAGGGGGAGCTTGTCAAATGGAACGGACGGTTTTTGTCGTAAACGCCGGTGGCGATGAAGTCGGTCAGGACGTTGTTGTCGTTGGACGCGCAGATCAGCCGCCCCACTGGTAGGCCCATCCGCTTGGCGTACCATCCCGCCAGGATGTCGCCAAAGTTGCCGGTGGGCACGCAGAAGTCCGCGCTCTCCCCCGGCTTCACCAGGCCGGCCTTCGCCATGTCGCAGTAGGCGGAGAAGTAATAGGCGATCTGGGGCGCCAGCCGGCCCCAGTTGATGGAGTTGGCGGAGCTGAGAAAATACCCCCGGCCGTCCAGGACTTTTGCAAAGTCCCCGTCGGCAAAGATGCTCTTCACCCCGGCCTGGGCGTCGTCAAAGTTGCCGGCCACGGCCACCACGTTCACGTTGCCCCCCTGCTGGGTAGCCATTTGCAGCTTCTGGACCTGGCTGACCCCGTCCCGGGGATAGAACACCATGATCCGGGTGCCCGGCACGTCCCTGAATCCCTCCAGGGCCGCCTTTCCCGTGTCGCCGCTGGTAGCCACCAGGATGCAGACCGTGCGCTCCTCGCCGTTTTTCCGCAGGCTGGCGGTCAAAAGCCGGGGCATGATCTGCAGGGCCATATCCTTGAACGCGCAGGTTGGGCCGTGCCACAGCTCCAGCGCGGCGGTCTCGCCGTCCAGCGGCCGCAGCGGCGCGATGGCGGGATCGTCAAAGTTCTCCCCATAGGCCGCCGCCGCGATGGCCGTCAGCTCATCATGGGAAAATTCCTCCAGATAGAGCTCCAGCACCGCCACGGAACGGGAGCGGTAATCCATATCCCCCAAAGCGCGGATAAAGGCCCCGTCTATGACGGGGATGCGCTCCGGCACATACAGCCCTCCGTCCGGGGCGATGCCCCGGATGATGGCCTGGGATGCGCTGACAGGGGCGGCGGCCCCTCTGGTGCTGACATATCTCATAGCGAATAGGCGTCCTCCAAATGGCGTATCTCCGGCGACCTTGTGTCCAGTCCCGCCGGGGCGTAGACCTCTATCACATCGAATCTCGGCTGCAGGCCGACGGGGTGCAGCTGGAGCCACCGCTCCGCGGCCAGGATCACCCGCCGCTGCTTGGCGGCCGTCACATACTCCGCCGCCGTGCCGTGATCGGCGTTTTTCCGCAGCTTGACCTCCGCGAATACCACATACTGTCCCTGCCGGGCCACGATGTCCAGCTCTCCCAGCCGGCAGGCGTAATTTCGGTCCAGGATCTTATATCCCCGCCGCTTCAGATAGCGGCAGGCGGCGTCCTCCCCGAACGCGCCCAGTTGTTTTTTATCGTTTGGCATAGAACTTTTTCAAAAACGACATCCGATGCTCCGGCGTCGGTCCGTATCTCGCAAGGGCCTCATAGTGGGCCCTGGTGCCGTAGCCCTTGTGCTTTTCAAAGCCGTACTGGGGGTACTGTTCCGCCAGACGGACCATGAGCCGGTCCCGTGTCACCTTTGCCAGCACCGACGCCGCCGCGATGCAGGCGCACTTGCCATCGCCGCCCACCACGCTCCGGGCGGGGACGGATATGCCCCGGACGGTGTTGCCGTCCACCAGGGCAAGCTCCGGCTTCGGGTCCAGCATGGCGATGGCCCGGTCCATAGCCAGCAGGGCCGCCGCCAGGATGTTCATCCGCTCTATCTCCTCCACCGTGGCGAAGGCGACGCCGCAGGCCACGGCCCTGGCCTGGATGAGCGGGAACAGCTCCTCCCGCTTTTTCTCCGTCAGCTTCTTGGAGTCGTTCAGGCCGGGAAGCTGGCACCCTTCCGGCAGGATCACCGCCGCGGCGCACACCGGCCCCGCCAGGGGCCCCCGGCCGGCCTCGTCCACGCCGCAGACCAGCCCCGCGCCCTCGATGTGCAGAGCGCGCTCCATCTCCCACAGATCGGGGACAAAGCTGTCACGCGGGCTTTTCAAGGCTGATCCTCCCCAGCTTGCCGCCCCGGAACTCGTCCAGCAGCACCGCGGCCATCCGCTCCGTGTCCACCACGCCGCCGGACATGAGAAAGCCCCGCTTTCTGGCGCAGGCCTCCAAAAGCTCCCAGCCCTGCAGGGCCGGGTCCGGGTCTATCTTATACCGCTCCGCCAACGCCTTGGGGTACCCGGCCCGCAGCGTCACCAGCAGCTTCGCCGCCAGGTCCTCGCCGTCCAGTATCTGGTCCTTCACCGCGCCGGTGAAGGCCAGCCGGTCCCCCACGGCCGGGTCGTCGAACCGGGGCCAGAGGATGCCCGGCGTGTCCAGAAGCTCGAACTGGCTGTCCACCGCCGCCCACTGCTTGCCACGGGTCACGCCGGGCCGGTCGGACACGGCGGCGGCCTTGCGGCCGCAGACCTTGTTGATAAAGGTGGATTTGCCCACGTTGGGCACCCCCGCCACCATGGCCCGCATGGGGCCGGCCTTGCCCACCAGATCCCGCAATGTCCGGGACAGGTCCTTCACCCCCCGGCCGGACCTGGCGTCGCACTCCAGAAAGGCCACGCCGTTTTCCTTATAGTACGCCCGCCAAAGGGCCGTCACATTGGGGTCCGCCTGGTCGGCCCGGTTCAGGATGAGCAGCCGGGGCTTCCGGCCGGCGATGATGCCGTCCAGATCCGGGTTCCGGCTGGAATAGGGTATGCGGGCGTCCGCCACCTCGCACACCGCGTCCACCAGTTTGAGGCTGTCCGCCATCATCCGCTGGGCCTTTTTCATGTGGCCGGGGAACCACTGCACCTCAGCCATCGTTCAGCTCCACGCCGTAGATCGCGCCCATCTTGTGGAAGGGATAGAGCCGGAACACCGCCTTGCCCATCACGTCGCGCTTGTCCACATAAGCCACGGTAGCCACCCGGCTGTCGCTGGAGTTGTTGCGGTTGTCGCCCATGACGAACAGGCACCCCTCCGGCACGGTGACGCGGACCCAGTCCTCCCCCACGTCCTTTTCCGGGTCGATGCCGTAGACCTCGTAATAATCCGGGTCCAGGATGTGATAGCTGTCGTAGGTCTTTTCCCGGATATAGTTCTCGTAGAGCCGTTTGCCGTCCACGGTGACGGTGCCCTCGGTGAAGTTGAATTCCAGGGTCTGCCCCTCCGTGCCGATGACCCGCTTGACGATGGGCTCGGTGCGGAAGCTGTCCTTTTGCAGCACCACGATGTCGCCGTATTCGTAATCCCCCGCCAGACGGGTTATGACGATGCGGTCATTCTCCTCCAGCGTGGGCAGCATGGAGCTGCCCCGGACGGTGATGACCCGCGCCAGCAGCACGAATATCAGCACGCAAACGATGATAGCCACGATGATGCAGTGTATCCAGTCGTAGGTGTCCTTATAGGGGTTGACAGGCCGCTGCTCCCCGGTCTCCGCCACGGCCTGCTCCGGCGCGGCCGCCTCCGCCGCCACGTCGCCGGTATGTCTTCCCTTTCTCGGCATATGTGTCCGCCTCCTCGCCTATGGTCGTTCCACGGCGGCCGCGAGCCGCCATGAAAATTCTTCCAATTTCATAACATCTGATTATACACCATTCCGACCCCGGAACGCAACAAAAAAGAGGCTCAACGCCTCTTTTTTGCAGGTTTTTTGGTTTTTTACAGCTTCTCCCGGACCTTGGCGGCCTTGCCCACCCGGTCACGCAGGTAGTACAGCTTCGCCCGCCGGACCTTGCCCTTGCGGACGGTGTCCACGCTCACGATGGTGGGAGAGTGGACCGGAAAGACCTTCTCACAGCCCACGCCGTAGGAGATACGGCGCACGGTGATGGTCTCGTTGATGCCGCCGTGCTTCTTGGCGATCAGCGTGCCCTCGAACGCCTGGTTGCGCTCGCGGTTGCCCTCCTTGATCCGCACGGTCACGCGGACGGTGTCGCCCACGTTCATCTCCGGCAGCTCCGGCTTCATGTACTGCTGGGTCAGCGCGTTGATGAGATCCATAACTCTATCCTTCCTTGCATAGACGTTCATGCCGGGAATGTCCCCTCCGGCAGCGGACCGCCTTAATAGACGCATTCGCATGCCCCGGTATATTACCATAGTTTTCCCGGATATGCAAGTATTTTTTCATTTTTTCACCGAAACGGCGTCATATCCTCCTTATACGCCTCCAGGCGGGTGAACCGAAAATAGGCCGGCGCGTCCTCCCCCAGCGAGGCCATCATCAGCTCAGGGCTCAGGGTGGGCTCCTGGGCGTGGAGTATGAGCTCCGCCTCCGCCCCGCCGTTGATATCCGCGAAGCGGGCCCGGCGGATGGCCGGGGCGATGTCGTCTGTGCGAAGGCCGCGCTTGCCCCGGCGTTCCGCCAAAATGCTGTCCCGGGCGAAAAAGTCCGTGTAAAACGCCGCGTCCCGGCCGCCCTTCATCACGCCGGCCAGCCGCAGCCAGCGCAGCTCCGCGCCCTTGCCGGGCGCCTCGTAGGCCTCCAGGGCCCGGATGCCCTCCGGCATATACCTGTTCAAAAGCTCCGGCAGCGCGTCCAGGTCCCGCTCCTCCGTCAAGGAGAAGTCCATATACTCGCACAGGCTGGCCGTGCCCACGCTCAGGGGCAGGATGATGGATATCTTCGCGTGGGGGTTGAAGCCCTCGCTGTATTTCAGGCCCACCCCCGCCCGGGAGAAGGTCCGCTGCATGGTCCGCATCAGATCCAGGTGGGAGATATATACCGCCCGGCCGGTCTTGGAAAACTTCAGTCGCAGCTTATCCACGGCACACGCCCTCCTTCAAAAGACCGGCGGCCCCGCATCCGGCGCAGCCCGCCCGGCAGTCGGGGGTCATGACCCCCTCGTAGGCCCGCCGCCGCTCCCGTTCCAGGTGAGCGCGGCTCACGGCGCAGTCCATATGCTCCCAGGGCTGCAGCTCCGCCACAGGCCGCTCACGGGTGGCGTAAAAGTCCATATCCAGCCCGCAGGCGGGAAACGCCTCCAGCCAGCGGTCCAGGGAAAAATACTCGCTCCAGCTCTCCAGCCGGCCGCCGGCGCGCCAGACCCGCTCGATCACCGCGCCCATCCGCCGGTCGCCCCTGGCAAGAGCCGCTTCCACCAGGCTCATCTCGGCGTCGTGCCAGTTGTAGGTAACGCTCCTGGTCCGGGCCAGCGCGTCGGTCAGCAGCCCCACCCGGCGCAGATACTCCGCCCGGCTGATCTGCGCCTCCCACTGGAAGGGCGTGTGGGGCTTGGGGATGAACTCCGACGTGCTGACGGTGATGCGCACGCCCCGGCTCTTGTTGGCCGCGTGCTGCTTCCAGGTCCAGAACACCTTTTTCGCCAGCTCTGCGATGCCCAGCACGTCCTCGTCCGTCTCCGTGGGCAGGCCCAGCATGAAGTAGAGCTTCACGTTGTTCCACCCCCCCTCGAAGGCAACGCGGCAGGAAGTCAGCAGGTCCTCCTCGGTGACGTTTTTGTTGATGGCGTCCCGGAGCCGCTGGGTGCCCGCCTCCGGGGCGAAGGTCAGGCCGCTTTTTCGCACCTGCTGGACACGCCGCATGATGTCCATGGAGAAGTTGTCCGCCCGCAATGACGGCAGGCTCAGGCTGATCCCCCGGGGCCGGCAGTAGTCCAAAAGCCCGTCACACAGCTCCCCCAGCTGCCTGTAGTCGCTGGTGCTGAGGCTGGACAAGTTCAGCTCCTGATAGCCGGTGTTCTCCAATGTCTCCTTTCCCAGCCGCAGCAGGGTCTCCGCGCTCCGGGAGCGGACGGGCCGGTTGGTGTGGCCAGCCTGGCAGAACCGGCAGCCTCGGATGCAGCCCCGGAACACCTCCAGGCTCACCCGGTCGTGGACGATCTCCGTGGAGGGCACCACGGGCCGGGTGGGATAGTAGCAGCCGTCAAAGTCCTCCACGATGCGCTTGCGGACCTTGTCCGGCGCGCCGTCCCTGGCCGTGATGGACGCCACCGTGCCGTCGGCGTTGTAGGCGATATCATAGAGGCTGGGGATATAGATGCCCTGTATCTGCGCGGCCTGGCGCAAGAACCGGGGCTTGTCCCACCCCTCCGCCTTGGCCTTTTGGTAGAGCTCCAGGACCTCCCGGTCCATGTCCTCCCCCTCGCCCAGAAAGCACAGGTCGAAAAACTCCGCCATGGGCTCGATGTTGCACATGCACCCGCCCCCGGCCATGACAAGATGCCGCAGGTCCGGCCTGTCGGCGGCCCGCAGGGGGATGCCGCCCATGTCCAGCATGTCCAGCACGGTGGTGTAAGCCATCTCGTAGCCGATGGACACGGCGATCACGTCAAAGTCGGAGAGCGGGTCGCCGCTCTCCAACGCCCACAGCGGCAGCCCCTCCCGGCGCATGGCCTGGGCCATGTCCCCCCAGGGGGCGAACGCCCGCTCGCACCATACCCCCGGCATATCGTTCATGACGCCGTAAAGTATCTTGACGCCCAGATTGGACATACCGATCTCATAGGTGTCGGGAAAGCAGAAGGCCACACGCACGTCCACGTCCGCCTTGTCCTTCACGACCTGACCGTACTCGCCGCCCACATACCGGGCGGGACGCTGTACCTGCCGGAGCAGGGCGTCTATTCTTTCGTTCATTTCCATACCGGCAGTTTACCGCATTTGCGGGAAATTGGCAAGCATCCCCATCCAAATTCCCGCCGCGGCCGCCGCGATGGAGCGGATATACACGCCCGTCGCCAGCACCCCCAGGGCGCAGGCCGTGCCCATCGCCCGCAGCACCAGCTGCGCCGCCCGCTCCGGCATGGCCGCCTCCAGCGCGTACTGGGCCAGCCGCCCCCCGTCCATGGGCAGCACCGGCAGCAGGTTGAACATGGCCGCCAGCAGCGCGATGGCCCCTGTGTAGCAGAGAAAGGGCACGTCCGTGATAAAGCACAGCACGGCGAAAAAAATAGCGGCCAGAGGCCCCGCCGCCAGTATGCCCATCTCCTCCCGGCGGGTAGTCACGCCGCTGTATTCGATGACGGGCCCGCAGGCGGTCACCCGGATGCCCCGCACCGTCGCGCCCACCAGAAACATCGCGGTGAGATGCCCCAGCTCATGGACCAGCGCGGCCGCGCCGAAGGCCGCCAACGCTCCCGTCCCGCCCACGAAGTACACGCCGGCGGCCAGCAGCAGAAAGCCGGGACTCACCGTCAGGGCCAGTCCAGCCACGGTCCGGCCTCCTCCGGCAGCCAAAGAACGTATTCCTCCTGGTCGATCAGTTCCCGCACGTCCGCCATGGCCGCTTCCGCCGTCTCCGGCAGATACAGCCGCAGTCCAGCGGCCGCCAGAAACAGCGCGCACGCGATCATGAGCCTGTGAAACGTCATTGAGGACCCCTCCCGTACAGGCTATGACCGGCGCGGAATTTTATGCTTGCAATATCACCGGTCAGGTGCTATAATCTTTAAGCCTTGCAGGTGTAGTTCAATGGCAGAACATCAGCTTCCCAAGCTGAATACGAGGGTTCGATTCCCTTCACCTGCTCCATCGGGGTGTAGCGCAGTTGGTAGCGCGCCTGGTTCGGGACCAGGAGGCCGGGTGTTCAAGTCACCTCACTCCGACCACGATGAAAAGCCCTGCGGTCACCTTATTTGAGTGGCCGCAGGGCTTTTTGTATGCGCCGGCTCCGCTCTTGCCAACGCAAGCGCTTTTTCATCCTATCGCCATCATCTCAGCTTTAAGCGTCCTTGTCCGGCTCGTTCCACACGTCCTTCGCCAGACGGAACACCGCCCAGGCCTTGGGCCAGCCCACATAGAACCCCACATGGGTCACGATGGCGGCGATCTCCGCTCTCGTCACGCCGTGGGCCTTGGCGTTCTCCAGGTGGTAAATGAGGGACGAGTCCGTAATGCCGGAGCTCATCAGCGCCACCACGGTGATGACGCACCGGGTCTTCAAGTCGATGTCCTGGTTGTTCCAGTTCTCCCCAAAGAGAACGTCGTCGTTGAAGTGGGCGAAGTCCGGCGCGAACTCCCCGAGCTGCGCCCTGCCCGCAGTCTGTGTGATCTTCTCCATGATGATACCTCCTTTTATGCAAAATACTTTGCTATTTCTTTCATCCGGGCCGACTGCTCCACATGGAAGGGGCAGCGGCCGTCGCAGTGCCCGCAGCCCACGCAGTCCGCGGCGGTCT
>CANQNS010000015.1 GCA_947625285.1 uncultured Oscillospiraceae bacterium
TACGAGACGCAGCTTTTCTTTTTTCAAGACACCAAGACATCATCGCTCCCTTGACCGGGAGAACCAAAGGAGGAATTTTTATGCGACTGAACATTTGAGAAAGGAACTAGATGTCAAAAAAGAATAACCCCGGCAAAACCGAATCCATGCAGATACCCGACTACGCCATCGAGCGCATGGCCCGCTGTCTGCTTCCCATGATCCAGCGCTACTATGAGAGCGAAGAAGGCCAGAAGGAACTGCGGCAGTGGGAGGCACAGCGACAGGCAAAGGAGGTCCGGCATGGATAACCTCGCAAAGATCGCCAAACTGCGGGAGAGCGTGGAAAAGGCACAGCGCGAGCTGCGATATACGGAAGATCATCAGAAGATGATCGCCCGGCAGATCAGTGAGCTGACGCGCAGGGAGCGGACCAACCGTCTGTGCACGCGGGCGGGGATGCTGGAGAGCTTTCTCCGGCACCCGGAGGCGCTGTCCAACGATCAGGTTATGGACCTGCTCAAGACCGCGTTCCGTCAGCCAGCTGTGCAGCAGCTTCTGACACAAATGCTGGAAGATGCCGACTATCCAAACCCTTGACTTTAGGCAAGGGCGCAATTATACCCCCGTCCCGGGGAGTTTGCGTTCTCCGAAGGGCGAGGGTGTTGTGCGGCCCTCGCCGCACAAAAACAGGGGAAGCCGTCTTCCCCTGCGCCAGCTGCGCTGTCTACCCTATCTTTGAAGGAGGTTTTGCCTATACCATGTCCGCACTTTAAGCTCACGATCACCCAGCGAAGCCGGGGCCAGTCCGCCGTCGCCGGGGCTGCATATCAGAGCGGCGAACGCCTGTTTTCTGAATACGACGGAAAGCGGAAATCCTACTCTGAGAAGCGCGGCATCGTTTACACGGAGATCATGCTCCCGCCAAACGCGCCGCCGGAATTTGCTGATCGGAACACGCTTTGGAATTCGGCTGAGCGGAAAGAAAATCAATGGAACTCTCAGCTTGCCCGCCGCATCGTTATGGCTCTGCCGCGGGAGGTCCCGCCGGAGCAGTATCCGCAGATGCTGCGCGATTACTGCCAGGCGCAATTCGTCTCCAAAGGGATGTGCGTGGATTTCGCCATCCACGACAAGGGGACCGGCAATCCCCATGCCCACGTCATGCTGACCATGCGGCCGATGGACGAGCATGGCCGCTGGCTGCCAAAGACCAGGAAGGTCTATGATCTGGACGAAAACGGCCAGCGATATAAATGTCCCAACAGCCGCTATTGGGCCAGCCACAAGGAGGACACCGTTGACTGGAATGACAGGAAATACGGCGAGATCTGGCGGCACGCCTGGGAGGTCGTGCAGAACGATTACCTGGAGCGAAATGACCGCCCGGAGCGTGTAGATCTGCGTTCCTATGCTCGGCAGGGCATTGACAAGATACCGACCGTCCACATGGGTCCGGCGGTCTTCCAGATGGAGAAGCGAGGCATACGGACCAACATCGGCGATCTCAATCGGGACATCAAAGCCGCCAACAGTCTGATGGCATCCATCCGCGCCCACATCCGGCATTTGAAAGCGTGGCTGGACACGCTGGCGAATGCTCTGGAAACGCGCAAGGGGCCGACCGTCCCGGCGTTGCTGGCCCGGTACATGGAGATGCGGGAGGACGAGCGCGCAAGCTGGTCCGCCATGGGGCAGCTCAAAGGAACCGCCGCAGACCTTGACAAAGTAATGCAAGCCATATCGTATCTGAAAGAAAACAGCCTGATCTCCGTGGACGCTTTCAGGGCCAAGCTGTCCGCGACGCAGAGCAAAGCTGACACGATCCGCAAAGATATGCGAGCCAACGAAAAGCGGATGAAGGTCATCGCCGCCACGCTGGATGCATACAGAACATACCTGGACCTCAAACCCGTGTATGACGCTTACAGCAAAAAGGGTTTCAAACGTGCCAAAGAGAAGTATGCCGCCGAGCACAAGGATGAGCTTGCCGCCATGAAAAAGGCATATGGCTATCTCATGCACCATGGTGGAGTGGACGATGTGCCTGTCCAGGATCTGCAAACGGAGTACAACGCTCTGCGGGAACAGAACCGGGACAAGGAAACCCGGCTGGCCGCCATCCAAGGCGATCTGCGCAAGCTAAAGGAGATTCGCACCTGGGTTGATAAGGTCATCCCCGGCCTTCTGCCGGACTCTGCCGAGCAGAAGCAGGAGCGTTCTTCTGTCCTCGCCAAGCTACAAGACGCCTCGCCGCAGCCGAGCGTCCATCCGGCCAAGCAAAAGACACAAGACATGGAGCACTAACACGCAAGAGGCGGGCATCGCGCCCGCCTCCACATAAAATAAATTGAAAACGAGAAAGGAGATAATCGCTTACATTTAATGAGAAAAGAAAAACGCTATGAGCTTATTCCATCTTGAGCTGCTGCCGCCCATTGAGCGAAAGCCGGACGGGTCTCTCCCGCGCATGACCGGCAGACAGCGGCAACGGACCGTCACGCTCATCCACCGACTGTGCAGCGCCTGTGATAATGGGCACTGTCTGTATCTGGATGACGGCGAGGAAGTCCCGTGTCCTCAAACGCTCTCCTATTCCGTCTGCTGCAAGTTCTTTCGATGGGTGCTGTTGAAGGATAAAGATGGAGAGGATCTTGAAACGGAGGTTTTCGGCAAGGACGCAGCGAAACGATGCGCGATCTGCGGGAAAGCGTTTATCCCCGGCTCTAACCGGGCGCTGTACTGTGACGACTGTAAGCCCGTAGCCCGGCGGCGGCAAAAAGCGGAGTACGCCAAGCGCCATAGGGCGGAGAGTAGAACGTTAGACCAGCAAAGCCACTGAATTTGTAAGGCTTTCCGGGCGCAAAACCCGGAGGGGTGGTATCCTACCATTCCCTCTGCAAAATTAGGCTTTATCATTCTATGCCATTCCGATATATGCCGCAAATTCTGATATGCTGATCTGTGCTTTCCAGTATCTCCACAATTGGTAAGGGTCCGCTGCAAACTCGCGTTTTGCAGCGGACCCGTTCTGTTTACAACTCAATATCCTCAATATACACAAGAAACCCGAACCCGTTTCCTATTGGAATCAGGTTCGGATTTCTCAAGTGTGGTGGAGCTGAGGGGAATCGAACCCCTGTCCGAAAACGCTTCAACGAGACCTTCTCCGGGCGCAGACGGTCATCTTGCGCTTACGCGCTCTTCCCCTTCCCGGTGCAGGCCGTCACGCATGACGGGTCAGGTAGCTTCATGATGCATGGTGCGCTCAAAGCTTTGCGCACGCACGGACGCTGCTAGTCGACGCCCAGGCCCCGGGCCGCAGCGCTCCCGGGCTGGACGGGCCTGCCTTAAGCGGCGGCCAGAACGGTGTTGTCGTTCTCAGTTAATTTCGCTTTCCCGGTTTTATGGATGGCCGGGGCATCCGCCCGCTTATCCCGTCCCCACGCCCCCGTCGAAACCATTGCAGCCCCTCGATGCGCGCCGGGGCGAAAGCCCGGGCGCGCGGCATGAGAACGAATGTGTGTACTATTATGCCTTCTTCGGCTCGGGATAATCCTGGCCGAAGGTGTCCACCGTGACCTTTTGCATGATCTGGGGCGTCAGGGGCTTATCGCCCCAGCCGGTCTTTACCGCGGCGATCTTATCCACCACGTCCATGCCCTCCAGCACCTGGCCGAAGGCGGCGTACTGGCCGTCCAGATGGGGCGCGTCCTCATGCATGATGAAAAACTGGCTGCCGGCGGAGTCCGGGTCCATGGCCCGGGCCATGCTCAGCACGCCCCGGGTATGGCGCAGGTCGTTCACATAGCCGTTGGCGGTGAACTCGCCGGGGATGGAATACCCCGGCCCGCCGGTGCCGTTGCCCTGGGGGCAGCCCCCCTGGATCATGAAGCCAGGGATGACCCGGTGGAAGATCAGATCGTTGTAAAAGCCCTTTTTCACAAGGGAGATGAAGTTATTGACCGTATTGGGCGCGATCTCCGGGTACAGCTCCGCCTTGATGACGCCGCCGTCGTTCATCCGAATGGTCACGATGGGATTTTTCATGCGTTTGCCTCCTTGAATTTCCGATCCATCTCGCGGCGGGCGGATTTTTCCGCCGCGTCGCTGCGCTTGTCGTATAGCTTTTTGCCCTTGCACAGCCCCAGCTCCACCTTTACGAGACTGTCCTTGAAATACAGGCTCAGCGGCACCAGGGCCAGTCCCTCCTGCTGGACCTTCGCCCCCAGCCGGACGATCTCCCGCCGGTGCATCAAAAGCCGGCGGTCCCTGTCCGGGTCGGCGTTGAAGTAGCTGCCCTGCTTATAGGGACTGATGTGCATCCCCTTGACCCACAGCTCCCCGTCCTTCACGCGGGCGTAGCAGTCTTTCAGATTCAGGGTCCCGGCCCGGACGGATTTGACCTCCGTGCCGGTCAGCTCGATGCCCGCCTCAAAGCAGTCCAGGACAAAGTAATCGTGACGGGCCTTGCGGTTTTCCGCGATCAGCTTCGTGCCCTTTCCACCGGCCGGCATCGCTCCATCTCCCTTCCTCCCCGCAGGTCTCGGGGGAGATATTATACTACATTTTCCCACTTTTAGCAATGACAACCACCCGGCGCGGAAAAAAGTTTACAGATAGGCAATATACCATGTCGCGGTCACGCGGTTTCGGCTCCAGCCGGGAGCGCGACCGGTATCTTTTTATACCACGGCCTCAGCGCGAAAAATGCCGTCTCAGCACCTCCGCCGCGTCCTTTTCCGCCAGGCACATGCCCTGCTCCACGGCGTGCCGCTCCCAGTCCGCCGAGACGAGGGCCGCTTCGCCGTACTCATACAGGGCCGGCGCCGCCGCTGTCTCCGATACCGCCAGCAGATAGCCGCTGTCCAGCGCGTACAGCGCGCTCTCTCCGTCCCGAATAGCCAGCGCGCCGGATAAAAGGGCCTCCAGGTCCGCAAAATAAAATGCCGGCCGCATATCCCTGGCGGGCCGGGCGATCACCAGAGCGTCCTCCCCCGCAGCGAAGCACTCCACCTCCGCCGCCGGCCAGGGCGTCAGCCCCCGCTCCGCCAGCGACCGGCGTATCAACGCCAGCAGCGCGTCCGCCCGGGGGACCTCCTCCCGGGTGATCCAGATGGACACCGCCGTTTCCGCCGCCTGCACCGTTTTCATCATGCCGCCTCCCCCGCCAAAAACTCCATGTCACGATGATAGCACGAAACCCCACCCCCGCGCATTCACAAAAATGTGGTAATTTGCCGAGAGATGTGTTATACTGTTCCAAAATGTTGTTATGTAACCTTTTTTGACCGCATTTGGAATGGAGCATAGGATGGACTATACGGAAAAGAAGCTGCGCCGGGTCTGCGCCCATCGGGGCCCGGTGGTGGAGCTGACAGAGGACATGGTGGAACTGCCCAACGGGGCCGTCAGCGTCCGGGAGGTGGTCCACCACCCCGGCGGGGTCTGCGTGGCGGCGGTGGACGATGACGGAACGGTGACGCTGGTGCGCCAGTTCCGCTACCCCTTCGGTCAGGAGCTGCTGGAGCTGCCGGCGGGAAAGCTGGAGCCGGGCGAGGAGCCCTTTGACGCGGTGCGGCGGGAGCTCAGCGAGGAGACCGGCCTGGAGGCGGACAGCTGGCGGGACCTGGGCTTTCTGTATGTCTCCCCCGGCATATCCACGGAGAAGATATACATTTACCTCGCCACCGGTCTGCGCCAGGGCAGGGCCCACCCGGACCCCAATGAGTTCCTGTCGCTGGAAAAGCTGCCCCTGCGCCGGCTGGTGGACATGGTCCTGTCCGGCCAGATCCGGGACGCCAAGACCGTGGCCGGCACGCTGAAGGCCGCCGCCATCCTCCTCGGGAATTGATTTTCCGGCGCATATGTGCTACAATATCTTGCGTATGTGCCAGAGAAATACAGAAGACGACCTCTCGGGCCGTCTGCGTACATAAAAAGTTGGGAGACTGTATGGAAAAGTACGTTATTCATGGCGGAAGGCCCCTGCACGGTTCAGTGGAGATATCCGGCGCGAAAAACGCGGCGGTCGCCATCATCCCGGCGGCCATCATGGTCCGGGGCGTGTGCCGGCTGGAGAACCTGCCTGAGATAAGCGACACCGATACGCTCCTTCACACCCTCACCTACATGGGCGCGAAGGTGAACATGATAAACCGCTCCACCGTGGAGCTGGACTGCACCCACGTACAGATGGACACGCTGCCGGAGGATATGTGGGTCCGGACCCGGAAGATCCGGGCCAGCTACTACCTGCTCGGGGCCATGCTGGGCCGCTTCGGCCGCGCCCGCACCACCATGCCCGGCGGCTGCAACTTCGGCGTGCGGCCCATCGACCAGCACATCAAGGGCCTGACGGCCCTGGGCGCGGACATCCGGCTCAACGGCGGCTTCATCATCGCCGAGGCCAAGGACGGCCGGCTGAAGGGCGGCACCGTCTATTTGGATAAGGTGTCCGTGGGCGCCACCATCAACATCATGATCGCCGCCGCCACGGCGGAGGGCCGTACGGTCATCGAGAACGTGGCCCGGGAGCCCCACATCGTGGACTTGGCAAACTTCCTCAACTCCATGGGCGCGGACGTGCGGGGCGCGGGCACCGACGTGATCAAGATCCGGGGCGTGAAGCAGCTGCATGGCGGCACCTATACCCTGATCCCCGACCAGATCGAGGCGGGCACCTACATGACCGCCGTGGCCGCCGCCGGCGGCGCGGTGAAGATCGCCAACGTGATCCCCAAGCACCTGGAGTGCATCTCCACCAAGCTGCGGGAGATGAACGTGGAGGTGGAGGAGGGCGACGACTATGTTCTGGTCCGGCGGGACGGGCCTCTGCACGCGGTCAACCTCAAGACCAAGCCCTACCCCGGCTTCCCCACCGATATGCAGCCGCAGATGACCGCCGTGCTGTGCTGCGCCCCCGGCGTCAGCGTGGTGACGGAGGGCGTGTGGAACAACGGCCGGTTCAAGTATGTGGGCGAGCTGAAAAAGATGGGGGCCCAGATCGAGGTGGAGGACCAGTCCGCCTTCCTGCAGGGCGTGGATCATCTGACCGGCGCGGTGGTGCGCTCCTGTGACCTGCGGGCCGGCGCGGCCATGGTGATCGCTGGGCTGTCCGCCCAGGGCGTCACCACCGTGGAGGACATCGTTTACATCGAGCGGGGCTACCAGGACGTGGTGGGCAAGTTCCGCGCCCTGGGCGCGGACATCCGCTGCGTTGACGAGCCGGAGGAACCGGCGGACCCGGCCGATATCTCCGCCGGCTGATGCGGCTGGTCGTCTTTGCCAGCGGCTCCACCGGCAACTGCGCCCTGGTCCGGGGCGGCGGCCGCGGCGTTCTGCTGGACGCGGGCATATCCGCCAAGCGGATGCGCGGCTCTCTTCTGGCCGAGGGCGTGGAGCCCGGCGGGCTGGACGGCATTTTCATAACCCATGAACACGCGGACCACATAGCGGGACTGGCCGTATTCATCCGGCAGTTCCCCATGCCGGTCTACGCCCCCGGAACCGTGGCGGACGCGCTGCGGCGGTCGGCCCCCGGCGCGAGTCCCTATGTGCGGACCATCCAGCCGGAGCGGCCCGTGTCTCTGGGGCAGATGACGGTGACGGCCTTCCCCACCCCCCACGATACGGCCCAGAGCGTGGGCTATCGGTTTGAGGCGGACGGGGCCGTGCTGGCGGCGGCCACGGACACCGGCTGTGTGACGGACACCATGCTCCGCTACTTTTCCGGCGCGGACGCGGCGCTCATCGAGGCCAATCATGACGTGGAGATGCTCCGGGGCGGACCCTACCCCGCCTATCTGAAGCGGCGCATCCTCTCCGATTCCGGGCACCTTTCCAACGCCGAGTGTACCTGGCTGGCGGCGGTGCTGGCCCGGCAGGGCACCCGCCGGATCGTGCTGGGCCATATCTCCAAAAACAACAACCTGCCCGGCCTGGCCCGGCGCACCGTCCTTCGGGGCGTGGAGGGCACCGGGGCCCAGATAGATATCGCGCCGGAATACGGCCGGCTGGCGGTGGAGGTATCGGCGTGCTTCGTGTGAGCGTCATTTGCCAGGGCCGGCTGAAGGAGCCCTACTACATCGCCGCCTGTCAGGAGTATATGAAGCGGCTCTCCGCCTTTTGCAAGGTCCAGGTCACGGAGCTGGCTGAGGACGGGGACGTGGCGGCGCGCATCCCCAAGGGGGCCTATGTTATCGCGCTGTGCATCGAGGGGGAAAAGCTCTCCAGCCCCGCCCTGGCGGAGCGGCTGCGGGAGCTTACCAACCGGGGCGTCAGCAGCGTCTGCTTTCTGATCGGCGGGTCCGAGGGCCTGCCGGAGAGCGCGAAAAAAGCGGCGGACTTCCGCCTTTCCATGTCGGATATGACCTTCCCCCACCATCTGGCGCGGGTAATGGTCCTGGAGCAGCTCTACCGGGCGTTTTCCATCAACGCCGGAACAAAATACCACAAATGATCGTTTTTAAAGCGAGGTGCGGCCATGTCCTGGGCATTGCACAAATTTGGAGAGGACTATGACGCCTGGCCCAAGGGGCCCGACGGCGAGCCGGAGGAGCCGGTCTTTCTCGTCAACTGCTCCCAGCTGGATATGCAGGCGGACATGACCCGCAATATGCTCCAGGCCTATGGCATACCCAGCTTTCCCCGCTATCCGGGTGACGGCGCTTTCGGAAAGGTCGTGATCGGCATGAGCGGCAGCGGGGTGGATATTTTCGTACCAAAAAGCTGCCTGGAAGAAGCCCAGGAACTTTTGAAAGGAGAGCCTGAAAATGACGGACTACAGGAGGGAGTATGAGCGTTGGCTGGACAGCCCCGCCCTGTCGGATGAGGAGTGGCATGAGCTGGACGCTATCCGGGACAACGACGACGAGATCAAAAGCCGCTTTCGCGGCCCGCTGGAATTTGGCACCGCCGGTCTGCGGGGCGTGATGGGCGCGGGCCTGGCCCGGATGAACATCCACGTGGTCCGCTGGGCCACCCAGGCCTTCGCCTCGCTGATCGTGGCGGAGGGCGACGAGGCCCGCCACAAAGGCGTGGTCATCGCCCACGACTGCCGCATCAACAGCCCGGAGTTCGCCAGGGAGGCCGCCTGCGTGTGCGCCGCCAGCGGCATCCATGTGCGCCTGTTCGACGATCTGCGCCCCACCCCGGAGCTGAGCTTCGGCGTGCTGCACTACGGCGCCACCGCCGGCATCAACATCACCGCCAGCCACAACCCCATGGCCTACAACGGCTATAAGGTCTACTGGTCCGACGGCGCCCAGCTGCCGCCCCACCACGCGGAGGCGGTGGCCCGGAACATGGCCGGGATCGACATCTTCAACGGCGTCGCCTCCATGCCCTTTGACGAGGCCGTGGAGAAGGGCCTGATCGAGATCATCGGCGCGGAGACCGACGAGCTGTTCCTGCAAAACGTGCTGGCCCAGGCCATCGACCCGGCGGCGGTGAAGGCCGTGGCGGACGATTTCCAGGTGGTCTACACCCCCTTCCACGGGGCGGGCCACATCCTGGTGCCGGAGGCGTTGAAGCGGCTGGGACTGAAGCACATCCACCCGGTCCCGGAGCAGATGGTGATCGACGGCCATTTCCCCACGGTGGAGAGCCCCAACCCGGAGAACCCAGAGGGCTTTTATCTGGCGGTGGACCTGGCAAAGAAGGTCAAGAGCGACCTCATAATCGGCACCGACCCGGACTCCGACCGGGTGGGCGTCATGGCCCGGGGCAAGGACGACGAGTTCCACACCATCACCGGCAACCAGATGGGCGCGCTGCTGGCGGACTATGTGATCTGCGCCCGGCAGAAAAGCGGCACCATGCCCGAAAAGCCCGTGATCCTGTCCACCATCGTCTCCACCGGCATGACCCGCGCCATCTGCGAGGCCAACGGCGTTGGCTACGGAGAGACCTTCACCGGCTTCAAATTCATGGCGGAGCGGCTGGCCTCCTATGCCGCCGCCGGCACCGGCGAGCGGTATATCCTGGCCTTTGAGGAGAGCTATGGCTACATGATGGGCGACTACGTCCGGGATAAGGACGCCGTCACCGCCTCCATGATGATCGCGGAGATGGCCGCCCACTATTACCAGAAGGGCATGACCCTGCTGGACGCGCTGGATGCGCTGTATGAAAAATATGGCTGCTTCGTGGAAAAGACCGTCAACGTCTACATGGAGGGCGTGGACGGGCCGGAGCGCATGGCCGCGCTGATGACGAAGCTGCGGACCGAGCCGCCGGCGGACCTGGCGGGCCAGCGGGTGGTCCGGGTCCGGGATTACAAGGACGGCACTGTCTCCGTGCCTGGTCTGGGCGCGGTGGACCGCACGCCCATTTCCGGGTCCAACGTCCTGTATTTCGAGCTTGAAAACGACACAAACTTTATCATCCGCCCCTCCGGCACGGAGCCCAAGATCAAGATCTATATCCTGGTCAGAGGAAAGGACCGGGCCGAATGCCAGGCCCGCGCCGGCGTCTGCGCCGCTGTGGCGGAGGCAATGGGAAAGGAGTAAGACCCGGCTTATGAAAAAGATCGTCAGCATTTTTCTCGCGCTTTGTATGCTTCTGTGTCTGACCGTCCCCGCCCTGGCGGTGTCGGAGGGCCAGGCCCGGGTAGTCATCGGCGCGAATCTGAGCAGCGACCAGATCCTCTCGGTCTACACCCAGTTCGGCCTGACCCGCGGCAGCGTGACGGAGCTCACCGTCACCAACGCCGAGGAGCGGACCTATCTGGAGGGCCTGGTAAGCGAGGACGTGATCGGCCACAACAGCATCTCCTGCGTGTATATCCGCACGCTGCCGGCAGGCTCCGGCCTCACTGTGTCCACCAACAATATAACCTGGTGTACGCAGGATATGTATAAGTCCGCCCTGATGACCGCGGGCATCTACGACGCGGAGGTGAAGGTGGGCGCGCCCTTTGGGGTGTCCGGCACCGCCGCTCTGACGGGCATCTACAAGGCCTATGAGAGCATCACCGGCGTGCAGCTGCAGCAGGAGAACAAGACCGCCGCCACCGACGAGCTGGTGATCACCGCCGAGCTGGCGGACCAGATCGAGGACGTGGACGCGGTGGCTATCGTCAACGAGCTGAAGCTGATCCTGGACGAGACCCAGAACATGACCGACGACGAGCTGCGCGCCCAGATAACCCAGATCGCCACCCAGTACGGCTACACCCTGGAGGAGAGCATGGTGAACCAGCTGGTGAGCCTGTGCCGCACGCTGGAGGGACTGGACACTGCCCAGCTCACCGAGAAGGTGGAGCAGTTCAAGAGCACGCTGTCCAACGTGGCCCAGTACGCCCAGCAGGTCCAGGGCTTCGGCGCGAAGCTCTCCGCCGTGGTTGACAGCATCAAGGGATTCTTCCAGGGACTATTCAGCTAACAACAAAAGCCTCGCAGAGTTTGCGCCCGCAGGCGCAAATAAAGTTGGATATGATTTCCGGGGACATGCGCCTCGGAAATCATTCTTTACGGCCCGCAAACGTGAACGCCCCCACCCGATGGATGGGGGCGCTTTGCGCTGCGGCGGGCCGCAGCCTTCTCGTTTGAATGCGATGCATTCAAACGACTGTGATCGCTCCAATGAATAGCGGTACGCCGTGGGCGCAGTCGATGAGCATATAGATGAAGGGCCTGTCCAGATGGACCTGCTCCATGGGCCCCATCATGGACGCCTCCCGGATCTCCACGGCGGTGGCGGCCCCGGCCTGGGTGCCCTTTTCATCCACCTGGATAAAGGTCTTGTGCAGCACCTGGTCCACGTAAAGGCTCCCGGGCGCGGCCTCCGCCAGCCGGGAGAAGTCCGCCCGGCCGCTGTCAAAGGCGTCCGTGACGCCCATGGCCCGCAGGGCCTCGTTCAGCGCCGCGCCGTACTGGGCGGTGAATTTGGGGATGGCCGCGTCCACCGGCACGTCCTCCCGGACCGAGGCCAGGATGTCCCGCACCCGCTCCCCGGTGAGGGAGGCGGCGTAATCCGCCAGGGCCGTTCCCTGATCCGGCAGCAGGGCCGCGAAGGCGTAATTGCGGTCCTTATAATACTTCAAAAAGCCCCTGGCGTTTTCATCCTGTAAAAAGGCCCCCTCCTGGGAGAACATCATCTCCGCGTCCCGGGCCTGGCCGTCCTGGGTGGTGAAGGTCCCGGCCCGGACCTGGTCCTCGCTGTAGATATCCTCCCACTCCCCGTCAAAGGCCAGGGCGTTGACAAGCGTCATGACCGCGCCGGGAGAGAGCTGGTCCACGATCTTGTCCACGCAGCCGCCGGTGTTGTCCTTCACCCAGGCGTTGATCTCGTCGGCGGTGGTATCGTCATAGGGCGCGGAGCGGACCGCCGCGCCGTAGTAGTCGGCGTTGGCCTGCAAAAATTCCTGCCGGACGGTCAGGCCCGCGCCGGTGTTGAACCAGATGCCGTTGGCAAGCTCCGTCCGGCCTCCGTCCTCCGCCGGCAGCGCGTCCCGGTAGGCTAGCAGCGCGGCGTTCAGCTCGTCCATGGGCAGGCCGAAGGCCGTTTCCAACTGCGCCAGGGTCTCCCCGTCCGTGCCATTGGCGGTCATAGCCAGGGCCGACATCACCGACAGCGGCGACACCAGCGTGTTGGCCGCGCCGTCGAAGCATTCCCGGAACAGCGCGACGCCAAAATCCGTCACCGCGCCGATCTCCTCCCCCACAGTCGCGCCGCCGCCGGACACCTGGGCGGACACGCCCTCCATCAGATCCCCGGTCCGGGGCTGCTCCACGGTGGGAGGCGGCTCCGTGGCCGCCGGGCTCCCGGCCCCGCAGCCGGACAGCAGCGCCAGCAGCAGGCACATGGCAAGGATGCGTTTCATCCCGATCCCTCCTTTTTCCTTATTCTACCCCATATGCCCGCAGAATTGCAACAAAACGCCCGGAACGGTCCGTTCCGGGCGTTTTGCTGCTCTCTCTCACTGGATCGTCAGCTCCACGCTGCCGGTGAAGTGGTCGAATTCCAAGTTGAAGTAGTTGCTGCCGGGGGCCAGATAGGCGGTCTCGGTGAACGTGCCCTCCCCGTCGGCCAGGACCACAGGCTCCTCCGCCCCGCAGTTCCAGACCAGCTTCGCCCCGCCGCCGCCTTCGATGGCGGCCGTCACGGTCACGTGTTCGTTCTCCCGCCGCTGGAGCATGGTGCCCCCAAAAGGGCACTCCTCCCCGGTGAAGTCCTCATACTGGGCCGAATAGGTCCCGGTATACTTGTCCACGCCGAATTTCCGCTCCCCCTTCAGGGTCAGGCCGCTGTCCAGGCCCACGTTCCCCGCCGCGGCCACCAACCCGCCGTATATGTCCAGCACCTGGTCCTTGCCGCAGCCCGGCAGCAGCGTCCCCGCCAGCAGCAGGACCGCGAACACAAAAGCCGTTATCTTTGCCATACCGCGCCTCCTTTCACATACTCACCAGCCGGTAATAGGTCCGGGCTGTGAGGACATACACCACGGCGTACAGCGCGGCAAAGACCCCAAAGGAGCCCAGCACGCACCACAGGTAAAACCCGCTGCTCATCAGGTTAAATAGCGCCATCACCCGGTTGATGATGGGGAACGCGAAGCCCGTGTGCAGCCCCGCCGTCACCAGAGGCAGGAAGAACACGATCAGCACCTGGGCCTGGATGGTCCGCTTCACCTCCAGCCGGCTCATGCCCACCTTTTGCATGATCTGGAACCGCTCCCTATCGTCCCGGCCCTCGCTCATCTGCTTGTAATAGATGATGAGGATGGCCGCCATGGTGAACAGCAGCCCCAAAAAGACGCCCAGGAAGAAAAGGCTGCCGTACAGGCTCACGAAATCCTGCCGCTCCCAGGCCCGGCACTCGTAGGTGCCCTCCAGGTCCGAGCCTTCATCCTCCAGCGCCTGGTTCCAGGCAGCCCGGACGGCCAGCCGGGCGTCCAGGGCCGTTTCCTCGTCGTGGCCGGCCACGTCGAAGCCGTAAAACCGCTGCAAGGTATAGAGCCCATCCACCCGGTACTGCTCGGATGACCTGACGTCCTCCGAGGCAATGGCGGCGGCCAGGTCCGTCAGGGCCTCCCTGTCCGGCACCACGATGTAGCAGGTACTTGTCAGGTTGGCGGTCATCAGCCCGTACCGGACCATATCCTCCACCTGCGCCTTCACGGTATAGGTCTTGCCCAGAAGTTCCAGGGTGTCCGATCCGTATTTCATCCGATCCACTTTCAGCAGTATCTCGTCCGGGCCCAGGTCATAGTCCTGGCCGGTACAGCGGTTATAATCGTCCAGGTCCGTCACCAGCACGTCGCACAGCGTGCTCTCCGTGTTGAAGGTATAATCCGTGGTGACATCCAGCCCGCCGGGCCGGCTGTAGGCGGCGAAGTTTACATAACTATACTCCGCCTCATTCACCGGCACGATGCCCGCCTCCGCCACGGCCTTTTTCGTCAGCGCGACGGTGGCCTCGTCGCTGTGGGAGATGTTCATGTCGTAGGGGTACCGCTCAAAAAGGGCTCTGTCCATGCCCAGCATCAGGCAGCTTGTGCCGGATATCATCACCAGCACCATGGTGGAGAGGATGCAGATGTTGGCAAGGCCCACGGCGTTTTGCTTCATTCGGTACATCATGCCGGACACGGCGGTGAAGTGGCGGGTCTTATAATAGTACCGCTTATTTCGCTTCAGGAGCTTCAAAAGGGCGATGCTGCCGGCGGTGAACAGCAGGTATGTGCCCACGATCACCAGCACCACCGCCACGAAGAACAGGAACATGGCCTGGATCACGTCGGTGGTGGTGACGGCGATATAATATCCCGCCCCCAGGCACACCAGCCCCAACAGGGCCATGAGCCACTTGGCCCGGGGCTCCCGCTCCCCCGCGTGCTCGGCCTGCAAAAGCTCCACCGGCCGGGCCACGTACACCTGCCGGATGCTGTAAAGGAAGATCAGCAGAAAGATGCCCCCAAAGAGGGCCGCCGTGACGCCGATCACCGCGGCCAGCAGCCGGGGCCCGGCAAAAAAGCCCATGGGCGGCGCGATGCCCAGTATCTTCGCCGCCACCAAAAGCAGCAGCTTTGCCAGCGCCACCCCCAGCGCAAGGCCCAGCGCAAGGCTTATCAGCGCGGTGTACGCCGTCTCATAGCCGATGACCCGGGCCAGATGCTTCTTTTCCAGCCCCAGCACGTTGAAAAGGCCGAACTCCCGCTTGCGCCGCTTGATGAGGAAGCTGTTGGTGTAAAAAATGAAGATCACCGCGAACAGCCCCACCACGATCACCCCGTAGCGGATCACCACCTGCACGGTGGTGGCCCCGGTCATGGACTGCAGGCTGGGGCTCACCGCCAGGGCCAGGATGATGAAGAACATACACACCGTCAGCACGCAGGCCAGGATGAAGGGCCCGTAGGACCGGGCGTTTTTCCGCAGGTTCCGCCGGGCTAGCCGGGAGAGGAATTTACTGTTCATGGCTCTCCCCTCCCGTAGCCAGCAGGGTCAGTGTGTCCGCGATCTTCTGGTACATCTGCTCGTTGGCGGCCTCGCCCCGGTATATCTGGTGGAACAGCTCCCCGTCCTTGATGAAGATCACCCGCCCGGCGTGGCTGGCGGCTTTGGTGGAGTGGGTCACCATCAAAATGGTCTGGCCCTCCCGGTTGAGCTGGGAGAAAAGGTCCATGAGCCCGTCGGAGGACTTGGAGTCCAACGCCCCGGTGGGCTCGTCCGCCAGCAGCAGCCTGGGCCCCGTGATCACCGCCCGGGCCACGGCGGCCCGCTGCTTCTGGCCCCCGGAGACCTCATAGGGGTACTTAGTCAGTATGTCCGTGATGCCCATCTTTTGGGCGATGGGCTGGAGCCTCTGGCTCATCTCCACATAGCCCTTGCCCGCCAGCACCAGGGGCAGAAAGATGTTGTCCCGGAGATTGAAGGTGTCCAGCAGGTTGAAGTCCTGGAACACGAAGCCCAGGCTGTCCCGCCGGAAGGCGGCCAGCTCGTTCTCCTGGATCTCGGACAGGTCCCGGCCCTCCAGCAGCACCCGGCCGCTGGTGGGCTTGTCGAAGGCCGCCAGCATATTCAAAAGCGTGGTCTTGCCGGAGCCGGACTCGCCCATGATGGCTACGTATTCCCCCTGCTCCACGGAAAAGGACACATTGGACAGAGCTTTCACCTGGTTGGCCCCGAAGCGGCCGGTATAGATCTTTCCCAGGTTTTCTACTTCCAGGATCGTCATAGTCGTTCCCTCCTTTTGCGCCCTTATCATAACAAATACCCCCGGAGGCCGAAATCGAATCAAGTGACAATTCGGCCCCCGGAGGTGACAAATTCGTAAGGTCTACTCCACTTCCAGCCTGTCCCGGCGCATATCCAGATAAAAGACGCTGCCCTTCCCCGGCTCCGACTCCGCCCACAGCCGGTGGCGGAGCTTTTCCGCCGCCTGCCGGCACAAGTACAGCCCCAGGCCCGTGGCGGCCTTGTCGGCGCGGCCGTTGTAGCCGGTGAAGCCCTTTTCAAAGATCCGGGGCAGGTCCGACGCGGATATGCCGATGCCCGTGTCCGCCACGGAGAGCGTCTTCTCCGCCGAGACGGAAACGGTCACGCCTCCGGCGGGGGTGTACTTCACCGCGTTGTCCAGAAGCTGCTCGATGATGAAGGACAGCCACTTCTCGTCCGACAGCACCTGCTGGTCCGTGCCCTCGTAGCGCAGATAGAGCTTGCGTCGGACGAACTGGGGGGCGTACTTGTGGACCGCCTGGCGGATCACCCCGTCCAGGGCCACGGTCTCGATCCGCAGATCGCCGGCCCCCTCTCCCAGCCGCAGATAGGTCAAAGCCATCTGGGCGTACTGGCTCACCCGGAAAAGCTCCGCCTCCAGGTCCCGGTGCTCCGGGGTGTCCTCCGCCTGGAGCGTCAGGCGCATGACCGCGATGGGGGTCTTGATCTGGTGGACCCAGGCGGTGAACCAGTCCAGATTCTCCCGCCGGGCCCGGTCCGCCTCGGTGGACAGCGCGTCGTAGGCCGCCTTCATCCGCCGGACCATCTCCCGAAGATCCGCCTCCGCCGGGGTCTCCGCCGCGGGCAGGCTCTCCGCCGGCAGGATCAGCAGATTTTCCAGCGCGGCCAGCCGGCGCATATGCCCCCGCCGGAAGCGGACATACCCCGCCGCCAGCAGTACGGCCCCCGCCAGGGCGCACAGCCCCGCCCCGTACAGGGCCGGCTCCGCCGGCACGTCATATAAGACCAGCACCGCCGCGTAAATGGCCGCGAACAGGGCGAACACGCCCATGGCCCGGCCCTTTGACCGGATATAGGCCCAAAAAAGGCCCCGCTCCCTCTTCATCCGCTCACCCCACGATATAGCCCGCGCCCACGCGGGTGGCGATGAAGTCCGGCAGCCCCGCCTCCGCCAGCTTCCGCCGCAGACGGGTCACGTTCACGGTCAGGGTGTTCTCCTCCACATAGGCGTCCATCTGCCACAGCCGGGTCATGAGGGTGTCCCGGCTGACTACCTTTCCCTTGTTCTCCATAAGGGTCTGCAGGATGCGAAACTCGTTTTTCGTAAGCTCCACCCGCCTGCCCTCGTAGGTGAGGCTGGCGTCGTTCAGATTCAGCACCGCCCCCCGATGCTCCAGCACCGGGGTCTTGCCCCCCAGGTCGTAGGCCCGGCGCAGCACCGCCTGCAGCTTGGCAGTCATCACGTTCAGGTCCACCGGCTTGGGCAGAAAATCGTCCCCGCCCATAGCCATAGCCATGACGATGTTCATGTTGTCAGACGCCGAGGAGATGAACACCACCGGCACGGCGGACACCCGGCGTATCTCCCCGCACCAGTGATAGCCGTCATAAAAGGGCAGGCCGATGTCCAGCAGCACCAGATGGGGCCCGAAATCCGCGAACTCCCCCATCACGTTCTGAAAGTCCCTCACACATCGGACCTGATGGCCCCAGGACGCGATCTGCCGGCTCATGACCTCCGCCAAGGCCCGGTCGTCCTCCACGATCAGTATCTTATACATCCCGCCGCCTCACGGTCCCGCCAGGACCTGTACGCCGTCCTGGTCCGTATCGCCCGGCAGATACGCGGTGAAGCCCTCCGGGCCGGGGATGGCCTCGTATACCGTGCCGCCGGCCCGCACATAGACCGCCGTCTCCGCCGCCAGGTCCTCCGGCAGCGTCCCGGTCAGCTTCACATACCCCTCCAGGGTCTTGTCCGGCTCCTCCCAGGTCAGCAGGCTCTCCGTCTCCACGGCCCCCGCTATCGCCGCCCCGTCCCGCTCCGGCGCGGGGAACACCGCCGGGTACTTCAAAAGATACTCCAGCGTCCGCTCCGCCAGCTCCACCACCACCAGCGTGGCGTCCTGCCGGTCAACATAGTCTATCCTGTAATTGTTGCTCCGGGAGAAATACGCCCGGCCAAAGCTCTGGGCCATATAGGGATACAGGCTCCGGCCGGAGGAGTCCCGGAACATGAGAAGGCTCCCCGCCGCGCCGGGGTTTTCCGTTTCAATGGTAGGGTCGTCCGCCGAGTGGAACTGGCTCAGATAGGAGAAGGTGAAGCCCGGCTCCCAGGCATAGTCCTCCTCCTGGGCGGCGCCGGTGGGATAAAGCATCTCGTAAAGGTCCCCGGTGTGGCCCGGCGCCGGCGTGAAGGGCCCGGAAAAATAGTCTGTCTCCCGCCCCGCCGCGGCCAGGATGGCGTCCGCCGCCAGGGCCGCGCCCCGGCTGTGCCAGTGGCTGTCCCAACGCCAGTAAAGCTCCTCGTCCACAGCCGTAAAGACGTCGTATAGGTTTACATAATTCACCCCCTGCTCCGCCAGGGCCGCCTCCAGCAGCTCCCGGTTGCCGGGCTGGGCCACGGTCACATACTCCGGGGCGTGCTCCGGGTAGAGGGTGTACTTGCCGCAGGGGACGGTGAACAAAAACTGCGCGCCCCGGCTCTGGACATATTCCTGCATGAGCCACAGGCTCCGGGCGGCGCACCAGACCTGCCGGGGGGTCATCTGATTGGCCCCGGAGATATCGTCGGCGGCCGCGCCGTAGAACAGCCACCCGTCCGGGCCGATGAGCACGTCGTCGTTGGCGGAGGTGTGAAAGACCTTCGCCGTCAGCGCGTCCCAGGCGGTGACGGCCTGCAGCCGGCCGAAAAAGCCGCTTGCCATGTAGTTTTGCAGGTCGGACAAAACATCCGGGTCGAACTTGCCGTCAAAGCCCACCAGCCGGGGCTTGGCGGCAGGTATCTCATTGGCCGCCGCAGGGGCGGGACCGGCCAGGAGCATACCCACCGACGGGATCAGGCAGGCCAGGAAAAACACCCCGGCGAACAGGCCGTACCAGAACTTTTTCATGGCTCTCCCTCCCTCAGAACTGCAGATAGATGAACGGCACGAAGCCGCTCTGGGCCATGCTCATGACGCACAGCACCGCCAGTGCCAGCGACAGCACATAGCTGGCGGGCACGGCGCATTTTTGCAGCCCCGCCGGGACACGCCAGCTCTTGGGCGGCACGATCACGCTCAACGCCAGGCCCAACACCAGCGCAAAAACGCTCTGGCCCGTCAGGACCTTTTGCAGCGTCAGCAAAGCCAGGGGCGAGGTCCGCCAGCCGGTGAACATGGCGGCGAACATCCGCCCCGCCCCGGCCAGGGTCCCGGCCCGGAACAGGACCGTTCCCAGCAGCACCACCAGCCAGGTATACGCCCGCAGCAGGCACCGGCCGCCAAAGCTCTTTTCCAGGCCCTTGGTGCGGATCAGGCCCACCCCCTCCAGCGCGCAGAAAAGCCCGTGCCACAGGCCCCACAGCACATAGGTCCAGGCCGCCCCGTGCCACAGGCCCGTCAGCAGCCACACCACCGCCATGGGGATCAGGATGGAGAGCTTGTTGGCCTTGGCCCGGCCGTATTTGGCGGACCATTTTTTATAGAGCCGCTGCAGGGGCCGGGTCATGACAAGGGGCATATAGACATAGTTCCGAAACCAGGCGGTCAGGCTCATGTGCCACCGCTTCCAGAAGTCCGTGAGCCCCAGGGCCGTATAGGGACGGTCGAAGTTCTCCGGCAGGGTGAAGCCGAAGCAGCCGCCGATGCCGATCGCCATGTCGGAATACCCGGCGAAGTCGAAGTAGATCTGCACCGCGTAGGCCGCGGCGGCCAGCCAGGCCAGCCCGGCGTCCACCGCCGGCGCGGCGTATATCCCGTCCACCACCCGGCCGGCGATGTCCGCGATCAGCAGCTTTTTGCCCATGCCCACGATGAACCGGCGCAGGCCCCGGGCGGTCCGCTCCGGGTCGCAGGACCGCTGGCGAAGCTGGGGCGCGGCGGTCTTCCAGGGGGTGATGGGGCCGGACAGGATGGCCGGGAAAAAGGATATGTACACCGCCACATCCAACAGGCTGTCCGCCCGGTTGGCCGGCTTGCGCCAGACCTCGATCACATAGCTCATGGCCGTGAAGGTGAAAAAGGATATGCCCAAAGGCAGGGGGATGTTCGCCGGGGGGATGGACGCGCCGAAAAGCCCGTTGATGTTTTCCAGGATAAAGTCCAGGTACTTGAATACCCCCATCAGGGCCAGGTCGAACGCCACCGCCGCCACGCCCACGGCCCGCCGCCGGCCCTTTCCCTCCAGGGTGCCCAGCAGCCGCCCGGCGGCCCAGTTTACCAGGATGGACGCCATGAGCAGCGGCGTATAGGCCAGGCCGCCGAAGCTGTAAAAGACCAGGCTCACCAGCACCAAAACGATGTTTTTGCCTCTGATCCCCGGCGTGAGCCTGTATACGGCCCAGGCCAGCGGGAAAAAGGCAAACAGGAAAACCGCGCTGGAAAATACCATAACGCCGCTCCTCCTTTCCTCACATAGCAATCGGGACGGCCTGAAAAGCCGTCCCTATTGCGATCAAACTCTTAACACCACTCTTTGTAGCCCTTGTCGCCGTCGTTCTTTTCCTCGCTCTCCGATTTCACGTAGGAAACGACCACCCGGCGGTTGGGCTCGGTGCCGATGGAGCTGGTAGTCACGCCCTCATAGTCCTGCAGGGCGGTGTGGATCACGTGGCGCTCATAGGAGTTCATGGGCTCCAGAGCCATGCTCCGCCTGTATTTGACGGCCTTGTCGGCCATCTTCTCCGCCAGATGGACCAGCGAGTCCTCCCGCTTGGCCCGGTAATTCTCCGCGTCCACGTTGATATGGGCGTGGCGGTCGGAGCCCCGGTTCACGGCGTAGTTTGTCAGGTGCTGTATGGCGTCCAGGGTCTCCCCCCGGCGGCCGATGACCGCGCCGATGTGGTCCCCGGCCAACTGCACGTCAAGACCCCCGCCCTCCCGTGGCGCGATAGTCATCTCCGCCTGCACGCCCATGTGGGCCAGCAGGCCCTCCAAAAACTGCCGGGTCTGCTCCGCTTGGGTATCGGCCTGCTTCCAGGCCGCGTCCGCCGGGCCCGCGCCCATGGGGACCGCCGCCTGCCGGGCCGGTTTGGAGGCCGGTCTTTCCGCCTTGGGAGCGGACTTTTCCGCCTTGGGAGCCGGCTTGGGCTCCTTGGAGGGAGCGGGCTTCTCCGCCGGGGGAACGCTCTCCTCGCCGGCCGCGTCGTAGGTCAGGCGCACCACCGCGTCCACCGCGCCGATGCCAAAGACGCCCTTTTTGCCCCGCTCCACGATCTCAACGGAGACGTCGTCCCGCTCCAGGCCCAGCTCCGCCAGGCCCGCCGCTATGGCGTCGTCCGCCGTCTTGCCTCGGACTTCCAATGACTTTTGCATATCGTCAGTTTTCCTCCGTTATCTCATCCGCGGCGGCCGTTTCGCTCTCCCGGTCAGGGGTCTGATCCACGACCGGGGCTTCCTCCGCCGTTGCCGCGGCAGTCTCGCCGGCCGCGGCCAGCGACTCGTCATACTCCGCGCTCTCCTCTGCCGCGGCCTGGGTCTTGGCCTCCGCCTCGTCGGGGTTGGTGTACCGGTCCGGCACATAGGCCCGGCCACGGGCGTACCGGCGGTCCCCCACCTGGGAGGCGGGGATATCCTCCTCGGCGTCCAGGCCCTTCTTCACCCGGCGGGCGGCGCGGGCCTCGGCGGCCTTGCGCTCCACCTCTTTCTGGGCGGCCACGGCACGCTTGTTCTTCTTGGAGGTGTTCCTGTTCTCCACGGTGGCGCCCTCGGCCTTCAGCCGCTCGGTCTCGGCGCGCTTGGCCTCCAGTTCGGCCTCCTTGGCCTTCTCACGGGCGATCCGGTCCGCGTCCTCAATGTCCAGCTGGCGGTTATACACTTTGTTCAGGATCAGGTCCTGGGCCATGGCGAACACGCTCTGGGCGATCCAGTAGATGCCCATGACGCCGGGCATGGTGAAGCAGATATAGAGGCTCATCAGCGGCATGAACAGATTCATGATCTTCATCTGCTGCTGTTGCTGCTCCATCTGGGGGCTGGCGGCGTTTGCGGCCTTCATGGAAAGCCAGCTCAAAACCGCGCTCAGCACCGGGATCATGAACAGGCCCAGGGCCGGCAGCCACTTGGACGTGTCGCTGAAATCCCAGCGCCAGAAAGAGAACTGAGGCACCTGGCTCAAGTCCAGGCCCAGGAACCTGTAGCTCAACTCCTGGAATTTTTCCGAGATGTTCTGGAAGGCCGCCAGATGGCCCTGGGAGATGAACTCGGACTGATAGATCTGCTCATAGAACTGGGCGCTGCGCCCGGTGGTGAAATTGGCGATGTCGTAGCCCAGCTTCTGCAAAAGCTGATAAGCGGCGCCGCCCTCCGCCAGCAGGCTCTCCGGCACGCCCATCATGATGGTAAGCGGGTAGCGGATGGCCTGATAGAGCGCGATCAGGATGGGGAACGGCAGAAAGCTCCACAGGCACCCGCCCATGGGGTTGACGCCCTCTTCCCTATAGAGCTTGGCCATCTCCTGCTGGTACCGCTGCTGGTCGTTGCCGAATTTTTTCTCCAGCTCCTTGAGCCGGGGGGTCATGCGGCTCATGCGCATCATGCTCTTTTTGCTCTTCAGCTGGAAGGGCAGCATGATCAGCTTCACCACCAGGGCGAACAGGATCACGGCCACGCCGTAGTTGCCCGTCAGGTTGTAAAGCCACAGCATCAGCGCGCCGAACGGCTTTGCGATCGTTTTTAACATACTTCTCTCCTAAATCACGGTACAGGATCGTAAAAATCGTGTTCTCCCCGATGGAAGGGATGGCAGCGGCAGATGCGCTTGAGCGCCAGCCAACCGCCCTTCCAGGCCCCGTACCGCTCGATGGCGATCAGGGCATACTCGCTGCAGGTGGGGATGAACCGGCAGCATGGCCGGGTCAGAGGCGAGATGCGCTTTCTGTAAAAACGCACGATAGCCAGCAGCAGGCGTTTCACAACGCCGCCCCCAGCTCTTTGCTTGCAGACAGAAATTCCTTCTCCAGCCGCCGGTACTCCGCCGCGGCCGCCCGTGTCCGGGCCACCACCACCAGGTCGTACCCCGGCTGAAGGTCCTCCTCATGCAGACGGTATATCTCCCGCAGACGGCGGCGCACCAGGTTACGGGTGTGGGCCTTGCCCACCTTGGCCGTCACCGTCAGGCCAAGCCGGCTGACCGGCCCGCCGGTCCTTCTGGCGTACACCACCAGGCATGGCCGCACCGCGCTCCTGCCCTTTCGGTAGACCCTGCGGAAATCCCGGTCCAGCTTCAGGGAGGTCGTGAATCTCACCGTTGCTACCCAGGCCGGCGGCTGTCAGTAGCTCAGCCTCTTGCGGCCCTTGGCCCGGCGGGCGGAAAGCACCTTCCGGCCGTTGCGGGTGGACATGCGCTTGCGGAAACCGTGCTCCTTCTGAGCGTGGATCTTCTTGGGCTGATAAGTCCTCAGCATCTTCTCTCGTCCTTTCTTTCACGTATTACTCATCGCCGGAGCGGCCGGGCCGCCCCGCCGTTAGTTGGTTTGCTCAGCAACTTGACTATTATATATAATAATCCAAACTCTGTCAACCTAAAATCGCACAGGAAAAAACGCCGCCCCCGGGGCGGCGTTATCCTGCGAAGCGGAAAAGATATCAGAACCGGTCGTCCCGCTGGCGGCGGGGCGTGCCGGAGCCGCTGCCCCACTTGACCTTGGGCTCCCGCTTGTTCATGATCTTGATGATGTTGCCCCGGTGCCGCCAGATGATCGCCACGGCGGTGAACATGGCCAGCGCGCCGGACAGGCCCCGCATATTCTCCGAGGGGATGAACACCCAGGCGGACAGCGCGCCCGCCAGGCACCCGGCCATCCCCGCCAGGGACACATACTGGGAAAAAGCCACCACGATGATGAACACGCCCGTCGCCACCAGACCCAGCCGCCAGTCCGTCAGCCAGTAGGCCGTCAGGCAGCACACCACGCCCCGGCCGCCCCGGAGCTGGTTCTGGATGGGGTACATCTGCCCCAGGGTCAGGCACAGGCCCGCGAAGAGCTTGCCCACGACCACATAGTTCCCGTCCCCGTTGATGAGCAGGGTGATGAGCCCGCCGGTGAACACCGCCACCGCACTTTTCAGGATGTCCACCACCACGGCCGCGGGTCCCCAGTTGGAGCCGCACTCATGGGTGAAGTTGGCGTAGTTCACCCGGCCGCTGCCGCACTTACGCAGGTCCTTGTGGAACACGAAGCGGCTCAGCAGAGACACGCCGCTCACCGCGCCCAGCACATAGGATATCAAGGCGATGAGGATGAAAAGCAGTGGGATCATTCGTTCTCTCCTTTCTGACGTATCGTCAGCCTCACAGGCGTGCCCTCAAGGCCGAAGGCCGCCCGGATGCGGTTTTCGATGTATCGCTGATAGGAAAAGTGGAACAGCTCCTTGCTGTTGCAAAACACGACGAAATGGGGCGGCTTCACGCCGGTCTGGGTCATGTAGTACACCTTCAGCCGGCGGCCCTTGTCGGTGGGCGGCTGCTGCCGGGCCTGGGCGTCCGCCAGAAGGTCGTTGAGCCTGCCGGTAGAGATGCGCAGCGACGCCTGCTCGTTGACGGCGTTTATCATATCAAATATACGCCCAGTTCGCTGTCCCGTCAAGCACGAGATGAAGATAACGGGCGCATAATCCATGAAAGACAGGTCCTGCTTGACCCGTTTACGCATCTCGGCCATGGTGTTGGTCTGCTTCTCCACCAGGTCCCACTTGTTCACCACGATGATGCTGGCCTTGCCCGCCTCATGGGCCAGGCCGGCGATCTTGGTGTCCTGCTCCGTGACCCCCTCCCGGGCGTCCAGCATGATGAGGCACACGTCGCTGCGCTCCACCGCCAGCCGGGCCCGCATGACGGAGAACTTCTCCACCCGGTCGCTGACCTTCGACTTGCGGCGGATGCCCGCCGTGTCGATGAAGAGGTAGCTGCCGAATTCGTTGTCCACGGGGGTGTCCACCGCGTCCCGGGTGGTGCCGGGCATATCCGCCACGATCACCCGCTTCTCCCCCAGGATGTGATTGATAAGGGAGCTCTTGCCCACGTTGGGCTTGCCGATGACCGCCACATGGATGCGTCCGTCCTCGGCCGCCTCCGCCTCCGGGGGCGGGAAATGGGCCACGCAGGCGTCCAGCAGGTCCCCGGTGCCGTGGCCGTGGACGGCGGACAGGGCGATGGGGTCCCCCAGGCCCAGGTTGTAAAACTCATAGATGCCCGGATCGTCGGGGCCGATGGCGTCCATCTTGTTCACCGCCAGCACCACGGGCTTGCCGCTGCGCTGGAGCATGCCCGCCACATCCTGGTCCGCGGCGGTGATGCCGGTGCCGATCTCCGTCACCATGACGATCACGTCCGCGCTGTCGATGGCCAGCATGGCCTGCTCCCGCATGAACAGCAGTATCTCGTTGGCGGTGTTGGGCTCGATGCCGCCGGTGTCCACGATGTCGAAGCTCCGGCCCGCCCACTCGCAGGAGGCGTACAGCCTGTCCCGGGTCACGCCGGGGGTGTCCTCCACGATGGACAGCCGCTTTCCCGCCAGCCTGTTGAAGAGCATGCTCTTGCCCACGTTGGGCCGGCCCACGATAGCCACAAGGGGTCTTGCCATGGCTTTGACGCCTCCTTTCTTTTAGTATAGCGCGTCAGGGACGGCATTAAGCCGCCCCAGGGTGATATCGCTTCATGCCCAGCAAAAAAGGGAGGCTTTTTACCCCCCTTATCTTGCCTTGTTACTTCTCCTCGCCTACAGCGATGACTTCACGTCCGTCGTACTTGCCGCAGGCAGGGCAGGCGCGGTGAGGCATGTGGTACTCGCCGCAGTTGGGGCACGCCACCAGCTTGGGAAGGCCCAGCTTCCAGACGCTGGAGCGGCGCTTGCTCTTTCTGGCATGGGAAACTTTTCTCTTAGGGACCGCCATCGTTCACACCTCCTGATCGTCATCCAACAACTGTCCCAGGACAGCCATTCTCGGATCGATTTGTTTTTTGCAGCCGCAGGCTCCGTCGTTCAGGTCCTTCCCGCAGGTGGGGCAAAGGCCCTTGCAGTCGTCCCGGCACAGGAATTTGGTATCCATATCCAGGATCATGCAGGTCTCCGCCACGTCCGACACGTCCACGCCGTCCCCGGTCAGGGGAAAGACGTTTTCGCTGTCCGCGTCCTCCGCGTCGGCCTGCAGCGTGGCGGCGTACCGGGGCGTCAGCCTCTTTTCAAAGACCCGCCCGCACCGGTCGCACCGTACGGACATATCCGCCTCCACATCGCAGGCCAGCTCCAGGACCCCGGCGATGTTCTTCACCTGGCCCCGGGCCGTCACCGGTCCGTGAAAGGCCACCAGCGTGGGAAAACTCAGCCGCTCCCGGTCCAGCTCGCACTGGAAGGGGACGCTCCGGCCCGGCATCTCGATTATCTCGTGCAGATCCAGATACATGGGACAAACCTCATACAGTCGCCAAAGTATTATAAATTAAGACATTCCCGTTGTCAACTACATTTTTTCGTGCTATCATACCCCCATGCGAGAGTTTACCGTCACGAAAAACGACGCGGGCCAGCGGCTGGACCGATTCGCCGCCAAGCTGGTCCCCTCCATGCCCTCCGCCCTGCTGCAAAAATACTTCCGCCGGAAGGAGATCAAGGTCAACGGCCATTGGGCCCGGCCCGATCTGCGTCTGGCGGAGGGGGACCGCGTGCGCCTTTTTCTGCCGGAGGAGTTCTTCACCGCCGCCGGGCGGGACGAAAACCGGTGGCTGGCGGATATCGTTCCCAATTTGGACGTGGTATACGAGGACGAAAACATCCTGCTGGTGAACAAGCGGCCGGGGGTATTGTGCCACGCGGCGGAGGGCTGGCAGCCGGACACGCTGATCGCCCGCGTCCAGGCCCGGGCCTACCAGGCGGGCCAGTGGGACCCGGCGGCGGAGAACAGTTTCGCCCCCGCCCTGTGCAACCGCATCGACCGGGGCACCGGCGGCATCGTCATCGCCGCGAAAAACGCCCCCGCCCTGCGGGTCATGGACGAGAAGATCCGCTCCCGGCAGGTCACGAAGGAATACCTCTGCGTGTGCCTGGGCGCGCCGCGGCCGGCGGCCGGACGGCTGGAGGGGTGGTTATTCAAGGACGCGGTGAAAAACCGGGTCTATGTCAAGCCCCGGCAGGAGCCGGGAGCCAGCTTCGCCGCCACGGACTACCGGGTCCTGGCCGCCCGGGAGGGGCTCTCGCTGGTGGCCTGCCGGCTCCACACCGGCCGGACCCACCAGATCCGGGTCCAGATGGCCCACGCCGGCTGGCCCCTGCTGGGGGACGGCAAGTACGGCGTGGAGCGGCTCAGCCGCCGGTACGGCGAGGCCCGGCAGCTCCTCTGGTCCTGGCGGGTGCGCTTCGACTTCACGGAGCCCGCGGAGGAGCTGGACTATCTGGCGGGCCGGACCTTCGCCGTGGAGCGGGTCCCCTTCGTGGACAAGTACTTCCCCGGCTTTGCCGTGCCGGGGGCCGACGCCGACATTTTTCGCCTTGCTCTTGACAACCGGGCGAGGCGTTGATACAATAGCCTAGTCTCAATTGGAAATCGTTTTTCCAAAGCAGGATGCGACCGCCGGCCTCCCCGGAGGACGGCCAAGGCCACACGGACAGCCGGGTCGAATGCCGATCGCCGCCTTGCGCGGCTGGCAGCGGAAGCTGCCTTATTGATTGAGTTGGGAGCGCTCGCCGCGCCCAGGGCTCAAGTTTTATAAGTTGGTTACTTTATAACCGGTGCCGGGCGGCACAGAAACTTGTAAAATGGTCAGTAAGAGTAGGGCAAGGCATTTTGCTTTCAGAAAACTCTCAGCTCCATTGGGACGGACCGCCGTCATCCCCCCGGGCGGACGGCCGGGACGGGACCTATCGCAAGTGGAACGCGCCTCTGGCACGTTCCACTTGTTTTTTGTTAGGAGACAGGCCATGGCAAAAAAGATCATCGAGCTGAAGAACATCACCAAGTCCTTTGACGGCCAGGTGGTGCTGGACGACATCTGTCTGGACATCTACGACAACGAGTTCCTCACGCTGCTGGGTCCCTCCGGCTGCGGCAAGACCACGCTGCTGCGGCTCATCGGCGGGTTCGAGACCCCCGACGCCGGCGACATCCTGTTCCTGGGCCAGCGCATCAACGACCTGCCCCCCCACAAGCGGAACGTGAACACGGTCTTTCAGCGTTATGCCCTGTTCCCCCACCTGAGCGTGTTCGAGAACGTGGCGTTCGCCCTGCGGGAGCGGAAGGCACCCCGGGAGGAGATCGAGGCGCGGGTGGAGGAGATGCTGTCCATGGTGGCTCTGACGGGCTTTGAAAACCGCTCCGTCACCCGGCTCTCCGGGGGCCAGCAGCAGCGGGTAGCCATCGCCCGCGCCCTGGTGGGCCGGCCCCGGGTGCTGCTGCTGGACGAGCCGCTGGCGGCTCTGGACCTGAAGCTGCGCAAGGATATGCAGCAGGAGCTGAAGAAGATCCAAAAGGCCACGGGCGTCACCTTCGTCTTTGTCACCCACGACCAGGAGGAGGCCCTCTCCATGTCTGACACCATCGTGGTGATCAGCGAGGGCCGCATCCAGCAGATCGGCGCCAGCACCGACGTGTACAACGAGCCGAAAAACGCTTTCGTGGCGGACTTCATCGGTGAGAGCAACATCGTGGACGGGGTGATGCTGGCGGACCGGTCCGTGTCCTTCTCCGGCCACACCTTTGACTGCGTGGACGGGGGCTTTGAGAGAAACGAGCCGGTGGACGTGGTGGTCCGGCCGGAGGACGTGGACATCGTGCCGGAGGACAAGGGCATGCTCCGGGGGGTCGTCACCTCCGTCACCTTCATGGGGGTCCACTATGAGGTGATCGTGGACATCGGCGGGTTCAAGTGGATGATCCAGACCACGGACTTCGTGGACGTGGACGAGCGCATCGGCCTTTACATCGAGCCGGACGCCATCCACATCATGAAAAAGAGCGAGTATTCGGGCCTGTACGGGGACTACGCCTCCTTCTCCAACGAGTTCGACGAGCTGTCCGACGCGGAAAGCGAGGCGGAGGAATGAACGACCGTTCCCGCCGCCGCTCTCTTGTCACCGGCGTCACCAGCGCGCCCTACCAGCTCTGGGCGGTCCTGTTCATCCTGGTGCCGCTGGCTTTCGTGGCCTATTACGCCTTCACGGACAACGCCTTCCACTTCACCACGGCCAACATCGCCCGGTTCTTCACCGCCACCTCCCCCGTGACGGACGCCGGCGGCAGCCCGGTCCAGGTGCGCACCTATATGGTGATCGCCTGGCGCAGCGTCAAGCTGGCGGTGATCGCCACGGCGGTGTGCCTGCTTCTGGGCTATCCTCTGGCCTACATCATCTCCCGCGCCCCGGCCAAGGTCCAAAAGACCATGATGACCCTCATCATGATCCCCATGTGGATGAACTTCCTGATCCGCACCTATGCCTGGATGACTATTTTGCAGGACACGGGCATCCTCAATAACCTCCTGGCCGCCCTGCATCTGCGGCGGGTCCACATCATCGGCACCCAGACCGCCGTTATCATCGGCATGGTCTACGACTATCTGCCCTATATGATCCTGCCCCTTTACTCCATCATGGCAAAGATGGACCACCGGCTCATCGAGGCGGCCCGGGACCTGGGCTGCGCCCCGGCGGGGGTGCTGCGGCGGGTGATCCTGCCTTTGAGCATGCCCGGCGTCGTCAACGGCGTGACTATGGTCCTGATCCCCTCCATCAGCACCTTTTACATCTCCCAAAAGCTGGGCGACGGGATGTTCTTCCTGCTGGGTGACGCCATCGAGGGGCAGTACGTGGCCGGCAACCTGCACTTTGCCGCGGCCATCGCCTTCATCCTGATGGTGGCCCTGCTGGCCGCCATGGCCCTGATGCGCCGGCTCACCGGCAAGTACACCTACGGAGGCGCGGCGGCATGAAAAAAGCGTCCAAGGTCTTTACCGTACTGATGTTCGCGTTCCTGTTCGCGCCCATCGCCATACTGCTGCTGTTCTCCTTCAACGAGGCCAGGAGCCTTTCCGTGTTCTCCGGCTTCTCCCTGAAATGGTACCGGGAGCTTTTCCGGGACACGGAGACCCTCAAAACGGTCCGCAACACCCTGGTGCTGGCGGTGTGCGCCGCGGGCATATCCACCGTCATGGGCACCGCCGCCGCCGTGGGCATCCACCGGATGCGCAATAAGTACCTGCGTTCCGCCCTGGACATGGTGACTAACATCCCCATGATCGACCCGGACATCATCACCGGCATCTCCATGATGCTGATGTTCGTGTTCGTGAGCCGTCTTTTGGGCCTTGCCAACAGCCTGAGCTTCGCCACGCTGCTCATCGCCCACATCACCTTCTGCCTGCCCTATGTGATCTTGCAGGTGCTGCCCAAGCTGCGGCAGATGGACGCCTCCTTGCCGGAGGCGGCCATGGACCTGGGCTGCACCCCCTGGGGGGCCTTCTGGAAGGTGGAGCTGCCGGAGCTGATGCCCGCCATCGTCACGGGCATGATCATGGCCTTCACCCTGAGCCTGGACGACTTCGTGATAAGCTACTTCACCACCGGCACGGGCTTCCAGACCCTGCCCATCCGCATCTACAACATGACGAAAAAGACCGTGACGCCGGATATGTACGCGCTGGCTACGCTGATCTTCTTCGTGATACTGGCGCTGCTGCTGCTGTCCAACCTGACCGACCGGGAGGACTCCCAGCGCATCCGGGCCGCCCGGAAGGCCAGGCGGGCCGCAAAGGGCCGTCCGCCCATGAGCCCCCGGCGGCAGCGGGCCCTGTACACCGCCGGCGGCGCGCTGGTGCTGGCGGCCCTGACCGCCTCCCTGATCTTCGCCGTCACCGAGACCGACGACAAGCCCCAGGTGCTGAACGTGTACAACTGGGGCGAGTACATCTCCGACGGCTCCGAGGGCACCATGGACGTGGTGGCGGAGTTCGAGCGGTGGTATCAGCGGCAATACGGCCGGCCGGTGCAGGTCAACTACACCACCTTTGCCTCCAACGAGGATATGTACGCGAAGCTGTCCTCCGGCGCGGTCAGCTACGACGTGATCATCCCCTCCGACTACATGATCGCCCGGATGATCTCGGAGGATATGCTGCTGCCCCTGGACCTTGCGAACATCCCCAACGCCCAGTATATCTCGGAGGATTTCCAGGGTCTTTACTACGACCCGGAGGGCGTGTATTCGGTGCCCTACGCCTATGGCATCGTGGGGATCATCTATAACGCCAACGTGGTGGACCCGGCCGACGCCGGGACCTGGGACCTGCTGTGGAACGAGAAATACGCCGGGCAGATCCTCCAGTTCAACAACTCCCGGGACGCCTTCGGCACCGCCATGTACCGGGCGGGCCTGGACGTGAACACCACCGACCGGGCGGTGTGGGACGACGCGCTGGACAGCCTGATGGAGCAGCGGGGCGTGGTGCGCAGCTACGTCATGGACGAGGTGTATAACATGATGGAGGCCGGCGAGGCCGCTGTCGCCCCCTACTACGCCGGGGACTACTTCACCATGCTGGACGCCCAGGCCCCCACGGTGGACCTGCGGTTTTACTACCCCGACCCCACCAACTTCTACATCGACGCCATGTGCATCCCCGCCTGCTGCCAGAACAAGACCCTGGCGGAGACATTCATCAACTTCATGCTGTCCGCCGGCCCCGCCATCGCCAACGCCGAGTATACCTACTACGCCTCTCCCAACACGCTGGTCTACGAGGACCCGGACTACATCGACGAGATGGGCCCGGAGGCCATGGAGATCCTCTACCCCGGCTGGGACGACTTCGCCCGGCAGTATAACGCCTACGCCTACCGGAACCTGGACGCCGAGACCCTGGACTACATCAATACTCTGTGGGAAACCCTCAAAATAAACTAAGTCGATCAAATGCAAGCATTTGATCGAAAAGGCTGCGGCCCGCTGCAACGCAAAGCGCCCCCGCCCGATGGGCGGGGGCGTTCACGTTTGCGGGCCGTAAAGAATGATTTCCGAGGCGCATGTCCCCGGAAATCATATCCAACTTTATTTGCGCCTGCGGGCGCAAACTCTGCGAGGCTTTTTGCCCCGTACTTAGCTCACCCTATATGCTCCTGGCCGAATTGGCGCAGGAAATCCTCCAGAGAGCTGCCGAAGTCATCCCAATCGTCCCGGTCCTGGCGGCCGCCCTCCTCATCGGGCCTGGCGTCCGCGTTGGACCCGGTCTCCGGCTCCGGCGTGGGCGTGGGCAGGGCGTCCTGGGTCTTTTCCCCCACCGTCACGGTGACCTCCGTCTCCCGGCCCTGCCGGTAAACGGTGAGCGTCAGCTTGCTGCCCGGCTCCGCCGCGCCTACGATGTCGGTGAGGTCCCGCCGGCCTGTGACGGGCTGGCCGTCCACGGCGGTTACGATGTCGTTCTCCTGCAGGCCGGCCTCCGCGGCGGGACTGTCCTCCTCCACGGAGTGGATGGCCGCGCCCTCGGGCAGACCGTAGCCCAGGGCCTCGGAGCTCACGTCGGAGATCGTCACGCCGATATAGGGCTTGGCGATGTAGCCCTTCTCGATGATGCTCTGCACGATGCCGGCCACCTGGCTGATGGGGATGGCGAAGCCGATGTTGTCTATGGACGCGCCCATGCCGCTGCTGGAGTACTTGGCGTTGGTGATGCCGATGACCTCGCCGTACATATTGAACAGCGCGCCGCCGGAGTTGCCGGAGTTGATGGCGCAGTCGGTCTGGATCAGGTCCATAGTCACGCCGCCGGACACGGTGATCTCCCGGTCCAGCGCGCTGACCAGGCCGCCGGTCAGAGAGAAGGTCAGCTCGCCCAGAGGGTTGCCGATGGCTACCACCTCGTCGCCCACCCGCAGGGCGGCGGAGTCGCCCACCGTCACGGGGACCAGGTCCTCGGCGTCCACCTTCAGCACGGCGATGTCGTTGCTCTCGTCATAGCCCACCAGCTCCCCGTCGTAGGTGGTTCCGTCGTACAGGGCCACGGTGATGGTCTCGGCCTTCTCCACCACATGGTAGTTAGTCAGGATGTACCCGTCGTCGGTGACGATGAAGCCGGAGCCGGCGGCGGCGGACTTGGTCTCATAACCCCAGTAGTTGGTGGTGGTGACGGCGGTGGTGATGCCCACGGTGGAGTTCACGTTCTGTTCGTATATATCCGCCGCGCTCATCTGCTGGCGGCTGTCGGCGGCGGCCAGGGTCAGGGCCCCGCCGTTACCGCTTTTGGCCCGTGTGGTGCCGCCGAAGGTACCGGCCAGCATAGCCAGGCACAGCGCCAGGACCAGTATCCTCCCGGCCAGCTTCTTCCCGTTTTTATGTTCAAACATGATAACGCGCTTCCTTTCGGTTTTTGGGTGTTCCCCTTTTTGATGGTCCCATTGTACGCGCCCCGCCGGGAAAGATGTTAACGATAGATTTAACATTTTTTGAAAGAAATATGAACGCCCGTTTTTCCGTCATCTTTACAATCATGGTCGGTTATGCTATCATTTTTGGCGTGTCTTTCAATATGCGATCATTTTCCTTTTTTGATGAGACCGCGTCCTGTTTCGCGGACGCGGAGAAAGAGGTATCCATGTATAAAAACGTGATCATCATACCGGCTTTGAACCCGCCGGATCGGTTCACGGGCTATGTTCTCGATCTCATAGCGCATGGGTTTGAGCGGATCCTGTTGATCGACGACGGCAGCGACGCGGATCACCGCCCGCTTTTTGACAGCCTTGCCAGGCAGAAGCAGGTCACGGTCTTGCGCCATGCCGTCAATCTTGGCAAGGGACGCGCTCTGAAGGACGCCTTCAACTATGCCCTGGTCTCCTGGCCGGAGGACTATGCCGGCGTCATCACTGCGGATTCTGACGGCCAGCATACCGTGGAGGATGTTACCAAGATCAGCGAAGCCCTGGATAAGAACGAAAACACGCTGCTGCTGGGCACGCGGGACTTCAGCGGCCCCTCCGTCCCCTTCAAGAGCCGCAACGGCAACAAGATCACCAGCGTCGTTTTCCGCCTGCTGTACGGCCAGGATCTCCGGGACACCCAGACGGGCCTGCGGGGCATTCCCCGCGCTCTCCTGGGGCCCTATATGACCCTGGATGGAGAGAGATTTGAATACGAGATGAATATGCTGATCTATAACGCCCGATACGGCGCCCCTCCCGAACAGATCTTCATCCAAACCGTCTACTTTGACAGCAACAGCGAGACCCACTTCCGGCCTTTTGCGGACTCCTTTAAGATCTACCGCCTGATCCTCGGTAGTTTTTTCAAGTATATCCTGGCCTCCCTCTCCTCTGCGCTGCTGGATCTGGGCGTGTTTCATCTGGCGATGCTTGCCCTGGGGCGCATGCGGGACGCCGCGGCCATCGTGACGGCCACGGTCGCCGCACGGGTCATATCTTCCCTTTACAACTTCATCGTCAACCGAAACGCCGTTTTCGAGAGCGGCGGCAGCGCGTCCGGGCAGATGCTCCGCTATTATACGCTCTGCGCCGCACAGCTTGCCCTCTCTGCGGGGCTGGTCGTAGCGGTCGACGCGCTGCTGGGCTGGAATAAGACCGCCGAAAAGGCGGTGGTGGACAGCGTGCTGTTTCTCATCAGTTATCAGATCCAGCGCGCCTGGGTATTCCGGGTGGACAAGCGATGAACGGACTCATAACAGCCTTTCGGGTCGCTATTCTGCTGTTCTCCCTGCTGGGATACGCCCACGCGGCGGCCAGGCGTCTGCGCCCGGAGTTTGCCATCGGGACAGTTTTCGTCTGCATCGGCAGCATAATGTTCCTGGCCGGTATACTGAATATCCTGCGGGAGACCGCCTGGGCCGTCTGTCTCGCCGGCGATGGGCTCGCCCTGCGCGCCCTATGGAAAAAGGAGCCCTTCCGCAGCCTGCTGTGCGCGGGAAATATTTTCTTCCTGTTTATAGCCGTCGCGCTGGCCTATATACTGTATGGCAGCAAGTTCTTCTTCCTTGACAATTTCTCCCACTGGGCCCGGATCCCCCAGATCCTTCTGCACGAAAACCGCCTGCCCAACTTTTTGAACGCCAACCTCATCCACCAGTCGTACCCGACCGGCAGCGGTTCGTTCATCTACTATATGCTGACTATCGCCGGCGTCGATGCCGAGTGGGTGCAGATGTACGCCCAGGCCACGCTGTCTGTGAGCCTCACCATCGGACTGTTCGCCTTTACCGACCGGCCGGAGCTGAAAGCGCTGACCGCCGCCGCGGCGGCGACGCTGTTTTGCAGCAATATCGCGTTCATCGACCTTTTGGTGGACAACCTGCTGCCCATGATCGGGCTGGGCGGTATGTGCCTTTGCCTTTTCTACCGCCGGGAGCTCCCGGATAAGCTCCCATGGACGGTCCCCTACTGCGTGTTTCTCCTGTCCGTCAAGAGCAGCGGCATCTATTTTGTGCTGGTCATCCTGATCTATGCTTTCGTGTGTCTGCCCAAGGACAGGCGTTCCATCCTCACCTGGCTTTTCTGCGCGCTGTGTACGGCCTTCGTCATGCTCCTGTGGCAGAAGCACGTGTCGCTGGTATTTGCCAACGGACTGCATTCCCGGCACGCTGTATCGTTTTCCAACTTCGCGTCCATCTTCGGTGCGCGGACGGCCCAGGAGATCCACACCATTCTGGCACACTTTTTCCGCCAGGTGTTCTCCCTGTCCAACAGCGCCATTTTCCTGCTGATACTGCAGTTGCTGGCGCACCTGTTCGTCCGTTTCGTCCTAAAACGCCCCGCAAAAACCCTCGGCGGAGCAACGTGGCTGATCCTGCTTTCCTACGTTGGGTATGTTCTCGGGCTGCTTGGCATGTACCTGTTCAACATGCCCGGCCAGGACGCCGCGTACCTGAGCGGGTATCCCCGCTATATGTCCACCGGCGTCACTTTCATCGGCGGGCTCATGTGGATCGAGCTTCTCTCCTTAGCGGATGCCGCCCTGTCGTCCGCCAGAGAGCGGAGCATATTCGCCGGCTTCTGCACGGTGAGTCTGGCTCTGATCTACCTCTCCATCGGGTCCCCGATCCTGCGCCAGTTTCATCGGCAGGACCTCTCCGACCCGGACAACACCGCCCTCCAGACGCGGCTGGCCTTTGAACAGTTGATAGACGAACAGGCCATCCCCTCCGGCTATAGCTACATCATCCTGCGTCAGAGCAATGACGGGTTCTGCCAATATCTCACCGACTATCTGCTGTACTCCACGAACAGTGCCGAATACGCGGTCGCCGAGCTCGCCGCGGATAACAGCCGCCTGCAAGGCTTCGATTACCTCATCGCCCTGGACGATACGGAGGACATACGCGCCTATATGGAGTCCACTTTCGGGGACGCCGCGCTGCGTGTGGTCCCATTGGAAAACGCCCCCTGACGACGCGAAACGGCGCAAAAACCGCCCCGGACATCTTGTCCGGGGCGGTCGCTATATTGGGGTTCGCTGGGTCACTCGATGGTGATGCGGCCCTGGCCCTCCAGGTCCTCATAGCCCGTCACGTTGGGCAGGCCGTCGCCGTCGGTGTCCTCAAAGGACTGGATGTAGTTGGCAAGGACCATGTAGTCCTCCATCACGTAGTCGATGATGTTGGTGGCGCCGTCGAACATGGAGAAGCCGTCGCCCAGATCCCGCAGGGTGTAGTTATAGCCCGCCAGGTTGTAGGTGCCCTTGGGGTCCAGGGGCTCGTACTTGCCGGTCTCATGGTCCAGGATCTGCACGTCCTTGACCCGGTAATCGCCGTCCACGCCGGTGAACACGCCCTTTTCATCCATGGTGACGGAGCTGTCCACGCTGGTGTCGATGGTGTACTTGGCCCCGGAAACCTGCAGGAAGCCGCCGATCTCCTCGCCGGTGCCCACGCCCCGGGCGCCGAACTCCAGCGCGTCCAGGATCTGCTGGCCGGTGACCTGGATGAAGCAGGCCACATTGCCGAAGGTGTGCATATTCTTGCAGGTCAGGTAGCTGATCTCGCCGGTGATGGCCTCGTTGCGGATGCCGCCGCCGTTCATGATAGCCATATCCACGGGGCTGCCCTCCACGATGTTGGTCTTGTCGAACAGATAATACAGCGCGTCAGCCGCGAAGTCGCCGGAGTTGGTCTCCTGGCTGCGGACAAGACGGGTGCCGTCCTCGGCGTAGTTGTCCAGCACGTCCTCCGTGGTGCCGATGACTACGCCCAGCTCCTCGTTGACCTGCTCGATCCAGCCGGTCTGGCAGGCGTCCACGTCCACCTCCAGATCGTCCACCGTCAGCTCGCCGGCCTTCAGCTTGGCGAGGATCACGTCGTACAGGGCGGCCTTCACCTCCGCGGGGGTGAGAAGCTCGGTGGTGATGGTGCCGTCAGGGGCGATGGTCATCTGGCCCAGGTTGTTGAAGTAGGAGCCGGTCTGGGTCAGGATGACGGTGTTGCCGTCCGCGTCCGAGACCTCCTGCATGGGGACCTCGGTGTGGGAGTGGCCGTCGATGAAGGCGTCAAAGCCGGTGGTGTTGGCGATGACCTCCTCGCTGGTCCAGGGCTTGGAAGCCGGGTCCACGCCCAGATGGCCCAGGCCGATGACCACGTCGGCCTCCTGGGCCGCGGCGTCGATGGCCTCCTGCACGGTCTCGTACAGGTCGGAGCCGTCCTCACCGCCGGCGATGCCGTAGATGTAGTTGCCGTCCTCGTCCTGGAAGTAGGCGGGGGTGGACTTGGTGAAGGACTCGGGGGTGGTGACGCCCACGAAGGCGATCTTCCTGCCGCCCACCTCAAAGACCTTGTAGGGGTCCAGCACGTTGTCGCCCTTCACGCCGTCCTTCTCATGATAGAAGTTGCAGGACACATAGGGGAACTGGGCCCACTCGATGGCGTCCATGGTCCCCTCCATGCCGTAGTCGAACTCATGGTTGCCCAGCGTCGCCACGTCATAGCGGGCCAGGTTCATCAGGTCGATGATGGTCTTGCCCTTGTCCATGGACCCGAAGGCGGTGCCCTGGATGTGGTCGCCGGCGTCCACCAGCAGCACGTTGTCCAGGGTGTCCCGGTACTGGGCGGCCACGGTGTAGTTCAGGTCCTTGTCGATGTAGGTGTGTACGTCGTTGGTGTACAGCACCGTGACGGTCTCGCCCTCCGCCTCGTCCGCGAGGACGGGAACGGCCAGGCTCAGGACCATCACCAGCGCCAGCAGCAGGGAAAAGAGCTTCTTCATGTGATATCCTCCTAAGATCATGTATTGTGGCTCGTACGCTGTTGCTTGTACAATTATATCAACATATTGTGGTCATGTCAAAGAAAAACCGAGCGCGGAACACAAAATATTCCACAAAAATTCGGCCCCGATCCTGTGAAATTACCCTTATTTTTCCAATTCGGTCATTTTCCGGCCCGATAGGCGTCTTTCCGCGCCACATAGCCGGCGGCGTTTTTCAGGTTGGACTGCTTCTGCGCCGTCAGGCCGGTCTTCACCACCTTGGCCGGGATCCCCAGGACCAGGGAGCAGGGCGGGATCACCGTGCCGGCGGTCACAACGGCCCCCGCGCCCACGATGGAGTACTCCCCCACCACCGCGTCGTCCAGCACAACCGCCCCCATGCCGATGAGCGCGCCGTTTTCCACGGTGCAGCCGTGGACCACCGCGTTGTGGCCCACCGTCACGTCGTCACCGATAGTCAGCGGGTGGCCCGGATCGCAGTGGAGGGTCACGTTGTCCTGAACGCTGGTCCGGCGGCCCACCCGGATGGGCTCGTTGTCCCCCCGGAGCACCGCCCCGAACCAGACGGAGGAGTCCTCCCCCACCGTCACGTCCCCGATCAGCGTGGCGTTTTCCGCCACGAACACGCTCCCGTCCACCGCCGGGGTCTTGCCCTTATATGTCAGTATCATGGAACTTCTCCTTGCAATCATGCGCCTGGGCGCATATAGTGTATAGGGAAATTATAGAGAAAAGGCCGGTGCCTGTCAACCGGCGGAGGTGTTTTTATGGCCCCCTGGATGCAGTATCTGATCGTGTGCCCGCTGGTGTTTCTGGGGGGCTTTGTGGACGCCATCGCCGGGGGCGGCGGCCTTATCAGCCTGCCCGCCTATCTGATCGCGGGGCTGCCGGTGCATATGAGCATCGGCACCAATAAGCTGAGCTCCGCCATGGGCACCACCGTCACCACCGTCAAATTCTGGCGGGCGGGGTATATGCGGCCGAAGCTGTGCCTGCTGTGCGCGGCGTTCGCCCTGGCGGGCTCCGCGGCGGGCGCGAACCTGGCCCTGCTGGTGGGCGACCGGGTGTTTCGGGTCATATTGCTTTTCGTGCTGCCGCTGACGGCCCTGTACGTGTTCAAAAGCAAGGCCATGGACACGCCGGACCGGGAGCCGCTGGCCCCGGGAAAGACCTACGCGCTGTGCGCCGCGCTGGCCCCGGGAAAGACCTACGCGCTGTGCGCCGCGCTGGCCCTGTCCCTGGGCGTTTACGACGGCTTTTACGGTCCCGGCACCGGCACCTTTCTGCTGCTGCTGTTGACGGGCCTGGCCCGGCTGAGCCTGCACGACGCCGCCGGGGCCACCAAGGCCATCAACCTGGCTACCAACGTGGCCGCGCTGGCGACCTACCTGGTCAACGGCCAGGTGTGGCTGCCGCTGGGGCTCACCGCCGGTCTTTTCGGCGTCGCCGGCAACTACATAGGCGCACGCTGCTTCACCAGCAGAGGCTCCAGGATCGTCAAGCCCCTCATCGCCCTGGTGCTGACTATCTTCTTCATCCGGGTGGTCTATGAGACATTTTTCTGAAGAGCGCACTCTCCCCCCCCGCCCGCCGCCGGGCGGGGGTTTTTTATTCTTAAAAAAAGCCTAAGAGGCCGTTCATCATTTGTTCATATTTTCCCTCTACCATGCCGTTAGTAACAAAAATTACAGACCCCGCCGAAACAAAGGGCCGGGAAAAAATGTATTATTTACGGCGGCCGCCGTGACAGGCGGCACGGCGGGGACGTCTACCAGACAGACGGTCTGTTACTTTTTGTCACGTTTCAAACGGCAGGGGTGTTATTCAAAACGACGGAAAAAACGGGAGGAGGGACCGAATATGCGCTATGTGACCGACGAGCAGTCCCGGCGGCAGTACACGGAGTTTTTGAGCCGCCATGAGCGGTGCAATTTCCAGCAGTCCGTGGAGTGGGCCGCCGTCAAGAGCGGCTGGAAAAACGAGATCGTCCTGGCGGAAGACGGCCAGGGCAATATCACCGGCGGCATGAGCATACTCATCCGAAAGATACCCCTTTTTGGCAATCTGATGTACTGTGCCCGGGGGCCGGTGTGCGACACCCACGACCGGGCCAGCCTCCGGCAGCTGATCGAGGGGGCGGAGCTGCTGGCCTGGAAGTACGACGCCATGGCCCTGCGGATGGAGCCGGACGTGTCCGCCGGGGACGGGGATTTCCGGGCCATCGTGGAGAGCCTGGGCTGCAAGGTCCGGGACGGGTCCGGGCGCGCCGGAGGCGGGATACAGCCCCGGAGCGTGTTCCGGCTGGACATCCGGGGCAAGAGCGAGGCCCAGCTTCTGGCGGGCTTTTCCAGCAAGCTGCGCTACAACATCCGCCTGGCCCAGCGGCGGGGCGCGGTGGTCCGGGAGGGGACCCGGGAGGACCTGCCGGCCTTTTGCGCCCTCATGCGGGAGACAGCGGCCCGGGACCATTTTCTGGCCCGGCCTTTGGAGTACTTTGAGCGGATCTGGGACCAGATGGGCCCGGAGCACATGACGCTGCTGCTGGCGTATTTTCAGGACGAGCCCATCGCCGGGGCCATCTGCATCTTCTACGGCAACAAGACCTGGTACGCCTACGGCGCCAGCTCCGACCGGCACCGGGGCGTGATGCCCAACTACCTGCTCCAGTGGGAGATGATCCGCCGGGCGGCGGCCCGGGGCGACGCGGTGTACGACCTGCGGGGGGCGCTGGACAACACGGACACGTCCAACGGCCTTTACCTTTTCAAGCGGCGTTTCGGCGGAGACCTGGTCCGATTCATCGGGGAGGTCTACGCCCCCTACAAGCCGGTGGTATACGGCGCGTACCGGGTGGCGGAGCGGCTCTATATGCGCCTCCGGGGCGGGCTGCGCCGGACCGCCCCGTCCGGGCCCGCCGCGCCGGCGGAGGACGGGCCCCGGCCCCTGCCCTGGGACATGCCCGCGCTGTTTTCCTCCCGGGCCGGGTGAGGGCGGATTTTTCCGCGCAAAAGGTTGACTTTTTGCGGCAGCGGTCCTATAATGTCACTGTCTTTCAATCGTAAGGAGCTTTTATCCATGGTCCGTAACTTTTTCGGCAGCTATTACTTCTATTACTTTTTCGGAAAGTAATAGCGATTTGTGCTGCGAAAAAGCGACCCGACGTTGATATCCAAGCTGTGCGGCACACCGGCCGCACAGCTTTTTTTGTAAAGGAGAACCCTCTATGATCACCGTTTTGAAGCCCAACACCACCGACGAGCAGCGGGACCACCTGATCCACTGGCTGGAGGGCCAAAAGGTCCAGGTCCACGTGTCCAAGGGCGACGAGTACACCATCCTGGGCCTGGTGGGCGACACCGCCCACATCGACATGGAGCTGCTGGAGAGCCTGGAGATCGTCCAGTCCGTGAAGCGGGTCAGCGAGCCCTTCAAAAAATGCAACCGGAAGTTCCACCCGGAGGACACGGTAGTCAACGCGGGGGGCGTACCCATCGGCGGCGGCCACTTCGCCGTCATCGCCGGGCCCTGCTCCGTGGAGACGCGGGAGCAGATCGTGGGCATCGCAGAGTCCGTGAAGGCCAGCGGAGCCAAGCTCCTGCGGGGCGGCGCGTTCAAGCCCCGGACCAGCCCCTATGACTTCCAGGGCCTGCACGCCACGGGGCTGGAGCTTCTCAGCGAGGCGAAAAAGGACACGGGCCTGCCCATCGTGTCGGAGATCATGGACCTGCGGGACCTGGACCTGTTCGCGGACGTGGACGTGATCCAGGTGGGAGCCCGGAATATGCAGAACTTCGAGCTTCTGAAGGGCCTGGGCCGGACCGACAAGACCATTTTGCTCAAGCGCGGCCTGGCAAACACCCTGAAGGAGCTTCTCATGAGCGCGGAGTACATCATGGCCGGGGGCAACGAGAACGTGATCCTCTGCGAGCGGGGCATCCGCACCTATGAGACATACACCCGCAACACCCTGGACCTGTCCGCGGTGCCGGTGCTGCATGAGCTGAGCCACCTGCCTGTGGTGGTGGACCCCAGCCACGCCACCGGCCACTCCAGCCTGGTGCCGTCGATGGCCCTGGCGGCGGCCGCCGCCGGCGCGGACGGCATCATGGTGGAGGTCCACAACGACCCCCTGCACGCCCTGTGCGACGGGGCCCAGAGCCTGACCCCCGCCCAGTTCGACAGCCTGATGGCGCAGATGGCGCGCATATTGGAGGTCGTGAGGCCATGACGGTCGGCATCGTGGGGCTGGGGCTCATCGGCGGGTCTTTCGCTAAGGCGTACAAGCGGGACCCGTCCGTCACCGTCCTGGGGACGAACAGAAGCCCGTCCGTGACGGAATTCGCCATGCTGTCGGGAGCCATCGACGGAGAGCTGACCGGCGAAAACCTCAGAGACTGCGACCTGGTGCTGATCGCCCTGTACCCCCGGGCCGCCATGGACTACCTGGCCGCCCACGCGGAGGATTTTTCCAAGACCGGCATCGTCATGGACTGCGCCGGGGTGAAGCGGGAGATATGCCGGTCCGCCTTTCCCCTGGCGGAAGCGCACGGCTTCACCTTCGTGGGGGGCCACCCCATGGCGGGCACCCAGTATTCCGGCTTCAAATACGCCAAGGCCAACCTCTATGACCGGGCCCCCATGGTGATCGTGCCGCCCCGGTTCGACGACGCGGCCCTTTTGCAGCGGGTGAAGGACCTTTTGAAGCCCGCCGGCTTCGGCCGTGTCAGCGTCACCACCGCCGAGGACCACGATGAGATGATCGCCTTCACCTCTCAGATGTGCCACATCGTCTCCAACGGCTACATCAAAAGCCCCACCGCCGCCCGGCACAAGGGCTTTTCCGCCGGCAGCTATAAGGACCTGACCCGCGTGGCCTGGCTGGCCCCGGATATGTGGAGCGAGCTGATGCTGGATAACCGGGACAATATGCTGGCGGAACTGGACGCCTTCATCGCCAGCATGCAGGACTACCGCCGGGCCATCGCGGCGGGCGACTTCGACGCCCTCCGGGCCCTGCTGGACGAGGGCAGAAAACGCAAGGAGGAGATCGACGGATGAAAACGGTCCATGTGCCTGTGTCCGTCCCCTATGACGTGCTGATCGGCCCCGGCCTGCTGCCCTCTCTGGGCGGCCGGGTCCGGGACCTGTGCCCACGGGCGGCCCGTTTTCTGCTGGTGACGGACGACAACGTGGGGCCCCTGTGGGCGGCGGCCTGCGTCAAGAGCCTGGAAAGCGCGGGCCTGGCCGGGGACGTGTTCACTCTGCCCCACGGGGAGGCCAGCAAGACCGCCGGGAACCTGATCGAGATACTGTCCTTCGCCGCCCAACACCGCCTGACCCGCTCGGATGTTTTCCTCGCGCTGGGGGGCGGCATGACAGGGGACCTGACCGGCCTGGCCGCCGCCACGTTCCTGCGGGGCGTGGACTATATCCAGATCCCCACCACCCTGCTGGCGGCGGTGGACTCCTCCGTAGGCGGCAAGACCGCCGTGGACCTGCCCGCCGGGAAGAACCTGATGGGCGCCTTCTGGCAGCCCAGGCTGGTGCTGTGCGACACCGATACCCTGTCCACCCTGGGGCCGGGGGACTTTGTCTCCGGCTGCGCGGAGGCGGTCAAGATGGGGATGCTGTTCGACCCGGACCTGTTCGCGCTGCTGACGAGGGACGGCCCGGACTTCGACCGGGAGACGGTGATCGCCCGGTCCGTGGAGCTAAAGCGGGACGTGGTGGCGGAGGACGAGTTCGACCGGGGCCGCCGGGCCCTTTTGAATCTGGGCCACACCCTGGGCCACGCGGTAGAGGCGGAGAGCGGCTTCACCCTGTCCCACGGCCAGTGCGTGGCCATCGGCATGGCCGTGGTCTGCCGGGCCGCCGCCAAATACGGCGTCTGTCCCCCGGACCTGCCGGCCCGGTTGGAGGCCGCGCTGGACCGCTTCGGCCTGCCCACCCGCACCGATATCCCCTTCCCGGCCCTGATGGAGCGGATGCTGTCGGACAAAAAGCGCGCCGGCGGCACCATCGGCGTCATCGTGCCGAAGGCCGTAGGCCGCTGCGCCGTCCGGCCCATGAGCACGGAGGAAGCGGGCGCGTTCATGAAAGCGGGGCTGTGAGATGAGAGCGATCCTCTCCCCCTCCCGGCTGGCCGGGACCATCCCGGCCGTGGCCTCCAAGAGCCAGGCCCACAGGCTGCTCATCTGCGCGTCGCTGGCGGACCGGCCCACCGCCGTCGCCTGCCCCACCCTGTCGGCGGACATCGCCGCCACGGCGGACTGTCTGCGTGCGCTGGGGGCGGATATAACCTATGAAAACGGCGTCTTTTCCGTCTCCCCCATCCGCCGGATCCCGGACCGGCCCCGGCTGGACTGCGGGGAGAGCGGGTCCACGCTGCGTTTTCTGCTGCCGGTGGTCTGTGCGCTGGGGGCCGAAGCGGAGATAAAGCTGCGGGGCCGGCTGCCCCAGCGGCCTCTGTCCCCGCTGTGGGAGGAGCTTTGCGCCCACGGGGCGGAGCTGTCCCGGCCCGCGCCGGACGCCATCGCCACAGGGGGACGCCTGCGGCCGGGGGACTATACCGTCGCCGCCGACGTATCCTCCCAGTTCATCAGCGGACTGCTGTTCGCCCTGCCCCTGCTGGGCGGGGACAGCCGGGTCATACTGACCGGGAAGCTGGAGTCCGCCGCCTATGTCACCATGACGGTCCGGGCCCTGGCCCGGTTCGGAATAGAGTGTCCTTTTGCGGACGGCGCCTACGCCGTCCCCGCCGGGGGGCGGTATGCCTCTCCCGGCACGGCGGCGGTGGAGGGCGACTGGTCCAACGCCGCGTTCTGGATCGTGGCGGACCGCATCTGCGGCGGCGGCCTGACCGTCACGGGCCTGGACCCGGACTCCCCCCAGGGGGACCGGGCCGTGGTGTCCTTGGCGGAGGCCATCGCGGCGGGGAACGCGGTCATCGACTGTCAGGACGTGCCGGACCTGGTGCCGGTGTTGAGCGTGCTGGCGGCGGTGAGCCCCGGCGTCACGGAATTCGTCAACGCCGGGCGGCTGCGTATCAAGGAGAGCGACCGGCTTTCCGCCGTGGCGGGACTGCTGACGGCCCTGGGCGGGGACGTGCGGGAGCGGCCCGACGGCCTTGTGGTCGCGGGAAAGACCCGTCTGGCCGGCGGGACGGCCGACAGCTGCAACGACCACCGGATCGCCATGAGCGCGGCGGTGGCGTCCCTGGCCTGCCGCGGGCCCGTAATCCTCACCGGGGCCCAGGCCGTGAACAAATCCTATCCCACCTTCTGGGACGACTTCGCCCGGCTGGGAGGCCGGGCCGCTTTGGAGGACGACGAGACATGAGCAACAGCTTTGGCAGCCGCTATCGCTTCACCATCTTCGGCCAGTCCCACGCCCCCGCCATCGGCGTGACCGTGGAGGGGCTGCCCGCGGGCTTCGCCCCGGACATGGAGGCTCTGGGGGCCTTTCTGGCCCGCCGGGCCCCGGGGAGAGGAGCCTGGTCCACCACCCGCCGGGAGGCGGACGCGCCGGAGTTCATCGCTGGCCTGGTGGACGGGCACACCTGCGGCGCGCCTGTGACGGCTATCATCCGCAACACCGACGCCCGCTCCGCCGACTATGACGAGCTTCGCCGCGTCCCCCGTCCGGGCCACGCGGACTATACCGCCTTCGTGAAATACGGCCCCGGCCGGGACGTGGCCGGGGGCGGGCAGTTCTCCGGCCGGCTCACCGCGCCCCTTTGCATCGCGGGTGGCCTGGCGCTGCAGCTTCTGGCAAAGGAGGGCGTGACGGTGCACGCCCGCGTCGCCTCCATCGGCGGCGAAACGGACCCGGCCGCCATGGAGAGGCTTCTGGCGGAGGTAAAGGCCGCCGGCGACTCCGTGGGCGGCGTGATCGAGTGCGTGTGCGCAAACGTGCCCGCCGGGCTGGGCGAGCCCATGTTCGGGGGCATGGAGAACCGCATCTCCCAGGCCCTGTTCGCCATCCCCGCCGCGAAGGGCGTGGAGTTCGGAGCGGGCTTTGCCGTGGGACATATGCGGGGCAGCGAGAACAACGACCCCTTTTATTTTGACGGCGAAAACGGCGCGGTCCGCACCCGGACCAACCACCACGGGGGCATCCTGGGCGGCATCACCAGCGGTATGCCTCTGGTGTTCCGGGCCGCCTTCAAGCCCACCCCCTCCATCGCCATCGAGCAGGACAGCGTGGACCTGGAAAGGGGCGAGAACGTGAAGCTGACCGTCCGGGGCCGGCACGACCCCTGCATCGTGCCGCGGGCGGTCCCCTGCGTGGAGGCCGCCGCTGCCGCAGCCCTCTACGACGCGCTTTTGGAAAGCAGGTGCTGACATGGATCTGAACGAGCTGCGCGCCCGTATCGACGCGGTGGACCGGGAGCTGGTGACGCTGCTGGAAAAGCGCATGGACATCTCCGCCGCCATCGGGGACTATAAGCGGGCCCACGGCCTGGCCGTGCTGGACCCGGGCCGGGAGGCCCAAAAGACGGAGGCCATCCGCACCCTGTGCCGCCCGGAGACAGCGGACCTGATCGCCGGGCTCTACGGCCCCATCATGGCCGCCAGCCGGGCCTATCAGCACAGACGCGGGGAGGATCGGCATGAATAATAAAAGATTTGGCCTGCTGGGGCGAAAGCTGGGCCACAGCTGGTCGCCCCGGATACACGCCATGCTGGCGGACTATGACTATCAGCTCTACCAGGTGGAGCCGGAGGACCTGGACGCCTTTTTGCGGACCACGGACCTGGACGGCATGAACGTGACCATCCCCTACAAAAAGGACGTGGTCCCCTACTGCGCGGAGCTGTCCGACGCCGCCCGGCGCATCGGCAGCGTGAACACCCTGGTCCGCACCCCCTCCGGCTGGCGGGGGGACAACACCGACTACGCCGGCTTCCGTTACATCGTGGAACGCTCCGGCATCGATATCCGGGGCAAAAAGACCCTGGTCTTTGGCACCGGCGGGGCCTCTCTGGCCGTCAAGGCCGCCCTGGAGGACCTGGGCGCGGACCCCATCGTGTCCATTTCCCGCACAGGGGAAAATAATTATGTAAACCTTTCAAAGCACCACGACGCCAAGATACTGGTGAATACCACCCCCCTGGGCATGTTCCCGGACACCGGCGCGGCACCGGCGGCGGTGGGGGACTTTCCCCGATGCGAGGGGGTGTTCGACGTGGTGTATAATCCCCAGCGGACGGCGTTTCTGCTGGAGGCGGAGCGGCTGGGCGTCCCCCATGCCGGTGGGCTGGGGATGCTGGTGGCTCAGGCCTGCCGCAGCGGTGAGCAGTTCGCGGGCCGGCCGGTGCCGGACAGCAAAATAGAAAAAATTATGTCAACTCTCTCCCGGCAGCTGAGCAACATCGTCCTGATCGGCATGCCGGGCTGCGGCAAGTCCGCGGTGGGCCGGGAGCTGGCCCACAAGCTGGGCCGGCCCCTGCTGGACGCGGACAAGGAGATCGAAAAGGAGGCCGGCATGACGATCCCGGCCATCTTCGAGGCCGAGGGGGAGGCGGGCTTCCGCCGGCGAGAGACAGCGGTGCTGGCCCGGCTGGGCAAGGGTTCCGGGGCCATCCTCTCCACCGGCGGCGGCTGCGTCACCGTGGCGGACAACTACCCCCTTCTGCACCAGAACGGCGTCATCCTCTGGCTGCAGCGGGACCTTGACAAGCTGCCCACCGCCGGCCGTCCCCTCTCCCAGAGGAGTTCCGCCGGAACCCTTTACGCCCGGCGGAAAGAAAAATACGCCGCGTTCGCGGACATCGCCGTGGACAACAACGGTCCTCTGATGGAGACCGTATCGCGGATCATGGAGGCGTTTCAATGAAGATCCTTGTCATCAACGGGCCCAACCTGAATATGCTGGGCATCCGGGAGCCGGGCATCTACGGCTCGGAGAGCTATGCCGATCTGACGGCGTTCATCAAGAGGGTCTGCGCGGACCGGGGCGTGGAGGCCGAACTGTTCCAGTCCAACCACGAGGGGGCCATCGTGGACCGCATCCAGGCGGCCTACGGGGAGGCGGACGGCATCGTCATCAACCCGGCCGCCTACACCCACACCAGCGTGGCCATCCTGGACGCGCTGAAGGCGGTGTCCATCCCGGCGGTGGAGGTCCATCTCAGCGACGTGTCCGCCCGGGAGCCTTTCCGGCAGGTCTCCTATGCCGGCATGGCCTGTGAAAAGACCTACGCCGGCCACGGCTTCGACGGCTACCGCATGGCGGTCGAGTATCTGGTCGAACACCACGGAAAGAAATGACAAAAGGCGCGCCGCTCACGCGGCGCGCCTTATGACCGTGCCGGAAGAGAGGTACCGGCAGGTCGCGTATGTATCTCAGGCCAGGTCCTCGCCCCGGAAATACTTGCCCAGGGGCTTGTAGATGAGCAGGGCCACGATCTCCGTCAGGACCAGCTCTCCGGCCATGTACCAGCCGTTGTACACCAGGGAATAGACATAGCTGTTCATGCCGTAATCGTTGGGCCACATGGCGTCCCAGATCCACACGCCCGTGATGAAGTGGCACACGAAGCGGATGGCGAAGGTGACGGCGATGCCCACGGCCAGGGCGGCCATGTGGTTTTTCATCTTCCCGTCGAAGATGCCGGCCGCGCCGATGACGGTGTAGGCGATGATGTAGTCCAGCAGCGCGATAGCCACGGCCATGCCGAAGCTGGTGGCGTAGCGGACGTTATCCAGGCCCAGCACCATCTGCAGAAGGCTGTACACGAACGCGCTGACGATGCCCCACTTCCAGCCGTAACGGAAGCTGAGGAGGACCAGCGGCAGCATGCTGCACAGCGTCAGGCCGCCCCCCATGGGCATATCGAACTTTACCAGGCTCAATACCGTTCCCACGGCGATGAGCATGGCGCTTTCCACCAGCTTGCGAGTTTGGATCTTTTTCATTTTGACTCCTTTCTTTTTGCGAAAACGGGACCGCCCTCGGCATGATGATCCGACGGCGGTCCTTCGCGCAGCTCTCGCTGCGATTTTTCCTACGCCGGTATTATCCGGATCAGGTTCCAGGGCCCGGTGCGTCTACGCACCATCTCAGCCGGGTCACACCCAGCACCCCTTTTCGGTTGTATGCTCATTATAGTCCCGGTATGTCCGCTTGTCAATCGTCCGCTGCGGTTTTCTCCAAATCCTCCGGCCATCCGCAGCCGCAGTACTCCTGCCGGTAAAGGCCGTACTGTTTGGAAAGCTGTATGGAGCGCAGATATCCGTCCCGCTTTTTGAAGTCTGACGGCAGCCACTTCACGCCGTACTCCTCCGCCAGCTCCTCCCCGATGCGGTTGATGCGCTCCGCGTCCTTGTGGGGGCTCACGGTCAGGGTGGTGCCGAAAAAGTCAAAGCCCCACTCCGCCGCGGTGCGGGCGGTCTCGGCAAGCCGCAGCCGGAAGCAGGCCGTGCATCTGGCTCCCCCCTCCGGCTCGCTCTCCAGGCCCCGGGCCGCCTGTACAAAGTCCTCCCCCCGCCAGCTTGGCTCCAGCAGCGCGGGCGGGTGGTCCATGGGCATGGCGGACAAAAGCCGCTTCAGGGTGTCCAGCCGCTTTTCATACTCCGCCTCCGGCCGGATGTTGGGGTTATAGTAAAATACCGTCACGTCGAAGTACTTCGTCAGGTACTCCAGCACATAGCTGGAGCAGGGCCCGCAGCAGCTTTGCAGCAGCAGACCGGGCCGCCCCGCCAGGCCGCCCGTCACCGCGTCCAGTTCCTTTTGGTAGTTCCGCTTTTCCATGGCCTCATTATAATAGCACAGTTTTAACCGAATAGTAACCATTTTTTCACGAAAACCGCCTATAATAAGCAAAACGAGGGGGAAAACGGCATGGAACGAAAGAGCAAGCTGGATTATTACCTGGATATCGCGGACGCGGCCCGGGAGCGGTCCACCTGCCTGCGGCGGACCTACGGGGCCATCATCGTGAAAAACGACGAGATCCTTGCCACGGGTTACAACGGCGCGCCCCGGGGCCGGTGCAACTGCGTGGATATGGGCGTGTGCCACCGGGAGGAGCTGCAGATCCCCTCCGGCGAGCGGTATGAGCTGTGCCGCTCCGTCCACGCCGAGGCCAACGCCATCATCTCCGCCGCCCGGCGGGATATGATCGGCGCCACCATGTATCTGGTGGGCCGGGACGCCAAGACCGGCGAGTACCTTTCCGACACCACCTCCTGCTCCATGTGCCGGCGGCTCATCATCAACGCCGGCATCGAAAAGGTCGTGGCCCGCCTGGGCGAGAACGATATCCGCGTCACCGATGTGAACCAATGGATATTCCAGGACGATACGGTCGTGAGCTGACAGAGCGTTTCCCGGCGCGGCGGCGGATCCTGTTTGCCCTGCTGGCGCTCATGGCCCTGGGCTATTTCCTCCTGAGCGACCTGATGGACGGCAGTCTCTGGGCCCATGAGCCCTGGGACAGCTATTCCCTGCAGACCTATAACTGGCTCCGGGGCCGGACCTATATCCCTGACGGGGCGGACTATGATTTTTTGGAGCTGGCTATCTACCGGGGCCGGTACTATGTGTCCTTTCCCCCGCTGCCGTCGGTGGTCCTGATCCCCCTGGTGGCGGTCTTTGGGCTGTATACCCCCGACAACCTGCTCATGGCCGTCTATGGCCTGATCGCGGCGGACCTGGCCTATCGGATCATGCTCAAAGCGGGCAGGACCCCCCTGGTCAGCGCGTTTTGGGCGTTGGTGTGCGTGTGGGGCTGCAATATGCTGTGGCTGACTACCAACGCCGGCGTCTGGTTCCAGGCCCAGGCGTTGAATTTCGTCCTGTGTCTGGCGGCGGCGCTGTGCGCGCAGTACGGCCGCAAGGCCCTTTCCACCACGTTCCTGGCCCTGGCGGTGGGCTGCCGGCCTTTGAGCGCGGTGTTCCTGCCGGTGTTCGCCCTGACCTTCGCCTGGAACGAGCGGGCGGAGCGCGGCGGCTTTCTCAAAAGCTGCCTGGCCCAGTGGCGGTGCCTGATCGGTCCGATCCTGATCGGGGCCTGCTATATGGTCTATAACTACGTGCGGTTCGATGATCCCCTGGAGTTCGGCCACAACTATCTGCCGGAATTCGTCGCGGCGGAGCACGGACAGTTCCACTGGAGCTACCTGGCCCGCAACCTGCGGCAGATGTTCCTGGCGCCGGTGCTGTTCTGGGACGGCCGGCTCCAGTTCCCCATCTATCAGGGGTTCATGTTCTATGTGGCGAACCCCCTTTTCATCCTCTACTTCCTCTGCCTGCTCCGGCACGTGACGCGCCGGGAGGCGGGTTTGGAGGACGCGCTGACGGCCGCCGGCATCGCTTTGGTGCTGGCGCTGACCTGTTTGCACCGGACCCTGGGGGCCTGGCAGTTCGGCTCCCGGTATTCCTGCGACACGATCCCCTTCGCGTATCTGTACCTGGCCCGCCGGGGACGGCAGCGGCCCGCCCTGTGGGAGATAGTCTTGGGCTGCGCCGCCGTGGCCTTCAACGCCTACGGGGCATTGTACATGTACTTTTACGGATAAAATAGTTTCGCCTCGCTTAAGTTCGCGCCCGGAGGCGCGAATAAAGTGAGATCATTTTTCCCGGCGACATGTGCATCGGGAAAAATTCTTCTCAGCCCGCAAACGTGAACGCCCCCGTCCATCTGGACGGGGGCGCTTTGCGCTGCAGCGGGCTGCAGCTTATGCATTGAAAAGGCTTTGCCTTTTCAATGCCTTAATCGGCCACGTAGGGCAGCAGCGCGATCTGACGGGCCCGCTTGATGGCCTCCGTCACCTGACGCTGATGCATGGCGCAGGTGCCGGTGGTCCGGCGGGGCAGGATCTTGCCGCGCTCGGACAGATACTTGCGCAG
>CANQNS010000016.1 GCA_947625285.1 uncultured Oscillospiraceae bacterium
GATGGTGGTGTTTCTTGCAAGCCCAAACAGGTGAGCAGAACATATTATGTGGGCTCCCAGCTGAGCTATACCCCCATATTCTTCCAATTCTGGTAGATTTTAGGGGAGGCTTGTCTTTTGTTGTCCGATGGTGGTGTTTCTTGCACGCCCAAACAGGTGAGCGGAACATATTATGCGCTCTCCCAGCTGAGCTATACCCCCACGCTCGGAACGGAAAACATGATACCATATCCGTTCCGGGTTGTCAATGTTTTTCTTGCCGTGGGCGGCGAATTTCCTCCCCCGGCGTCACTTCGCCTTGCCCAGATAGGCCTCCTTGATCTTCTCGTCGGCCAGCAGCTCCGCGCCGGTGCCGGTCATGGTGATGCGGCCGGTCTCCAGCACATAGGCGGTGTGGGCCACCTGCAGGGCCATGTTGGCGTTCTGCTCGATCAGCAAAATGGTGACGCCCTGCCGGTTGATCTCCTGGATGATGTCAAAGATACCCTTCACCACCAGGGGCGCGAGGCCCAGACTGGGTTCGTCCATCATCATCAGCCGGGGCTTAGCCATCAGGGCCCGGCCCACGGCCAGCATCTGCTGCTCGCCGCCGGACAGGGTGCCGCCTAGCTGCCACTCCCGTTCTTTCAGCCGGGGGAACAGGTCGTACACCAGTTTGTAGTCGGCGGAGAGGTCGTCCTTGCGCAGATACGCGCCCATGCGCAGATTCTCCTTCACCGTCATGTCCGGGAAGATGCGCCGGCCCTCCGGGGCCATGGTGATGCCCTTTTTCACGATGGAGGTGGGGTCCAGGCCGGTGATGTCCTCCCCGGCGAAGGTGACGGAGCCGCTGCGGGCTTTCACCAGGCCGGAGATGGTCCGCAGGGTGGTGGACTTGCCCGCGCCGTTGGCCCCGATCAGGGTGACGATCTGGCCCTCCTCCACGGTCAGGTCGATGCCTTTGACGGCCTCGATGCCGCCGTAGTTGACCTTCAGGTCCTGTATCTTCAGAAGCTCGCTCATTCCTCGCTCACCCCCAGATAGGCGTCGATGACCCGCTGGTCGTTCTGGATCGCCTGAGGCACGCCCCGGGCGATCTCGCTGCCGAAGTCGATGACGTAGATGTAGTCGGAGATCTGCATCACCAGGTCCATGTGATGCTCGATCAGGAAGATAGTCAGGTCGTATTCCTGGCGGATCTGCTGGATGAACGCCGCCAGCTCCGCCGTCTCCTGTGGGTTCATGCCCGCCGCCGGTTCGTCCAGCAGCAGCAGCTTGGGGCTGGTGGCAAGGGCCCGGGCGATCTCCAGCCGCCGCTGCAGGCCGTAGGGCAGGCTGGTAGCCAGCTCGTCCCGGTACTGCAACAGGTCCTGCTCCGCCAGCAGCGCCTCCGTCTCCTCCCGCATCCGCTTTTCCTCCCTGGCGTTGGTGCGGAAAGTGGCGGAAAACACGTTCTGGTCCGCCCGCATATGCTTGGCGGTCAGCACGTTGTCGAACACGGTCATGCTCTTCCAGAGCCGGATGTTCTGGAACGTCCTGGCGATGCCCAGCTCCGTGATCTTGTCCGGGGAGGGCTTTATCACGGGATCGTGGGCGTATTTGTCCGCAAATTCGCCCTGGTACTGCTTTTTCATCTTCCCGTGGGGGAAGTTGCGGACCATGGGCAGACCGCAGAACTCCACCAGGCCGTTGGTGGGCTCATACACGCCGGTGATGCAGTTGAAGGCGGTGGTCTTGCCCGCGCCGTTGGGGCCGATGAGGGCGATGATCTGGCCCTCCGGCACGTCCAGGGACAGGTTGTTCACGGCCATGACGCCGCCGAACTGCATGGTGATGTTCTCCACGTGGAGGACCGGTTTTTTCTCGCTCATGCCTGACCGCCTCCTTCCGCGCCGCTGGCGGCTTTTTTCTTATGCCTGCGCAAAAGTCCCGCGAAGGACAGCTCCCTGTCGCCCATGATGCCCCGGGAGAAGAACAGCACGATCACCATGATCAGCACGGAGAACACGACCTTCCGGAAGCCGTCCCGGAAGAAGGGGACGGACAGGCCGAAGAAGCTGCCGCTGTCCAAAAACCGCAGCCACCACTCGTTGCAGGCGATGTACAAAAACGACGCGATGCAGCTGCCCGACACGGAGCCGATGCCCCCGATGACTACGATCAGCAGTATCTCGTATGTCATGGCGGACTTGAAGGCGGAGGCCTGGATGGTGGTCTGGTACATGGCAAGCAGCGCGCCGCCCACCCCGGCGAAGAAACTGGAGATGACGAAGGAGAGCATCTTGTGCTTGAAAAGGCTGATGCCCATGGCCTCGGCGGCCACCTCGTCGTCCCGGACCGCCTTGAAGGCCCGGCCGTAGGAGCTGTGGATCAGCAGCACGATGAGCGCGATGCAGATCATGGAGATAAAGAACGGGAACGCGGTAGCCAGTTTGATATCCCCGATCTTGATGGCGGAAAAGTTGGTGTACTTACGCAGCATATTGGAGCCGTTGGTGACGGGACCCAGGCCGTTCCACTGGAAGATGGCCCGGATGATCTCCGCGAAGCCCAGGGTGGCGATAGCCAGATAGTCGCTCTTCAGCCGCAGCACGGGGATGCCGATGAGGGCGGCGAAGGCGGCGGCCACCAGGCCGGCGATGATGATGCACACGACAGCCCCCAGGAAGTTGCCGGCGTTCTCGCCCAGCGCCTTGCCCAACGCCTCCGGGATGGAGAAGCCGACCGCTCCGCCGTCAAAGTACTGATACACGGCGGCGTGCTGGTCCGCCGGGATGGAGAAGATGGCGTAGGTGTACGCCCCCACCAGCAGAAAGCCCGCCTGGCCCAAGGAAAACAGTCCCGTGAAGCCGTTCAAAAGGTTCATGCTCACGCAGATCAGCGAATAGATGGCGCCCTTTTTCAGCACCGGGATCAGCATCAGCGTGAAGGAGTTGGCGGGCAGCACGTTATCCAGCAGGATGAGGAATATGTACAGCGCGGCGATAAGGCACGCCGCTATGGCCGTGCCGGCCTTCTGGGCCGGGTCTTTTTTCAGTGTCTTTTCCATTTCGGCCCTCCTCATACCTTGTCCGTGGCCTTCTCGCCAAAGATGCCGGTGGGCTTGACGAGGAGGATGATGATGAGCAGGACGAACGTGAAGGCGTCGGAAAAGACGGTCCAGTTGGAGCCAAGGCCCTTGATGATGTTCTCACAGATGCCGATGATAAACGCACCGATGACCGCGCCGGGGATGGAGCCGATGCCTCCGAACACCGCCGCCACGAAGGCCTTCAGGCCGGGCATGGCGCCGGAGGTGGGGACGACGGAGGGGTAGTTGGTGAAGTACAGCAGCGAACCCACCGCCGCCAAAAAGCAGCCGATGACGAAGGTCATGGAGATGACGGAGTTGATCTTGATGCCCATGAGCTGGCTGGTCTCAAAATCCCTGGACACGGCCCGCATGGCCATGCCGATCTTGGTCTTTTGGATGAACAGCACCAGCGCGAACACCAACGCCACCGTCAGCACCGGCGTCACCAGCGTGACGATCTTGGTGGTGGCCCCGCCGATGGTGACGGAGTCGGACAGCCAGGGGATGGCGGGATAGATCTGGGCCAGGCCGCCGGTGAAGTACAGCGCGCAGTTTTGCAGCAGGTAGCTGACGCCGATGGCGGAGATCATGACCGACATCCTGGGCGCGGAGCGCAGGGGCTTATAGGCCACCCGCTCGATGGTGAAGCCCAGAGCCACCGTGACGGCGACCACCAGAGGGATGGACAGATACATGGGCATGGCGGTGGTGAGATACACCATCAGCAGCCCCGCTACCATGAACACATCGCCGTGGGCGAAGTTGATGAGCCGCAGGATGCCGTACACCATGGTGTAGCCGATGGCGATCAGGGCGTACTGCCCGCCCACGGAGATGCCTGAGAGCAGATAGGGCAGTTTTGCCTGGATGAAAGCAGACATAGAGGAGATCCTCCATTCGACAAAAGAATATCGAGAGCGCACAGACCCGTCTCCCAAGACGCGGGGGGCGCGTCTATGCGCTCTTGGCCTGGACCGAAAACCCTTGGCAAGCGGGAGCGCCGAAGCGCTCCCGCCGCCAAAAGGTCAGTTGATATGCTTCAGCAGAGGCTCACTCCGCCTCGGTCTCCGCGACGGTCTGGGCCGCAACGAAGTCCCAAACGCCGGTCTCGGTGTTGGCCTGCTTGATGAAGGCGCTGTCACGGATGGCGTCGCCGATCTCATCAAAGGCGATGGCGCCGGACACGCCGGTATAGGTGACGCCGGGCAGAGCCGCCATCACGTCGGCGGGATCGGCGGAGCCGGCGGCCTTGATGGCCTCCAGAGCGGTGTAGTAGGCGTCATAGCCCATGACGGACACGGCCGCGATCATGTCGTTGCCGCCGTTGTTAGCCAGAGCGGTGGAGTCGCTGTTCAGATACTCCTTGAAGCCCTCCTCGAACTCGGGGTCGCCGCCCTCGGCGTAGAAGGTGGTGCAGTACACTTCCAGATCGGTGCCCTGAACGGCCTCCATGACCACGTTGGAGTCCCAGGTGTCGGGTGCGGTGATGGGCACGTCGATGCCCTGGGCGTTGGCCTGCTCAACGATGAGCTGGGCATAGATGATGGAGCAGGGGGCGAAAATGACCTCGGCACCGAAGTTCTTGGCGTTGGTCAGGTAGGAGGTGAAGTCCGTGTTGCCCTCGGGGAAGGACTCGGCGGTGACCTCCATGCCCAGAGCCTCGGCGGCCTGGGTGTAGTAGTTGATCAGGCCCTGGTCATAGTCGTTGCCCAACTGGCCCAGGCAGTAGGCCTTGGTAGCGCCCAGCTCGTCGTGGGCGAAGTTGGCCTGAACGGTGCCCTGGAAGGGGTCCAGGAAGCAGATGCGGAAGTAGTGGTCGTTGCCCTCGGTGACCTGGGGGTTGGTGCAGGTGACGCCGATCACGGGGATGCCCGCGTCGCCAAAGGTGTCGGAGCCGGCAATAGCCACGGCGGAGCCGTAAGTACCCAGCACCACGGAGGAGCCGGCGGCCACCAACTGGGTGGCGGCGGAAACGGCCTTGTCGGTGGAGGACTCGTTGTCCGCCACGACCAGCTTCACGTCATAGGTCGTGCCGTCCACTTCCACGGTGGGGGTCACGGAGTTGGCGTACTGGATGCCCAGGGTCTCCTGCTTGCCGCCGGCGCCGTTGTCGCCGGACAGGGGCTCGAACACGCCGATGACGATCTCATCCGCAGCGAAAGCCGGGACCGCCAGAGCCATGACCATCATCACGGCCAGCGCGACTGCAAGGATCTTCTTCATTTTGATGTTTCCTCCCATTTTGTTCTTGTGCTTCGGTTTGTCCTTGACATATGGACAAATGTTCGCGTGCAAGATATTCTACCATGGCATGGTCCATAATGCAAGAGCGGGAATGACAGTTTTTGCGCTCTTTTTCCCTGTCGTATTAGGCAAGCAGCACAACAAATAAATAAAGCGTCCCGTCCGGGCGGACAGAACGCCTGTATTTGTTGACGCGGCGCGGAGAGCAGTCAGGCCATGAGGTCATTCAGCTCGCCCAGCATCCGCTCCAGCAGGGACAGCTCCTGGGGCGTGTAATTTTCCTTCAGCCGCTCCACGCTCTCGGCCAGGAAGGGGTAGTCCGTATTATAATAGGAGAAGAACCGCTCTCCCACGGAGACCCGGCACTCCCGCCGGTCCGCGTCGGAGACGGAGCGGACGGCGTAGCCCTTGGAGACCAGGTTGTTGATCTTATAGGTGGCGTTGGGCTGGGAGATGCCCAGGGTCTCGGCAAAGGAGCTGACGGTGGGGTCGCCCAGCAGATAGATCACATCCGCGGCGTAGGCCTCGGTGGCGCTCAGGGACCCGTCCCGTTCCTTGACCCGGCTGAACAGGTCCCGGTAATGCTTCAGCCGGAGCGTTTCATAGAGGGATTTGATGATCTGATACAGCATGGCTCGGCCTCTCTCCCATGGAATGACATCAGTTTATCCCAATCGCCCGCGGTTGTCAATCGCCGCCGGCGGGAAAAGGGGTGCCAGGCGGGACAGGATGTGATATGATAGGCATAGAATAGACTGCCCAAAGGATAAAAAAGATAAAGACAAGGAGAGGATAGAAAATGGTAGAACTGCGACTGTCTGTCAGCGACGTGGACTTTGAAGCGGTGATCCAGGCCCTGGCCGGGCAGTTGGCGGGGCCGGCACTGATGGCGGCCCGGGCCATGCCGGACGAGGCCAAGGAGGAGATGGCGGTCAGGTATCTGAACGCCAACGCCGCCCAGATGGAGCGGTGGCTGGAGAACGCCCTGGCCGCCAAGGGCCTGCGTATGAAGATCTCCGGCGCGAGGGCCGCCGTCGTGGGGCAGAAATAACGCCGGAAAAAGTCAGAGCCGGGGCCTGAACGGTCCCGGCTTTAGACTGCGCCGCGCTCAGGCGGTCTCGAAGAACCGCCGGTGGATGGCCTTCACGGCCCGGTCCGCGCTGGCGGCGTCGATGACGCAGGATATCTTGATCTCGCTGGTGTTGATCATCTGGATGTTGATATGCTCGTCGTGGAAGGCCTCGAACACCTCCGCGGCGATGGAGGAGGAGCTCATCATGCCCGCGCCCACCACGCTGATCTTGGCGATATCGGTGTCCACGGATACGTGGTCGAAGCCGATGGCGGCCTTTTGGGCCGTGAGGGCGTCGGCCGCCCGTCCGGCCTGGTCCCGGGCCACCACGAAGCTGATGTCGTTGGCGTCGTCCCGGCCGCTGGCCTGGATGATCATATCCACATCGACCCCCGCCCGGGCCAGCTCATGGAGCAGCCGGAAAGCGATGCCGGGCCGGTCCGCCGCCTTTGCGACGGTGAGCCGGGCTACGTTCTCGTCCTTGGCGATGCCGGTGATCTTCATCTCTTCCATGGTCCTTGTGACCTCCTTCACCTTCGTTCCGGGCGCTCTCACCAGGGAGGAGAGCACCTCCAGTTCCACGCCGTACCGCTTTGCCATCTGCACGGAGCGGTTCATGAGCACCTGCGCGCCCATGCTGGCAAGCTCCAGCATCTCGTCGTATGTGATCTCCTCCAGCTTTCTCGCGCCGGGCACCTTCCGGGGGTCGGCGGTGTACACGCCCTGCACGTCGGTGAATATCTGGCACCGGTCCGCGTGGAGCGCGGCGGCCAGAGCCACGGCGGTGGTGTCGCTGCCGCCCCGGCCCAGGGTGGTGTAGTCGTCGAACCGGTCCACGCCCTGGAACCCGGCCACCAGCACGATGCGCTTTTTATCCAGCTCCCGCCGGAGCCGCTCCGTATCCACCCGCCGGATGCGGGCCGCGCCGTGATCGGCGTTGGTGCGGATGCCCGCCTGCCAGCCGGTAAGGGACACCGCCGGCAGGCCCATGCTCTCCAGGCACAGGGCCATCAGGGCGATGGACTGCTGCTCCCCGGTGGCAAGGAGCATATCCAGCTCCCGCCGAGAGGGGGCGGCGTTCAGCTCCGCCGCTTTTTCCAGCAGCTCGTCGGTGGTGTCCCCCTGGGCGGAAAGCACCACCACCATATCATGGCCAAAGGAGTAATTCTCCGCGATGATGCCCGCCACGTTGCGGACGCGTCCGGCGTCGGCCACGGAGGAGCCGCCGAATTTCTGTACGATCAGCATATGGAACCTGTCTCCTTATAATCACTTTGGGCTGCGCCCATGCGCACCATTCTATGCCAGCACCCGCCAGGCGGCCCGGCCTCCCAGAGTGACGAGGCGGTTTTGCAGCTCCCGCCGGTCCATGGGGCCGGTGATGAAGCCGCACTCCATGGTGGAGCCGTATACGGGCCTGGCGCCGGGGAACACGCTGGCGACCTCCTGGGGCTGGGCGTCGGCCCGCACATACCAGGGGGAGACCAGCTCCGCTTCCGGCGCCAGCCGGCCGCCGGGCCGGCCCAGATCCGGGATCATGGGCTCGCCACGGTGCCGCACCGCGTCAGCGATGTCCGCCGCCACCGCGCTGGCGGTGGGATAGCGGCCGGCCCCCGCGCCGCAGAAGGTAACGTCCCCCACCGCGCTGCCCCGGACGGTGCAGGCGTTCATCACCCCGCCGATGGAGGCCAGGGTGTGTTCCAGGGGGATCAGATGGGGCTGGACGAAGGCCCGGCACCCGCCCGGGGTCCGCATGGCCCGGCCCAGCAGCTTTATGGCGTAGCCCAGGGCCCGGGCCAGCTCCAGGTCCGCCGGGGTCAGGGACGTGATGCCCGTGGTGGGGATCAGGGCCGGGTCCATGTTGTAGCCAAAGGCCAGATCCGCCAGGATGGCGGTCTTGCGGCAGGCGTCGATGCCATCCACGTCCGCAGTGGGGTCCGCCTCGGCGTAGCCCAGGGCCTGGGCCTCCGCCAGCACGTCGGCAAGCTCCCGGCCCTGGGCGTCCATGGCGGTGAGGATATAATTCGTGGTGCCGTTCAAAATGCCGTACACCTCGTCGAGCCGGTTGGCGGCCAGACAGCGGACCATGGGCCGCAGCAGGGGGATGCCCCCGCCTACGCTGCCCTCAAAGAGATAGCTGACGGCGTGCTCCCGGGCCAGAGCGGCCAGCTCCATGCCGTGGGCGGCCACCAGCTCCTTGTTGCTGGAGACGACGCTCTTACCGGCCAGGATGGCCCGCCGGGAGTACGAATAAGCCGGCTCCACGCCGCCGATGACCTCCGCCACCACGGCCACGTCCGGGTCGTTTTCGATAACGGAGAAGTCCTTCACCAGCTTGTCCGCCCAGGGGCTGTCCGGCAGATCCCGCCGGACCAGGATGTAGCCCAGCTCCAGTTCTTCGCCGGCGGCGGCGGAGAGCCGGTCGCGCTGGTCGTCCATGACCTCCGCCAGACCGCCGCCCACGGTGCCGAAGCCCAGGATCGCGTATTTCGCCATGCCCGGTGCGCCTCAGCCCGCGGCCACGGCCGCCTTGATGACGCCGTCCAGACCGTCCAGCCGGTCCAAAAGGTCCTCGGCGGTGGTGTCCAGCGCGGTCATGTCCGCCGTGATGGTGACGGGGGCCGCCCCGTTGGTGGGGATGCCCTGGTTGATGGTCAGGATGTTGGCGCCGGTGGAGGCGAACACCCCCAGCACCTCGCTGAGATTGCCCGTCTGGTGGCGGAGCATGATCTGGTACGTGACGATGCGGCCGCCGGCCACGTTCTGGAAGGGCATGACGGCGTTTTTATATTTGTAATAGGCGGAGCGGGAGATGCCCACCCGCTCGGCGGCCTCGGCCACCGTCTGGGCCAGGCCCGTGTCCAGAAGCTCCTGGGCCTGGGTCACCCGGATGAACACTTCCGGCAGGGCGTTGCCCTCCACCAGATAAAACTGTCCCCGTCCGTTGTTCGGCATGATATGTCCTCCTTTTGGGGTCATTTGTACGCACAGCGTGAATCTTACCATGTTTGGGCCGAAGATGCAAGGCCGGACGCTTTGATTCGTTAAAAACCCCCGGCTCCGGAGAGCCGGGGGTCTTGCGGATTGTGGCATTTGCCGATGTCACTGGATCTGGATCTGGTGCTGTTCGGGGACCACCTCGGGCAGCTTGGGCAGGGTGAGGGTCAGCACGCCGTTGGTGTACTGGGCGGTGATGGCGGCGGCGTCCACGCCGGAGACCTCGAAGCGGCGCTCCACAGTGGCGTTGGTGCGCTCCCGGCGGATATAGCCCTTGTCGGACGTCTCCTCCTGGCCGTTGTGCTGGGCCTTGACGGTGAGCACGCCTTCCTTCACGTTGACGGCGATCTCGCTCTTGTCATAGCCGGGCAGCTCCGTCTCGATGGTGAAGTCCTGGTCGGTCTCCCGGATGTCCGTGGCGGCGGCGTGGGCCACCGTGCCGAAGAATTCCTGGAACGGGTCCCAGATCTTGCTGGGAGCATAGGACCGGCTGCTGGCGAATGGGATCATATCAAACATTGTAGTGAACCTCCATATCTTTTTGATTTGTCTGCATCATACACATAATTTGTGAACAAATTTATGTGTATTCTGTGAACAGATTGTAAATATTAGCACTCGTAAAAAGAGAGTGCCAACTCCCTGTCTGCCACTGTGTTTATTATATCCCCCCGGCGGCGAAGGGCGTTGTAAAAAGCCGGGGCGTATGTTAAAATAAGGAAAACCGAAGCGACGGGAGGAAGAGCGCATGAAGCCGATGCTTGTTATCATGGCGGCCGGGATGGGCAGCCGGTTCGGCGGCCTGAAGCAGATGACCCCGGTGGACGGGGCCGGACAGGTGATCCTGGACTACTCCGTCTATGACGCGCTGCAGGCGGGCTTTGAGAAGGTCGTCTGCGTGATAAAAAAGGAGATCGAGGCGGATTTCCGCCAGGCCGTCGGTGACCGGATCGGGAAAAGGTGCGACCTGCGCTACGCCTTTCAGGACCTGCGGGACCTGCCGGCGGGCCGCACGGCGCCCCCGGAGCGGGTCAAGCCCTGGGGCACGGGCCACGCGGTCTACGCGGCCCGGGACCTGATCGACCGGCCCTTTGCGGTGATCAACGCGGACGACTTCTATGGCCGGGGGGCGTTCATGGCCCTGGCGCGGTTCCTGGCGGAGAATGCCGACGAGCACACCCACGCGCTGGTGACATACGACCTGAAAAACACCTTGACGGAAAACGGCACGGTGGCCCGGGGGGTCTGCACGGCGGACGCGGCCGGGTACCTGACAACGGTGACGGAGCTGACGGCCATCCAGGGCCCGCCGGAGAGCCCCTCCTACACCCTGGACGGAGGCGCCAGTTGGACGCCTCTGGCCCCGGACACGCCGGTGAGCCTGAACACCTGGGGCTTCCACCAGGGCTTTTTGAACGCCATTGGGAGAGAGCTGGAGCGGTTCATGGCGGAGGATATGCCGAAAAACCCCGCCAAGGCGGAGTTTTTCCTGCCCAGTGTGGTGAACGCCTGCCTGGCGGCGGGCACGGACCGGGTGAAGGTGGTGCCCACGGACGAGGTCTGGCACGGCGTCACCTACCGGGACGACCTGCCGGCCCTGCAGCAAGCCCTGGGGGCCATGCGCTCTGCGGGCCGATACCCGGAGCGGCTCTGGGCATAAAAGAGAAAAAGCTCCCGCCCCGGAGGACTGTCCGGGGCGGGTCTTTTATTTTTTCGTCCGTTTCCGCTCGGACCAGGCCTCCAGGCCCACGGCCAGTGCGGCGAACAGCACCCCCGCCACGGGCCAGACCAGCCAGGTCCGATCCCAGTCGTTGGTGAGAAAGCTCCAAAGCAGGTATCCGGCGGTGACTACACACCAGTAGATGGCCGCCACGTTTCGGATCAGGGCGGTTTTCTTCTCCGGGGCGTAGTCCCCCTCCTGCAGCAGCATTTGGTACGCGCCCCAGGGAATGGACGCGCTGACGATGAGATACGCCCCCGCCGCCACGATGGCCGGCAGCAGACCGATGCCGCAGGAGAGCAAAAACTCGTGCTCCGGGGCCGCCTGGCACACCAGCAGGGGCACCGCCGACGCCACGCAAAGGCACACCCCTGCCGTCATGCGCCGGCCGTGGGTCTCCCGGTCCCGGTCCATGGCCTCCCGGGCCAGCGCCTCCACACCGGGCCCGGCGGAAAACACCTCTTTCTCAAGGTATTCGTATTTGTCCAGCCGCCCGCTCCAGGTCACGAACAGGGCCACCGCCGGCACCACGAAGGCAAAAAGCACCGCCAGGCCCGCCGCCACGGCGATCTGCTCCCGGACGGGGCGGACCGCGGACAGCCCGCCCAGCAGGATCAGGCATATGGGGGACAGGATGCACAGGGCCACCGCCAGGGCGGTGGGCTTTGCGCCGGCCCTTTTCAGCGCGAGAAATTCCCGGGCTTCCTCCAGTCCCACCTGCCGTGGAGCGGGCTCCGCCGGCGGCATGACCGCCGGGGCGTCCGGCAGGATCATCTCGTCTTTGATAAGGCTGTCGCAGCTGACGGAGAAGATCTCGCTGAGCCGCAGCAGCTTTTCAAGCTCCGGGGCCGCCAGGCCGCCCTCCCACTTGCTAACGGACTGGCGGCTCACGTCCAGCCGCTCCGCCAGCTCGTCCTGGCTCCAGCCCTGCTGTTTTCGCAGCGCCGTTATTTTTTCGCCCAAAGTCATAAAATGAACGCCTCCTTATGCTTTATGCAGCCAGAATACCGTAAATTTTGGTTGCAGGCAAGAAAGAGGCGTTATAAATTTGTCAACCTGCGGTTGCGGCGAGGGAAAAACGCTATTCGTGGCGGTCCTCGTCGTGGTGTTCGCCGGCGTGATGCTCCGTCCAGATGGCGTCCCCATGGGCGGGGCGGCTCTCCATATACAGCAGCTCGCCCACGCCGAGGGCGTCACAGTTGTCGAAGTCCCGGACCGTCCGCACGTCGATATCGCCCTCCCCGGCGTAATTGCGCAGCACGCCGTGGAAATGCCCGCTTGTCAGGCTCTCTCCGTTGGAGTAGAGCACGTCGGTGAAGGTGCGGATGGGCTCGCCGTCCAGATACCATTGACAGTGGTCCTCGTCATACTCGCAGGTGACGCCATAGGGCGCGTACTCCGCCGCCATGGCCTCCAGCTCCGCCGGGTCGACGCCGCCCGCCGTCATGGCGTCGCCCTCAAAGGCGTACACCGTCATGGGGCTCTCCGCCGCGTCCGGGCCGCTCACAGCCTCCTCCGTGACCGGCTCCTCCGCCGTACCGTCAGCCGGCAAAGGCGGGGGCGTGGGGCTGGGATCCACAAGGGGAATGGGGGTGCTCCGGGCGATCTGCGCCTGCTCAGCCGACAGCGGCGGAGGCGTGGAGCTGGGGAGGGGAATGGGGGTGCTTATGGCGATCTGTTCCGGCTCGCCTTGGCCGGAGAAAGCCCAGACCGCCGCCCCTATCACGGCGGCAGCGACGGCGACGGCCGCCAGCGCCCAAAGCCGCTTTTTATGCCGGGATTTCTCCGGCGTCGCCGCCGGCGGTAACGCTTCCGGCTCCGGGCTTTGCTCCGGGTCCGGGGCGGGCGGCGTCTCGGGCGGGGAAGGCGGCGTGCCGCCGGTCTGTTCGGGACCGGGGGCGTTGTCTTTTAATAGATAGTCGGTGGTGACGGCAAAAAGCTCGCTCATTTTGATGATCTTGTCCAGCTCCGGCACCGCCTGGGCCATCTCCCACTTGGAAACGGACTGGCGGCTCACGTCCAGCCGGTCCGCCAGGTCGATCTGGCTCCAGCCCTGCTTTTTCCGCAGCTCGATGATCTTATCGGCCAAAGGCATAAAAACGCCTCCTTTTCTGTTTGGTATGGGGGGTGGTCCACCTTGGCCCCAGTATACCTTGCACGGCGGCATTTCTCAACCAATCCGGCTGGGAAATCTGTCAACTGACAGTTGCAGGGCCCGGTTTTCCTGGGAAAACCGGGCCCTGTGCATTCAAACGATTATTTTGTTCCGAAGATGCGGTCGCCGGCGTCGCCCAGGCCGGGGACGATGTAGCCGTGCTCGTTCAGATGGTCGTCCAGAGCCGCCACATAGATGTCCACGTCCGGGTGGGCGTCCTGGACCGCCTTCACGCCCTCGGGGGCGGCGATGATGTCCATGAGCTTGATGTGCTTGACGCCAACCTCCTTCAAGAAGGCGATGGCCGCCACCGCGCTGCCGCCGGTAGCCAGCATGGGGTCCACCACGATCACGTCCCGCTCCGCGATGTCGGGGGGCATTTTGAAGTAGTACTTCACCGGCTCCAGGGTCTCCGGGTCCCGGAACAGGCCGATGTGCCCCACCTTCACGTTGGGCATCATGTCCACCATGCCGTCCACCATGCCCAGGCCGGCCCGGAGGATGGGCACCACCGCCAGCTTCTTGCCGGCGACCCGCATACAGCGGGCCTCGCCCACGGGGGTCATGACCGTGACGGGCTCCAGAGGCAGGTCCCGGGTGGCCTCGAAGCACATCAGCTTGGCGATCTCGCTGATCAGCTCCCGGAACTGCTTGACGCCGGTGTCCTTGTCCCGGAGGATGGACAGCTTGTGCTGGATGAGGGGGTGGTCGAAAACCATGACGTTGCTCATATCAGATTCTCCTTTGCAGTAAAGATGTTGGATATAAGGAACAAGCCTCGCAGAGTTCGGCTCCGCAGAGCCGAATAGAGTGGGATCATTTTTTCCGGGGACATGCGCCTCGGAAAAAATTCTTATCGGCCTGCAAACGTGCGAGCGCAGCGAGTGCGCTGCGGCAGGCCGCAGCCCTCTCGATGAAAAGGCTATGCCTTTTCATCGATGCGGGAAAGTCGTTCCCTTTCGGCCTGGCTGAGCCGCAGATAGGCCGGCAGCAGCTCGTCCGCGCTGACCGGCTTTTTGTCCATGGCGGCCAGGGCCACGCCACGGGCGTTTTGCACCCGCAGAGGTTCCGGGGCGATGAACACGGTCACCTGCTCCCGGTCCAGCGCGCCGTAGCACAGCTCCGCCCCGTCGCCCAGCAATATCCAGGGCTCCTGGCGGGCCACCAGCTCGCTCTCCAGCTCCCGGATGGAGATGGCCCGGTCCTCGGTCAGCCGCACGGGTCTGCCCCCGTCCACGGTGAACAGGGCGTTATAGACCTGTCCCCGCCGGGCGTCCATGCAGCAGCACAGCATCTGCCCGTCCAGCACCGGCCCGCCGCAGGCCATGGCCTCCAGGGTGGACACCCCCACGGCCGGTATCTGCAGGGCCCAGCACAGGCCCTTGGCCTCCGCCAGACCGATCCGCAGCCCCGTGAAGGAGCCGGGCCCCCGGCTCACCGCCACCCGGTCCAGGTCCCGGACGGTCCGGCCCAGGTTTTTCAGCATATCCTCCGCCATGGGCAGCAGGGTGCGGCTGTGGGTCAGGCCGGCGTTCTGGATGGAGAACGCCAGCATCCTGTCGTCCTCAAATACCGCCGCGGAGGCGGCCTTGGCGGAGCTCTCCAAAGCCAGGGTCAGCATAGGTCCGGCCCTCCTTCCATGGTTATCTCTCTGGTATCATCGCCGGTCTTTTCAAAGCGGACGGCGATCTCGTCCCCCTCGAAGGCGCCGGGCACGTTCTCGCTCCACTCCACGGCGCACACGCCGCCCCGGGCCAGATAGTCCTCCCAGCCGATGTCGAACAGCTCCTCCGCGCCGGCCAGCCGGTACATGTCGAAATGGAACAGGGACCGGGGGCTGCCCTCATACTCGTTGACGATGGTGAAGGTGGGACTGGTGACGGCGGCGTCCAGGCCCATGCCCCGGGCCATGCCCCGGACGAAGGCGGTCTTGCCGCAGCCCAGGTCCCCGTAAAGGGCCACCACCGACCCGCCGGGCAGGTCCTTTGCAAACCGGGCCCCCAGGGCCTCCGTCTCCGATTCGGAATGTGTGGTATATGTCATCTCAAAGCTCCATGGTGGCGTAGGCGTTCAAATCGGGCCCGGCGGTGTGGCCCGCCAGATATTCATAATACCCCTGTGCGCCGATCATGGCGGCGTTGTCCCCGCAAAGGCGCAGAGGCGGCACGAAAAGGGTCCGGCCGGCCTTCCGGCAGGCGGCCTCAAAATCGGCCCGGATGCGGGAATTTGCGGCCACGCCCCCCGCCACGGCGATGTTTTTATAACCCAGGGCCTCCGCCGCCCGCATGGTCCGGCCCACCAGGGTCTCGCTGACCGCCCGGCACAAACTGGCGGCCAGGCCGGCCTTATCCAGCTCCGCCCCGGTCTGCTCCGCGTGGTGGACGATGTTCACCACCGCGGTCTTCAGGCCGGAAAAGCTCATGTCGTAAGGATCGTCCCCGTGGACCGCCGGCCGGGGCAGGTCGTAGGCCCGGTCGTCGCCCTGCCTGCCGAGGTCATCGATGGGCTTGCCGCCGGGATAGCCCAGACCCATGACCCTGGCGGATTTGTCGAAGCACTCCCCCGCCGCGTCGTCCCGGGTCCGGCCCAGGACGGACATATCGGTGTAGCCCCGCACGTCCGCCAGCAGGGTGTTGCCCCCGGAGATGGCAAGGCACAGAAACGGCGGCTCCAGCTCCGGATAGGCCAGATAGTTGGCGGCGATGTGGCCCCGGATATGGTGGACCGGGATCAGGGGCACGCCCAGGGCCAGGGCCGCGCTCTTGGCGAAGTTCACCCCCACCAGCACCGCGCCGATGAGTCCCGGCGCGTAGGTGCAGGCCACCGCGTCGATATCGGCGCGGGTCCTGCCCGCGGTCCGCAAGGCCCGGTCCGCCAGCAGGGTCACCACCTCCAGGTGGCTGCGGGCCGCGATCTCCGGCACCACCCCGCCGTAAAGCTGGTGCAGGGCCACCTGGGAGAATATCTCGTCGGCCAGGACCTTCCGGCCGTTCTCCACCAGGGCCACGGCGGTCTCGTCGCAGGAGGATTCAACGGATAAGATCAGCATGGTCACAATACCGCCGTCATGATGATGGCGTCCTCTCTCGGTCTTTCGTAGTAATTGGTCCGGCGTCCGGCCGGGGCGAAGCCGTGCTTATCGTACAGGGCGATGGCCGCCCGGTTGGAGGCGCGCACCTCCAGGGTGATGAAGGCGAGGCCCTCCGCCCGGCCCCGGCGGAACGTCTCCGCCAGGAGGGCGTCCGCCGCGCCCTGCCGCCGGCGGTCCGGGACCACGGCGATGCTGTCCAGGCTGCCCTGGTCCAGCACGCTGTCCAGAGCGGCGTAGCCCAGAAAGGCATGGTCATCCGCCTCCGCCACCAGCAGCTTGTTCAGCCGCCGGCGGATGAGATTCTCCGGCCAGGGGTCGGAGAAGCAGGCCTGCTCCAAAGCCGTGATGGCGGGGATATCGTTCGCTGTCGCGTCGCGGATCAACATTGTTTCCACAGCCTCGCAGAGTTCGCGCCTGGAGGCGCGAATAAATTTGGATATGATTTCCGGGGATATGCGCCTCGGAAATCATTCTTTGCGGCTCACGAAGTGTACGAGCGAAGCGAGCGCGCGTATGTGAGCCGAAGCCTTCTCGATGGAAAGGAACTTGTTCCTTTCCATCGACCTAGTGCGCGTCCGCCCAGCTCTGGCCGACGCCGGCGTCGGCAATGAGCGGGACGGGATAGGAGACCGTGTTTTCCATCTCTTCCTTCAAAATGGCGGCGGCTCTGTCCCCCAGGGCGGCGGGACACTCCACGATCAGCTCGTCGTGGACCTGCAGCAGCAGCTTTGCCTCCGGCAGCTCCTTCGCCAGCCGGCGATGGACCCGGATCATAGCCAGCTTGATGATGTCCGCCGCGGTGCCCTGGATGGGCATATTGCGGGCCACCCGCTCCCCGAAGGAGCGCAGGTTATAGTTGCTGGCGTGCAGCTCCGGCAGCGCCCGCCGCCGGCCGAACAGGGTGGAGACATAGCCCAGCTCCTTCGCCCGGGCGATGGTGGTGTCCATGTATTGGCGCACGCCGCTGTACTTGGCGAGATAGGCGTCGATATACGCCTTGGCCTCCGCCTGGCTCACGCCCACGTCCTGGGCCAGAGAGAAAGCGGAGATGCCGTACACGATGCCGAAATTCACGGCCTTGGCCCGGCCGCGCAGCTCGTGGGTCACCTGATCCAAGGGCAGGCCAAAGACCTGGCTGGCGGTGACGGTGTGGAAGTCCTCCCCGGACAAAAACGCATCCCGCATGGCGGCGTCGCCGGAGATATGGGCCAGCAGCCGCAGCTCGATCTGGCTGTAGTCCGCGTCCACCAGCACGTTGCCGGGCCCGGCCACGAACATGCGCCGGATGCCCGCGCCCAGCTTGCGACGGACGGGGATATTCTGCAGATTGGGGTCCCGGGAGGAAAGCCGCCCGGTGTCCGTGACGGTCATCTGGAAGGTGGTGTGGATGCGTCCGTCGGGACCGATGGCCTTTTGCAGACCGTCGGTATAGGTGCTCTTGAGCTTCGTCAGCTCCCGGTATTCCAGCACCAGCCCCACGATGGGGTGCTTGTCCCGGAGCCGGTCCAGGGTGTCGGCGTTGGTGCTCCAGCCCCGGTGGTTTTTCTTGCCCGCCGGCAGGCGCAGCCACTCGAACAGCACCTCGCCCAGCTGCTTGGGGGAGTTGATGTTGAACTGCCCTCCTGCCAGGGTCCATATCTGTTGCTGCAACGCCGCGATGCCCTCGCTCAGCTCCCGGCCGAAGTCGTACAGGGCCTTCCGATCCACCAAAAAGCCGGACCGCTCCATCTCCGCCAGCACCGGGCACAGGGGCAGCTCGATGTCGTAATAGAGCTCGCGCATCCCCAGTGCGTCCAGCTTTTCCGGCAGGACGCCGTATAAGGCCCACACCGCCTCGGCTCCGTCCGGGACCGAGGACCGATCCAGATACCGGGCGCACAGCCGGGGAAGGCTGTAGTCAGAGGCGATGGCGTCCAGCAGATACCCGGCCAGAGCCGTGTCAAAGATGAACCCCTCCGCCGGCAGCCCCTCCGCCAGCAGCAGGCCCATCAGGTCCTTCACGTTATGGCCCAGCTTGGGCTTGTCCGGGGAGAACACCGCCCGCAGAAGGGCGTTGTAATCCTCGCCCCCGTCGGCCCAGGTCACGTCATAGACCGCCTTGCCGTCGCACAGGCTCAGCCCGTCCAGACCGCCCTCCGCCGCCAGCACGGCCACCCGGTCCGCAGCCTTGACCGCCCCCAGCGCGGCGGCGATGTCGCCGGCGATATGGGGCAGGGCGGGAGCTGCGGCCGCCGGAGCGTCCTCCCCCGGCGTCAGGCCCCAGCGCTCGATGAACCGGCCGAAGCCCAGCCGGCGGCAGATGTCGTACAGCCCGGCCGTGGGATGCAGGGACCAGATATTCTCCTCCGGCGCGAAGTCGATGGGCGCGTCCCGGCGGATGGTGGCAAGGGCGTAGGAGAGCCGTGCGCTTTCGACGCCCTCGGCCAGTTTTTTCCTCTGGCCCGCCTTGACGGCGGGGTCGTCTATATTCTCGTACACCCCCTCCAGGGTGGCGAACCGGTGCAGCAGATCCAGGGCGGATTTTTCACCGATGCCCGGCACGCCGGGGATGTTGTCGGAGCTGTCCCCCATCAGGGCCTTCAGATCCACCATCCCGGCGGGCTCCAGGCCGTATTCCTCCCGGAACCGGGCGGGGTCGTATTCGATGGTCTCCGTCTGACCCATGCGGGTCTTGATGTGGATGACGTGGGTAGCGTCGGTGATGAGCTGGAAAGAGTCCTTGTCGCCGGTGACAAGCCGGCAGTTCCAGCCGGAGGCCTCGCACGCGGCGGCCATGGTGCCCAGCAGGTCGTCCGCCTCCCAGCCCGCCAGCTCGTACCGGCGGATGCCCATGGCGTCCAGCAGCTCTTTCAAAATGGGTATCTGGGTCTGCAGCTCCTCCGGCATGGGCCTGCGGGTGGCCTTGTAGGCGTCGCTCATCTGGTGGCGGAAGGTGGGCGCGTGGACGTCGAAGGTCACGCACACCGCGTCCGGGGCGTCCAGCTCCAGCAGCCGCTGGAGGATGGCGATGAAGCCATAGATCCCGTTGGTGGGCGTGCCGTCCGGGGCGTTGAGCATACGGATGCCGAAAAACGCCCGGTTGACGATGGAGTTGCCGTCCAGTATCATGATCTTTTTTGCCGCTTCGCCCATGCTGCCGCACCTTTCCGATCTGCTGTCTGCCATTTTACATCATACCATGCTTTTGGGAAAAAAGAAACGGGAAAAGCAAAAATCCTCCCGGGCCGGCCCATAAAAAAGCCGCCCCGGAGCCCGGCGCGGCAAAGGACTGCGTTCAGCGCGGCATGAGGATCACCCCACCGCGCCGCCGTCAGGCGTGACGGCAGCCGGCGTGACGGTCACGGCGGGCGCGGCACCGCCGCCTCCGCCGTCGGAGCGCACATACATGGCGTCCATATCCACCTCCACGCTGATGCCCGGCACGGTGGCGGTGTAGGTGTACTGCCAGAAGTCGTGGTCATAGTAGAAGATGGGCTTAGTGCCCGGATCGCCCATCCACAGGCTGACGCCCTGCAGCTCGTTGAGCTGGTAGGTGTAGTAGGCCAGCTTCAGATAGGAATACATCCCCGGCTGATAGCCCATGGCCTGCACCAGCCGGCAAAATTCCACACAGCAGGCGGTGACGGTCTCCCCGTCCACGTCGGCGGTGCGGGACCCCTCATAGGGCATGGGTTCCCAGTCGAAAAACACCGGCAGGGTCACGTTGTAATCTTCGATCAGGTGCAGGGTGAACACGGCCTCCTCGGCGGCCTCCACGATGTTCAATGCCTGGGAGAAGAAGTACACGCCCACGTCCAGCCCCGCCGCCAGCGCGCCCTCGATGTTCTCCCGGAAGCGGGAGTCCTCGTTGACGTTGGCGGGGTCGGAATAGGACCGCCAGCCGCAGCGGATCATGGCGAAATCGACGCCGTAGTCCGCCACCGCCTGCCAGTCGATCTGCTGCTGGTGGTCGGACACGTCCACGCCCCGGCGCAGGGTCAGGCCCTCGCCGGCATAGGAGGGCATCTGATCCACCACGTTGAACTGGGTGGGGATGAAGTTGAACGGGGCCAGGTCCGGGGCCTCCGGCACCCACCACATCTCGCCGCCGATTCCGCTGGGCACCTGGATCTCTCCCTCGTGGGGGTCCACGGTGGGCGTGGGCACGGGGGTGAAGGTGGGACTCACCTGGGGCGTGTCGTGGGAGCAGCCGGAAAGAAGCAGCGCCAGGACCAGCGCGGCCGCGAAAAAGGTCAAAAATCGTTTTTTCATAGCACCTTAACCATACCACAATCCCGCCCGATTTGCAAATCCCCGGAAAGACCTTGATTTTCCGGCGGTTTCAAGGTATGATTTGAGCAGTGACTATGTGCCGCGCCGCAGCGCGACGGCGCGGGAGAGGAATGGATAACATTTAATGGCTATGCTGGAATTTGAAGAATACAAGAGCAAGCTGAACGCCTGCAAGCCGGAGCTGGACCATCTGGCCGAGGCCATGCGTCTGGAGGACGCGAAGCTGGAGATCGAAAAGCTCCAGGCCGAGGCGGAGGAGCCGGGCTACTGGTCCGACCTGGAGCGGAGCCAGAAGGGCCAGCAGCGGCTGAAGTCCCTGCAGAATAAGTGCGACAAATACCGGAAGCTGTCCGCCGGGTGGGACGATATGTTCACCATGTGCGAGATGGCCCTGGAGGAGAACGACGAGAGCCTTCTGCCGGAGCTGGCGGAGAGCTATGAGAAGTTTGCCGCAGAGCTGGAGCAGACGCGGCTTTCCACCCTGCTCACCGGGGAGTATGACGCCAACAACGCCATCGTCACCTTCCACGCCGGCGCAGGCGGCACTGAGGCCCAGGACTGGGCCCAGATGCTCTATCGGATGTACACCATGTGGGCCGACCGGCACGGGTACAAATACACCCTCATGGACTGGCAGGACGGGGACCAGGCGGGCATCAAGTCCGCCACCATCAAGATCGAGGGGGACAATGCTTACGGCTTTTTGAAGAGCGAGCACGGGGTGCACCGGCTGGTGCGGATCAGTCCCTTTGACGCCTCCGGCCGCCGCCAGACCAGCTTCGCCGCCGTGGAGGTCATGCCGGAGATCGGTGACGCGGGGGAGATCGAGCTGCGGGACGAGGATATCAAGATGGACGTGTACCGCTCTTCTGGCGCCGGGGGCCAGAAGGTCAACAAGACCAGCTCCGCCGTGCGCCTGACCCACATCCCCACGGGCATCGTGGTGTCCAGCCAGGTGGAGCGGAGCCATTTCCAGAATCTGGAGAACTGCAAGGAGATGCTCCGGGCCAAGCTGGCGGAGATCAAGGAGCGGGAGCACCTGGAGAAGATCGAGGACATCAAGGGCGTGCAGATGAAGATCGAGTGGGGCAGCCAGATCCGCAGCTATGTGTTCATGCCCTACACCTTGGCGAAGGACACCCGCACCGGCTATGAGAACAGCAACATCCAGGCGGTGATGGACGGGGACCTGGACGGGTTCATCAACGCGTTTCTGGCAATGAAGGCGGGCTGAAAATAGCTTGATTTCCGGCGGGCGTCCATGTATAATGATGTAGCCGAGCCGGTGTGATGGAATTGGCAGACGTACCGGACTCAAAATCCGGCGGTGGCGACACCGTGCGGGTTCGACCCCCGCCACCGGCACCAAACCAACATAATCCGAACCCAAGACCTGTGGGACCGTATCCCGTAGGCGATGGGTTCGGATTTGTGTTTTGGTTTGAACCGTATGAGGCCATGCATTGACTTCGCGTTCCACGGCGGTGCAGTCGATGGCGATCATGCGCCGTGTCTGCGTATCGCAGCTCCACGCAACCCGTGTCCATGATGGACTCACAGGGGATCAGCTTTTTATCTTTCGGCACCCCTTTCATCTTCTTCCATAGTCTCGATGCACACGTCTTCTGCCTCCAAAAGCGCATCCTGAATGACCATCCGACCTGCGGCATTTTCCGGCGTGTCCGGCAGCACGTCCAGCGCATGTGATGCCGCCGCGCAAAGGATGTGATAGGCCCGCTTGTAGTCCGTCATTTTCTCGCCTCCCATGCACTAACCCTTTTGAGTTATTTTAACCCAAAAGGGTTAAACTTGTCAACAGGAATTGGCTATCCTCATAATGATCATCGCAAGGCGAAAACAAATGTTTTCGCTGCCAAACGACGCGTTTGGCAGCAAATGATCCAAGGATCATTTGCGCGATGCTCACTGTAATGAATATCTGGCAAAACAGCCGCGCTGTTTTGCTTCAGCCGCAAAGCGGCTCGGTGAAACGCCTTGCGGCGTTTCACCAGCAGATAATCATTATAGGTGAAATGAGGTGGCAAAAATGAACGTGGGAGAAGCGGTAGCGGAGCGGATACTGGAGCTGTGCCGGGAGCGAAACATTTCAGTTAATCGGCTGTGCACGCTCAGCGGCGTCACGCAGTCCACGGTGAACAACATCGTCAGCCTCCGCAACAACAGCGCGACGGTCGCCACAGTGAAAAAGCTGTGCGACGGTCTGGATATTGACATTTCCGAGTTCTTTGCCTCCCCGCTCTTTGAAAATTTGGAGCAGGAGATAAAATAAGCCTTACGGAAGGATCATAAATGGACAATATCAGTGCGCTGATCGAGGCGCTGAAGGCAAAGAAAGTTTTGACAGAGCTGGAGTCCGATATCTTGGAAACTGCCAAAGAACTTACACAGCATCCGTTTAACCGGCCGTCTGCCATGCTGCGAATGGGATTGAACTATACTAAATATTTTGACATTTTTGTTGCGATCGGCTCCAGCGGCGGAAGAACGGCACAGCCTAGTTATACCCTCAGCGATCAGGACATACATGATAACTTAAAGCAACAGCTGCTCATGCTTGCCGCGAAAGAATGGGATGAACAGCAAAAGAACCAATGAACAACTCACATTGCTGTCCTAAAAAATAAAAGAATGATCTTATGAGAACTCTTCTACTTAAACTTAAACGTGTTTTCCAAATAGCACCGCGTGGGAAAAGATAGTACCGCTAGAAAAGAATGAACGCAACGATTTCTGCTGGACAATATCTTGTAAGTGAGAGGAAAAACTAGTTTACTTGCCTAATTTCAAATCATCGCGGCGGCAGTCACTCGACTGCCGCCGCTGGCGTTATTTACCCCTTGGTGTCTTGGAGGTGTCTTTGCCGAAGCTATTGCTCGGATGTTTTTTCCTGTTCATCTTCCAGCACCTGGGGGATGAAGCGGCGGGCAAAGTGCCCCTTGCCCCGGCCGACCAGGTAGAAATAGCCGATAAAGGAGAACACCGTCGCGCCGATGAAGTTTACGAACAGGTCCTTCATGGTGTCCCGGATGCCCACGTCCAGATACCCGCCCAGGCCCAGGGGTATCTGCCGGTCTCCGGCAACGACGATCACATCCTGGATGTTGCGGATGACCACGGGCGTGTTGCCGCCGGTGGGGTCCAGGGCCACGGTGGATATGGTGTTCAAAACGGTGTCCTTTTGCATGTCCTTGAGCAGCAGCGTGTCGGCGGCACACTCAAAAAACTCCCAGAGCACCCCGATAGTCATGGAGAAGCAGAAGGCCACCAGCGCCAAAAACACCGGCGACAGGGACAGGGAGAACCGCTCGTTGCGGTTCAGCATATCCACCAGGGAAAACCCGACCGCCGCGCAGAGGAAGCCGTTGAGGGTGTGCATGACCGTGTCCCAGCCGGGGAACGTAGTGTAGTAGGAGCGTATCTCACCAAGGATCTCCGCCGAGAAGATGAAAAGCAGAATAATGATCTCCATGGTGTCGGGGAAGTCGATGCGCAGCCGATGTTCGACGATGGCCGGCAGCAGAAACAGCGCCAGCGTCAGCGCGCACAGGAACACATTTTCATAGTCGCCGTTGATAAACTGCCGGATCATGGTGAGGATGACCAGCGCCCGCAGCACGAAATAGACCGCGGCCACGGCGGGCTTGCGGCTGACGGTCTCCTTCAGCGTTTTCATCCTGGGTGCGGGTTTTCTTTTCATGATCATTTCTCGCCTCGAAGCTGGATGAGCCGGTCCCGGAGGACGGCGGCATACTCGAATTCCAGCATCTGCGCGGCCTTGCGCATCTGCTTTTCCACTTTCTCGATCTCCGCTTTCCGCTCGGCGGCGGTCATCTTCACCCCCGCCTCGTTGGGCACGTTGACCTCGTCCCCGGCGGACAGGTCCACCAGGTCCCGGACGCTCTTGATGATGGTCTGGGGCACGATGCCGTGGGCCTGGTTGAAGGCCTGCTGCTTGGCCCGGCGGCGTTCGGTCTCCGCGATGGCGGCGGCCATGGAGGGGGTCACCGTGTCCGCGTACATGATCACCAGGCCCTCCGCGTTCCGGGCAGCCCGGCCGGTGGTCTGGATCAGGCTGGTCTCGGACCGGAGGAAGCCCTCCTTGTCCGCGTCCAGAATGGCTACCAGCGACACCTCCGGCAGATCCAGGCCCTCCCGCAGCAAGTTGATGCCCACCAGCACGTCGAACCGGCCCAGCCGCATATCCCGGATGATCTCCATCCGCTCCATGGCGGAGATGTTGTGGTGCAGGTACCGGCAGCGGATGCCCGCGTCGGTGAGGTAGGCGGTCAAATCCTCCGCCATGCGGACGGTCAGGGTAGTGACCAGTGTCCGCTGGTTTTTCGCCACACGGGCATTGATCTCCCCGATCAGGTCATCGATCTGGCCCTCCACGGGCCGGACCTCTATGGCCGGGTCCAGCAGCCCCGTGGGCCGGATCACCTGCTCGGCCACCTGCCCGGCCCGGCTGCGCTCATATTCCCCCGGGGTGGCGGACACATAGACGGCCTGGTGGATGCGCTGGTTGAACTCGTCGAACTTCAGCGGCCGGTTATCAAAGGCAGACGGCAGACGGAAGCCGTATTCCACCAGCGTCTCTTTCCGGCTCCGATCCCCCCGGTACATGGCCCGGACTTGGGGCAGGGTCACGTGGCTCTCGTCCACGAAAAGGACAAAATCCCTGGGGAAGTAGTCCAGCAGTGTCATGGGTGCGCTGCCGGGGGCCCGGCCGGAGATGATACGGGAATAATTCTCGATGCCGGAGCAGTAGCCCAGCTCCTGCATCATCTCGATGTCGTAGCGGGTCCGCTGGGCGATGCGCTGGGCCTCCAGGAGCTTGCCGTTCTGCTCAAACCAGGCCACCCGCTCGTCCAGTTCCTTGCGGATCTCCACGATGGCCTGCTCCATCTTCTCCTTGGTGGTGACATAGTGGTTGGCGGGCCAGATGGGGATATTTGTCAGCCGACGGATAGGCGCGCCGGTGACTACGTTGATCTCGCTGATGCGGTCGATCTCGTCACCGAAAAACTCCACCCGCAGGGCGGTGTCCTTCCAATAGGCGGGCCAGATCTCCACCGTATCTCCCCGGACCCGGAATTTGTTGCGCTCGAAAGCGATGTCGTTGCGCTCATAGCGGATGTTTACCAGCTTGCGAAGCAGTTGGTCGATGGGCAGCTCCAGCCCCACCCGCAGGGACACCATCATGGCGGCGAAGTCGTCCGGCTCGCCCAGGCCGTAGATGCAAGAGACGGAGCTTACCACGATCACGTCCCGCCGCTCCAAAAGCGACGCGGTGGCGGAGAGCCGCAGCCGGTCTATCTCGTCGTTGATGGAGGCGTCCTTTTCGATGAAGGTGTCCGTGTGGGGGATATAGGCCTCTGGCTGATAGTAATCGTAGTAGCTGACGAAGTATTCCACGGCGTTTTCCGGGAAAAACTCCCGAAACTCGGCGCAAAGCTGGGCGGCCAGGGTCTTGTTGTGGGCCAGCACCAGGGTGGGCCGCTGGACCTTTTCGATGACCTTCGCCATGGTATAGGTCTTGCCGGAGCCGGTGACCCCCAGCAGGACCTGCTCCTCTATGCCGTTTTCGATGCCGGCCGCCAACGCCTCGATGGCCTCCGGCTGGTCGCCGGCGGGCTCGTAGGGCGAGACGACTTTAAAGGGCTTGCTGTCCATAGGCGGCCTCCTTGCGCTTGCTGAAAGAATATTATATCATACTTTTGTGAAAGTACAAGCAAACTGCAATGTTCTAACGGGGTGTCGGAGCCCCCTAGGGGAGCGGCCTTGGCAGTAATGGTTTGAGAGCCAGGACCGGAAGTGTCTCTCGACCCGCATGATGAGAAGCGAAGCGGAACTGTGCGGGCGAGAGATACTTTCGGACTGGCTCCGACACCCAGTTAGACGCTCTATTTGGGTATCGGGACCAGCCCGACAGCATTTCCGCACGCTCGCGGCTCGCTGACGCGCCCGAAATCGCGTGGCGGAAACGCTGCCGGTTCTGGTCCTCGGCCCTTTACTGCGCCGCTCTTAAGGGGCGCGGTCTTGGCAGTAACGGTTTGAGAGCCAGGACCGGAAGTGTCTCTCGACCCGCATGATGTGAAGCGCAGCGAAACCGTGCGGGCGAGAGATACTTTCGGACTGGCTCCGACACCCCGTTAGAACGGTTCCAGGCGGAAACGCTGCCGGTTCTGGTCCTCAGCCCATCGGTGCGCCGCTCTTAACCGCGGGCATTGTCACGTTTTGGGCGCGGGGGTTGTCTATCAAGGCGAGAGCTCTCGAAAAGGAGGCAGACATGACCGAGGCACTGACAGAAAAGACCGCCCTGGACCGGATGCGTCAGGGGGACGAGGCGGGGCTGGCCTGGTTCATCCGGCGGTACACAGCCTATGTGTCCGCCATCGTGTGGAACCTGGCGGGCCACGCCATGACGGCCCAGGACGCGGAGGAGATCACGGCGGACGTATTTTTGACCCTCTGGCGGTACTGCGAAAACCCCACGGCGGACAAGGCCAAGGGATATCTGGGGGCTATCGCCCGGACAAGGACGCTGAACTGGCTGAAGCGGGCGGGGCTTACCCAGGCCCTGGAGTACGACGAGCTGACCCTGACGGCGGACAGCCCGGAGCGGGCCGTGCTGGAGCGGGAGGCGAAACAGGCCCTCCGCCGGGCCGTGGAGGCCATGGGCCCAACCGACCGGGAGATATTCATCCGCCACTATTATTATGGCGAGAGCAGCGCGGCCGTCGCGAACGCGCTGGGCCTGACCGCCGCCAATGTGCGCAAGCGGCTGGAACGGGGCCGGGAGGCCCTGCGGCAGCGGCTTGAGAAAGGAGAGATCACCCATGACGAGCATTAATATATCCGACCTGATGGATGGCCTGGGGGACGAGACCCTGACCCTGACGGACCCGGGCGTGACAAGCCCGGAGCGGGTGCTGGCCCTGGTCCGGGAGCGGAGCGGACAGACGCCCGCCGTCTCGGCCCGGCACAAAAAGGCGAAAAGAACACGCAAGCTGGGCCGCGCCCTGCTGATCGCGGCGGCGTTGACCGCGCTGCTGAGCGTGACGGCCTACGCGGTATACGAGCTGGTAATCGACCAGTACGTCATCGACCAGCCGGCCCCCTACGAGGTCATTCAGCAAGACCCGGCCTCCACGGAGGAGGCGGCGGAGCAGGTCTCCCCCCGCAGCCGCATCTCCCTGGTGGGCTATCAGGGCACGCCGGAGTACAAGGCCTTCACCGAATGGGAGGCCTGGCAGACGGACAACCCGGTGGACTGGGCCGCCATGGGCGAGGACGACAGCTACACCGAGGTGGACCTGAGCCACCAGCTTTACGGGTGCAGTTTGCAGGAGCAGGCGGACGCCCTGGACGCCATCATGGAAAAGTACGGCCTGACGCCGCACACCACTATGGCGGGCTATGACAAGACCGAAACGCTGTACGACGCCCTGGGCACGGAGAGCTTCTACACCGACGCGGTGGCGGGTGTCTCCAACGGGTACATCTACAACGACGGCACCTTCAAGGACGAGGGCCGGCGGGTGGTCCTGTCCGACGGCCGGGCGGTGGACATGACGGTGTTCGTCAGCGCAAAGGGCTCCTTCTCCACCATCTCCGGCACTATCGATCTGAGCCAGGGCTACGACGAGTGGAGCTATGCCACCGCCAGCGGCGTGACCGTGGACCTGATCCTGACGGCCAATGAGGCGGAGATCCTGGCGGAGACCGACGGGGCCTATATCGACGTGAGCCTGACGGCGGGCAGCGCGCCCAGCTATGACCCCGATACGGACCCGCAGCTCACGGAGCAGGAGAAGCAAGCGTATATGAACGCCCTCTCTCAGATACCCGATATGGGATATACGGAAGAGGAGTTGGAGGAACAGTGGGAGGAGTATCGCCAGCAGCATATCCAGCGGCAGCAGGCGTTCCTGCCCCCCGCCGTCACCAAGGCGGAGGTGGAGTCCATCGCGGACTGTATCGGCTTTGACGTGCTGGCGGAGCGGTTCGACGGCACGGACCACCCGGAGACCGAAGAAAAGGTGACGGCCCTGCGCCAGCAGATGCTGGCCGAGACCGAGACCGCCCGGGTGGAGGCGGAACAGGACGAGGCAGACATACAGGAGACCACCCGGACCGTGCTGGACGAACTTGGCTCCTACACCGCCGACATGCCGGAGGGCTACGCCAACGTGTTCACCGTGGGCCACCGGCAGCAGGACCACGGCATGGTCTGGACGGAGCTGGACGATTACGATCAGGTGAGCCAGGTCTGGTTCAACCAGGACACCATGGCCAGCATAAACCTGGAATACTACCGGTTTTATGCAGACGAAGGCCGGACCCAGTCCGTGACGGAGAGCGCCTTCCATGACGCGGTGGCGTACTACGTGGGCAAGGACTATCCCCTGACGGAGATCAACGGCTGCGAGGGCTTCGTGGTGGCGGCCAACGGCCTGTCTGCCCGTGCTGTGTGGTATGATGCCCAGCGGGACCTGCTGTTCTGGATGGAGAGCTACATGGAGGGCTCCGGCGTTGGTCTGGACGCGGACGGGATGTTGAACATTGCCGCGTCCGTGACGGAGGGGACCCCGGTGGAAACGGAAACGCCCGCCGATAACGTCCTGCCCACCCCGGCGCCGTGAGAGCCGGTCACTGAGCGCGACGCAGTAGAAGTTTGAAGACCAGAACCGGCAGCGTTTCCGCCACGCGATTTCGGGCGCGAAGCGAGCCGCGAGCGGGCGGAAATGCTGTCGGGCTGGTCCCGACACCAAGATAGAGCGGCTAACCGGGTGTCGGAGCCAGGCCGAAAGTATCTCTCGCCCGCACAGTTTCGCTTCGCTTCTCATCATGCGGGTCGAGAGACACTTCCGGTCCTGGCTCTCAAACTTTTAATGCGCCGCTACCCTGGGTTCCGATACCCAAATAAAACGGCAAAGGCGCGGTTTACACCGCGCCTTTTTCTATATCCTCTTCATCCAAAAGCACTATGCCGTTTTCTTTGAGCAGCCGGGCCGTGACGCCCATGCCGGGGACCACTGTGCCCGTAAAGGAGCCGTCATAGACGGCGTGGACCCCGCAGGAGGGGCTCCGGGCCTTCAATACGGCGTGTGTCACGCCATGATTTTGGCAGAAGGCCAGGGCCTTTTCCGCCCCGGCGCGAAACTCCGCCGTCACATCGTCCCCCGCTTTGCTGTAGACCCGCTCCCCCCGTATCTCGCTGGGCAGCCGGGGGGCCGGCAGGCCGGAGGCCCGTTCCGGGCAGAAGACCACATAGTCCTTGTCCGACAAAAAGGCCCGGACGGCGGCGTTGTCGTTGTTGCCGCCGTTATATTTGCAGTTGTGCCCCAAAAGGCACCCGCTGACAAGATACCGGCTCATTCGTAGTTGCAAAGCAGGAACAGGGGCTTGATGAGGACCACCTCATCATACTCCTCCTGCTCCACCTGGACGGAGGAATTGAGGGCCTTCAAGTCCTTTTTCATGACCTCAAAGGCCTCGCTCACGGACTGGGCCCGGCCCTCCCGGATCACCCGGATCATCCGTTCCAGCACCACGGGATGGGCGTACTGGCTGGGCACGGGGAAGTCCGGGCCGATGGCCTCCGCCATGGCGGCCTTTGCGGCTTCCCACTCCCCATCGATGGCCTTGCGGTTATTTCGGGCCGTGGGCAGCACGTGGGCCCCGGAGAAGAAGAACACGGCGGCCAGACCCAGCAGCGTCCAGTAGATGCCGGTCCGGTCGTGGCTCACCAGGGTATATACTCCGTAGGCGGCGGACAAAATGCCCGCCAGCACGATAGCCAGAGCCACCCACTTATAGGTGGGGTTGGCCTGATCGTTGCGCCGCTTGTTCTTGGCGGCCCGGGCCAGCCGGTTGGACCGGGCCGGGTCGTTGGTGAGCGTGGCCTTGGCCTTTTCCAGCTCGTCCCAGGCGGCCTGGGCCTCCGGGGTCAGTTCCTTTAGGAACCGGGCGGCCTCCCGCTCGGCCTTGGCCTTCAGCTTCCGCTCCGCCTCCACGCTGTGCAGGGGGACCTCCGGCCGGATGCGGGAGAAACGCTCCAGGAACATATCCACGTCGTCCTCGCGCTTGAAGTTGCACTGCTTCACCTTGCCGTTGTCGTACTCCACCACCAGGTAGGGGATGGAGGCGAAGATGCCCCGGCCGGTGAAGCCGCCCTTGCTCATGGCTACCCGCTTGAAGATGCGCTTGACCGACTTGATGGGCAGATAGTACCGCCGCTCGATATAGAAGCTGTTCAGATAGATGGCCTCCTTGCCGATGCCGCAGGGGCCGAACCGCTGGCAGGTCTTTTTTTCCTCGTTGGCGACCTGCTGGGGGATGGAGACCTTGCCCAGCTGTTTGGGCTTGATGATTACCATGGTTGAGATCCTCCCTTCATACGGATCGCTGGCCAAAGGATGGGTTCGGCCAGGGATCGGTATGAAATGGCGGAGGAGCGACGCCCCTCCGCCATCCGATATGTTGCCGGATTACTTCGCGACAGCGGCCTTCTTGGCCTTGCTGGCGGCATACATGAAGATGCCGAAGAACACCACGGCAGCCACGATGCCCACGGGGTAGGCGATCTTGGTGCTGAGGCCCAGGCACTCGGAGCCGGCGCAGAAGTAGGTGATGGACACCGCGCTCATGAAGGTAGCGGGGACGGCGGTGATCCAGTAGTTCTTCTTCTCTTTGACCAGGAACATGGACGCGGCCCACAGAACGATCATAGCCAGAGTCTGGTTGGTCCAGGAGAAGTAACGCCAGATGACCTGATAGCTGAACCAGCCCAGGCTGTTGCCGATGCCCAGGATGGCGCCGACGCCCAGCACGGGGATGCACAGGTACAGACGGTTGAGCATCTTGCCCTGGTCGATGTGGAACCAGTCAGCGATCACCAGACGGGCGGAACGGAAGGCCGTATCGCCGGAGGTGATGGGGCAGGCCACGACGCCCAGCATAGCCAGCGCGATGCCGATGCCGCCCATGGTCTTGGAGCAGACGTCGTACACGGCGGCGGGCTGGCCGGCGGCGATGACTTCGTTCAGGCCGGTGGACAGGCCATCGGTCAGCTCATACAGGGAGCAGCCAGCGGCGGCCCAGACCAGAGCGATAACGCCCTCGGCGACCATCGCGCCGTAGAACACGAAGTGGCCCTGATGCTCGTTCTTCATGCAGCGAGCCATCAGCGGGCTCTGGGTGGCGTGGAAGCCGGAAATGGCGCCGCAGGCCACGGTGATGAACATGAACGACCACACGGGGGTGCCGGCGGGATGCCGGTTGGTGAAGTTGTTCCAGATCTCGGGGATCTGATAGCCGTGCGCGAAGATGCCCACAGCCACGCCAACGGCCATGATGATCAGGCAGATGCCGAACACGGGGTAGATCTTGCCGATGATCTTGTCGATGGACAGGAAGGTGGCGATGAAGTAGTAGACCAGGATGAGGATCAGCCAGAACATGGTGTTGGCTACCAGGCCGCTGCCGCCGTTCTCGGTGATCAGCTTGACCAGGATGCCGGCGGGGCCAACGGCGAACACGGTACCGACCATGATCAGCAGCACCACGTTGAACACGCGCATGACGTTCTTCATGACGTTGCCCAGGTAGATGCCGGTGACCTCGGAGATGGAGGCGCCGCCGTTACGCTCGCTCATCATGCCGGAGAAGTAGTCATGCACAGCGCCGGCGAAGATGGTGCCGAAGGTGATCCACAGGAACACGATGGGTCCCCAAAGAGCGCCCTGCAGGGCACCGAAGATGGGGCCCAGGCCCGCGATGTTCAGCAACTGGATCATAAACAGCCGCCACTGGGGCAGAACTACGTAGTCCACGCCGTCGTTGATCTTCACGGCCGGGGTCTCCCGGTCGTCAGGGGCAAAGGTGTTCTCAACGACTTTGCCGTAGACAAAGTAGCCGCCGACCAGAATCACGAGACAGAGAATAAAACTGATCATTTCTGTAATTCCTCCTCATAAAAATGGTCGAAGTTTTTTAGCCGCTCTCGCGGCCATTCTGCCGTTATTATAACGCTGGAAAAAACCGTTGTCCAGCGGTTTTCGGGCGCTTATGTAACAAAAATTTAATATTTGATTTGTGAAAAGTGACAACAAAATAGAAGGGATATTGGCGTTTTCCAACAATAAACGCCAAATCCCGCCCGCTACGCCATGGGCCGGCCCGCTACGCGGCGGCGGGGGGCGCGTGGGTCTTCCACCGGCCGGACAGGTAGTAGGGGCACATGACCAGGAAAAAGGCGTACCCGGCCAGGGCCCCGCCCAGCCAGTAGCCCATCACGCCCATATGAAAGACCTGGGCCAGCAGCACGCACAGGCCGATGCGCATGACTACCCCGTCCAGGATGCCCAGCGCGAAGTTCATCACGGGAAAGCCCATGCCGTTGCAAAGGGCCGTGCTGGGGCCCCGGGTGGCGTAGCCGAAGAAGTTCAGCGCCGCGATCAGGGCGTACTGGCGGCTCATAGCCAGCACGGCCGGGTCGTCGTCGAACAGGGCGAACACCCGCTCCGGCCACAGGAGCATCACCGCAGACAGCGCGGCGGCGAAGGCCGCCCCCACCGCCAGGGCGGTATACAGGGCCCTGCTCACCCGGTCGAACTTCCGGGCGGCGAAGTTCTGGCCCACCATGGTGGCCCCGGACTGGCTCATGGCCAGGCAGATGATGCTGGCGACGGTGGACAGCTTGGCCCCCACGCTGTTGACGGCGGAGACCGTGACGCCGAAGGCGTTGATGCGGCTGGACACGAAAAGCTGGGACACGCTGATGGCGCAGCTCTGGATGCTCATGGGCACCCCCAGCTTCAAGAGCTTTTTCAGGTCGTCCGGGTCGGGCCGGAGGTATTTGACGTGGAACTCGAACCCCAGCCGGTCCCGCCGCCGCCAGAGATAGGCCACGCACAGCACGAAACTGACTCCCTGGGCGATGACCGTAGCCAGAGCCGCGCCAAAGGGCCCCATCCCCGCCGACACGAAAAGAAGATCCAGCGCCACATTCAGCGCGGAGGCGATGGCGATGAAGATCATTGGCCGTTTGGACTCCCCCATGCCCCGGAGCACCGCTGCCACCAGCACGTAGCCCACCAGGAAGAAAAGCCCCGCTGTGCAGCAGACCGTGTACTGCTTACAGTAGCGCAGGGCCTCCTCCGGCACGTTCAGCCACCGCATAGTCAGGTCCGCGCAGGCCAGCCCCGCCGCCGTGATAGCCAGGCTCAGCCCCAGGATGAACGTGAACATCGCCCCCACGATCCGGGACACGCCCTGCCGGTCGTTCAGGCCGATATACTGGCTGATGAGCACCTGGCCGGCGTTGCAAAAGCCCATGCACACGAAGGTGTACAGGTGGATCAGGTCCGCGCCCACGCCCACGGCGGAGAGCCCCGCCGGGCCCACGAACTGTCCCACCACCACCATGTCCGCCAGGTTGTAGGCGGTCTGCAGCAGGTTTGACAGCATAAAGGGCCAGGCGAAGCTCAGAAGCTGCCGGCTCACCGGGCCGGCGGTATAGTCTTTGATAAGGCTTTTATCGTCTGCCATGCGTTCTCTCTCTTTATCCCATTTTTCTATATTGTGCCCCAAAAGGAGGCGGTCCTACAGCGAAGCCCGGTCAGGGCGAGCCGCGCGGCGTTCCCGCGCGTCAAATCCAAAAGTCTTTCAAAGGCTTTTGGATTATGCCGGCGGGATTCACTCCCGCCGAGCAGATTCAATCTCAGGCGGTCTTACCGCCTGATGCGGATGGTGACGACCATCTCCCGGTCGGTCTGCTCCCGCTCCAGACCCACGTCCACGCCGCCCTGGCGCATCACGTCCACGCTGCGCTGGAGGGTGTTGAGAAAGACCCGCACATCCTTCAGCACCAGCCGGGCCCGTCCGGGCGCGGCCTTTCCGCCGCCGGTCCCGGCCCGGGCCAGCAGGCCGTCTATGTAGCTGTCGGTGGCGGCCACGGACAGCTGCCGGGCGATGATCTCATCCAGGGCCCGGCGGCGCAGATCGTCGTCCGGCAGGCGGAGCAACGCCCGGCCGTGCCGCTCGGAGAGCTCCGCCGCCCGGAGCTTGTCCAGCACATCGTCGGGCAGCTTCAAAAGCCGCAGTTTGTTGGCGATGGCGGACTGGCTCTTGCCCAGCCGCCGGGCGCACTCCTCCTGGCTGAAGCCAAACAGGTCGATGAGCCGGGCCAGACCACGGGCCTGCTCGATGAAGTCCAGGTCCTCCCGCTGGAGATTCTCCACCAACGCCACGGCCCCGGACGCGGGCGCGTCCAGCTCCATGACGAGACAGGGCACCCGCTCCAGCCCCGCCAGCCGGGCCGCCCGCAGCCGCCGTTCCCCCGCCACCAGCTGGTACCGCCCGTCGGCCCGGCGCACCGCCAGGGGACTCAGCACCCCGTACTGCCGGATGCTGTCCGCCAGGGCCTCCAGCGCGGCGCCGTCAAAGATCTGCCGGGGCTGGTAGGGGTTGGGGACGATCTCCTCCACCGGGATCATCACCACGCCCTCCTCCGTCCGGCGGCGCACTTTCAGTATCGGCATGGAATATACCCGCCTCCTCGCGCATAGGTTGGGTATATCATACCCCGGCCCGGACGCAAAAAGGCGGGAAAATGGGCGTTATACCCCCGTCCCGTCAAAGGGCGGGGTATATTCGCTCTCTGCGCTGGATAGCTCCTGGGTGTAGCCCTCCAAAAGCCCCAGCGCGGCCATGTAGTCGCAGGCACGCGCATATTCCGCTTCTGTCAGCCGCCGGTCCGGCCCGCCCAGGCCGTTGGGGGTGTACTGGCCCATGAGGGACACCAGCACGTCCCCCGGCTTGAAGGTATCCGCGATCCAATCCAGCACGGAAAAGGTGTTGTCCAGCTCTCCCGGCAGCACCAGGTGCCGGATCATCACGCCCCGGACCAGCATCCCGTCCCCGTCCAGCCGGTAGGGCCCGGTCTGGCGGAACATCTCCAAAATGGCGGCCCGGGCCGCGGCGGGGTAGTCCGCCGCCCCGGACAGCCGCTCCGCCAGGGCGGTGTCCATATACTTCATGTCCGGCAGATAGACCTGTACCTTTCCCTCCAATGCCCCCAGCGCGGGGACGGCCTCGTACCCCCCGGAATTCCACACCACCGGGACGCCGGGGGGCGGGTCCAGGGCCTTGATGATGGCCGGGAGAAAGTGGGACCCGGTCACTAAATTTATATTGTGCGCTCCCTGCTCCTCCAGCTCCCGGAATATCTCCCGGAGCCGGTCCACGGACACGGTCTTGCCCCTGCCGCCTCCGCTGATGGCGTGGTTCTGGCAGAATACGCACCGGAGGCCGCACCCGGCGAAGAACACCGCGCCGCTGCCCCGCGTGCCGCTGACGCAGGGCTCCTCCCAGAAGTGGAGGGCCGCCCGGGCCACCACCGGCTCCCATCCCACGCCGCAAAAGCCGGGATGGGCCGCATCCCGGCTCACGCCGCATTTTCTCGGGCAGATGGAACAGAGCATGATATCCTCACATTTTTCAGAGAATGTACCGTCGCCAGAGCCACATCATGACCAGCGACACCGCCGCGCCCAGCAGCCCGGACCCTGCGGCCAGCAGGGCCTTCTGATAGGGGCGTTTGCCCGCCTCCCGAGCCTTTTCGATCTCGGTGAGGGTCTTGCCCTCGGTGAAGGCCACGATCTCTTTGTAGGTCTGGATGTCGAATTTTTTCTTCCACCGCTCCACCCGGAAGGACCAGGCGAAGGCCGCGACGGCCAGGACCGACCAGGCCGCCAGACCCCACCACCGCCACAGCAGCGCCAGCGGTACGCATGTCACGATCATGGCCGCGAACAACGCTGTGAAAATACTGCTGTCCCGCCGGAAAGCCGCCATCTCCTGCTCGTCGATGTGTCTTTTCATCTCCGCGATGTCTCCTTTGACAAGATCGTCAAGGGATGCGGAAAACACCTCCGCCAGCAGCAGAAGACTCTTTATATCCGGGCAGGTCCTGCCCGTTTCCCTTAGTTAAAGATATTGTTGGGTATCTCAAGATGTGTCATTCGATTTTGCCGATAAAGCGGTAGAAGATTTCCACTTCCTGTTCCCGGCTTCCGTCCTCACTTTTGACCGCTTCATGGACAAGGATTTTTTCAATCAGCGTATTCAGAAGTTCAGCCGTCAATTCTGTGGGATTGACATACTGTTTCATCAGACCTATCCACTTTTCAGCGTCAACCGCTGTCTGGGCGGCGGTCTCCATCGCTTCGTGAAGCCGTTCAATTTTTACGTCCAATTCTCGCTGTTCGCCCTGATACTTTTCGGACAGCATATTGAAATTGTATTCTGTAATGCGTCCGGCAGACCAGTCCTCATACATTTTTGCAAACAGGGTGTCTACTTCTGCTTTGCGCTTTTCCGCCTTTTTCAGTTCGGCTGTCTGCCGCTTCCTTGCAGTATTGCGTTCCTTGTCGCTGGCGTTAAGTAGCCGTTTCAGAAGTTTGTCCCCATCCTGCTGTGCCAGCACAGACCAGTATTGCAGACGGGAAAGGACATAGGCGTAAAGCACATCATAGCGGATATAGTGCATGGAACACTGGTGCAATCCTTGCCCGTACTTGCTACAATGGTAGTGGGCATAGGGATTTTTGTTCTGGCTGTTCATACCATAGGCCAGCGACCAGCCGCAGTCCGCACATTTTACCAGCCCGGAAAATATCTGTGTTGTGCCGTTCTTCTGCCGTCTGCGCCTGTTGCAAATCTGCTCCTGTACTTGACGGAACACATCTTCGGAAATAATCGCTTCGTGGGTGTTCTCCACACGATACCATTCCTCTTTTGGCTTGCGTACTTTCTTCTTGTTTTTGAATGAAATGTTGGTCTGCTTATTGTGGACGCTGTGTCCGATATAGGTTTCCTCTTTCAGAATACTTTTCACCTGCGCTATCGTCCACGCATAGGCTTTTTCCTCCGGCGCTCCGGCATAGATATTTGCGAAAGTGCCGTATCTCTGGAAATTCAGCCAGCCGGGAGTAGGTACTTTTTCTTCGACCAAAATCCGTGTAATGCTGGCGGCTCCCCGGCCATGAACGGCAAGGTCAAAAATCTTTTCGATAATCCACCTTGTTTCCGGGTCAATCAGAAGATGGCCTTTCTTATCTGGGTCTTTGACATAGCCAAGCGGAGCATAGGCTCCATAGTGTGCGCCATTTGCGAACCGTGTCCGCATGGCCGCCTTTACCTTTTTGCTGGTCTGGCGGGCGTGCATTTCATTCAGAATGTTGAGGAATGGGGCAAGCTCATTCTCTCCGTTGATGGTGTCCACATTGTCATTGACAGCGATATAGCGGACGCCTTTGCTGGGAAAGTAGATTTCCGTGTACTGGCCGGTCAGAATGTAGTTTCTGCCTAAGCGGGATAAATCCTTCGTAACAACGCAGTTGATTTTCCCGTCCTCAATGTCATCAATCATTCTCTGAAAATCCGGCCTGTCAAAGTTCGTTCCAGACCATCCATCGTCGATATATTCATCTATGACATTCAGGCCATGCTCGGCGGCATATTGCCGGAGCATCATGCGTTGTGTCTGAATACTCCCGCTTTCTCCTTGCAGTTCATCGTCCCGGCTCAATCTCATATAAAGCGCCGTGTTGTAAATCGTAGTATTGTAAGGTTGTTTCACCGTAAAAATCCTCCTTCTAAAGAAACAACCCACGCTTACAATACTTTTGCTCTATGGCAATTATATCATAAGCGTGGGCGTGTTATCAATGATGGGCTATCAGGTTGAAGCGGCTTTTTCTGCGGTATGCCGCACCACATCTACAATCAGATCACCGAGGGGCTTCCCGCCTGCGGCGAAGTGTTCGGAGATTTTTATACGGTTGTTCCCACATACAAAATACTGCGTGCCGTTCTCTGCTTGTATAACCTGCCCTGTTCGGGGTGTAAAAATATCGCTTTCACTTTTTGCCATCCAGTGTCCTCCATATTCAGTTTTCAAGGTACAATGCCGCACAGAGGCGGCGAAAATTTCTGCTTATATCTATCACCTTTCCTTTACCGTGTGCCGCTGCTGACGTTTCAGTTCCGCCAGTATATCCGGCGGGATACGGTCAACCAGCCGCTGTAAATTGTCCAGTTCGCTTTTCAGCTTTGCCCGTTCCATCGTATCTTTCATCTTTCCTTTTTCGCTGGCCTTTGCCCTTGCTTCCAACTTCTCATTCTCCGCCAGCAGGTCATTGATTGTGACCTTGTACTTTTTCAACTGCCCGGAGAAATTCTCCATCTGCGGGAACCACTTTTT
>CANQNS010000017.1 GCA_947625285.1 uncultured Oscillospiraceae bacterium
CCCAGCCGGGACTGGCTGAACATCGCCAAGTCCGGCGAGGCCCGCTCCAAGATCAAGCAGTGGTTCAAAAAGGAGCGGCGGGAGGAGAACATCGTCCAGGGCCGGGAGATGTTCGAGGCCGAGGCCCGGCGGGTGGGTCTCACCATGGCGGACGTGACGGACCCGGAGATAGTCCCGCTGATCTTAAAGCGCATGGCCGTCATGGACATGGACGACATCTACGCCTCCATCGGCTACGGGGGCATGACCGCCTCCCACGCGGTGGGCCGCATCCGGGACGAGATAGCCCGCCACCGGACCTCCTCCCGCAAGACGGAGCTGGACAAGATGCAGGAGCGGGCCGACCGCCGCCAGCAGAAGGAGCTGAAAGCCGTCCAGGGCGTGCTGGTGGAGGGGCTGGACAACTGCCTTATCAAATTCTCCCGCTGCTGCACCCCCGTGCCCGGAGACCCCATCGTGGGCTTCATCACACGGGGACTGGGCGTGTCCATCCACCGGCGGGACTGCGTGAATTACCGCCGGGACGACGACAAGGGCCGGTGGATCAGCGTGTCCTGGGCCGACCGCATCACCGACAGCTACGCCGCGGACCTGTACATCACCTCCGACGAGCGGGGCGGCCTTGTCATGGACATCGCCACCATCCTCAACTCCCTCAACGCCAAGGTCCGCAGCCTCACCGCCAGGGACACCGGCAAGGGACTGTCCACGGTCATCATCACCCTGGAGGTGAAGCAGGCCGCGGAGCTGCAGACCGTCATCAACAAGCTCCAGACCGTACGGGGCGTGCGGGAGATAAACCGGGGAGGTATTTGATATGCGCGCAGTGGTAACAAGAGTGAAAAACGCCTCCGTGGAGATAGACGGAGCCGTTCACGGCCAGATCGGCCGGGGCTTTCTGGTGCTGCTGGGGGTCCATGTGGACGACGGGCCGAAGGAGGCGGAGAAGATCGCGGACAAGCTCTGCGGCCTGCGGGTATTTGAGGACGCGGCGGGCAAGATGAACCTGAACCCCGTCCAGGCGGGGGCCGACAGCCTTCTCATCGTCAGCCAGTTCACCCTCTTTGCCGACTGCCGCAGCCGCCGGCCCGGCTTCACCCTGGCCGCCAGGCCCGAGCAGGCCATCCCCCTGTACGAGCTGGTCATCGACCTGTGCCGGCAGCGGGGCTTCACCGTCCAGACAGGCGTGTTCGGCGCGGATATGCAGGTGTACAGCCAGAACGACGGGCCCGTCACCATACTTCTCGACACAAAGGAGCTGTGACTATGCTGATCAAGACCCTTACCGTCGGCCAGATCGAGACGAACTGCTACATCGTCACCGACGAGAACACCCTTCAGTGCGCCGTCATCGACCCCGGCGACGAGTCCAATACCATCCTCAACTATCTGGAGGAGAACCATCTAACGGCCAAATACATCTTCCTGACCCACGGCCACTTCGACCACACCATGGCGGTCCGTGCGGTCCAGGAGGAGACCGGGGCCGCCGTGTGCATGAACAGGCGGGACACCGGCAAGGGGGACTACGCTTTCGACCCGCCCAAGGGCACGATCTTCTACGGGGAGGGCGACGCCTTCACCGTGGGGAGCCTCCGATTCCAGGTGATGGAGACCCCGGGCCACACCCCCGGCGGGGTGTGTCTGCTCTGCGAGGACGCCATCTTCTCCGGGGACACCCTGTTCCGGGGCTCCTGCGGCCGGACCGATCTGCCCGGCGGGGATATGGGCCGGCTGCTGGCAAGCCTGAAGCGGCTTTACGAGCTGCCCGGTGACTACGAGGTCTGGCCGGGCCACATGGGCCCCACCACCCTGGACCGGGAACGCCGGAGCAACTACTATATGAAATACGCCGTGGGGGTGGATTGACATGACGCTGCGACCGGGCCAGACGGCCAGCTTTTCCAAGACTGTCTCCGAGTGGGACATCTATTCCATAGCCGGAGCCACCGGGGACATGAACCCCCTGCATGTGAACGCCCAGCAGGCCGCCCAGAGCCGCTTCGGCGAGCGCATCGCTCACTCCATTCTGCCCGCCGGGCTCATCTCCACGGTGCTGGGCATGTACCTGCCGGGGCCGGGGACGATCTATCTGCATCAGTCCCTGGACTTCACCGCCCCCGTGAAGATCGGGGACACCGTCACCGCCACCGTCACGGTGCTGGACGTGATCGACCCGGACAAGGGCGTCTACCGGCTGGAGACCGTCTGTGCCAACCAGCGGGGCGAGACCGTGGCCGACGGCGAGGCCGTAGTCATGTACAAATGACGTCAGACGATGGGCGGGCCCGCTGCGAAAAAGCAGCGGGCCCGCGCCTTTTTTATGCTTTTTTGAACCGCACCGCGCCCACCGCGTGGGCCAGAGCCGTCAGATTCTCCGCCGTCTCGGTCCGGACGATCAGCTCCTGCCAGCCGTCCTCCCCCGCCGGGCCCAGCGCGAAGTCGCACCACACCGCGTCCGGCCCCCGGCCAAACACCAGCGTGTCCTCCCCGCCCCGCTCCCGGAAGGCCGCCAGACACGCCGCCGCGTCCCCGCTGACCGCCTCCCGGCCCGGGCCGATGAAGCCCTCCGCCTTGGCAAGCGCCGTCAGCGCGTCCTCCACCGTCCGGCCCGGCTCCGCCGCCTGGGCCCGATACCGCCGGCGGACCGGCCCCTCCGGCCCCCAGGGCACACGGGGAAAATGCTTCCGCCGCAGAGCCTCCAGATCCTCCTGGGCAAATATCCGTTCAGTTGACATAATACTTCTTCCTCCGACAGACCGGGGCCCGCATACCCATCCAAAAGGCATGGGCTATCCGGCGAATACCGACGCGCATAGTGTGAAAAGCCCGGTATACCGCCTCTTTTCGGCCGCATAAATACCGCATAGCGCGTGGATATGCCGTTATTTTACTATGTCCGCGCCCGGCCGTCAATCGCCGGCAGCCCTTGCGTCCCGGTCCGGGATGTGATACCCTGTCGGGAGAACGGAGGGATCTGCCATGGAGATATACGGCACGCTGGGCCCGGCCTGCGACGACGCGGGGACTTTGGAGGCCATGTTCCGCGCCGGCATGACCGGGGTGCGGCTGAACCTGTCCCACGCGGCGCTGGACCAGGCGGCGGACCAGATCGAAAGGCTGCGCCGGGCAGCGGACCGATGCGGGATAAAGGCCGGGCTGTTGATCGATATGCAGGGGCCGGAGCTGCGGGTAGGCAAGCTCCCGGCCCCCCTGGAGCTGCCCACGGGCGGGACGGTCATGCTGGGTCCCGGCGGCATCCCCGTGCCGGAGCCGGTCCTATACCATATGCTGCCCGGCCAGGAGGTGCTGCTGGACGACGGGAAGCTGCTGCTGCGGGTGACGGCCCGGCGGACCGACGGCGGCGCGCTGGCGGAGGTGGTCCGGGGCGGGACGCTCCAAAGCCACAAGAGCATCGCCCTGCCGGGAGCAGGCATCCGGCCTCCCGCCATGACGGAGGCGGACCGGGCCAACATCCGCTCCGCCAGGGCATACGGCGTCACCGGCGTGATGCAGCCCTTCGTTCGGAGCCGGGAGGACCTGGAGGCGGTCCGGGCCGCCTTGGACGAGGCCGGCGGGCAGGACATCCGGCTGTTGGCGAAAATAGAGGACCTGGCCGGGGCGGAAAGGCTGCCGGAGCTGCTGACCGCCGCGGACGAGATCGTCATCGCCCGGGGAGACCTGGGCAACGCCCTGCCGCTGTGGGAGCTGCCGGCCCTGCAAAAGCGCATCGCCGCCCGGTGCCGGGCGGCAAATGAGCCCTTCATGGTGGTGACGCAGATGCTGGCCTCCATGGAGGCCAGCCCCGTGCCCACCCGGGCGGAGGTCAGCGACGTGTTCAACGCCGTGCTGGACGGGGCCTCGTCGGTGATGGTAACCGGGGAGACCGCCGTGGGCCGGTACCCCGTGGAGGTCATACGGTATCTTGCCAACACCGCCAAAGAAGCGGAGAAGTTTTTGGCGGTCCACCCAAAATAGAGCGTCTAACGGGGTGTCGGAGCCAGTCCGAAAGTATCTCTCGCCCGCACAGTTCCGCTTCGCTTCTCATCATGCGGGTCGAGAGACACTTCCGGTCCTGGCTTTCAAACCATTACTGCCAAGACCGCGCCCTCAGGGGAGCGGCGCACCAAAGGGCCGAAGACCAGAACCGGCAGCGTTTCCGCCACGCGATTTCGGGCGCGAAGCGAGCCGCGAGCGGGCCTAAGGGGTCCCCAAAAGGCACGCCTGCCTTTTGGGGAGAGGAGGAGCCGCGAGCCATTTGAGCTTTGCCGCTATGCGGCAAAGAGAGACCTGGCTTGCGGGCGACGACGAGTCGGGCTGGTCCCGATACCCAAATAGAGCGTTCTAACTGGGTGTCGGAGCCAGTCCGAAAGTATCTCTCGCCCGCACAGTTCCGCTTCGCTTCTCATCATGCGGGTCGAGAGACACTTCCGGTCCTGGCTCTCAAACCGTTGGTGCCAAAGCCGCGCCCCTTGAGCGCGGCCTGCCTATGGCCGGATATCCTTTTGGGCCGGGCCGGAAAGGAGCGCGCCGGTGTGGTCGAAGCGGGAGCCATGGCAGGGGCAGTCCCAGGTCCTTTCGTCCGCGTTCCAGGTGAGCTGACACCCCAAGTGGGGGCATCGGACGCCCACCACATGGTCCTGGCCCTCCTTGTCCCGGTAAAGGCCCGCCTTTTGGCCGTTCAGCTCCACCACCCCGCCCCAGCCCGGCGGCATCTCCCCGGCGGGGTCCTTCGCCGCGCCGAAATAGCTCCGCACCAGGCTCCGGGCCGTGACGGACATATCCTGCGCCAAGGTCCCAAGACTGGCTCGCAGCCGGAACCGATGGGGCGAGAACACCGCCGCGCAGTCGTTGGCCCGGCCCAGGATGGCGTCGGCCAGGATGTGAGCCGCGGCCATGGAGGTGGTCATGCCCCACTTCTGAAAGCCGGTAGCCACATACCAGTCAGGCCGGGAGGCGGCGAACTGTCCGATGAAGGGCACCCCGTCCTGAGGGACGCAGTCCTGGGCGGACCAGGCGGCCGTCTCCCGGCTGTCCGGCCAATACCGGCGCGCAGCCCGGCGCAGACGGTCGTACCGGCCCCCGGCGGCGTTGTCCCCGGTCCGATGCTCCCCGCCCCCCAGCAGCAGCGCGTCCCCCGCCATGCGGAAGCTGAGAGCGTCCGGGTCTATGCCGTAGTACATCCCCTCCAGCCGCCGGGTATGCTCCAGAGCCAGCACATAGCTGCGGGCCTGGTGCATCCGGGCAAAGTACAGCCCGGGGAAGTTCACAAAGGGGAAGTGGCAGGCAAAGATCACCTTTCCCGCCGACACCCGGCCCCGGTCCGTTATCAGCGTGTTCCCCTCCACCCGCAAAACGGGCGTGCGCTCATACACGGTCAGCCCCCGCGCCACGCCCCGCAGAAATTTCAGCGGGTGGAACTGCGCCTGCTTTTCAAACCGCAGGGCCTCCGCCACGGGAAAGGGCAGGTCCGTCGCCGTGGTGAGCCGGGCGGGCAGCCCCAGCTGCACCGCCGCGGACCACTCCCGCTGTAACGCGGTGGGGCTTTGGGTGGTGTACAGATACGCCGGCTGCTCCTGCAGATCGCAGTCGATGCCCTCTGTCTCCACAAGGGCCTTGTACTGCTCCACGGCCCGCTGATTGGCCCTGGCGTACTGGCCCGCCAGGGCCGGGCCTAGCTGGGTGATGAGCCGGTCGTAAATAAGGCCGTGCTGGCTGGTGATCTTGGCGGTGGTGCCGCCGGTCTGGCCGGAACCCAGCCGGTCCGCCTCCAGCACCACCGTCCGCAGGCCCTCCCTTTGCAGCAGATAGGCCGTCAGGCACCCGGCAAACCCCCCGCCGATCACCGCCGCGTCCGCCCGCAGGTCCCCGCTCAGACTGCCCCGGGGCGGGAGCTCGACTTCTTCCCACCATATCGAACGCATAGCCATCCCTCCCGCCCATATCCTAAACACCGGGGGGAAAAAATAAACGGCCCCTTTGCATCGGCGCCGTTTCATGCTATACTTTTCCCATTCTTACCATATGCGAGGACACGCCATGATCCGTTTCAACAACGACTACTCCCAGAGCGCGCACCCGGCCGTGCTGCGGGCCCTGGCCCTCACCGCCGGCGAGAGCTTCCCCGGCTACGGGCTGGACCCCTGGTGCCAGAAGGCCGCCGGGCTGATACGGACCCGTCTGGACCGGCCCGACGCCCAGGTCCACTTCGTGGTGGGCGGCACCCAGGCCAACTACATCGCCGTGGCCGCCTGCCTGCGGCCCTATCAGTCCGTGATCTGCGCCGACAGCGGCCACATCCACGTCCACGAGACCGGCGCGGTGGAGCACGGGGGCCACAAGATCCAGGCCCTCCCCGCCGAAAACGGCAAGCTGGCCGCCGGGCAGATCGCCGCCGTGGCGGAGGAATACCGGGCGAGCCCCATCCCGGAGCATATCACCGAGCCCAAACTGGCGTACATCTCCTTCCCCACCGAGTACGGCACGGTCTACACGAAAGCGGAGCTGGCCGCCATCCGGGCGGTGTGCGACGAGTACGGCCTGTACCTGTTCGTGGACGGGGCACGGATGGGCTACGGCCTGGCCGCCTCGGACGTAACGCTGGCGGATATGGCCCGGTACGCGGACATCTTCACCATCGGCGGCACCAAATGCGGGACCCTGTTCGGGGAGGCGGTCATCATCGCCAACACCGCGCTCCAGCCCCACTTCCGCAGCTTCATCAAGCAGAACGGGGCCATGCTTGCCAAGGGGTGGCTGCTGGGCGTGCAGTTCGCCGCGCTGTTTGAAACGGGCCTCTATTTCGACATCTGCCGCCAGGCGGTGGAGCAGGCCATGGTCCTCCGCGCCGCCTTCGCCGCCAGGGGCGTCCCCGCCTTCATCGACAGCCCCACCAACCAGCAGTTCGTGGTGCTGACCCGCGCCCAGGCGGATAAGCTGGCGGAAAAGTACGTCTACGAGCCGGAGCAGACTTTGGCCGACGGCCGCCTGTGCGCCCGCTTTTGCACCGCCTGGTACACGGACCCGGTAGACGTGGCCGCGCTGGCAGAGGATATCCAAAGTCTCTGATATTGGGTATTGCACAGCGCACGTTAAAGTGCTATAGTATGTATCGACAACTGAAAAGGCAGCGATGTCTTCAGGGCAGGGTGAAATCCCCGACCGGCGGTACAGTCCGCGAACGCGCAGCGCAGCGGGCGGCCGGCCTTTTGGCCGACGCCAACGCGCACAGCGCGCCGACCCGGTGGAACTCCGGGACCGACAGTTTACAGTCTGGATGGAAGAAGATGTGTTGAGCGGCGCAGTTTGCGCGGGGTCTTTCCCGCCATGACGCGGCCCGATATTGACACCTGGAAGGCACGATAGCTTTCGAGGTGTCAATATCATAAAGGAGGTATTTCCCCTATGGACACTCATCCCACCGCCCGCCGCGCCGCCAGCGCCCGCCGGCCCGCCACCGTCGGCATGCTCTGCGCCGTGGCCTACGCCGCCATGCTCATCGGCCAGGTGATCCCCGCCGTGCAGGGCATCCTCAGCTACGACCCCAAGGATGTGGTCGTTGTCATCGGCGGATTCATCTATGGGCCCCTGACCGCCGTGCTCATCTCCGCCATCACAAGCCTGGTGGAGATGCTCACCGTCTCCTCCACCGGCCCCGTGGGCTTCGTCATGAACGTGGTCTCCACCTGCTCCTTCGCCGTGCCCGCCGCGCTGATCTACAGGCGGTCCCGGAGCATGAAGGGCGCCATCTGGAGCCTGGCCGCCGGCGTGGCTGTCATGGCCGCCATGATGTGCCTGTGGAACTACATCGTGACCCCCATCTACCAGGGCGTGCCCCGGCAGGTGGTGGCCTCCATGCTGCCCACGCTGTTTCTGCCCTTCAATCTGGTGAAGGGGGCCATCAACGCGGGGCTGACCCTGCTGCTGTATAAGCCCATCGTCACCGCTCTGCGCCGGGCCGGTCTGGCGGAGGCGTCCCCCGCCGCCGGCGGCAGGAGCAAGGCGAACACAGGCGCGCTGCTGCTGGGCGCGGCGCTGGTCGTCACCGGCACGCTGCTGATCCTGGTCCTGCTGGGCGTCATCTGAAAAGCCATCCCCACCGCGCCCCCGTCTATGGGACGGGGGCGCGGCCCTTCCAAAAATGTATTGACTTCGCCAAACTATCGTGATAGCATATACCAAACTATCACAGTAGTTTGGTTTTGCGTTATGTAACCAGGCACACTTTTGCTGGCGTTCGGAACGGAAAAAGGCCCAATATATGGTCATTATCCCCCACCTGCTTGCATTTTTTGGGGGTTTGTGGTATGCTTTTATGGGATTTGGTTCCCGGGAGGCAATATGGCGACATCGCAAACGGAAAAAAAGGCGCGCAAACGCCATCATATGACGCCGGGCCAAAAGCTGTTGTTCATCGTGGTGCTGATGGCGGTATTCGCGGTGTGCAGCACGGTCTTTTTCGACCTGAACTCCATGGAGGAGGCCTATGAGCCGGCGGAGAACAGCTCGGACTGGCCCGATCCCGTGCATGCCTATGTGCTGGCCCAGGAGGGCACCTTGACGGCCACCTTTTACAACGAGGGCCTGGCCCCCATCGGTGAGTACGGCCGTGGCACGGAGATCGAGCTGGAGAGCTGGGAGCCCTTTTCGGCCGAGAACGGCGAGGAGTATTACCACGCCTATCTGGACGGCCAGATGGGCTATATCCACTGCCAGAACGTGACCGACGACCAGTCCGCCCTGCTTCTGGAGGCCCAGCTCTATGTGCGCTCCACGGTCAATATGCTCCAGGAGGCCGACGACTGCCTGATCGGCCCCCTGGCCCAGAAGGGCACCCTGCTGCGGATCGTGGGCTATGACTACTTCCGGGCCGACGGCACCGTCAATATGTACCACGTCATGATGGGCGAGGAATTTGGCTGGATCAAGTCCGAATATGTGGCGATGGATTACGGCGAGGCCATGAGCAACTGGAACGACGACAACGACAGCTACGGCGCCCACGTGTTCCGCGGCGACGATTACGGCGGCGGCGACGCCGGCGATCTGGACTACTGGCCCCATGAGAAGGGCGACTTCTCCGACCAGGGCAACGAGATGCCCGTGGATACATACGCGCTGTATATCACCGCCGACCAGGTCAATCCGTCCACCGTCGCCCAGTATCTGGACTTGGCGGAGGGTACCCAGATCAACGCCTTCGTTGTCACGCTCATGGAGAACTTCCAGCTTGCCTACCCCTCCCCCTGGCTGAAGCAGGCGGACCTGCTGGACGAGTACACCGTGACCGGGTCCCTGAACGAGACCAAGGAAGCCATCCAGATGCTCAAGGACGCGGGCTATTATGTGATCGGCCGTCTGACTACCTTCCAGGACTCCGCCCTGGCTACCGCACGGCCGGAGTGGAGCATCACCGACTGGGGCGGGCAGCTGAAGCAGATGAGCGAGAGCTACTGGCCCAGCCCCTTCTGCCGGGACGTGTGGCAGGTGAAGGTGGCGTTCGCCGCCGAGGCGGTGGACACCTTCGGCCTCAACGAAGTCCAGTTCGACTATGTCCGTTTCCCCGACTATATCCAGAATTACGAGAACGAGGGCTCCGTGGATCTGAAAAACACCGGCAGCGAATCCAAGGCCCAAGCCCTCCAGCGGTTCCTCACCTACGCCACCGACGTGATCCACGCCCACGGGGCCTATGTGGGCGCGGATATGTTCGGTGAGACCGGCAACTACTACGTGGCTCCCTACGGCCAGTACTGGCCCGCCATCTCCAACGTGGTGGACGTGATCTGCGGGATGCCCTACCCCGACCACTTTGGCACCTACTACGAGAACAACGACCGCATCGTGCCCTATAAGCGGCCCTACAAGTCCACCAACGACTGGGGCATAAAGGTCAGCGACCGGCAGACGGAGTGCGGCTCCCCCGCCGTCACCCGCACCTGGATACAGACCTGGGACGATTACGGCTATGAGTACGACTCGCTGAACATCATCCGCCAGATCGTGGCCCTGTACGACGCGGACATCACCGGCGGGTACATGCTCTGGCACGGCAACGGCTCCCTGTTCGTTTCGGAGAAGCTGCCGGAGGTGCTCCAATATGACTTTTTGAGCCTTTATAAAAAGTCCGAGGCGGCCAACCAGCTCCTGTCCGATTACATGCAGCTCAAGACCGAGGACGACTGAAAACGTCAGCGTCGACCCGCCCCCCACCGGGGGCGGGTCTCTTGTTTTTTGGGGATGAATTGACTTTCCGGCGGCGGTGTATTATAATTTTTAATGTCGAATATTATAATAATGGATAAGACCGCGTTTGCGGGAAGGCACAGGTATACGAAAGATGGGTAAGCTGAAATTTTATCTGGCCCTTTGGGCGGCCAAGCTGTCCAAACCGGCGCTGAAGATCACCAAGCACAACGGCACCAACTTCCCCGGGGAGCTGGCGGTCCGGATCTGTCCGGACTTTCTCCGGTATGTTGCCAAGCCGGAGCACGTCATCGCCGTCACCGGCACCAACGGCAAGACCACCGTGTCGAACCTGTTGTGCGACATCCTGGAGATGGACGGCAAAAAGGTGCTGGATAACCGCTACGGCTCCAACATCATCTCCGGCGTCGCCACCAGTCTGATAAACGGCGTCAGCGTCTTTAACCGCTCCCGGTACCATGTGGCGGTGCTGGAGATCGACGAGCGGTCCTCCAAGCGCATCTATCCCTTCATGAAGCCGGATATGCTGGTGCTGACTAACCTGTTCCGGGACTCCATCATGCGCAACGCCCATCCCCAGTATATCGCGGACTTCCTCACGGACAGCATCCCGCCGGAGACAAAGCTGGTGGTGAACGCCGACGACCTGATCGCCGCCTCCGTGGCCCCGGACAACCCCCGGGTGTACTTCGGCATCGAGCGCATGGACACGGACGTGACCGAGTGCGTCAACCTTATCAACGACATCCGCATCTGCCCCAAATGCAACGGGGACCTGAAATACGAGTACCTGCGCTATCACCACATCGGCAAGGCCTACTGCCCCCGCTGCGGCTTCCGGGCCCCGGAGTACGACTACGCGGGCCGGGACGTGGATCTGGAGCACATGACTATGACTATCGCGGACAAGGAGGGCTCCGCCACCTACCGGCTGCTGTCGGACGGGGTGTTCAACATCTATAACATGGTCACCGCCGCCGCCCTGCTGCGGGAGCTCGGCATGACCCATGAGCAGATCGCCGGGTATATGGACAAGGCCCATGTGGTGGAGACCCGCTACAACGTGGAGCACGTGGGCAATGTGGACCTGGTGATGCAGATGGCTAAGGAGAAGAACGCCCTGGCCTGCTCCCGGGCCTTCGACTACGTTTCCCAGCAGCCCGGCCGCAAAGAGCTGTTCCTCATGATGAACTGCCTGGGGGACGAAAAGCACTGGTCGGAAAACGTCTGCTGGCTGTATGACTGCGACTTTGAGTTTCTGGCCCGGGAGGGCATAGACCACCTGATCGCCACCGGCCCCCGGGCGCGGGATTACCGGCTGCGGCTGCTGCTGGCGGGGGTGCCGGAGGAGCGCATCGACTGCGAGGAGGACGAGTTCAAGGCCACGGAAAAGCTGCGCTTCGACCCCGGCAGCCAGGTCTATATGTTCTACGGCACCGACTCGCTGACCCTGGCCTATAAGGTCCGGGAAAAGGTGAAAAAGCTGGCGGAGGAGGCGGCAAAATGAAGATCGAAGTCCTGTACCCGGAGCTTTGCAACCTCTATGGCGACCTGGCAAACGCCAAGTACCTGGCCCGGTCCTGCGGCGCGGAGCTGGTAAACACCGCCCTTGCCGATCAGCCCCGGTTTTTGACGGAGGACGTTTCCATGGTCTACATGGGCGGCACCACCGAGCGGGGCCAGGTCATCGTCCGGGACGCCTTCGCCCCCTATCTGGAGGGGCTGAAAGAGCGCACCGAGGCGGGAGGCCTCACCCTGATCACCGGCAACGCCATGGAGATATTCGGTGAGTATATCGAGGATGAGGACGGCTCCCGGGAGGCCATGCTGAATCTGTTCCCCCTCTACGCGGACCGGCACTTCATGAACCGCTATAACTCCCTGTACCTGGGCCGGCTGGAGGCGGAGGACATCTCCATCGTGGGCTTCAAGAGCCAGTTCGGCCACTCCTACGGCGTCAACGTCGAGCCCCTGTTCCAGACCGTCCGGGGCGCGGGCATCAACCCCGCCGAAAAGGCCGAGGGCGTCCGGCGCAATAACCTGATGGCTACCTACCTGATCGGCCCGCTGGTACTGCTGAACCCGCCCTTCGCCAAGTATCTGCTGCGGCTCATGGGAGTGGAGGAGCCCGTCCTGGCCTTTGAGGAGGCCGCCATGGACGTGTACGCCCACCGGCTGGAGCAGTTCTCCCAGCCCGACCGGGGCTTCATCTACTGAGTGAAAAAACAAAGCGCGGGAACGGATGGATCCGTTCCCGCGCCGCTTTTTTGTGGCGTATCACTCGCCAAAGTACCGCTTCAGCAGGCCCTGGAAAGCCTTGCCGTGGCGGGCCTCGTCCCGGGCCATCTCATGGACCGTGTCGTGGATGGCGTCCAGATTCAGGGCCTTGGCCTTCTTAGCCAGCTCGAACTTGCCGGCGGTGGCGCCGTTCTCGGCCTCCACGCGCATCTGCAGGTTCTTCTTGGTGGAGTCGGTGACGACCTCGCCCAGCAGCTCCGCGAACTTGGCGGCGTGCTCGGCTTCCTCATAGGCGGCCTTCTCCCAGTACAGGCCGATCTCGGGATAGCCCTCCCGATGGGCCACACGGGCCATAGCCAGATACATGCCCACTTCGGTGCACTCGCCGTTGAAGTTGGCGCGCAGGCCCTCCAGGATCTCCGGGTCAACGCCCTGGGCAACGCCCACCACATGCTCGGCGGCCCAGGTCATCTCGCCGCCCTGCTTGACGAACTTCTCCGCCGGAGCCTTGCACACCGGGCAGACCTCGGGGGCCTTCTCGCCCTCATATACGTAGCCGCAAACGCCGCAAACCCATTTTGCCATAATAATATACCTCCCAAAAGATTTTAGGAATAATTCCTATATGTCCCAAACATTATAGCATATCCGCCCGGATTGTCAATAGGACAGGCCGGGCGGATACGCTTGTATTTTACCGCTTGAAGTCGGGCACGTATTTCAGGAACACGGGGAGCATGCCGGCCTTTTCCGGGGTCTGGGCGGGCAGCTGCCAGAAGTCGTGGGCGCAGTAGTTGTTGCCCTCGATGATGGCGGGGCCGTCGGGGGTGATGCCCACGTCCCAGCCCACATAGCGCATCTTGGGAAACACCATGGCCGCCTTCTTCACCAGCTCGCAGGCCTCCTGGAAGCAGGGGATCTCCCGGCCCACCAGCTTCACATGGGTCATGGGGTGCTCGTCGTAGACGATGCCCAGCGAGCCGTCCCCGCTGACGCCGGGGGAGCAGATGCGGCCGGTCTCCAGGTCCACCCGGCAGCCGAAGCCGTAGTTGTCCACCACCCGGCCGTTCAGACCGTACTTCTGGGTGACGAAGATCACATGGGGCACGCCCTCATTGTCGATGAGGGTTATCATACGCATACAGTTCATGGCGTTGGGATAGACCTCCGCGTTCTGGGGGTGCTGCCGCAGCACCTCCTCCAAAAGCCAGGCGTCCTGCTTTTGCAGCTCCGCGTAGAAGCTGTCGAAGTCCGGGAAATCCGACAGGCTCACCTTGCTGCAGCCCTTGCCGCAGGAGCCGTGGGCGGGCTTGGAAAAGAGGGTCTGGTGCTTCTCGGCAAAGGCCCGGACCTCCTCCTTGGAGGCCTTGCGGAAATTGATCCAGTCCCGGTGGATGAAGTCGGCAAAGGTGGTGTCGAACTCCTCTTTGTCGTTGAAGTAGTGCTCAAAGGACATGTCGTTCAGGAACATGACAAGATCCTTGGAGATCATGCGGGTCACGTAGGTGGAACGCTGCTCATCGTTCAGGTCCCAGAAGCCGAAGGTCACATAGTCGAAGTACCCCGCGCCAAACTTCCGGGCGCAGTGGATCATGTCGGCGGTGAGCCACAGCTTGCTCTTGCCGGACTTGTCGTGGGCCCGCTGGAGCACCTCCGCGAATTTCTTATACCGCATGCCGGACAGCACGCGCAGATAATACTTGACGGACGCCATGGTTTACTCTCCCTTCGCGGCCGCGCCGGCCTTCTTCAGCTTGGCGTACCGGACGCCGTTGGCGTCGGCCACCGTGACGCCCATATAGGCCATGGCGACGGCGGCGATGGGCATGAGCCAGTTGAAGATGGCCCAGGGGGCGTAGGTGCCCACGCCGATGCCCAGGGTGCCCAGGATGAACACGCCGCAGGTGTTCCAGGGGATCAGGCAGGAGCTGACCGTGCCCGCGCTCTCCAGGGCGTTAGACAGGCACTGGGGGGCCAGGCCGCGCTTTTTGTACTCCTCGGCGTACATCCGGCCGGGGACCACGATGGAGATGTACTGCTCCGGCATGAGGGCGTTGGACGCCACGCAGGTGGCCTCGGTGAGAGCCACCAGGGAGGCGGGCCGCTTGGCAAGGCCCGTCAGCTTGTTCACGATGACCTCCAGCTGGTGGCTGTCCTCCATGATCCCGCCGAACATCATGGCGATGATAGTCATGGAGATGGAGAACATCATGCTCATGAGGCCGCCGCTGTTGAGCAGCTCGTCGATCTCATAGATGCCGGTCTCGCACACGAAGCCGTTCATGCCGCAGGAGAACAGGGTCCCCAGATTGCAGTCGGGCTGGAAGATGATGCCCACCAGCGCGCCGGTGACGATGCCCAGGGTGATGCCGGGGATGGCGGGCATTTTGCAGGCCACCGCCACGATGACCACCACCGGGGGCAGCAGAAGGAGCGGGTTGATGTTGAACATGGTGGACAGGGCCTCCTGCAGCTCCTCCACCTTGCTCATGTCCGCCGCGCCGCCGTGGTACTGCATCACGCCCAGCACGCCGAAGAACACGATGCAGATGCCGTACACGATGGCCGTGGGCAGGATCATGAACTTCACGTGGGTCATCACGTCGGTGCCCGCCATGGCGGGGGCCAGGTTGGTGGTGTCGGACAGGGGGCTCATCTTGTCTCCGAAGTAGGCCCCGGACAGGATCGCGCCGGCGGTCATGCCGGGGCTCATGCCCAGGCCGTAGCCGATGCCCATCAGGGCCACGCCCATGGTGCCGATGGTGCCCCAGCTGGTGCCGGTGGCAAGGCTGGTGATGGAGCAGATCAGAAGCGTTGCGATGAAGAAGATGGAGGGCTTCAATATCTTCAGCCCGTAGTAGATCATGGCGGGCACCGTTCCCGCGTCCAGCCACACGCCGATCAGGATGCCGATGATAGCCAGGATGATGATGGACTGCATGGCCTTGTTGATGCCGCTGAACATGGCCTTTTCCACCTCGTCCCACTTATACCCCAGCCGCAGAGCCATCAGGGCCGCGCCGATGGTGCCCACGAACATGGGCACGTGGGGATCCACGCCGTAGACCATGATGCCGATGGCGAGCATAGCCACCAGAAAGGCCAGCGTCAGCAGGGCCTCCCACATCTTCGGCATGCGGTGATTGCTGTTTTCGTTCATTTTCATCTCGTCCTTTCTCCGATGGGTTATATGGAAAATTAATGAAACGCTTCCTTATGTCCCCGTGTAGACCCGGGGCACCCGCGCCGTGACGCCGCAGGCAAGCTCGTCGACGCTGACGCCGGACAGCTCGCTCATGCGCCGGATAGTCATGGCTCCTCCCAGCAGCGTCGCCTCGTCCCCCCGGCGCACGCCGGGTATGTCCGTCACGTCCGCCATGAACTGGTCCATGCACACCCGGCCGATGATGGGGGCCTCCCGGCCCCGGATCAGCACCGCGCCCTTGTTGGACAGCCGCCGGCTGTAGCCGTCGGCATAGCCCACCGGGATGGTGGCTACCACCGTCTCCCGGTCCGTCACATAGGTGCCGCCGTAGCCGATGGCCGCCCCCGCCGGGACCGTCTTGACTAAGCTGACCCGGGCGGCCCAGGTCATGACCTCCTCCAGACCCAGCGCGTCCCAGGGCCCCTCGTCCACGGTGATGAGGCCGTAGAGGATGTCCCCCACCCGCACCGCGTCCAGAGCCGTGTCCGGCCGGAGGATCACTGCGGCGGAGTTGGCCGCGTGGAGCATATCCAGCTCGACGCCCGCGGCCCGGATGGCCTTTACGGTGTCCAGAAACCGCTCCATCTGCCGCTCTGTCTCCTCCGAGGCCGGATCATCCGCCTTGGCGAAGTGGGTGAAGGCTCCCTCTATGCGAAGGCCCTCCATGGCGGCGATGCGCCGGGCCGCCGGCACGGCGGCCTGGCCCCAGGGCAGGCCGATGCGGTTCATGCCTGTGTCGATCTTCAACTGGACGGGCTGCACCACGCCCGCGGCCCGGGCCAGGCCGTTGAGCCTGGCGGCGGTGGCCGGGTCAAAGACCGTGGGGGTCAGCCGGTGCTCGATCACCTTATCCAGCTCGTCGTCCCATACGTCCGCCAGCAGAAGGATCTCGTCCTCCAGTCCGGCGGCCCGCAGCGCGGCCCCCTCCTGCCAGTAGGCCACCGCGAACCGGCGCACCCCGCAGCCGTGGAGAGCGGGCCACACGCCCGCCGCGCCCAAGCCGTAGGCGTTCGCCTTCAGCACGGCGACGATCTCCGTGTCCGGCCCCAGCAGCGACCGGGTCTTTTCTAGGTTGGCGGTCAGCCGGTCCAGATGGATCACCGCCTCGGTCCTTCCCTTCGTGAGCATAGCCATCTCCCGTTATCTCTTATAGCGGCTGCGTTTATAGGCCTGCCGGATGCCCCAGGCCACCAGGACCAGGCCCAGGGCCGTGGAGCCGACCAGCAGCCAGAAGCCCACGGTCAAGCTGGCGGCGATCACGTTCTTTTCCGCGCCGGTCACCAGCAGGAATGGCCGGATCAGCCAGGTGAGCCCGTTGCCGGCCAGGGCCACGCACAGGCCCGCCCGGACCGTTTTATTGAGAGGCAGCCTGGTGGCCAGGCCGTATTCCGCCAGGCACAGCGCGATCAGCGCGCCCACCGCGCCGATCCCCAGCAGCGCCGGGGACCACCGGGAGCGGGTCATGCACCAGGCCGTCGCCATCAAAAAGGCGAAGCCACCGTCCCAGGCGGCCAGGGCCAGGCCCTTGTTCTTTCCGAAAGCCCCCTGCAGGGGAAGCTCCTTCACCGCCCAGGGGACCAGCGCCGCCGCCGACAGGGCGTACAGCGCCACCGCCGCCGCCTTGAAATACCAGGCGTTGGTGTAGACCATGCAGGCCAGCAGCAGCAAAAGCAGACTCCCCGTGAAGCCCAGCAGGGTCCACCGGCCCGTGTACCGCCTGGTCCGCAGAGGCAGGATGGTGGCGCTCATCTCCACCAGCAGGGACGGAGCCAGCAGCAGCAGCCAGCCCCAGTCCATAGTCATGCCGTTCTCCCGGGCCGGGATCACCACCGCCAGCAGACAGGCCGGCACGCATAAAAACGCCGCCAGCGCGCAGCTCACCGCGAAGGCCCGGTTCCGCCACCGGCGGGGGGCCAGCACCGCGGAGGTCTCCTGACGGAGAGAGTTCTCGCAGGCGTCGTTTTGCAGCTGTTTGTATATCTTCCCGCAGGCGGGACAGGTGCGGATATGCTCCTCGGCAAAGGCGCGGCTGGCGTCGGAGCAGGCCCCGTCCACCACCAGCGGCAGCAGGTCCCGCACCATATCGCAGGTCTTATCCATCCTCACCCATCCTTTCCTGTATCTGCAGCCGGGCCCGGTGGTAGGTCACCCGGGCCCAGGTCTCCGTCTTGCCAAATATCCGGCCGATCTCCCGGAACGCCAGCTCCCCGAACACCCGCAGCTGGAACACTTCCTTGTAGGGCTCCGGCATATCGTGGAGGATCAGGTGTATCCGAAAGGCCATGTCCCGGTCCAGGGCGTCGTCCTCCATGGGCCCGGCGGAGGCGGGTCCCTCCTCCGGCAGCGGGGACTGGCGGGAACGGCGGCGCTGCTCGTCCAGGTAGAGGTTTTTCGCGATGGCGCACAGCCACGTCAGCTCCGACCCCTCGCCCCGGTACTGGCTCTGGGCGGTCATGGCCTTGTAAAAGGTCTGGGCCGTCAGCTCTTCCGAGAGGCTCCGGTCCCTGGACATAGTCAGCAGAAAGGAGTACACCTGCATATAAAAGGCGTCGTAAAGGCCCTCGTAGTCCAGCACCGACACCTCCCATCCCTTTGGTTAGACGTTGTTTCTTTCGATTTGTTACAGGAAAAAGCAAAAATATTTTACGGCTGGTCCAATACCTGCGCGCCCAGCTCCGGCAGGTCCGTCATGACGGCGTCCGCGCCGATGGACTGCAGCCGGGCCATCTCCTCCGGGTCGTTGATGGTCCAGTACTGGACCGCGATATCGTGCTCATGGGCGTAGTTCACCACCCGGCTGGTGCCCAGGTTCACCACATAGTCCGTGGTGGGTATCTGCAGCGCACGGAAGCCGAAGTCCTCATCGTCACGGGGCAGGTCCAGCAGCGCGGCCGCGTAAAATCCTATGACCTCCCGGACCCCCGCGCTGCGGAGCATATCCGGGCAGTTCTCGGCCATATAGGCCGTGACCTCGTTGTGGAAGGTGCCCACCACCGCCCGGTCCAGGCAGTCCCGCTCCTTCAGGGCGTCGTACAGCTTGTCCGCCGCCTCAAAGCCCTTCTTCCCGCTGTTTTTGATCTCGATGATATAGCGGTAGTCCCGGTCCGCCGATTCCAGATACTCCAACGCCTGGTCCAGACTGGTGATTCGCAGGTCCTCCGGCACGTCGTCCCCGTGCAGGTCCGCGTAGGGTCTGGAGCCGTCGGCGGCGGTGAACTGCGCGCCCATGTTGAGCCGCAGCAGCTGCTCGAAGGTCAGGGAGCCCACGTCCACGTTGGGCCGGCCAAAGACCTCCTGGGCGTCGCTGGTCCGGTCCAGGGTGCCGTCGTGCAGCAGCACCAGGACCCCGTCCGCCGTCAGGTGCAGGTCGAACTCGAACATGTCCAGGGCGTAGTCCTGGCTCTGCACGCAGGCCTTTAACGCCATCATGGTGTTCTCCGGGGCCTCGCCGCCGCCGGCCCGGTGGCCGGACAGCATGGTGACGCCCAGCGGCGTGATAAGGGGGTTGGAAGCCTCCGGGAAGTCCCGGGGCTCCATGGATGAATCCCGGGTCACCACCCACAGCAGCGTTGCTGCCAGCAGCACGATCACAAGCAATACGATACCCATTATCTTCAACGCCTTTCTCCACCGCCGGCTCACGGGGCAGCCTCTGGCGAACCAGGGGAACGTCAGCGGCCAGACCAGGATCGCCGCCAGCACCATGATGCAGTAGCGCACCGCGCCGGCGATGAGACTACCGCCGAAAAGCGCGTTCAGCGGGGCCTTCAACGCCATCCGCAGCCCCATCACCACCGCCAGGCCCAGCAGGCATTTCAGTATCTGCGCCCACCAGGGGGCCTCCGTTTTGAAGTCCACATACCGCCGCTCCAGCGGGCAGGCGATCAGCACCCCCGCGGCCACTCCCAGCATGGTGGAGCTGTTTTTCTGAAACTCCGCCAGATTCTCCGCGTCCACGCCGGCGGGCCAGGTATGGAGCTTTCCATACAGCGCGGCGGCCAGGGCCAGCGCCGCCGTGACGGCGAACACCGCCGTCACCGCCCCCGGCTCGTCCCCGTGGTTTTTAAATACCGGCCACAGGCTGAACACCAGCGCAAGCCCCACCGCCGCGCCCACGGCCACGTCCGCCGGGGTGTGGACCCCCAGATACATCCGGGAAAAGCACACCAGCCCCGCCAGGACCCACAAAACGGCCCGCTGCCAGGTCCTTTTCAGGGTCCGGGCCGCGCCGCCCAGGGCCACCACCGCGTTCTGGCTGTGGCCGCTGGGGAAGGAATAGCCCCCCGCCCCCGCCCGGGCGGACTCCACGATGGTGAAGGCCGGGTCCCGGACCCAGGGCCGGGGCACGGCGCAGACGATCTTCAGCGTCTGGCTGATCACCGTGCCGCCCACCCCGGCGGCGATGAGATAATAGCCGTTCTTCTTGCTGGCGCACCAGAACACCACGATAGCCAGCGCGATGAACAGTCCCTCGCCGCCGAAGACCGTCACGGCGGAAAACACCCGGTCCAGCGCCGGCGTGCGCAGCCCCTCCAAAACACGCAGAAATCCCATGGCCGATACCTCTTTTATAAAACTACTGCCCAGTATTGTAACACAGGCGGGGAAAATATGCTAGAATTTATCCGCCCGGCGCACATTTTGCCCGCCCGGCCGTTATACAAGGTGAAGGAGCCTTCAAGCCCATGGACCTGGAAGAACGCTACGACAAGATATATCGGTACTGCTTCCGGCGTCTTGGCAGCCGGGAGGCGGCGGAGGACGCGGTCCAGGAGACCTTCGCCCGGTATTTCGCCGCGCCGGAGGGCCGCCGGGACCGGGGCGGGGGCATGGGGTATCTCTATACCATCGCCCGGAACCTGTGCGCGGACCAGTACCGCAAGCCCCCCGCCGAGCCCCTGCCGGCGGACCTGCCCGCCCCGGAGGACCCGGACAGGACCGCCGCGGTCCTGGCTCTCCGGCAGGCCCTGGCCGCCCTTTCCCAAGAGGAACAGGAGTTGATATTGTTGCGTTATGTAAACCAAGAACCCGTATCTCTCATCGCCGCCGCCACGGGCATGAGCCGCTTCGCCGTCTACCGGCGGACCCGGGGGGCCTTGGAGAAGCTGCGGCGGATGCTCTCGGAGGAGGAACCATGAAAAGAAGCGAGCTGATCTCTCTGCTGGCGTCGGCCTGGCCCGCGCCCGACCCGGCCCGAAAGCGGGCGTTCCTGCGGGACGCGCCGGTCCGGCCGGTGAGCCACATATCCTTCGTGCTGGGCCAGGCGGGGTACGTGCGAAAGGCGGTGTGGGCCGTTTCGGCGGCGGTGTTCGCCCTGACGCTGGCTGTCAGCCGTCTGGTCCCGGCGGAGGGGCTCTGGATCGGGGCCGCGCTGACGCCCTTCGCGGCCATGGCCGCCGTTTCGGAGCAGGGCCGGGCGGCCCTGTACGGCATGGAGGAGCTGGAGCTGGCGAGCCGGTTCGGGCTCAAAAGCGTGGTCCTGGCCCGGATGGGGGCTGTGGGCCTGGTCCATCTGGCCCTGCTGGCGGCCCTGGCGGCGATGCTGGGGGGCGGGAGCTTTTTCCGGGCGGGGGTGTATTTTCTCACCCCCTACCTGCTGACGGACCTGACCGGCCTGGCGGCGGTCCGGCGCATCCGGGGCAAGGAGGGCCTGTACGTGTGCGCGGGGGCGGCGGTGCTGACGGCGGGGCTGGCCCTGGGACTGCACGGCGTCCGGGGCGTCTATGCCCCGGAGAGCTTCCGCTGGTGGCTGCTGGCCCTGGCCGCCGCGCTGGGCCTGGCCGGGCGGGAATACGCCAAGACCATACGAAAAACGGAGGAGCTATCGTGGAACTGACCATCGACCGACTGTCCAAGCAATTTCAAAACAAGATCGCCGTGGACCGGGTGAGCCTGCGCCTGACCCCCGGCGTCACGGGCCTGTTAGGTCCCAACGGGGCCGGCAAGACCACCCTCATGCGGCTGATCTGCGGCATTTTGAAGCCCACCGCCGGCACGGTCCGCTTCGACGGCCTGGACGTGAGCGCGGAGGAATACCGGGCCATCCTGGGATATCTGCCCCAGGACTTCGGTTACTACCCGGACTTCACCGGGCAGGATCTTCTGCTGTACATGGCCGCCCTGAAGGGGCTTTCCAAGGCCGAGGCCCGGCGCAGATGCGGCCTGCTGATGGAGACAGTGGGCCTGGCGGATGTGCGGAAAAAGAAGGTAAAAACATACTCCGGCGGCATGCGCCAGCGGCTGGGCATCGCCCAGGCCCTTTTGAACGACCCGAAGCTGCTGGTCCTGGACGAGCCCACCGCCGGGCTGGACCCCCGGGAGCGGGTACGGTTCCGGGACCTGATCGCCTCTCTGGGCCGGGACAGCGTGGTGCTGCTCTCCACCCACATCGTCTCCGACGTGGAGCACATCGCCGGGCGGGTGCTCATCATGCGCCACGGCCAGATCGTCCACGACGGGGCGTGGGATAGGCGCGAGGATCTGGAAAAATTCTACCTGGCACAATTTGGAGAGGAGGCAGACCATGCATAACTTCGGCACACTCTATAAGTTCGAGCTGAAAAAGCTCTGTCAGCGGAAAATGATCTGGGCCGCCCTGATCATATTGATGGCGGCGGCGGCGCTGCCTCCCGCCTCTCAGGTCATAGGGAAAATGTATGTGTCCGCCGACGCGACCGGCGGCGAGGACCAGGTCTGGAGCCACTACGAGATCGTCCAGCGCCAGCGCACCGACCCGGCGGGGCTGGAGGGCCGGACGCTGGACACGGACCTCATTCAAGAGACCGTCGCGAAGCTGGGCGTGATAAGCCGGACCACCACCACGACGACCGGCGGCGGCGGCGATAACGCCGAGTCGTCCGTCACCGTCCGGCGGGCGGACCCGGACGAGCTGGGCTGGACCCTGGACGGCTATATCATCCAGGGGGAGTACGGGAACATATACGACACATTGGAGCGCGTGACCAGGAGCGTGACGGCGGACCTGACCGGCGACGATTATTACGCCGCGGTGGACGACGCCCGGGAGCGGGCCTATACATACCAGGGTCTGACGGAGGACGAAAGGGCCTGGTGGACGGCGCAGGCGGAGAAGATAGAAACACCGCTCACTGTGATGGGCTATCCCGACGGGGGCTGGACCTTCCTGGCCGAGACGGCCTATGTGGGGGGCCTGTTCATCTTCCTGTTTTCCATCATCGCCCTGGCGGGGCTGTTCCCCATGGAGCGGCAGCGGCGCACCGACGCCCTTATCCAATGCGCCCGAAACGGCAAAACGCCCCTGTACGCCGCCAAGCTCCTGGCGGGGCTGACGGCGAGCCTTTGCGGCGGGCTGGTGATACTGGGCTCCATGGCCGCCGGGTGCCTCGTCCTGCTGGGGCCGGAGGACGCCGCCACCGCCGTGCAGCAGCTGATGGACCCCACCTGGGGCGCGCCCATGACCGTGCGAAAGCTGGCTCTCACCGTCTGCGGGATATACCTTGCCGCCAGCCTCGTCCACGCCGCGTTCGTGATGGCGGTGAGCCTCCTTACCCGGGGCGGGACCCCTGCCATGGCGGTGTGCTTCGGGGCGATGATGCTCTTTATCATGGTCCCGGTCATCCCCCTGTCCCACCCCCGTCTGAGCCAGACGTGGAGCCTGCTGCCGGCGGTGCTGGGCTCCACCGGCTTTTTCGACGGCCGGCTGGTGCATCTGGGCGGGTACCTGACCTGTTATCAAGCCGCGCCGCTGCTGTGGCTGGTCCTGACCCTGGCCCTGGCGGGACTGGGGCTGGCGCTCCACCGGCGGACGCCAGGCCGGTAAAAGGCAAAGACTTGCGCCCCCTTTCGGAATGTGCTATCTTCATTCCGAAAGGGGGCGTTTTGTATGGAGTTTTGCGCCTGGTACCCCTCGCCGGCGGGCCGGATGCTGCTGGCGTCGGACGGGGCGGCATTGACGGGGCTCTGGTTCGACGGGCAGAAATACTTCCCCCAAAGGGCCATGACGCCCCGGGAGGACCTGCCCCTGTTCGGCACGGTCCGGGCCTGGCTGGACGGCTACTTCGCCGGGGACGAGCCGGACCCCCGCGCCCTGCCACTGGCCCCCGCCGGCGGCGATTTTCGCCGGCTGATATGGGGCCTGCTTTTGGACATACCCTACGGGCAGACCGTCACCTACGGCGTCCTGGCGGACAAGGCCGCCCGGCGGATGGGCCGCTATACCATGTCCGCCCAGGCGGTGGGCGGCGCGGTGGGCCATAACCCCATCTCCGTCATCATCCCCTGCCATCGGGTGGTAGGGGCCGACGGCTCCCTCACCGGCTACGCGGCGGGCCTGGGCGTCAAAAGCTGGCTTTTACAGCACGAGGGCGCGCTGTAATAGAGCGTCTATCGTGGTGTCGGGGCCAGTCCGAAAGTATCTCTCGCCCGCACAGTTCCGCTTCGCTTCTCATCATGCGGGTCGAGAGACACTTCCGGCCCTGGCTTTCAAACCGTTACTGCCAAGCCCGCGCCCCAGGGGAGCGGCGCACCAAAGGGCTGAGGACCAGAGCCGGCAGCGTTTCCGCCACGCGATTTCGGGCGCGAAGCGAGCCGCGAGCGTGCGGAAATGCTGTCGGGCTGGTCCCGATACCAAAATAGAGCGGCAAATGCCGCTCTAACGGGGTGTCGGAGCCAGTCCGTCGTCGTCGCCCGCAAGCCAGGTCTCCCTTTGCCGCACGGCGGCAAAGCTCGAATGGCTCGCGGCTCCTCCTCTCCCCAAAAGGCAGGCGTGCCTTTTGGGGACCCCAATTGCCCGCACGGTTTCGCTGCGCTTCTCATCATGCGGGTCGAGAGACACTTCCGGCCCTGGCTCTCAAACCATTACTGCCAAGACCGCTGCTTATCCCAGGATAGCGCGGGCGTGTTTCTCCGCGGCCCGGTAGACGCTCTCCGCATCCTCGCCCACATGAAATTCGCCGTTTTCGTACAGCACCTTGCCGGCGATCATAGTCATGCGTACGTTGGAAGGGTCGCCGGAGTAGATCAGATTCTTCACCACGTTGTTCACCGGGCGCATATTGGGCCGGTGCATATCGATGCGGACCATATCGGCCTGCTTGCCCGGCGCGATGGCGTCGCAGTCTGTCAGGCCCATGGCCCGTGCGCCGCCGGCCACCGCCGCGTCCAGGATCCGGGCCGGGTCCCCCGCCGCGGCGTTTTCCTCCCGGAGCTTGGCATAGGTGTTGATGAGATACATCTCCCGGAACATATCCAGGGCGTTGTTGGAGGCGGGGCCGTCGGTGCCCACCGCCAGCTTCACGCCCTTTTCCATGGCCTCCCGCAGCCGGAAGATGCCGCTGGCCAGCTTGCCGTTGGACCCGGCGTTCAGCACCGCGTATGCCCCCCGCCTGGCGAAGATGTCCATGTCCTCGTCGGTGAAGTGGACGCAGTGGTACCCGCCGCCGCCGTAGTCGTAAAGGCCCAGGTCGTCAAAAAGCCGGGTGGGCGTGACGCCGTGGCGGGCAATGCACTCGTCCACCTCCCGCTTGGTCTCGGAATTGTGGCACCACACGGGGGCCTTGAAGTGGTGGGCCGCCTCGGACACGGTCTTGAAGGTCTCCATGCCGTTGGTGTACTCCGCGTGGAAGCCCAGCCGGTAGCCCACGAAGGGGCCCATGTTGTTGTATTTCTCATAGCGGTCATAGACCCGGCTGGGGTCGTCCCCAGCCGTCAGGCTCTCGCACATGATGGCCCGGAAGCCCCAGTCCTTCGCTACCTGCACGAACTGGTCCGGGAAGAAGTACATATCGAAGCAGGCGGTGATGCCGTTGGCGATGTACTCCAGAAACGCCACCTTCACGAAGGCGGTCAGGCTCTCCGCCGTCAGCTTCGCCTCGTTGGGGAACACCTGCTTTTCCAGCCACTCCTGCAGGGGCAGATCGTCCGCCGCCGAGCGCAAAAACGTCATGCCGGAGTGGGTGTGGGCATCTTTGAAGCCGGGGATCAGAAGGTCGCCGCCCAGGTCCACCTGCCGCTGAAAGGCGGGCATGTCCTCCCTGGCCGGGCCCACGTAGCTTATGGCGGTCCCGTCCACCCAGACCTCGTTTTCCGTGACGCCGGACGGCTCCAGCGTAAGACCGTTATAAAAGCGTATCATCTCGCGTCTCCTTTGCTCGTCATGTCAGTCTGTTCTGCTTCCATGTTTTCATGCAGGTATAATAGGGCCGTTGGCCCTATTATACCATGTCCCTCCGCCTTTGTGCAAGCGGAGGGACCTTCCGTCGCGGGGCCGATCCCGATACTCGCTCCACCAGGGGGCGCACGATGCGCCGTACCCGGGAACCGGCCCACAATGCACACCGCGCTCCCGTCAGGCGAGAGCGCGGCGTTTTTTCACTTTTGCCCGCTCACGCCTTGTCGATGGCGGGGATGGCGGCGGTCACCAGGGCGGAGAACCGCTCCGCGATGGCGTCCCCGGCGGCGATGACCTCCTCATGGCACAGCGGCGAGCCGGACAGGCCCGCGCCCAGGTTGGAGATGCAGCTGATGCCGCACACCCGCAGCCCCATGTGCCGGGCCGCTACCGCCTCGCAGGCGGTGGACATACCCACCGCGCCGCCGCCCAGGCTGCCGTAGTAGCGCACCTCGAAGGGCGTCTCGAAGCTGGGGCCGGTCAACTGGATATAGACCCCCTCCTCCAGCTTCTGGCCCAGCTTGGCGGCGGTCTCGTGCAGAGCCCGGCGCAGGGCGGGGTCGTAGATCTCGCTCATGTCCGGGAACCGGGGGCCCAGCTGGTCCAGGTTGGGGCCGATCAGGGGGTTGGGGAAGTTGAACATCATCTGGTCCCGGATCACCATCAAAGACGGGATCTCCATCTTGGGGTCCAGGCCGCCGGCGGCGTTGGTGAGAAACAGGGTCTTGATGCCCAAAAGCCCCATCACCCGCACGGGCAGCACCACATCATGCACGTCGAAGCCCTCATAGTAGTGGACCCGGCCCTGCATGCACACCACCGGCACGCCGCCGATGTACCCGAACAGATACCGGCCCGCGTGGCCCGGCACCGTGGAAACGGGAAAGCCCGGCAGATCCTTGTAGTCCACCGACGCCACGATCTCCATGGTCTCCGCCACGGGGCCCAGGCCGGAGCCCAGGATCAGCCCGATCCGGGGCTGGAAGTCCGTTTTTGCCCGGACCGCGTCCCGGCAGCGGATCAGTTTTTCGTAATACGCATTCGCCATGTCAGTGCCCTCCCATAGCCGTTCCAAAGTCGTTTTTATCCGCCAGGCCGTCACGCTTGAGCATATTCTCGATGACGCTCACGTCCCCGGCGATGTCCACCGCCTCGGCGGTGTATAGCTTGTCCAGCTGCTTTTCGTACCCGGCCACCAGGGTGTCCGCGATGCCCTCGATGTCCTTTTTGGCCTTAGCCATGTTCTCCCCCGTGACCCCCTGGGCCTCGATGCGGGCATAGGACTCCAGCAGCTTCAACGTGGTGGGCAGGTAATAGGTCATGAACCGGTCGATCTGGGGCCGCTTCTCCGGGTGGGCCTCCACCTCAGCGAAGATGGACGCGGTCAGCTCCTGCATCCGGCGGATCTTCTCGCTCATGGACTCGTCCTCGATGTCGATATCCGCCTGGCGGATGCGCTCCACATACCGCTCATACTCCGACATCTTGGACTGCTCGTCCGCGGCGGCCTGGGTCTTTTTGGCCTCGTCCTCCCGGCGGTACACGTCACGCATATCCTCCACGTCGATGACCAGCAGGCACCGCTCGTGGTCGATATAGGCCCTCTCGCCGTAGTAGCCCCGGTCCACCATCTCCGTCAGCATCTTGTCGGCTTCGGCCAGGTCCACGCCCAGGGTCTTGGAGAGCTTTTTGATGTCCACCACGCCCTGGTCGCCGCTGACGGCCATGCACCGGCGGAACTTGGCCTCCTTCCGGCGGCCCAGGATGCCCGAAAAGGCCAGCGCGCCGCCGCTGAGAGCCACCGCCACCATACTCAGCACCTGCCACAGCCCGGTGCCGATGGAGCCAATGGCCGACGCCGCGCCGAAAGCCGCCAGGATCCACCCGGCCACGGTCTTGGCCGTGGAGCCCGTGTCCGCGTGGCGCACGTCCGTGAACCGCCCGGCGCTCTCCGCCGTCCCGGTCCCGGAGGACGACTTTGCCCGGGCCCCGGACGCGGCGGTCCGCCGGCTCTGGGTCCCGGAGGTCCTCTGGCCGAATACCCGCTGCAGGAGGTTTCCCAAAATGTCGTTCCCAGCCGCGTGGGCAAAGGTCAGGATGAGCCCCACCGGGCCCAGCGCAAAGGTCAGCGCCATGCCCAGCACCCAGCTGACGCCGCCCCAGTCCGTATCCCGCCGGGGAGGGCGGGGGCCCGGCGAGCCGGGACCAGGTCCGGGAGAATCGTTGAAATTATAATGATATTCACTCATAGCGATCCAATTGTACCACACCCCCGGCAAAAGGGAAAGTACCCAATGATTAAACTTTGGTTAAAATGTCGCGCTTCCCCTTTTTCCGCCGGTCTGGTATACTGGTCCCGTCAGAAAAGGAGGCCGCGCCCCATGCAGGAGACCGTTTTCGACCTGGACCATCTGCCCCGGACCTATTTCAAGCTGGCTCTGCCGGTGATGCTGGGCATGGTGGTGACGCTCATATACAATCTGGCGGACACATATTTCATCGCCCGGACCGGGGTCACGGACCTGGTGGCGGGGGTGTCCCTGTGCAGCCCCGTGTTCACCGCCCTGATGGCCTTCGGCAACATCTACGGCCAGGGCGGCAGCTCCCTCATCTCCCGGATGCTGGGGAAAAACGACCGGGACGGCGTCCGGCGGGTCAGCTCCTTCTGCTTTTACGCGGCCATCGCCACGGGCCTTGTCCTGGCGGTCCCGGGCCTTGTCTTTCGGCGGGGGCTGCTGGCCCTCATCGGCGCGGACGGGAACACCCTCCCCTACGCCTCGGCGTACTTCTCCGTGCTGGTGGGCGGCGCGCCCATCGTCATTTTGAACTTCATCCACTCCAACCTGCTGCGCTGCGAGGGCATGAGCGGCCTGTCCATGGCGGGCACCGTGGGGGGCGCGGCGGTGAACATCGTCCTGGACCCCATTTTGATCTCCGCGCTGGGCTGGGGCGCACGGGGCGCGGCCATCGCCACGGTCATCGGCTACGCCTGCGGGGACCTGTTCCTGCTGGTGATGCTCCGGCGCAGGAGCCGGTATCTGTCCGTGGACATCCGGGCCTGCCATGTCTCCGGGGACGAGCTGCGGCAGATCCTGCTCATCGGCGTCTCCGCCGCGCTGACTAACCTCATGAGCAGCTTGAGCCTGGTGCTGATGAACAAGTACCTGGCCGCCTACGGCAGCGGCAAGGTGGCCGCCATGGGCATCGTGCTGAAGATCAACATGATCGCCCAGTGCTTCCTGATCGGGCTCTCCTTCGGCGGGGTGCCCCTGTTCGGCTACCTGTACGGCGCGGACGACCGGACGCGGCTCGGAAGGCTGACCCGCTTCTGCCTGACCTTCCTGTGCGCCCTGGCGGCCGCGCTGAGCCTGATGTTGGCTTTGGCCGCCCCCGCGCTGATGGCCGCCTTCGTCCGCGACGGGGACATCATCTCCGACGGCGCGGCCATGCTCCGCTGGCAGGCCGCCGGGAACGCGTTCGCGGCGGTGGTGATGCTGCTGACCTGTCTTTTCCAGGCCACAGGCCGGGTGGTCCCCTCCTTTGCGCTGTCCGTCAGCCGGCAGGGGATGGTGTTCATCGCCGTGCTGGCCGCCGCCACGGCCCTGGCGGGCTACGACGGCCTGCTGGCCGCCCAGGCCGTCGCGGACCTGCTCAGCGCGGCGCTGGCCCTGGCCCTCTATGCCTCCGTGTTCGGCAAAGGCCGGCGGCGGTCCCGGACCGCCTGACATCCCGCCCGCGGCGAAAAAACGCGCCTCTGTCCCGAGACAGAGGCGCGTTCGATATGTCGGCTCAACGCCACACGAACCAGCAGAACAGGTACCCGGTCATGACGGCGGCCAGGGTGAAGGGCACGCCGATGCGCATGAAATCCCGGGTGGACACCTCGTAGTCCTGCCGGCGCAGGATGCCGATGGCGGTGATGTTGGCGGAGGCCCCGATGGGGGTGATGTTGCCCCCCAGGGTGGCCCCGGTGAGAAGGCCGAAGTACAGCAAAATGGGCGAGCAGTCCATGCTGACGGCGATGCCGCTGACTACGGGCAGCATGGTGGCTACATAGGGGATGTTGTCCACAAAGGCGGAAAACAGCACCGACCCCCAGACGATGATGGTGTACATCACGAACAGGTTCGACCCGCCCAGCCGCACAAACAGCGCGGCGATGGCGTCGATGACGCCGCCCTCGGTGATGCCGGCGATGACTACGAACAGCCCCGCCAGCAGCAACAGAGTCTGGTAGTCGATCTCCAGAAACGCGGCCTTTACGTTGTGCCAGCTCTTCTCCCGCAGCCGGGAGTGGACCGCCCCCACCAGGAACACGCCCACGCAGATCAGGCCGTTGGTGACGGCGGGCTTGCCGGGGATGAAGCTGGCGCAGATCAGCAGCGCCACCGTGCCCACAAGCAGATAGGTGGGAACGTAGTTGGTGACCTCGGTCCTGTCCGGGATCGTCACCGGCTCCCGCTGGTCCCGGAACAGCCACAAAATGATGGGCACCGTCATGACCGCGCCCAGCTCCACCGCCCAGAAGATGGAGAACCTGCCGTCCATGAAGAAGAAGTCCAGAAAGTCCATGCCGGCGTAGCCTCCCAGCATGATGGAGGTGGTGTCCCCCACCAGCGTGGCCGCCCCCTGCAGGTTGGAGCTGACGGCGATGGAGATCAAAAGCGGCACCGGGCTGGTGCCCAGCTTGGTGGCGATGGCCAGCCCCACCGGGGCCAGCATCAGCACCGTAGCCACATTGTCCACGAACGCGCTCACCACCCCGGCGAACAGGCTCATAGCCACCGCCACCCACATGACGTTGGGCGTTTTAGTCAGCAGCACCTCCGCCATGCGGTTGGGCATCTTCGACTCGATGAACAGGCTCACCGTGCCCATGGTGCCGGCCAGCATCATCAGCACGTTCCAGTCGATGGCCCCCGCCAGGGTCCGGAGCGGCACGAAGCCCAGCGCCACATAGACCGCCGCGCTTGTCAGGGCCACCCAGGGCCGGTACTTGGGCAGGGCGATCATCAGGCAGTATGTAAGGATGAACAGGACCAGGGCCAATACGGACATGACGTCAACTCCTTTTTTCATCAAAAAAGACTTTTACCGCGGGAATGCGCGGTAAAAGTCTCGTTTCAGACACGTATCTGCGGCGGCCCGGGTCCCATGGGACCGTACTGACGGACCGCCGGACGCGGACGGACGTCCGCGCAAACTACTCCCTCTTACGAAATCATATTATACGCCAAACGGCCCAAATATGTCAAGCCGCCCGCTTGCGGCGGCGGGCCGGTTGGTGTATGATGGACCGAGAACACAGCGGAGGAACAGCTATGCGGCGCTATGAACTGATCGCCCTGGATATGGACGGCACGGCCCTCACCTCGGACAAGCGGCTTTTGCCGGAGACGGAGCGGGATATCGCCCAGGCAGCGGAGCGGGGCAAAACGGTGGCCCTTTGTACGGGCCGATGCGTGCCGGAGCTTGCGGACTACCGGCGGCAGCTTGCCGGCGTGCGCTATGCCATCGCCGTCAGCGGCGCGGTGCTCTATGATCTCTGGGAAGACCGGGAGCTGTATGCCGCCGGGCTGGACCGGGATCTGGTGCTGACGCTGGTGGATGTGGCGGAGCGATACGGCGCCATGGCCCATCTTCTCTGCACCGACGCTTCCGTGATCCGGGCAGACCAGGCCACCCACGTGGCCGACTTCGGCATGGGGGCCTATCAGAAGCTTTACGATACCGGCGCGCACAAGGTGGAAGATATCCGCTCCGCCGCGGCGGCGCGGCCGTCCGTGCCCAAGGTGAACATCTACTTCCGCTCCCAGGCGGACCGGCTGGCGGCCTATGAGACCATCCGGACGCTGCCACAGACCGTCACCTTCTCCGAACAGGCGGGGCTGGAGATGAGCCCGCCGGGGGTGGACAAGGGCACGGGCCTGAGACAGCTTGCGGAGCTGCTTGGCGTGCCCATGGAGGCGACTGTGGCCGTGGGCGACGGGGACAACGACCGGTCCATGCTGGCGGCGGCGGGCTTGGCCGTGGCCGTGGGCAACGCGGACCCGGCGGTGAAGGCCATGGCGGACGCGGTGGTGGCCGACAACGACCACAACGGCGCAGGCCAGGCCATCCGAAGATTTCTCCTCTGAAAATAAAAAATGCAGCCGCCCGCCGTATACGGCGGGCGGCTCACATCATGTCTTGTCCTTCTCTGTCCAGATCATCAGGGCGGTCAGGTCCGCCGGGGACACCCCGGAGATGCGGCTGGCCTGACCGAAGCTGGCGGGCCGGATGGCGGCCAGCTTCTGCCGGGCCTCGGTCCGCAGGCCCGGCACGGTCTCGTAGTCGATATTCAGCGGTATTCGTTTTTCTTCCATCCGGGCGAAGGCCTCCACCTCCCGGAGCTGCCGCTGTATATATCCCTCATATTTGATGGATATCTCCACTTCCTCGATCACCGCCCGGGGCAGGTCCGGCCGGTCCGGGTCCCGGTCCGCCAGGGACGCGTAGGTGTTCTCCGGCCGCTTCAGGAGCGGATAGAGCTTCCCCTTTTTCAGCCGGGCGATCTCTCTGTCTACCAATGAATATTTATCCAATACCTCTTGATACCGCTCGTCGCTTACCAGACCCACGTCGTGGCCGATGGATGCAAGTCGTTTATCGGCGTTATCCTGCCGGTGCAGCAGCCGGTATTCGCTGCGGCTGGTCATCATGCGGTAGGGCTCGTTGGTGCCCTTGGTTACCAGATCGTCGATCAGCGCGCCGATGTAACCCTGGTCCCGGCGGATGATCACCGGGTCCTGGCCCCGGATCTTCCGGGCAGCGTTGACCCCGGCCACCCAGCCCTGGACGGCGGCCTCCTCGTAGCCGGAGGAGCCGTTGAACTGGCCCGCGCCGTAAAGGCCCGCGATCTTCTTGCTCTCCAGGGTGGCGTAAAGCTCCGTGGGGTCCAGACAGTCGTACTCGATGGCGTAGGCGGGCCGGGTCAGCTCGGCGCGCTCCAGGCCGGGAATGGTGTGGACCATGGCGATCTGCACGTCCTCCGGCAAGGACGAGGACAGGCCCTGGATGTACAGCTCCTCGGTGTCCAGGCCCATGGGCTCAATGAAAAGCTGGTGGCGGGGCTTGTCCGGGAAGGTGACGATCTTCGTCTCGATGCTGGGGCAGTACCGGGGCCCTACCCCCTGGATGACCCCGTCGTAGAGGGGGCTCCGGTCCAGGTTTTCCCGGATGATCCGATGGGTCTCGGCATTGGTGTAGGTGAGATAGCACACCGCCCGGTTGGCCGGGGGCGTGTGGGTGGAGAAGGAAAAGGGCTGGGGGTCCGCATCGCCGGGCTGGGTCTCCATCTTGGAGAAGTCCACGGTCCGGGCGTTGACCCGGGGCGGGGTGCCGGTCTTGAACCGGCGCAGCCGCAGGCCCAGGCCCCGGAGACAGTCGGTGAGCGGCAGCGCGGCCGCAAGCCCGTCCGGCCCGGAGTCCCGGACCGCCTCGCCGGTGATGGTCCGGCCCCCCAGGTAGGTGCCGGAGGCCACTATGACCGCCTTCGCGCCCAGTACCGCGCCCTTGTCGGTGGTGACGGAGGTAACGCGGCCGTCCTCCACGCCGATGGATATGACCTCTCCCTGGCGCACGTGCAAGTGCTCCTGCCGCTCCAGGGTCTGCTTCATGACGGCCTGGTACCGGCGGCGGTCGGCCTGGGCCCGGAGGGAGTGGACGGCGGGACCCTTGCCCAGATTCAGCATCCGATATTGGATGCAGGCCTTGTCTGCGGCCCGGCCCATCTCCCCGCCCAAAGCGTCCAGCTCCCGGACCAGGTGGCCCTTGCCGGTGCCGCCGATGGCCGGGTTGCAGGGCATATTGCCCACCGCGTCCAGACTGACGGTGAAGCACACGGTCTCCAGCCCCAGCCGGGCGCCGGCCAGAGCCGCCTCGATGCCGGCGTGGCCCGCGCCGATCACCACGATATCATATTGTCCCGCGTCATAGGTCCTCATAGCCGCTATTGTAGCGCAATTTCCCGCCCGCCGCAAGAGGCGGCGGCGTTGACTTATCCGGCCCGATGGTGTAAGATTGGCGTGCGTGCCGGCGTGGTGGAATGGCAGACACTGCGGACTTAAAATCCGCTGTCCGATTCAGGACGTGCGGGTTCGACCCCCGCCGCCGGCACCAAACCAACATAATCCGAACCCAAGACCTGTGGGACCGTATCCCGTAGGCGATGGGTTCGGATTTGTCTTTTGGTTTGAGCCGTATGAGGCGACACA
>CANQNS010000018.1 GCA_947625285.1 uncultured Oscillospiraceae bacterium
CTGGACTGCGCCAACGGCAGCACCTGGATGATCGCCCGGGCCGTGTTCACCGCCCTGGGGGCCAAGGTGCTGGTCATCAACGACCGGCCCGACGGGGTGAACATCAACCGGGGCTGCGGCTCCACCCACATCGAGCAGCTGCAGGAGTTCGTCCGGGAGAGCCGGGTGGACTGCGGCTTCGCCTTCGACGGCGACGGGGACCGGTGCCTGGCCGTGGACGAGCGGGGCGAGGTAGTCAACGGCGACAAGATCATGTACATCTGCGCCAAGTTCATGAAAAACCAGGGCGTGCTGCCCGGCAACACCGTGGTGACTACGGTCATGAGCAATCTGGGCCTGTACAAAGCCCTGGACGCGGCGGGCATCGGCTATGAAAAGACCGCCGTGGGGGACCGGTATGTGTACGAGAACATGAAGGCCAACAACCACCTGATCGGCGGCGAGCAGTCCGGCCACATCATCTTCCGCAAATACGCCCGCTCCGGCGACGGGCTCATCACCGCCATCATGGTCATGCGGGTGATGGTCCAGACCAACCTGCCCCTGTCCAGCCTGGCCGCGCCGGTGACTATGTATCCGCAGGTGCTGAAAAACGTGGTGGTCACGGACAAGGAGACCGCCCTGGCCGACAGCGCCGTGCAGGCGGCGGTGGCTGCGGTGGAGGCGGAGCTGGGCGCGGACGGCCGGGTGCTGCTGAGAAAGAGCGGCACGGAGCCGGTGCTGCGGGTCATGGCGGAGGCGTCCACCCCGGCCCTGTGCGAGCAGTGCGTGGACCGGATCATCGACGCCATGGATAAACAGGGCCTGCTGGTGGAGGTGCGCAAGAGATGAAAACAAAGGAGCTTTACGACCTTTCTCACACGGCGGCGGCCCCGCTGCTGGAAAAGACGGAATATCCCTGGGAGGCTTTGGCTCACATCAGCGATTTCATCCTGGCCCTGGGCCCCACGCTGCCGGCCGGCGAGTACGATCACCCGGCGGAGGACGTGTGGATCGCAAAGGACGCCGCCGTGTTCGCCACGGCCTATATCAAGGGCCCCTGCATCATCGGCCACGGCACGGAGGTGCGCCAGTGCGCCTTCATCCGGGGCAGCGCCCTGGTGGGGGAAAACTGCGTGGTGGGCAACTCCACGGAGCTGAAAAACGTCATTTTGTTCGATAATGTCCAGGTGCCCCATTATAATTATGTGGGCGACTCCATCTTGGGCTATAAGTCCCACATGGGCGCGGCCAGCCTGACCAGCAACGTCAAGAGCGACAAGAAGCTGGTGGTCGTCCACGACGGCAAAGAGGATATCCCCACCGGCCGGAAGAAGGTGGGGGCCATGATCGGCGACCGGGTGGAGGTAGGCTGCGGCAGCGTGCTGAACCCCGGCACGGTGGTGGGGCCGGACAGCAACATCTATCCCCTGTCCTCGGTCCGGGGCGTGGTCCCGGCGGGCTCCATCTACAAAGCCCAGAACAACATCGTCCCCAAGACCTTGCTGTGAGAGAGAAGACAAAAAAACGCGGACTGCCGGGTACCGGCAGTCCGTTTTTTCAGTTGTTTCCGCCGCTGCTGGGATCGACGGCGGGCGTGGGCGCGGTGTTCAGATTCTGGATGGCGGAGCGGTAATCCTCCGCCGCGTCGATGCTGTCGGGCGGGAAGAACTCCTCCACCGGGAACCGAATTATCAATAGGGTACAATGGCGGCATTAATAAACCAGCCGGTAGGTTATTTCAAGCAGGTTCCTGTCACGGCTGAATACGATCTGCTCCACGATCTGCCGGAGAGCATTATTTTTTGCTTCGAGAGAAACGTCGGAGGAAACGATAACATCAAGGCAATGCCTGATTTGCTCCTCCATGACTGCTGTGGGGTCCTCTATAGTCATGGCGGCTGTAAGCTCGTTAAGGCGTCGCTCTGCCTCGCTGATCGATGTTTCGATGGCGGTCTTTGCCTCGCGGAACTGATCCAACCCAATTGCCCCATTAAGGTAAGCGTCGAATAGTCGCTTGGCCTTCCGTTGGAGGTCTGAGATGCTGGCGTGCAGATGGTCTATTTCGCGGTTGTCATCAGGCTGCTTCCTTGTGATGACCGTCGGTTTTACATTGTGGCCTGAAATGTCTTGCTGTAACCTTTCTATTACAGCATCGTGCAGGGTTTCGCATTTGACGAGCTGGATATGTTCGCACTGACCGTGGCAATACCCGCAGCACTTAAAGTACTGCTTTTTATAGGAGATCAGTGTTTTCCCACACTCGGCACATCGGACGATGCCAGAAAGCCAGTCTTTAAGCTCGCAGGTCGGGCGTGCTTTATACCCATATAATTCACGATTGACGGCAAATCTCTCTTGGGCTCGCCTGAACAGATCTGCATCAATAATCGGTTTGTGTTCCCCGCGCACGACGATGGTGTCTTTTGTTGGCGACGGTGTCTTGATCCTTCCGGTTGGGGTCCATTTGACCATGCCTGTATATGTAGGGTTCTGGATCATATATTTGAGCCGGCTGTGCTGGAACGGGCCGCCGTCACGGCTTTTAAGCCCGCGGGAATTAAGCGATCTTGTAATAGTGAAAAGTGGCTCGCCTGCCACAAAGCGGTCAAATATTTCGCGAACGATCGCTGCCTCCTCGGGGACGATCTCTAAAACGCCTTTCTTGCCGGCGGCTTTGTTTATGCGGTACCCGAAAGGGGGTTTTGACTGAAAGTCGCCCTTTGTGGCCTTGACTGTCATGCTGCGCTTGACCTCCTGGGCAAGCCGGATGCTGTAAAACTCGTCGAACCATTCTATGATGCGCTCTATCAGCGAGGCGAAGGGGCCGCCGGGCAGCTGCTCGGAAACGGAAACGACGTCCACGCCGCACTGCTTTCGCAGCAGGGCTTTGTAGACAATGCTCTCCTCCTGGTTCCGCGCGAAGCGGGAAAACTTCCATAGTAGGATCATGTCGAAAGGAGCGGGCGTTTCTTTGGCCGCACCGATCATCCGCTGGAAGGCCGGGCGATTTTCGGATCGTTTGCCGGATATGCCCTCGTCCATGTAGATCAGGTCGTCCGGCAAAATGATATTATTTTGCTTTGCATACTTCCGGATCTCAACGAGCTGACTTTCCGGAGACTGCTCAGCCTGTTCTTCGGTCGATACACGGATATAGGCGGCTGCCGTGCGCGGGACGGGCTCTGTCATTGGCGCGCTCCTTTCATAGTGCTCATACTGATCCTATGCAGGGCAGAGGATGCCTTTGCCTTGCATTTTCCGGGGGAGTGTGCTACCATAAAAGGGTAGACGATCCCCTTGGTGATATGGGTGGGTTTTCTACGCTGCCGCTTCCGGTGGGCTAGACCGGGGGCGGCGTTTTTTGTTTTACTGGGCTTTTTTCAGCTCGGCGATCTCCTGGCTCATGGCTTTCATCACCGACTTGATGAACACGACCTCGTCCTCCAGGGTCTCGACCCGGTTCTTGGGCGCGAGGGTATCGAGGATGTTCTGGTGGCCTTCCGCCAGCAGCTGAAGCTGGGGGATAATAGCGCCTTCAATGTAGGCATGGGTGCGGTTTTCCGAGGCGTCGATCAATTCTTTGATGGTCTGGATGTCTTGTGCGTCTAACATGGTGTTCTCCTTTCTACACGGTTGCTTCCGGTGGGCTAGACCGGGGGCGGCTTTTTTATTGATTTAAAAGACTAATTCTTATTCCGCGATTTTCCGCGATGTCGCGCAGTTTCATAAAGTTCTTAGAACGAGCGTTTTTCATGCGGACATATCCACTGAGCGATTTAGGGGCAATGTCTGGGAGCGTGTATTTTATGCGATAATACTCCTTCTCGTCGGTAGTGATATATGGGCGACTGTCTTTTTTACGCCGTTTGAGATAGTCATTGTAGGCCTGTTTTTCGCTGTCTGTACGATCATCGACAAAGGGGCGATTGCTGATAATAACTGCGTCAACATCTGCCCCTCTAAACAAAATCGTATTGAACCTGGGGTCAAAACTGGTAATGCTGTGGCTGCATCCGGGATGAATCTCTCCTGTCTCCAGAATGAAGTCCGGGATTTTTGGGAAGCGTTTATCTTTACCGGAAATCGAGTATACACGGCCGTGATACTTAGCGCACTGCTCACAGCAGCTATAGAGATACATTATTTCAAGATGGTCACGGCCTAACTCTTTGCAAACCTCCAACGTCTGAAAAAAGAGCTTTTGATGAAGGGTTTTGTATGGATATGCTTCAGCACGTCGCTGTTGCTCAACGATGGCATAGGCGCGCTTTTCTTCAATCTCAGATTCTTGGAATCGACCTTCTCTCAGAAGTTCCTTAGCATAATACAAGTAAGGACGTTCGTCATACGAAATACCAGACGCCTGCATTAGTAAGATGGCTTTTCTGTACAATTCGTCAGATTCTCTAATTAGCCCCTTGCTTCTCGCGTTTCCTGCCTTCATCCGAATTACATAGTCTAAAGACCCGGTTACTCCATACCCAGACATCAAATCGGGATTGCTTTTTGCAAAGTCCGGGACGGGGATTCTCTTTATATCCAAGACATTTTCTAGATCGTAAATAATACCATCTGAGACAAGATATTTAGCGTCATACCAGTTTTCTTGGTCGGAGGGATAGACTTTGTACATCTTTCCGTTTTTGAAGTATATGGTTTGATCAGGCATAATCTACCTCAAATAATCCTCTGTGCAGACGCCGAGAATCTTGCCCTGGGCGCGGATGGGTTCATCTTCTGTGCTGGTAATGGGATTTGGGTATTCTTTTTTGTTGTGGGAGATAAGGCCGACCGGGCCAGATTCCTTGATATACAGCTTGGGCCCCTGGGTGAACAAGCCAATGTCGCCTAGATTGACGCGCTCCTGGGCCCGGACGAAGAGCTGGTCTCCGTCGTGGTAGGTGGGCTCCATGCTGTTGCCGCTGACGGTGACGATGAATGAGGTCCCCACGGGCGGACGTTTCACCAGGTCGATCATCTCATAAGAGGAATCGTCATTGAAGTCGCCATAGCCCGCCGTGGCGGATTGCAGGTACTTTCGGGTGGGAAACAGCTCCACGACTCTCTCCTGCCGCTGCCGATCATCTGCAAAGCGTTTTTCTTCGCAGGAAAGAATGGCTTTGATAGCTTTTTTTCCATATGGATCCAAGTTGTGGAAGCGTTTGGCGATCTCTGCGTCCTCGTTTGAAAGAGAAGAATAGCCGACTATTGAATTTTCGGCTTTGGATAAACCAATCTCCATGAGGGCGAGAATGGCCTTTGTCTGATTCTTGCAGTTATGGGAAGCTTCAAAATCTTTGACCTTTGAGAGCTGATCGCTACTCATCGTTATTGTTATCCTTGGCTTCTCGGTAGGCATGACGCTCCCTCCTTTAAACAAATATTATCATCGGTTCTGAACTTGTGCAAGAAGAAGTTCAGAAAAAATGCGACAAAAATAGTGGTGAACATTTGGGCAAAAGTTCACCACTATTTTTCTTGACAGCAAAAAGTTCGGAACTATAATAAAAATCACATAAAGTTCAGAACTTATGCAAAAACAGTCCTTGGAGGTGAACAACGTGACGGAAATGAAGCGAGTGACGGTAGCGGTGCCAGAGGATCTTGACCGGAGGATCCTGGAGCTGAAAAAGAACGATGCTTATATCAGGTGCTCTTACGGTGAAATCGTTCGGCGGTTGGTGTCGGCTGGCCTGGAAGAAGCTGAAAGTCAGCATATTGGCACGGCAGATCAGAAGGGAGCATGAGTTGTGATGTTCAACGGACGAAAGGAAAGAGCACAGAGAAAGGAGCGCATAAAAGAAACGCTCGAAAAGCAGTTGCATCTGCTCTCCGAGCGGTCAAAAGACAGTACCGACGATCAGGAGCTTGCCGTGCTGTCCCGCGAGATGGTCATGGTTGCCTCACTTCTGCACCTTTTGCTTTGAACCAGCCATCTTGCCATTTTTGGTAGTGGTCCTTGCGGATGGCGTAATAAGCCTCCTGGTACATCGTGTGTATCTCTTCAGGAGACTTACCGGAAAGGTCCTGGTGCTGGATATAAAGAAACGCCAAGGCCTCTTCTACTGAGGACGGGAACGTTCTCAGAGTGATGTCATTAGGCATAAGTTGTCACCTCCTTTCGCCCTGATTCTACCACAGGAGCGGGAGGGGGGGCAAGAGGAAAGCTCTTGAGAGGGAGGGCTGTCGGTGAGGCATAGGACAACCGATGTGTGCCATACGCTGATCGGGAGGAGGGAAACGAGATGGAAAGACCAAAAATTGAGACAAGATCTTATGTCTATGTAGGTGGTGAGCGGGTGGAGCTGCAGTCACTGCCGCCTGATTTCCGCCATCGTATCGCAGACGATTTGGCGGTGCGGTGGTTCAGCGCGCTGTATCCAGGAGTGACATTTGAGGTCGCGAAAGGTCGGAATGAGCGGGTCACGGTATGACCCGCCCCCGGTGGACAAGCCTGCTGGCGGAAAAGCTCTGCCGGAGCGGTGCCGGGGGTGCCTGTCATGCCGGCCGGTGACGGTCGGGGACGGCTGGGAGCTCTTTTACGCGTGCGTATACGCGCTGGAGACAGGACGCCGCCGGCCGTGCCCGGCGGGGGATGAATGTACGGTCTATCGACCGCAAAAAAAGGAGGACAAGCATGACGCTGAGTAGGATCGTGGCGGTGCTGGCGATCATTGGGCTGCTGATGGTGCTGGCATCCTACAAATACGTGGAGCGGGACGCTGACGAGCCGCTGCCGCCGGATGGCGGGCCGGACCCTCTGCGGGAGGAAAGTTACAAGTGGGTATCGGCCATGGGCGAGGCGGTGGTGGCCGGGGACGTAGAGGCCGGGTATGAGGCGGCGCGGCATCTCTACCTTACATATGACGATGCGCAGCTGCTGGCCCGGTATCTGGAGGCGGTCCGGCGGCCCGGCTGGTCGGACAACTACATGATGATGGCCGGCGAGGTGGTGATAAACCGCATGGGCTCGCCGGAGTTCGCCGGCACGACCGTCCGGGATGTGCTGTTTGACCCGGACGCGCCGCAGGGGGCGGCGTTTGACGCCGTGCGGATCCCCTGGTGGGACGATATCCAGATCAGCCGCCGGGCGGCGGGCATAGCCATGAGGCTGCTGCTGGGAGAGAGCGTGCTGCACGATCCGCTGATCGTGTATATCGGCCAGACGGCCAAGCCGTGGGGTTATGAGCGGACGCTGCCTGACAACGACGGCGGCTGCACCTACCTGTGCCGGACGGCCCATCCGGAGGTATACGGATGACGAGCAGCAAAACGCCGCCCCCGGCGACGGTAACGCCGGAAGCGGCAAAGCCAAATTGTGACGCCTCTATTATAGCAGGGGAGAAAGGACCTTGTCAATGGTTATGAAAGCATATGCGGTCAAGGTGCAAGGCCGGAAAGCGGAAAAGCCAGGGGAGCATCCGTTCGTCCAGGATCTGATGTTGAGCCTGCACGAAACGGTCATCGAGGAGAACCGCCGGCAGAAGGCGAAAAAATACAGTCTGCGGGACGAGCGGGGCGAAACTTTCTCGCTGGCCTACTGGAGCGATTATAAGGCGACGGAGCACGTGCTGGTCCCGGCCGGGACGCCGATCACGGAGAATAATCTGCATTGGGCAAACAAGCAGTTCCTAGCGTCTATGGAGGACACTGACTTCGGTCGGTGGACCGGAGAAGACCGTGAGCGGTCCATGGAGCGCATCCAGCAGATCATCCAGGAGTGCAAAGAGCGGGAGGAGGCGCAGGGCGATGGTTGAGCAGGCTGTGGCGAAGCTCCGGGAGGGGCTGAAAAGCGGGAAATTCGACCGGTACGGGGAGGTCATGAAAGACGACGTGTGCCGCTGTCTGATCGGCTTTTGCTAGCAGGAAGAGGAGTTTGCCCAGGCCGTGGTCCAGGGCGGAAGCTTCGAGGAGTGCATGAAGGCCGTGGGGAAGGCGGTGAAGGGGAGCGGGATCAGCGACATCAAGGCGTTCACAGAGGCGGTCCAGTTCTACTTCCCCGGCGCGGGGATCGATGTGCAGATGAAAATCGACCTGTGCGCCAGCGTCCGAGGCAAGGGCGGTGTGGTATCGGCGGGATCGTCCGGTATCGTCCTGAGCCTGATGGACTTTATGTGAGGTGGTCGGGATGGGGATATCCAATAACAGCTATGGGAGTTATGGAGCGCTAGGAACAGGTGAGAGGCACGGTATGAGCGCGAGAAACTATTACAAAGCGACCTTGGAGCAATCGGAGACCAAGCTGGCCCGGGTGATGGAGCGGCTGGGCGTGGAGCATTACCAGAGCGACTGGACGAACGGCAAGGCCGGGGCGAGCAGCACCGTGGAGATGATGTATAAGGGCCATGTCTACCGCTTCGCGAACGACACAGCCAAATCAGCGGCGTGTGGGCGTAATCTGACGTCCGTAAGAGATCTATTTGCGGCGTTGGTGCTGGCGTTGGAGTGCCTGGCCCGGTCGGTGGAGCAGGGCATTTTTACCCTGGACATGCTCCTGGACGGCAAGCTGGCTCTGCCGGAGGGTAAGCCGCTGGAGCCCTGTTTCGCGGCCCTGGGGTTCTCCGCCCGGCCGGAAACGGCTTACGACGTCACGGCGCGGTATCGGCAGCTTTGCAAAGTTGTCCACCCGGACGCCGGCGGTAACGAGGAGGATTTCGTCGAGCTCAACGATAACTACCGGCGGTGCCTGGAGCTGATGGAGAGCGGAACATGAGCGGCGGGCTGACGCCGGTCGTCGAGTGGATAGAGAGGAACTGAAGGCATGACGATCGAGGAGACAATTAAAGTTTTATACAATGAGATGGCCTGCGTGAAGCGGCAGACTGGCCCTGGCTGCGATAGAAACTGCGCCGCCTGTGACCTCGTATTGCCGGACGAGCTTGTAATATCCGCCTATCGGACAGCGGTCGATATTCTTCGCGCCCGGCAGGAGGCAGAGAAGAACGAGCCGCTGGCGCTGACGAAGTAAGAGAACTTGGACGCGAGCCTGTTTATATCGTTTCACTGGGAGAGGACTTTGATACGGCGTGATGAAAGGGCTGAGGCGAGGCCCGGCGGGAGCGGGACCGGGTCTTGTCTGAACCTTTTCAGTCCGATACCTTATTTAATTATCACGCGCACGCGCGCGTGTTTTTATCCGGCTTGTTAACGGCGGGTTTTGTGACCGCGGGAGGAGATGGCGATGGAGCGGGTCGAGTGGCGGGTCAGGGAATGGCAGATGCGGAACGGAATATGTGAGAAAGTCAAGTTCGCCGTGGTCCTGGACGGAGCTGTCCGCACGGGCACACGCTCGTATATGCGGGCGGTGAACAGAGCCGAGAAGAACAGCCGGGAGGCGGCCCGGGAGCTTGCCAGGATCCTCAACGACAACTTTTTTGCCGGTGAAGATCTCCATCTCACGCTCACCTATGACGAGCCGTCGCTCCGAAAGCTGGCGGGGAAAGCCGGGATCCAAGAGGACGGGTGCGAGAGCTTTCTTTCCTCCGTGCTGGGCAAGGGAGAGAGCCGGGAACAGGAGGACAACCGGCTGCTGCTGTATATGGCGGCGGAGCGGGAGTTTCGGAACTGGACGAAACGCTGCCGGCGAGCCTGCGGGAAGAACGGCGTGGAGCTGAGATACGCGGGGGTCACCAGCGACCGGGAGCGGGACAAGCGGACCGGAGAGATCGGTCCGGCCCGCCTGCACCATCATGTGGTCGTGTGCCGAGAGGCGGCGGAGCTGTGCGCCCGGGCCTGGCACGGTGGGATGGCGGACAGCAAAGCTCTGTATGGGCCCCGGGGCGATCTGACGGATCTGGCGGAGTATCTGATCGCCCAGGTGCGGACCATACCGGGCGCCAAGCGGTATCATCCGTCCCGGACGCTGAGCCACCCGGAGCCGGTGATGGACATGCCCGCCAAGAACCCGGACGCGCCGCTGCGGGTGCCTGCGGGTTGTGAATTTATCTGGCGGTCGGAGAGCAGGGCCGGGCGGCCCCAGGTGATCCGGTATTACCGCCCGCCGGAGAGGCGGCGGAGGAAAAAGCGGAAAGGAGGCGATCGTGATGGCAGATACATATGGGGAGCTGATAAGCAGACTGTGCCAGCTCCGGGACGAGCTGAACAAGACGCCGGAGGGCCGGGCGGCTCTGCGTGAGGTAAAAAAGACGTTGCGAGTCATGAGGCGGCGCGGTGTGTCCTATGCAAAGGCTGCGATGCTTAGAAATCGAGTCGGGGGGGGTAAGCGTTGAGCACGGATCGGTATGGATGGATGGGGTTTGCGCGGTGGATGGTGCGCAAATACCCAGAGCGGGCGGCCGCGCTGGGGGATCTGCACGCCATGAAGGTGACTGCCCGGTACTCCCTGGAGCCCGGCGGCGGGGGCCCGGAGCGGACAACGGAGGCGGTTGCCACCAGGCAGTTGCCGGAGGACGAGCAAAAAGAATACGACGCCGTGCGTGCTGCGCTGGAGCGGGTCATTGCCGCGCCGGACGCTGACGCACGGCTTAAACTGATCCGTATGGTACACTGGGACAGGTCCTGTGGCCTGTATGCGGCTGCCCAAAAGATCGGGATATCGGAAATAACGGCCAAACGATGGAACGGGTCGTTTCTGCGGGACGTGGGCCGGAATTATGGGTGGCATCCGAAAAGATGATACCTCACGGCCAAAAAAGTGTGGTACAATGGCAGCGTGAAATAAAGCGAGAGCACCGACGGAGGACATCCGCCGGCGCTTTGCTATGCCCGGAAGGAGGCGGGGGCCATGGCGACGGGCAAGTATCAGCAGTGGCTCACGCCGGAGGGGCTGGGCAAGCTGGAGGCCTGGGCACGGGATGGGCTCACCGACGAGCAGTTGGCCCAAAAGATGGGGATAAACCCGGCGACGCTATATCGCTGGATCAGAGATCATTGCGAGATTTGCGAGGCCCTTACGCGCGGGCGCGGCGGCGCGCGCGAACAAATTGAAAACGCGTTGTACAAGCGGGCCTTGGGCTACACCGTGGAGGTGAACGAGCCCGTGAAAGTGCGCCGGAGGTTTTGGAATACAGCGGTCGGAAAGATGGAAGAAGAAGAGGAAGTCGTCCAGGGAACCAGAGAAGTCCACTTTCCGCCGGACGTGCGGGCGGCCAGTATGTGGCTGACCAACCGGGAGCGGGACCGGTGGGCGGAGCACCCGACGCCGGTTGACGGCCAGCATGAGGGCGTCACGGTGGAGGTAGATCTGTGAGGGTCCGGCTGAGCGAGCATCTGGGGCCGGCGTTTTATGATCTGGCCCGGGACGTGTTCCGCCATGGGCACACGTACTATGACCTGAGCGGCGGCCGGGGCAGCCTGAAGAGCTCCACGGTGAGCTTGCTGGTCCCTCTGCTGCTGATCCACAACCCGGGCGCCCACGCGCTGGTGCTGCGGAAAGTTGCCAACACTCTGCGGGACAGCGTATTCGCCCAATACTGCTGGGCGGTGGCGGAGCTGGGCATGGCGGACTACTGGACGGCCCGGCTCTCCCCCATGGAGCTGATCTATAAGCCCAGCGGCCAGAAGATCATGTTCCGGGGGGCCGACGACCCCATGAAACTAAAATCTATCCGGGCTCCCTTCGGCTATATCGCCGTGACCCATTTCGAGGAGAAGGACCAGTTTGCCGGCCCGGACGAGATCCGGAGCATTCTCCAGTCGACCATGCGCGGCGGGGAACGGTTCTGGGATTTTGAGAGCTACAACCCCCCGGTCAGCCGGGACAACTGGGCCAATATGGACACGGCCCAACAGCGACCGGACAGGCTGGTCCACAAGAGCAGCTATCTGGACGCGCCGCCGGCATGGCTGGGAGAGGCGTTCCTGGAGGCGGCGGAGCACCTAAAGACCGCCGATCCGCGGGCCTATGAGCACGAGTACCTGGGCGTGCCCACCGGCACCGGGGGCAATGTCTTTGAGCGGCTAGAGGTGCGGACCATCACCGATGAGGAGATCGAGCGGATGGACCGGATCTTCCAGGGGGTGGACTGGGGCTGGTTCCCGGACCAGTTCGCCTTTCTGCGGACCGGGTATGAGGCGGGCCAGGAGAGGATATGGCTGCTGGACGAGCTCTACGGCAACAAGCTGCGCAACAAGGACACGGGCAAATGGATCAGAGACCGCGGGTACGCGGACTATCCGATAGCCTGCGACAGCGCGGAGCCGAAGAGCATCGACGATTACAGGGGCATGGGCCTGCCGGCCCGGGGAGCGATCAAGGGCCCCGGCAGCGTAGATTATGGCTTCAAGTGGCTCCAGTCCAGGACCATCGTCATCGACCCGGCCCGGACGCCGGGGGCCTGGCGGGAGATCGTGCACTACGAATATGAGCGGGACAAGGCCGGGCGCATCATCAGCGGGTACCCGGACAAGGACGATCACGCTATCTCGGCTCTGCGGTATGCGTACGAGCCGTTTTTCAGCCGGCGTGGCACAATGGCGTAACAAGGTGATGATATGGGGCTGTTTGCGAGGATCAAGGAGTGGATCGGTATGCACCTGAGGACCAGGGCGAAAGAGGTATACGGCGTGAGGGCTGTGTCCTCTGTGGATATGGACAGATTTCTCGCCCGCTGTGCGGACGTGTACCAGGGGAAGCCGTACTGGCTGGACCAGGAGCAGGGCGTCCGGACGGTGAATTTCGCCCGGTCGGTGTGCTCCGAAACGGCCCGGCTCACCATGATGGGCACCAAGATCACCGTGGGCGGCCAGAGCCAGCGGGCGGAGTGGCTGCAGGGCCAGGTGGACAAGCTGTGGCCGGACCTGCGGGAGTGGGTAGAGCGGGGCTGCGCGTATGGCACGGTGATCCTTCGGCCCTGCGGGGACGGGGTGGAGTGCCTGGAGCCGGATCAATTCGCGGTCACGGACGCCAGCGGCGGGAAGATCACCGGTGCGGTATTTGTGAGCAAGGAGTACCAGGAGCCGGAGCGGTATTTCACCCGCCTGGAGTACCACAGGTTTTTGGCCGATGGTACATATGCTATATCCAATCGCTGCTATTTGGGTCACTCGGCATCGGATGACGGCAAGCCGGTACCCATCGAGGCCACGCCCTGGGCAGGTCTTGCCGAGGATGTGACGGTCTCCACACAGGGAGGCGAGCCCCTGGCCGGGCCTCTGTTCGCCGTGCTGCGTATGCCCGGCGCGAACAACAAGAGTCGGGACGGCGTGCTGGGTATGCCGGTGTTCGCCGATGCGCTGGAGGAGCTGCGGGATCTGGACGTGGCGTACAGCCGCATGACGACGGAGATATACGACAGCCGCCGGATCGCTCTGGTCGATGAGCGGCTGTTGGAGCAGGCCGGCACAAAGGTGGGGGCGGCGGCGCGGATCGACCTGCCGGACCACGTCCGCAAAGTGAGCGGTATCGGCCCGGCGGAGTATTACCAGGAGATCGACCCGGCCCTGAACACGGAGGCCCGGATGACCGGGATCAAGGCCCTGCTGAACCAGATCGGCTTTAAGTGCGGGTACTCCAACGGGGCTTTCGTCTTCGACGAAAAACGGGGATTTGCCACGGCCACGCAGGTGGAGAGCGAGGACCAGCGGACCATCCAACTGGTCAAGGACGTGCGGGACAAGCTGGAAACGGCCATGGACGCGCTGCTGTACGCTCTGGACAAGTGGGCTGATCTGTACGATCTGGCCCCGGCGGGGGCCTGGGAGGTCGTCTACGACTTCGGAGACATCACCTACAACCGGGAGGAGGACCGGGCCCGGTGGTGGTCCTATGTGCTGCAGGGGACGGTCCCGGCCTGGCGTTTTTTCGCGCGGTTCGAGGGTATGGCCGAGGCCGAGGCCCGGGCCATGGTGGACGAGGCGGCGGTGACCGCCGTATCGCCGCCGCCCGGTACCGGGTATGGCAATGACGTGTAATGCTGGAGCCTGATTATAAGCGGCGCGTGGCGGAGGGGTGCGAGAATATCGCGTCCCTCTTGCACGAGGAGATAATCAAGGTCGTGGTGGAGGGCATCGTGACCCGGATGGAGCGGGGCGTGGACTACCGTCTGACGGCCCGGGACAAGTGGCTGCTGGAGACCCTGCAAGCGGCGGGCTATCTCCGGGAGGAACTGGAGCGGGAGATCGCCGCCAAGACCAAACTGATGCTCAAAGAGATCCGGGCGGCCTTTAACGACGCCGCCGTGCGGAATATGGCCTGGGACGACGCGGTGTACGCGGCCGCCGGTCTGGAGCCTCCGCCCCTGCGCCAGTCGCCCTACCTGCTGCGCCTGGTGGAGCGGGGCTACAAAAAGACCGCGGGGGAATGGGTCAACTTTACCGGGACCCTGGCGGACGCGGCCCAGCAGCTCTACATCCGGGAGTGCGACAAGGCCTATCACCTGACGGCGTCGGGGGCCATGAGCCAGGCCCAGGCGGTGCGCCAGGCGGTGGACACGGCGGCCCGCGAGGGCGTGATCGTAAAGTACACCCGCCAGCGGCCAGACGGGACCCGGTACGTCTACCACACAGATACGATCGAAACGGCCACGGCCAGGGCGGTGCGGACCGGCGTGGGCCAGGCCTGCGGGGAGATGACCCTGGCCCGGATGGAGGAGATGGGCTGGGACATCGTGCTGGTCTCCGCCCACCTGGGGGCCCGGACCGGCGACGGCGGGGAGAACTTCACCAACCACTTCTGGCTGCAGGGGAAATTCTACCGGCGGGACGTGACCGTGGAGACGATCCGGCAGGCCATGAACAGTCCCAGCCGGTCCCAGCAGGCGGACATCATGCCCGGCGGGGCGGGCTTGCCTTCGACGCCGGAAGAGAGCGAGAACGTCCAGACGGGCGTGCGGACTGGAGCCGACGCGAGCAAGTTCCCGCCGCTGAGCGTGTGCGGGATCGGGGATGTGCAGGGGCTACTGGGGGCCAACTGCCGGCACAGCATCGGGCCGGGGGATGGCCGGTTCAATCCCTATGAGGGCCTATACGACAGCGAGGAGAACCGGATCCGGGAGGAACAGGAGCAGAAGCAGCGGAGGCTGGAGCGGGCGATCCGCCAGACTAAGCGGGAGGTCCAGGGAGCGAAAGCGGCCATGGACGCGGCGACGGACCCGGAGACCAAAGCGGAGCTGAAAGCGGACTACCAGAAAAAGGCTTTGAAGCTCCAGGAGCAGAATAAGGCATACCGGGCCTATTGCGACGAGACCGGGCTCAAGACCCAGGACGAGCGGCTGCACGTGGCCGGCTGGGACCGGAAGCAGGCGGCCGCCGCCTCCGGCGCGGCCCGCAGCGCGGCAAAGGCCGCGGAGTTGAAAAATGCGGCTGGTCGTAGTATAGTACCAGTAAAGAGTACCAAGCTAGAGGCCGAGCCAAACAGTATCACCCAGCGGACTGGTCATCATGGAGGAATCGACCGAAACTTCTATGGGCTGGACGGTCGGCAAACGCTCCAGATCAGCAACTATGGTCACGGACACAAAAAAGAAGAGGCCATGGGAAAGCATGGGGAACATGCCCATGACTATACCTGGGGGCCGGACGGAAGCTGGACACGGGGAGAAGCCAGAGAATTACATGATGATGAAAGGAGGGACAACAGTGACTTCCTCTAAAGCGGAGCAGATCAAAGCAAGGCTTTTGGAGTTCTGTACGTTGATGTCGTTCAACTATCGTGGGCTGTATTGCGATATTGACCCATTCAATCCGCATTTGTTCCATGTCATGTGTGGAGACGACGAGCGGGACGTGAACAGCATTGAGGAGGTCATGGAGGGCCCTCTTTTTGCTGGGGCATGTCTCCGGGATATAGCGGACGAGATAGAGATTATTGATTGGTGAGACAACCAAATACCAGTTGATGAAAGCACAGTGCGTTTTGCACCGTGCTTTTTTTATGCCGGGGCAGGGACCGGGGCCGTTTTTTTACTCCTTTTCGCGGCTCCGACGGCGGTTCGATCCCGCCGCCCGGCACCACATTTCGCCGGTACCGGGCGTGAACAGGTACGACCCGCACGGGGGCCGCGTCCCCGTAAAACAGCCGCGTAGCGGGAGGAAGGACAGTAAGACATGAAGCGCGAATTTCTGGAGGGCCTGGACCTGGGCAACGGCGTGAAGCTCCCGAAAGAGGCCATAGACGCCATCATGGCCGAACACGGCAAGACGGTCAATCCGCTGAAAGAGCAGATCACGACGCTGACAACGGATCGGGATGCATGGCAGGCAAGGGCCGGGACGGCGGAAGAGATCATCCAGCAGATCCCAAAGGATCAGGATCCCGCCAAACTGATGGAGGCCCTGAACGAAGCAAAAACCGCCCTGGAGACCGCCGAGGCGGACTACAACAAGAAGCTGGCGGAGCGGGACTTCAACGACGCCCTGCGGACGGCCATGGGGGACTACAAGTTCACCTCTCCTGGCGCCCAGCGGGACGTGGAGCGGCAGATCCGGGAAGCTGGCCTGCCGGTCAAGGACGGACGGATCCTGGGCCTGCAGGAGTTCGTGGCGGATCTCCGGGGCAAGGACCCGGCGGCCTTTGTCGATGAGGAGGCCGAGACCAAAGAGGCCAATAAGGCCAAATTCACCCAGCGGACCACCACGGGCGGCAAGGACAAGAAACCCATGACCCGCGACGAGATCATGGCGATCCCGGACCGTGCGGCCCGGCGGGCGGCCATCGCAGAGAACATGGAACTTTTCGACAAAAAGTAAGGAGGAAAATCAAAAAATGGCAGACAATAACCTGATTACCAAAAGCGATCTGGCCCGGGTGCGGGAGATCGAATTCGTCAGCAGCTTTGGCAAATCCATCGCCAAGCTCATGGAGGCCCTGGGCACCACCCGCAAGATCCCCAAGCAGGCCGGCGCCGCGCTGAAAGCCTATAAGACTACCGGCACGCTGGCGGAAGGGACCGTGGGCGAGGGCGAGACCATCCCCCTGAGCAAGTACAAGACCGAGGCGGTGCTGCTGGGGGAGATCACGCTGAAGAAGTGGCGCAAGGCGACCACCGCCGAAGCCGTCATTGACAGGGGCTACGACCAGGCCGTGGACGCCACCACCGCCGAGATGCTCAAGGATGTGCAGAAAACCATCCGCAAGGACTTCTTCGACTTCCTGGGTACCGGCACCGGCCGGACTCGGGGCGATACCTTCCAGGCGGCCTTGGCCCAGGCATGGGGACAGCTGCAGGTCTTTTTCGATGACGACGGCGTGGCCTGCGTGTACTTCATGAACCCCCTGGACGTGGCGGACTACCTGGCGACCGCGCCCATCACCATGCAGACGGCGTTCGGAATGAGCTACGCGGAGAATTTCCTGGGCCTGGGCACCGTGATCTTCAACGGTTCCGTGCCCAAGGGTAAGATCTACGCCACCGCCAAGGACAACCTGGTCCTGTACTACATCCCCGTGGGCGGGGCGAATCTGGACGAGATCTTCACCTTCACCGCCGACGACACCGGCTACATCGGCATCCATGAGCAGGCGGATTACACCAACATGACCTCCGGCGACACGGTGGTGTGCGGCATGAAGCTGCTGGCGGATAAGATGGACGGCATCGTGGTGGCCGACATCGGCCCGGCGCCCGCGCCCACCATCGGCAAGCTGACGGTCTCCAGCGGCGAGGGCACCAGCGAGGGCAAGACCAAGCTGACCGTGACCGAGGGCAAGCTGGACGCGGCCAACGGCTACAAGTACCACCTGGGCGACCACGCCGATGACGTGGTATACGGCCAGAACGTGCGGAGCTGGACGGCCTGGGACGGCTCCGCCGATATCGACGCCGCCACCGGCCAGACCCTGACCCTGGTGGAGTGTGACAAGGAGTACAAGGCTGTGGCCGTGGGCTCCTGCTCCGTGACCGCCAAGGCCGGCGAGTAAGGAGGCTTGCCCATGTCGTACGCGACCTATGAGGATTATAAGGCCCTGTACGGCGAGGAGAGCATGGGAGAGGCGGTTTTCGGCCGCCTCTCCTGGGAGGCCGACAAGTTGATGGACGACGCCACCACCGGCGTGGACGGGACCAGGAAGCTCCGCGTGGCTATGCCCAAGTGCAAGCATGGCAAGGAGGCGGTCAAGCGGTGCGCCTGCGCCCTGGTGGACACGCTCCGGCAGATCGACGAGGCGGCGGAGGCCATCCGCAAGGCCCAGAGCCTCGCGGAGAACGCCGACGGCACCCTGCAGGGCCGGGTGATAACGTCCCGGTCCGCCGGCGGCGAGTCCATCAGCTACGCCGCCGGCAGTGCGGCCATCCATGGGACGACAGCGGCGTCCGCCGCGGTGAGCGACCTGACGGCCCGGCAGCGGCTCATGGACGACACGGTGCGCCGGTACCTGTCCGGCATCCCGGACGCCAACGGGGTCAACCTGCTGTACATGGGACCTTACCCGGCGGGACTGGGGGGCTGATCTGTGTACGACGCTACGATCACCCTTTTCAACCGCCTGGAGCGGGACGGGGAGCTGCTGTGGTACCCCACGGTGATGCGCGATGTGCAGCTGGTGGAATCCGAGGCGGCAGTAGCGGCCAAGTATGGCTACCAGCGGGGAGACAAGGCCTTGGTGTTCATCCACTACCTAGGCCCGCCGGCCGCGCCTGTGGTGGCCGGCAAAGTGTTCCTGCGGCCCAAGGAGTGGCGGCGGGCGGAGGACCCCGCCGGCGCGTTCACGTTCCAGTGTGGGACGGACTACGATTTTTTCATGGCCGGGACGTGGGAGGGATCGGGCCCAGTCCGGGACGCGGACTATCCAGGCGGGTTTTACGGCTGCATGCAGGACCGATACGACCAGGTGTGGGCGGTCACCGGCGCGGAGAAATACGGTGTGATCCCCCATTTTGAGGTGACGGGACGATGAGCGAGCTTTACAAGATCAAGGGCTTTGACCTGGAGGCGGACGGGATCGAGGTGCACGTGCACATGCGGACCACGTCCGCCCGGATCAACAAGGCCCACCGAAACTTGAAGGCAAATATCATGGCCGGCATGGTCCCCTTTATGCCGTACCGGAACGGCGACCTTATAAAAAAGACCGATACAGCCAATGCCCAGCTGCTGGACGATGAACGGATGTATGCCGCCGCCGGCACTGACGCGGGCGGCGTCCCGTATGGCCGTATGCAGTATGAGGGCAAGGTGATGGTGGGCAAGGAGACAGGCTCGCCCTGGGCACGAAAGGACGAGGAAAAAGTTGTCACAGACCGGCCGCTGACCTGGGGGAAGCCGAACGCTGGGCCGCACTGGTTTGAGGTGGCAAAGGCGAGGTATCTTGACCAGTGGCTCAAACACGTACAGGAGGATCTGGATGGGAAGTGAGTTGGACCCAAAAAACGAGCAGGCCCGGCCAGTCAAATATGACATGGCGGGCAGCGAGGCCCTGACGGCGGCCATCCGGCGGCTGCTGAACGGCTTTCCCGGCCTGGAGGCGGGAGAGACCATCTCCTTCGCCACCCTGCGAGAGACAGGGGGCATGGCTATGTTCCCCGGCGGCGGGCCGGTGGTGGAAGAGGAGCGGCGGAGCGTCACCGGCCGGGTCCGGCAGGTGTGCCGGTACCCCTTCGCGGCGCTGTATCGGCGCGCCGGGATCAGCGAGGCGGAACGGGTCCGGGTAAAGGAGCGGCTGGACGATCTGGGCCGGTGGCTGGGCCGGCAGAGCGTTGTCATAGACGGCAAGGAATACCGGCTGGAAGGATATCCAGAGCTGTCCAGCGGCAGAAAGCTGCTGGACTTCTCTTTCACTAGCCCCGCCTATCTGTACGCACAGGACGATCACCAAACCGAAACCTGGGCGGTGGAACTGGCCGCCCGGTATGAGAACATTTACCAACAAAATTAAGGAGGCATTTTGCGATGAAACTGGAACGCGAGGCCCTGGGCCACTATCTGGACACCGGGTTCCACACCAAAGTGAGCGCCGCCGCCGAGGCTGAGTTTGAGATCATCGGCGACGACATCGAGGAGATGAGCGTGGAGCTCAACGCCGACACCGAGCAGATCAAAAACATCCTGGGTCAGACCAAGACCAGGGATAACGGCTACGCCCCCAGCATGGAGGCGGATCCCTTCTACGCCGACCCGGACAAGAAGCTCTATCCCAAGCTGCGGGACATCGCCATGAACCGGGTGAAGGGCGACGGTTGCAAGACCCTGATGCTGGAGGTCATCGTGGAGGACACCGAGGCCGAGAACCACCGGGCCTGGCTCCGGGAGGTCATGGTAAAGCCCCAAAGCTACGGCGGCGACACAGCCGGCTTCAACATCCCCTTCACCGTCAGCGAGGACGGCGAGAGCAAGCAGGGCTATGTCTCTGCTGAGACCATGAAGAGCGGCAACCCGACCTTTACGGCGGGCGATATTCCCGGCAAGGTCCTGCTGCGGGCCAAGAGCCCGGTGATGAGCGCCGAGGCGGCCGGCAAGTAAAGGAGCGGCCCCGGTATACCGGGGCTGTTCCTCGTTTTTGACATTTTTGGGAGGCGTAATAATGGCTGAAGATCTGGTACTGCGAGTAGAGACCGGCGCGGTCAACGTGAATGTGACGGACGAGCACGGTGAGGTGATCGGCACGTTTCGGTTCAACCCCGCCGACTCCAATATCCTCAAACGCTACGGCAAGGTGGTGGACTTCTTCAACGCCGTGTCCTTTGACGATAAGGCGTCGGAGGAGGAGCAGCTGCGGCAGGTGGAGGCCCTGGCGGACGATATCGCCGGGCAGTTCAACTATCTGCTGGGCTACGACGTGTCGGAAGGCCTGTTCGGCCGGTGCGGGCCCCTGACCGTGACCGCCAACGGCGACTTCTTCTTTGAACAGGTGCTGGAGGGTCTGGGCGGGCTCATTGAGAAGGTCACAAAGAAACGGCTGGACAAGAAGCTTGCCAAGATCCGCAGGCTGGCAAAGGCCGCCCCTGGCGGTAAGGCCCGCGGATGAGCCCGTGGGAGCTGCCCACGTCGCTGGAGATCGGCGGCGTGGGCTATGCCATAAACACGGATTTTCGCACCGTGCTGTATGTGCTGGACATCTTCGCGGACCCGGACAATGAGCCGGACGAGCGGGCGGCCGTGTGCCTGCGGGTGATGTTCCCGGACTGGGAGACCATCCCGGCAGAGCGGCAGCAAGAGGCTCTGGAGCGGGTCACGGATTTTATCGACATGGATATGCCGGGCGTGGACGAGCGCGACCGGGGCGCGAAGCCGCGGCTGGTGGACTGGACGCGGGATGCGGCCATGATCGTCCCGGCGATCAATAAGGTCCTGGGGACAGAGGTGCGGGGCATGAAGTACCTGCACTGGTGGACGTTCCTGGGGGCCTACATGGAGATCGGCGACAGCCTCTTTTCCACGGTACTGGGGATCCGGCAGAAGTGGGCAAAGGGGAAGCCGCTGGAAAAGTATGAGCAGGAGTTTTACAAGGCCAATCGGCCTTTGGTAGATATAAGGCGTAGAGACAGCGAGGCGGACGCCGCCCGCCGGGCGGCGTTGAAAGAGCTGTTTGTCTGAGGTGAGGTGAGAGGTATGGCAGCCACCGACGGCTCCGTTGTAATCAGCGTGAAAATGAATGTCGACGACGTCAAAGCGGGCGTAGGCGACATCGAAGCGGGCTGCAAGAGAGCGGCCGCCGCCACGGAAAAGACCGGAAGAGATATGGCCCGGGCGTTGTCGGGCGGAAACTATGACCGGGGTGCCATGGAGTTCATGGCGGGATTTGCCAGGAGCCTTGAAGAGACTGCGGCGGCTGCAAAAGAGGCGAAACAGAGCGTTGCCGGCATCCATGTGACCGATGATGGGAGCGCGGCCAACCTGATGCAGCAGATCGCATCGGTCAAAGCGGCACTGCGGGAGATGGAAACGGCGGGGCTTGGTGCGGGCGACCCGAAATGGGATGAGGCTTACCAGACGCTTTGCCAGTTGGAAGATGAGCTTAAGCGATACAAACGAGAACTAAAAGAAGCCGCGTTGGCAGAACAGACGGCATCGACGGAAACGGCAGGCCAGGTATCTGCATGGACGCGGTTTAAGGTTGCCTTGGCGGGGGTTGCGAAGCAGCTCCGAGATACTGCTACGGCCAGCGCAAAGGCCCAGCGGAGCACCAAGAGCTTTGGGGGCGGCCTTACCAGCAACCTAAAGACCCTACTGCGGTACGGCGTGGGCATCAGGGCGGCGAGCTCCCTGATGGGTATGCTCGCCAGCGGGCTGCGGGAGGGGATGACTATGCTGGCCGCCCAGGACAGCGAGACCAACGCCACCCTCCAGAGCCTGCAGGCTAACCTGAACAGTGTAAAGCTAAGCCTGGCAACGGCCTTCGCGCCGGTGGTGACGGCGGTGGCCCCGTATCTGACCGCCCTTTGCCGGATGCTGGTGACGGCCATGAATTACGTCGCCGCCTTTTTCGCCATGCTGGGCGGGAAGAAAAGCTATCTGGGCATCAACATGGGGTCGTCCTCCGGCGTCGCCAAGGCGGCGGGGACCGGCGTGCGGATCGCGTCGGTGGGTCAGGACGGACAGGTCACGGCAGACTATGCCGGGGACGGTCCGGCCGTTATGCCCATTGCCCGGACAGCGGCGTCGGACGCTGGGGGAGCCGGTGGATCCGGCCAGGGCTCCGCCGCGGGGTATGCTGCCATGGCGGCTGCCATTGACGCGGCCAGCGAGAGCGCGGAGCGTTTTGAGCGGACCGCGGGAGCGGCCTTTACCACGGTGGGCCGGGCCATCGAAACGGTCAATGGCGGCGCGTCTGATACAGCGGCGGCTATCGCCGCCACCGGCGACGCGGCAGCCAATACGGCCGGTGATGTGACGGCCATCGGCAAGGCCGCCAAGAACGCGGAGCGAAACCTATCTGGACTGGACGAGTTGAATATCTGGCGGTCCAGCGACGAGGTGGGCGCGGAAGATGCGTCCAGCTCCGGCGGCGGGGGCGATATCGGCGACCTGGGCGACATCGGAGCAGATGTCGGCTCCGGGCTGGGAGAGGCGATCGGCGAGGCCTTTGCCGGGACCTTGGAGGAGATCCCGATCGACGATGCGCTGGCCGAGAAGCTGCAGGGCATTTTGACGCTGGTGAAAGCGATCGGCGCGGCCCTGCTGACCTGGAAGGTGGCGCGGACTCTCGGCGCGGATCTGAAAACAGCCGCTGGGTTAGCCATGACGGTCGGCGGGGCAGTGGAGTTTACAGGGGCGGCCATAGATGCGTGGAAGACCGGGCTGGATATAGGCAATATCATCGGGATGTTTTCGGGCTTGGGGGTTACGATCGTCGGCGTTGGGACTACGGCATCGAAACTGGCACCGATATTGGAGCGGGCGTTCAACCTGCCAAAAGGATCGCTTGCGGACCTGGGCCAGAAGTTGATGGGGCTGACGGCGGCGATCGGCGGAACGACCATCCAGGTCATATCCTTGAAAGACGCATGGCAAAACGGTTTCGACTGGAAAAACCTGGCGACTGATCTGGGCGGTGCGGCCGTGGCGGCCATTGGGCTGGGCGTAGCATTCGGCCCGGTAGGGGCCGGGATATCGCTGCTGATAACAGGGATAGGTCTGGTCGTGACGGCTCTGCACGAGTGGATAACGACTGGGGAACTGACGGATCAAAGCTTGGCTGCGCTGTTGGCAGGTATCGTCGCTATAGGGGCGGCGATAGCACTCATGACGGGGTCATGGTTGCCGCTGTTGATCGGTCTTGTGGCGGCGATCGCGGTAGCTATCGCCACACGATGGGGCGAAATAAAAGAGCGGACGATGGAAATTTTCGGCGCGGTCGGCGACTGGTTGAAAGAAAAGTGTCAGGCAATATATGAAGCGATCCGCGAGAGATTTGAGGCCATTAAGACCGTGATATCCGACAAGCTGACAGCGGCAAGAGATAAGGTGACCGGGATCTTCGACAGCATTAAGAATGGCATCAGAGAGAAGATCGAGGGGGCACGGGATAAGGTCCGGGACGCAATTGAAAAGATCAAGAGCTTTTTCAACTTTTCGTGGTCCCTGCCGAAGATCAAGCTGCCCCATTTCTCTATTTCTGGCAGTTTCAGTTTGAATCCGCCGTCCATACCGCATATTGGCGTAGAGTGGTACGCCAGAGGCGGCATCGTGGACGGGGCGACGCTGATCGGCGCGGGGGAGGCGGGCCGGGAGGCCATCATCCCCCTGGAGCGGCATACAGAGTGGCTGGATGAGGTGGCGAAGCGGCTGGCCGCACGGCTGGGCGGCATGAGGCCGACGCCGGATCTGGCGGAGACGGCAGAGCGGCTGGCGGGGCTGGCCGGGTCCATCGACCGGCTGGGGCTCGCCATATCCTCCTTCCGGCAGCCGGTGATGGCCGCCGGCACCGTGATCCCGCCCAAGGCCGTGTACGCGGCGGAGCGGGAGGACGCCGTCCTGGGCGGGTCCGGCCTACGGCAGCTTTTGGCGGGCCTGGCCGGGACCGGCGGGAACGGCGGTCCCCGATCCGAGGGCAGCTATACCTTCGTCGCCCAGCTGGACGGCCGGGAGATATTCCGCCAGACCATCCGGGAGGGTAAGCTGCGCCAGACCCAGACCGGGCGCAATCCCTTTGAACTGGGGTGAGAGGGCATGAACAAATATCAGGACTATATCAAGATGAACGGCGTGGTGATCTACCAGCCGGACGAGGGCTTGGGTTATGACTTCGAGACCACCTATACCGAGGACAGCACCCGAGTCCAGAGCGGCGTGATGCACGCCACGCCCATGTTCACAGTGGAGGCGTTCAGCTACCGGGCCACCTGGGTGCCGGCGGCGCGGATGCGGGAGATATTACAGATCGCGGCCAAGGGCTCGCCCTTCACGCTGCACTACTTCTCGCCCTATTACGGCTGCTGGCGGGACGACCGGTTCTATGTGGCAAAGGGGTCATTGTCCATCGGCCGGCTGGAGTACCGGGACGAGGTCTTTGAGAATCTGTCCTTCAATATGGTGGGGGTGAATCCGATCCGATGATAAACGTGAGCAAAGAGTTCCGCGAGACCATGAAGGAGCGGACCGATTTCAAGTGCTACGCGGAGGCGGCCCTGGCCGACGGCCGGGAGCTGGTCTTTACGGAGGATGATTTCGTGATGAGCGGCAACAGCCTCACCGACGGCGCGGCTGCGGGCGGCCTGCCCCTGGGGGCGGCGGTGTGCCGGACGGTGAAGCTGGCTCTGACCAACACGGACGGCCGCCTGGACGAGTGCGACTTCTATGGGGCCCGCATCCGGCTGTGGCTCACGTTCCGGCTGTCGGAGACGGTGGAACGGGTCCGGCTGGGGACCTTTACGGTGGCGGAGCCGGAGAGCCGGGGCGAGACGGTGACTATCACGGCCGGGGACGATATGATCCTGGCGGACCGGGACTTTGTCCCGTTCCAGACGGGAAGCGCGACGCTGGGGCAGCTCTATATGGACGTGTGCGGCCAGTGCGGCCTGCACTACACCACGGCGGAGTTTCCCAATAGCGACATGACCGTGACGGTGCCGGAAGAGAGCTATACCTGCCGGCAGATGCTGGGGTATATCGCCCTGCTGGCGGGGGGCAACGCCCGGATCGACCGGCAGGGGGATATCAAGATCCTGACCTATGACCGGCAGCGGCCGGCGGACCACGATCTGAGCGACTGGACCAGCCTCAGGACCGACACGGACGATATCATCATCACGGGCCTGCAGGTCCAGACGGAGGACGGCCCCGTCCGAGAGGGCGAGGAGGGGTATGTGCTGGAGCTGGAGGACCCGCTGATGGAGGGCCGGGAGGCGGAGGCCCTGCGGCGGGTGGGGGACCGGCTGCTGGGGCTGCGGCTGCGGCAGTTCGAGGGCAGTCACACGGGCTACCCCCTGGCGGAGTGCATGGACACCGCCGCCTTCACGGACCGGCGGGGCCGGCGGTACACGTCCATAATCACGGACGTGACCTTTTCCTTCGGCGGGCTCACCAGCCTTTCCAACAGCGCGGAGGGGGTGGTCCGCAACGGCAGCCGGTATGTGTCCGGGGACACGATGGCAAAGCTGGAGGCCCGGAAGCTGGCGAAGAAGGAGCGGACCGCCCGGGAGCTGGCGGTGGAAAAGTTGCAAAAAGATCTGCAGGAGTCCTCCGGCCTGTATTGCACGGCAGAGGTCCAAAAAGACGGATCCACGATCTACTATTTGCACGACAAACAAACCCTCAAAGAGTCCACCAACATAATCAAGTTGACGGCTAATGCGATAGGCTTTTCTGGTGATGGTGGTCACAGTTACCCATACGGCTTCACCGTTGACGGCGAGATGATCATGGGCATCATCCAGGCGGAGGGCATCAACGCCGACTGGATCGTGACCGGGACGATCGATCTAAAGCGGCTCACTGTATCGGGTACGCTGGGCGGCGTCAAGGAGGGGTATGGCTCCACCAAGGACGGCCAGACCACCAAGGGCATCCTGATATACGGCTCCAATGGGCTGGACGAGGACGGCAACGCCATACCGCCTTACATGATCCTGACTGACGCCGGCTGGCGCGTGCAGACGGCGGAGGGAGCCTACTTCTACATATCGGGTCGCACGGCGACTATGGAGGGCAATATCACAGCCAGCGGGTATATCATAGCCGGCGATTACGTCAATGCCAAGGGCGGGACCCTGTATGCGGGCGGCAACGCTGCGGTCAACTGGAACGCTGACGCCACGCTGATGACCTTTAGCCATAACGCCTATCGCTCCTGGCTGGCCGGCCGGCAGGTGTACATGGGCGAGGATGTGGACGGCTATGAGACCTATCTCCGCGGCGGCAGCATCTACGCCAGCAAAACCATCCAGATAAGCTCCGACAGGACGATGAAAAAGGACGTGGAGCCGCTGACGGCGGCCTATGCCGCCGCGCTGGACCGGGTAAAGCCGGTGCGGTACCGCTACAAGACGGAGCCGGAGGGCGCGCCGTTCCATCTGGGCTACGTCGCCCAGGACGTGCGGGCGGCCCTGGAGGCGGAGGGCCTGGGCGACGCCGCCGTGGTGGGCGAGTATACCGGCGAGGACGGCCAGACCCGCCTGGCTCTGGCCTATGAGGAGCTGATCGCCCTGCTCCACTGCAAGATCGACCGCCTGGAGGCGGAAGTAGAGCAGCTAAAAAATAAATGAGACTTGACATCGGGCCGGAGAGGGCGTATGTTACGCTCCCATGATAGGGCCCCCGGCGGATAGCCGAGGGCCCTTGTCATAAAAATCGGTCAGGGAGGACGATATATGACGCTGACACAGGAGATAACACTGGACATTTTCAACGCGCCGCTGTTCGAGTACATCAACGCCAAGCAGGCCGACAACGTGAGCCGGGTGCTGGTGGCGACCATCACCGCCAACGGCGAGGCGCTGAAGCCGGACCACACCAGTGCCCAGGCCATATTCCGGGCCACCAAGCCCGACAAGACCGGGGTGATGGACCCGGCGGCCATCGGCGAGGACGGGAAGATCACCTTTGCCCTGACGGATCAGGTGCTGGCGGTCCCCGGCGACGTGGCGGCGGAGATCGCCATCGTGGAGGGGGAGCAGGTGCTGACCACCGCCACGTTCTACATCCAGGTGGAGAAGCGACACGGCGGGTCGGGCGTCACCAGCACCGATGAATTTCTGGTGCTGGTCCAGGCCACGGAAAAGGCGGCGGAGGCGACGGAGGCGGCCAACAAGGCAGCCGGAGAGGCCAACACCGCCGCGAACAAGGCCCGGGAGGCCACGGAGGCTACACTGGAGGCGGCCGAGGAGGCCAACGCCGCCGCCGGTACCGCCGCTTCTGCCGCTGGCAAGGCCAATGCTGCGGCGGAGAAAGCTGGTACCGCTGCCGGGGAAGCCGACGCAGCCGCCGGGGAGGCCAATGATGCGGCGGAGAAAGCTGGTACCGCTGCCGGAAAAGCCGACACCGCCGCCGGAAAAGCCAATGATGCGGCGCAGCTCATCGAGGGTATGACCGTGTCTGCGTCGCAGGTACCGGCCGGGGGAACGCCCACGGCGAGCGTCACCCAGCAGGACGGTCACTACCACTTGACACTGGGGCTAGTCACGGGCAACACAGGCGCGGCCGGTCCAAAGGGGGACACCGGGCCACAGGGCCCCATGGGTCCCAGCGGGGGAGTCGCCAGCGTCAACGGCCGGACCGGCGCGGTCACGCTGACAGCTGGGGATGTCGGCGCCTACACCAAGGCTGAGGCGGACAAGGCTGTCCAGACGGTCAAGGCAGCCATGCCCCGGTGCTGGGCCCTGACGGTCCAGCCTGGCGATTGGGCCAGCGTGGAGGATCCCGCAGCCTCAAAGCAGGGCAGCCCGGACCACTACGCCACGATGCAGGCGGTGGGCGCGCTGGCAACGGACAGCGTAGCATCCATCGTATGCACTGGCGGCGACGATGCGTCCGCCGCCCAGTGGCAGTACCTGACCGTAGACGACGGGACCATAACGCTGTGGTCCGAGGGCGCGCCGGCGGGTGAGATCGACCTGGTCGTAACAGTAATGCCCGGTACCGCGGCGGGGGGGTAACTTATAACCCGGCCCGGGAGCGGACCGATTACGTGACGATGTACGGCCAGCGCGGTATGTGGCATTACCGCATCTGGCGGTCAGGATGGTGCGAGCTGTGGGGGGCCTTTCGCCCGACGGGCACGGCAATGCAACAGGATAACAGCCTGTGGTATATGCCGTCCCAGACCCCGCCCGCATATCCTGTCACCTTTGACGTGGCTCCGGTCGTCACCGTATCAGCGGACGACCATAATATGTGGGTCGCCTGCGCCGCGCCCGGGGACATTACCACACCGCCGGCGGAGTACATCTATGCGGCTGGCGGGGGGAACCCGACGGCGGGCGCGGTCATGACGATCTATTACCACGTCGCGGGGTATGTGACTAATTGGATCGATGGAGGAGGTAAATTGTGAGCAATACAGACCGAGGGGTAAACCCTCTGTACCAGGCGCCCGGGGCCCGGGTGCTCTGGACCAATCCAGATCCCAGTGCGCCGTTTGGGGCGCAGACGATCGAGGTACCGGATCTGGACAGATATGAGTGGTATTACATCGAGGTGGCATACGCCTGTACAGGTGGCAATATCAATCACACCCAGGGCACTGTCATGTATGTGCCGGATATGGATGATATACACCATCACCACTTTGCCGTGATCTGGTACGAGTGGAACGGTAATTATTATTGCACCGCGAGCGGTCAGCGTGATGTCGTGATCTCGCGGAGCAAGTGCCAGGTCACTTTTAGCAATGGGGTGTTCGGCTCGGGCAGGGGTGACGGCTCAACCGAAACGCCAAATCATGGGATCCCGCTTAAGATCGTCGGGATAAGACTGTAGGAGGTAGATGCATGGACAAGACTAGGATGTCGGGGGGGGGTAAACCCCCTATACAGGCCGCGCTCCAGCGGGTGGGTCACCGGGAGCGTGGAGATGCTGGATAACGTGCCGGAGGTCAACGGCGGGCCGGACAGGCTGCTGTACACATACAGCAAGGACCTGGGCCTGTTGCACCTGACCAAGACCAACATACGGAGCAACTTTACGCTCTTGCCCGTGGCAGGCGGATCTCAGTATGTGATCGCCACGCTGCCGCGGGAGGTCGTGGGCGAAACGGAGGTTATCGTGCCTGTCGGGACGTTGGTCTTTTCGTCCACATTTAATAATTGGATCCAGGCGAGCCTTCGCCTCCGGCCAAACGGTGACGTTGCCATCGATACCAACTGGACAGAGTCCGCGGTCCCGGCTATTGCCATGTGGCTCAACCTGACGATCCCCATGGCTGGCTGCGGCAACGGCTGGCCGGAGGCCAGCACAACATAAGGAGGATAGACATATGAGCGATAAGACCGCGATCTGCACCGCTGCAGGCACGATAGGGGGCGTCATCGCCTCGCTGCTGGGCGGCTGGGACGCCGCCATCGTGACGCTGGTGATCTGCATGGCCGTGGACTACATATCCGGCCTGGTGGTGGCGGGGGTGTTCCACGCCTCGCCCAAATCAGAGGGCGGCGCGCTGGAATCCCGGGCGGGCTTCAAGGGCCTGTGCCGAAAGGGCATGACCCTGCTTATCGTGCTGATCGCCTGCCGGCTGGATCTGCTGCTGGGCATCAACTACATCCGGGACGCGGTCATCATCGGCTTTGTCGCCAATGAGCTTATCTCCATCGTGGAGAACGCCGGCTTGATGGGCCTGCCCCTGCCGGCGGCAATCACCAAGGCCATAGACGCGCTCACGGCGCGGGCCAACGATCACGGGGACAACGGCGCACATGGGGCGTCGTCCTAATATAATATAATTGAAAGGATGAAAAGAGAATGAAAAAGAGAATGAAAAAGATCTGTGCAACGATCATGGCCATGCTGCTGCTCGGCGTGCTGCTGACGGGCATGGCCGCCGCTGTCTACGCCGCCCCGGAGGACGCCGGCGCCACGGACACCCCGCCTGCGGCGGCCACGGCCACGGACGAACTCCCCACGGTGACGGCCCCGCCCGCCACCGAGGCCCCGGAGGTGCCGATGCTGACTGCCATGCCGGATGCGCCCGGCGATACCGCGCCGGACGTGGACGTGGCGGTAGGGGATGATGGTGAGGTAACTATCCTGGGCATCACCACCGTGCCCGCGATCGTGATCTTGTGTCTGCTGGTGGGCTACGGGGTCAAGGTAAGCCCG
>CANQNS010000019.1 GCA_947625285.1 uncultured Oscillospiraceae bacterium
GCCCTTCGTTCACAGGATGCGCTCAATGGGAATGAAAAATCCGAACACATCCCCGATTTGGAAGATGCAGTTCGGATCATCATTATGGTCCGAGTGACGTTATAGTATTTTTTGAAAAAGTCCCTGTTTTCAAGGGTTTGCATACAGGCGCACAGCGATATTTGTATTAAATTGGTGTCCTGAGTAAACAGATTGCGGTCATTGAAAAGCTTAATCCGCACAGTATTGGATAAACCTAGGATTGCCTTACAATGTGACCAGCGCTTGTGCTTTAGAGAGTGTCCGGCCAAAAATAGCAAGGCTACGCTTGACAACGAATTTCTCTTTTCCATATATATCTGTGTATTCAACTTGAATGGTAATTTTCTCTAATACTGTTCTTAGTGCTACTCGGATTTTGGAATCTGGATCTACTTGTTGTAACAAAACGATACTTTTTTGAAGCGCAATTGTTCGATCAGTTATGTCTTCAACAAAGTGTGTCAAGGCGGTTAACTTTACTGTTGAATCGCTATATTGAGTTTTAACTCTTGCTTTCTCAGGGATAAGATGATATAAACAACTGTCATTATCCTTCCCGTTTGAACATAAAACACGTTTTATGATAGCTGGCCCTACACCATAATTGTCAATTCTTACATATATGTCATTCTCATAATCGCCGCAGATTATGTTTAGTATTGGCTTTACGCTATTCTTATTATGTCTTACTTGAGATTTATATGTAGTAATCGAAATAACTATGGCTATGACGGACGTTATAATGGAAGATACTGAAATACTCAGTTGAAGCCAATTTGTTGGTTGGTCAACGTGTGCTAGCACTTCTAATACATTTCCTCCGACATTAAAACAACTGTTAAGCATCTATACCGCCTTCTTCTTTCTCAAATCTACCTTGCAGACCACTATCAAATTGAAGCGTAGCAGCTAATTCCATTGCTTTTGTCTCAATATTTCGATAAAAGTCTGTGTCAGACAGGCTTATTTCTGTTATCGGAACATAATTGGAACTTGCTCTGGCCTCTCCTGGCTCCTTGGCTATACCTATACCACAGGCTTTGTAAAAACCGATATGCTAAAGATAGCCGGCTGTATCCTTAGGCCTAACTTTGAGCTGTGCGTCTCGATACGTTGACCTAAACTTGCGTAATATTTATCAGAATAAGATTACTAAAATGATTATTCTCGCCATAAGACGTAAAGTTGAACACAAGTTCATCATCTGTAGGAGGAACTAAACGGGCAATCTCCTAACATATATGAAGGGCTTGTATATTTGCTTGACTATAGTTGGTCCTAGTTGAATATTCCATATATTTTTCCTTCTGACACATTATGAAGTAGATATTTCCGTCCTGTGACATACATTTTAACAAAAACAGAAACAGACCGCAAGAGATAATCTTTGCAGCTTCCCGCTAGAGACAAAGAGTTGTGGCACACTTACGTCTTCTACAACACGAAACGTCCGCACAGGACGCTGAACTATAAATGTCCAGATGAGGTAGGGAGAATTGCCGCCGCCCGGCCTATCCAGAAAAAGTAAATTGGAGGTGACGGTTCAGAACCTAGGATTTTCGTGTTTTCCTCCCCAATTTTTGCATCTTTTCTCAATCGACGTCCAATTTCCCCAGCACGCTTAAAGTCTAGGAAACCCCGTATTCCCAAGGCTTCTAGAGAACGAAAGAAGGTAATCCGTCTGACAAATCCAAAACATTTGTTCAGAAAGATTACCTTCTATCATTATGGTCCGAGTGACTGGACTTGAACCAGCGGCCTGGTGGTCCCAAACCACCCGCGCTACCAACTGCGCTACACCCGGATAAAGGACCGCCGCATGACCCGCGGCGGCCCTTATACTATATCGTTTCGGACTTCCCCTGTCAAGCAAAACCCGCCGGCGGGTCAGTTTTCCCGCTTCTTGCCCCAGAAGAACAACGCCACCGTGCCGGGACCCGTGTGGCTGCCGATCACCGTGCCGATGGGGTTGATGAGCACCTTCCCGTTCAGCTTGGGGAACCGCTCCTCCACCAGCCGGGCCACCTCCTGGGCGTCCTCCAGACAGGCGGAGTTGGACATGTACACCTTGCCGTCGTAATCCAGGCCCCCGTCGGCGTACTGCTCCATTTTGTCCACGATGGCGCGGATCACCTTTTTCTTGGTGCGGATCTTCTCCCGGGGGATCAGCCGGCCCATATAGTCCACGTTCATCAGCGGGCAGATGTTCAGCACCCCGCCGAAGACCCCGGCCGCCTTGGAGATGCGGCCGCCCCGGACGAAGAAGGTCAGGTCCGTGGAGAAGAACCAGTGGTGCAGGCGCAGCTTGTTCTCCTCCGCCCAGTCCCGCAGGCTGTCGATATCCATGCCCGCGTCTCGCTTGTCCGCCAGCGCGTCCATCAAAAGGCCATAACCGGAGGAGGCCGCCAGGGAGTCCACGACGTATATCTTCCGCTCCGGGAACCGCTCTCGGGCGATGGCGGCGGCGTTCTGGGCGGAGTTGAAGGTCCCGGAGATGCCCGAGGACAGCGTCAGGTGTAGGATGTCCTTGCCCTGCTCCAGAAAGGGGGTGAAGAAGTCCAGATATTCCGAGATGTTCACCTGGGCGGTCCGGGTCATGGCCCCGTCGGTCATGGCCTGATAGAATTTGTCCAGAGGCATGCTCTGGCCCAGATCGTCCATGTACTCCTTCTCATCCAGGAAGTAATGGAAAAATACGCAGGGGATATCCCGCCGCTCCAAATGCTCCCGGGACAGGTCGGCGGTGGAGCAGCAGCTCAGGATATAGTCGCTCATGATTGCCTCCTTGCGGGCCGAAAGGCCCTGTCGTAGTATGCGTTCATTGTACCGCCGCCCGCGGCGAAGGGCAACCTACGCCATCTGGAAGCATCTCTCAAAATAGGACCGGGGCATAGAATGCGCTCTACGCCCCGGTCGGATCGTTCTACTGTCAGGAGAATCCCGCTGATATCAGGCCTTGCGGCGGCGGATGTGGAAGCAGAGCACCACCAGCACCTCCGCCGGGATCAGGATCAAAAACAGCTGCCATGGCCGCTGGGGCAGCAGAAACAGAAACACCAGCGTCACCAGCGTGGCTACCAGCAGCATGACGATGATCATGTTGTGCCGGCCCTTGTTCCAGACGGAGTTGAGCACCAGCAGCGTTATCAGCGACACCGGCACCGCGCAGGCGAAGATCAGCCACAGCACCTGGTCCAGCACCAGCCAGCAGGTCACGAACATGATCACCGCCATGGTCCAGATGCCCATGATAGCCACCAGGGTCACCACCCGGCTGCTGAAGGTGGGGGCGGCGGCCTTTTCCCGGGCCTTGGCCCGTTCCGCCGGGTCCTGCCACTGGTCGTCGCTGTGCAGCAGATCGTCCACCGTCAGGCCGTATATCTCCGCCAGCCTTGTCAGGATATAGGCGTCCGGGATGGACTCGCCCCGTTCCCATTTGGAGACGGTCTTATCGGAGTAATTGAGCTTTTCGCCCAGCTCCGCCTGGGTCATGCCCGCCGCCTGGCGCAGCTTGATCAGGTTGCTTGCCACGATCAGCTTCAGTTCATCCATGCCGCCGCCTCCTTTCGGAAAGGTGATATGAGTACCGTTATTTTACCATACCGGCCGCGGTTTCGCAAGCGGCGACGGTGTGGACGGGCTTCACCGCGTGAAAGCCGGACACCCGGCCCAGAGGCTCCCCGTCCATGTTCAGAGAGCCGGGGACGTCGAAGCGGACGGAGATATCCCGCCCGAAGCGCACGTCGCATTCCTTCATCTTCACGTGCCCGCCCCAGTAGACCCTTGCCAAATGCAGCAAAACTTTGGGCCGGGTGAGGCTGTGCAGCACCACGCAGCAGAGCTTATCCCCGGTCCGGTCCTGGTCCGGGGCCAGCTTCATGCCGCCGCCCACGTACCGGCCGTTGAAGGCGGAGGCCACCCACACGTTCTCATAGGTCCGGGTCTCCCCGTCCACGGTGACGGTGGCGTTGGCCGGGTGGAAATCCCGCAGCACCAGCCGCAGGGCCAGGGCGATGTAGTTCACCGGCCGGCCCAGCCGGGCCTTTTCCTGTTCACCCAGCTCGCAGACCTGTCCGTCCAGGCCGAAGCTGACGTTGTTGAGGAAGTACTGCCGCCGGTCCCCATCCGTTTCCCCGGTGGGCAGGTCCCGCAGATACTCGTTCAGGCGCACCAGCTTCTCCCCGGACGAGCCGGCCACGTCCCGGAGAAAGTCGTTGCCGGTGCCCATGCGCCACAGGTACACCGGTGCGGCGGGCACCCGTCCGGCCAGGGCGTTGACGAGGTAGTGCAGCGTGCCGTCCCCGCCGCAGACGATGGCCTCGTCCTCCGGCCCCAGGCCCAGCAGCAGTTCCGCCTCGTCCTCCTTGGTCACGTCTACCAGCTCCGGGGTCTGGTCTTTGTCCCGGGGCCCGGCGGCGGCCAGCACGTCGTCCAGACCGGCCGTGCCGTTGCCGTTGTTCGCCAGGGGATTATAAAGGATGTATATCATGGCGTCTCTCTTTCTGTACGGTGCATCTGTTCGTTGATATCCATTATATACGCGCCGGCCCGATCCGTAAATACCGCCGGACGGCTGTACGGTTTATGGGACTGGAAAACCGCTATTCTGGATCTGCCGGGCGGGGAAGGCCCGGACGATAAAAAAGGAGGCGGCGGATATGCGCGGGTATTTTACGGCGGCAGGCTTTTACGGGCTGGTGGACGGGAGGTATATGCTCTTTGCCGGCGAGGCGGAATACTACGAGTGGGCGGAAACGGACGAGAACGAGGAGGAAGCCTCTTGACAAGGCCGCTTTTTTGCTTTATAGTATGAAAGAAGAATTTCATACCCGGGCAGTTCGTGACCATCCTGCCCTGTGCGCGGCACAAAATCAAAACTACGGCGAGGGAAAGAACGTTCCGGGGGCGTAGGCCCCCGGTATTCTTTTCCGGGAAGGAAAACAGAATGAACGAGCTTATCCTGGCCGCCTCGGTGGTATTCGTCTTCGGGGCGGTGCTGCTGGCCTACCGCCTTTTCGGTGACGTGGGCCTGTACGGCATGACGGTGGCGGTGACCATCCTGTCCAACATCGAGGTCCTGATCCTGGTGGTGGCCTTCGGCATGGAGCAGACCCTTGGCAACGTGCTGTTCGCGGCCACGTTCCTCATCACCGACATCCTCAGCGAGAACTCCGGCAAAAAGGCCGCCAACCGGGCGGTATTTTTGGGCATCGGCGCCTCGGTGTTTTTCGTGGCGCTGACCTATAGCTGGATGCTGTACCGGCCGGCGGAAAGCGACTGGGCCATGCCGGCCATCCGGACCATCTTCTCCACCACGCCCCGGCTGGTGCTTGCCAGCATGAGCGTTTACGCGGTCAGCCAGCTTCTGGACGTGTGGCTTTACCACCGGTGGTGGGACTGGACGGATAAAAAATTCGGGGATCACCGAAAGTACCTCTGGCTGCGCAACAACGGCTCCACCCTTATCAGCCAGCTGGTGAACACGGCCCTGTTCAACCTGGGGGCTTTCGCGGGCATGGAGGGATATACCCCCCGGCTTCTGACCAGCATCATCCTCTCGGGCTACGCCATCTATGTGGCGACCAGCCTGCTGGACACGCCTGTGGTGTATCTGGCCCGCAGGATCCACGATAAAAAAGCCGCGCCCGACAGGGCGTGACCGGCGGAGCCGGGTAGGGCATTTTGCCCTGCCCGGATTTTTATTGACTGACCCTGTCCCCCGCGGGCAGGTACACGGCCTTCAGCACAGCGCCCAGGCCCACGCCGCCGATCAGGTTGCCCAGCGTGACGGGCAGCAGGTTTTTCAGGAAAAACGCGCCCCAGGTCAGCCCCTCCGGGGCCCCGCCGTAACGCATGGCGGCGAACAGCCCCGCCGGGATGAAGAACATATTGGCGACACAGTGCTCAAATCCGCACAGCACGAAGGCCGCCACCGGCAGATACAGCGCCAGCACCTTGCCGCCCGCGTCCTGGGCCGCCGCGGCCATCCACACCGCCGCGCACACCAGGATATTGCAGGCCACGCCCCGCAGCAGCGCGTCGGAGAAGGTAAGGGCCGTCTTGGCACCGGCGGTGGACAGCAGCGTTTCGTGATACGCGCCGAAGGTCCCGCCGCACACCGTCAGCGCGGCGATCAGCACGGCCCCCGCCAGGTTGCCCACGTACACCACCGCCCAAGCCGTCAGAAGCTGTCGGGCGGTGATGCGCTTTTCCAGGGCGGAGAGGATCATCAGGTTGTTGCCGGTGAAAAGCTCGCTGCCCGCCAGAACCACCATGGCGAGTCCCGCCGGAAAGATGCAGGCCCCCGCCAGCTTGCCGCCAACGGCCGTGCCCACCGTGGACGCGGCCCCCGCCAGGGCGATGTATACCCCCGCCAGCACGGCCAGCAAAAACATCCGCCCCTTGGGCAGCGTGGCCTTGGCGTAGCCCAGGTCTATGTAGCCGGCGGCGATCTGCTTTGGTGTGTTCATCCCGCGCCTCCTGGAAAAAACTTGCAATCATGCCCCGCCTGGGGTAATATGTTGCATATTGGTCCTGGCGACCAGTATATCATAGGTTATCCCATCCTGTCTACGGAAACGAGGAAGCGCGATGCTGCATCAGACGGATCTTGCGGTGAACGGGGCCGGCCACCTGACGGTGGGCGGCGTGGACACGCTGGCTTTGGCCCGGGAGTACGGCACGCCCCTGTATGTGCTGGACGAGGACATGGTCCGCTCCCGGATGCGGGTCTATGTGCGGGCGGTCAAGGCGTATATGCCCCGGGGCAGCCGGCCTCTTTATGCCAGCAAGGCTCTGTGCTGCAAGGCTCTGTGCCGGATGGCGCGGGAGGAGGGCATGGGCCTGGACGTGGTCTCCGCCGGAGAGTTGTACACCGCTCTGGCGGCGGGGGTCCCGGCGGGGGACATCTGCTTTCACGGCAACGCCAAGACGGCGGAGGAGCTCCGCTATGCCATCGCCTCCGGCATTGGATATATCGCCGTGGACGGCGAGGAGGAGCTGGAGCGGATCGACGTGCTGGCGGCGGTGGCCGGGGCCCGGCAGCGGATACTGCTGCGGGTGACGCCGGGCATCGACCCCCACACCTTCGCGGCGGTGAACACCGGGGTGGTGGACGTGAAGTTCGGCGTGCCCATCCCCACGGGCCAGGCCCTGGCGTTCACGGAGCGGGCCCTGGGCATGGAGCACGTGGCTCTGGCGGGCTTTCACTGTCACATCGGCTCCCAGATATTCGACGCGGGGCCTTTCCGCCTGGCGGTGGACGTGATGATGGGCTTTCTGGATCGGGTGCGGGAACGGACCGGGTATACGGCGTCCGTGCTGAATCTGGGCGGCGGGTTCGCCGTGGCCTATGAGGAGAAGGAGACCGCCCCGGACTGCGGGGAGATGATCCGGCAGGCGGCGGAGCGGCTGGCGGAGCGGTGCGGACAGTACGGCTATCCTCCGCCGGCGGTGATGCTGGAGCCGGGCCGGGACATCGTAGGGGCGGCGGGGGTGACGCTGTACACGGTGCAGAACGTCAAGTCCGTCCCCGACGGCCGGTGCTATGTAGCTGTGGACGGGGGCATGGGGGACAATCCCCGCTATGCCCTGTACGGCACCCGGCACACCGCGCTGATCGCGGACCGGGCCGGCGAGACGCCGGACACGACGGCGGCCCTGGCGGGCCGGTGCTGCGAGAGCGGCGACCTGATCGGTGAAAACGTGCCCCTGCACAGCCCCCGCCAGGGGGACACGGTGGCGGTGCTGGTGACGGGGGCCTATAACTACTCCATGGCCTCCAACTATAACCGGGTGCCCCGGCCCCCCATCGTGGCGTTGAAAGACGGAAAGCCGCGGCTGATCGTCCGCCGGGAGACGGTGGAGGACGTGGCCGCGCTGGATCTGTGAGATGAAAAAAGTCGCTGTCGCGGGATATGAAAAAAACGCCGCCAACTACGCCGCCGCCCTGGAGGCGGTGGGGCTGGAGCCGGTGGCGACGCTCTCCCCGGCGGAGGCCGGGGCCTGCGCCGGGCTGCTGCTGCCGGGAGGCGGGGACATAGACCCGGCCCGGTTCGGGCAGACCAACGCTGGGTCACGGGATATCGACCCTTGGCTGGACGATGTGCAGTTGAAGATACTGGACGCCTTTGTTCGGACGGGCCGGCCCGTGCTGGGCATCTGCCGGGGCCACCAGGTAGTGAACGTGGGCCTGGGAGGCGATCTTATCCAGGACCTGCCCACGGCGGAGGACCACATGGCCCACGACCATGTGGACAGCGTACACTTGGCGGAGAATCGGCCGGGGAGCGCGCTGTATGGGCTGTACGGGGTGAAGATGACCGTCAACAGCTCCCACCATCAGGGGCTGGGCCGCCTGGGAGCGGGCCTGCGGGCCGTGTCCTTTGCCCCCGACGGGACCGTGGAGGCGGCGGAGCATGAGACCCTGCCCATTTTGACGGTCCAGTTCCACCCGGAGCGGATGGCCTTCCGCTTCGCCCGGCCGGACCTGGCCGATGGGCGGCGGATATTTGAATGGTTCAAAGGCAAATTGTAAAATAAAACGGCCAGCGGTCACAGCACCGCTGGCCGTTCTATTTTGGTATCGGGACCAGCCCGACTCGTCGTCGCCCGCAAGCCAGGTCTCCCTTTGCCGCAAAGCGGCAAAGCTCGAATGGCTCGCAGCTCCTCCTCTCCCCAAAAGGCAGGCGTGCCTTTTGGGGACCCCTTAAGCCCGCTCGCGGCTCGCTTCGCGCCCGAAATCGCGTGGCGGAAACGCTGCCGGTTCTCTGGTCCTCGGCCCTTTGGTGCGCCGCTCCCCTGGGGGCGCGGCCTTGGCAGTAACGGTTTGAGAGCCAGGACCGGAAGTGTCTCTCGACCCGCATGATGAGAAGCGAAGCGAAACTGTGCGGGCGAGAGATACTTTCGGACTGGCTCCGACACCCAGTTAGACGCTCTATTTGGGTATCGGGACCAGCCCGACAGCATTCCCGCCCGCTCGCGGCTCGCTTCGCGCCCGAAATCGCGTGGCGGAAACGCTGCCGGCTCTGGTCCTCAGACCATCGGTGCGCCGCTCCCCTGGGGGCGCGGCCTTGGCAGTAATGGTTTGAGAGCCAGGACCGGAAGTGTCTCTCGACCCGCATGATGAGAAGCGAAGCGAAACTGTGCGGGCGAGAGATACTTTCGGACTGGCTCCGACACCCAGTTAGAACGGTTCCTGGCGGAAACGCTGCCGGTTCTGGTCCTCGGCCCTTTGGTGCGCCGTGCGCGTGATCGACTTATTCCCGTCTCAGCGCGTCGATGGGGTTCAGGTTGGCGGCCTTGACGGCGGGGATCATGCCGAAGATCACGCCGATGAGCATGGAGAACAGCACCGCCACCGCGATGGCGGGATAGCTGACCGCCGAGGGGGTCCCCATGGCGGAGGCGATGAACCGGCTCAGGCCCACCCCGGCGGCCACCCCCAGTATGCCGCCGATGCTGGTCAGGGCGGCGGCTTCCGTGAGGAACTGCCACAAAATGCGCCGCTTTCGCGCCCCGATGGCCTTTTTCAGACCGATCTCCCGTGTGCGCTCGGTGACGGTCACCAGCATGATGTTCATCACGCCGATGCCGCCCACCAGCAGGGAGATGCCCGCGATCCACAGAAGCTGGTTGTTGGTGGCGTTGGACAGCTCCTGTATCTTGGCGGCCTGCTCCATCAGATCGTCGCTCTGGTAGGCGAAGCCGTCCTGGGCCGCGTCGGCGGATATCTGGCTGGCGGTGAGCAGATCCTCGGCCTGCTGGCCGATGCGGGTCATGTCGTCGGTGCTGGCGGCCTTCAAAATGACGCCCTGGGGCTCGTCGAACCGATAGACGATGGGCCAGTCGCCCAGGGGGATGAACACCCGGCCGTTGGAGCTGTCGCCGTAGTACATCTCATAATCCCGGTAAGTCTCGATGGCGAACTGGCCGGCGGCGGCCCGGTCCACCACCCCTACCACCGTGAAGGGCTCGCCCCGGACCTCCAGCACCTCCCCCACGGGGCTGGCGCTGCCGAACAGGACCGAGGCGGCGGTCCCGTCCAGGATAGCCACCTTGCGGAAGGCGGCGAAGTCCTCCGGCAAAAAGCCCCGGCCCGCCGTGCGCCGGTAGCCGGCGGCGGCGAAGTAGTTCTCGTCCACCCCGTAAAGATAGCCGGACCAGGACGCGCTGCCATAGCACACCGCGGCGTCATACACCTGCCGGACGGAGAAAAGGCTGGCCGCCACCACGTTGTCCAGCCCGGCAAGCTCCGCCAGCGTCTCCTCCGACACGGGCGTCACCCCCGCCGGCGGGCCCTGCCAGGACATATCGTAGGCGGAGCCGCTCTGGCTCAGCTGGACCGTCACCGCGTTGGTGCCGGAGCCGATCAGGCTCTCCTTGATCTGGTCGTTGGTGCCCTTGATGGTGGACACGATGGTGATGATGGAGGCGATGCCGATGATGATGCCCAGCATGGTCAAAAACGACCGCAGCTTGTGGCCCCAGATGCCCTGGAAGGCCAGGGATATGTTCTCAAACACAGGCGGTCCTCCTTGTCAATAGCCGTTGTACAAAAGCGAGGCGTCCTCCTGCCGGACCGTGGCCGCACCGGCCTTCACGCTGCGCCCGTAAGGGAAGGCCACATAGTCCGTCTCCGGGTCCAGCCCGGCCTTGATCTCGGTCATGTACCCGCCCAGGCTCTTGCCGGTGGTCACGGGCCGCTTTTCCAGCAGCCCGTCCGGCCCGGCCGCGTACACATAGCTCTTGCCGCCCTCGGACCGCAGAAAGGCGTTTTCCAGGTAGAAAGCGTCATCGTCATCCTCCCGGTCGTCCCGGGCCGAGAAGTACACATTGACGTAGTACCCGTCCCGCAGGTCCGCGTCCTCGCTGACCGCCACGGTGAAGGGATATGTGGAGACATTGCCGTTGGTGCCGCTGGAGTAATAGTCCGGGTACCGCTCGTCGGTGGGGTAGGGGGATATCTCCTTGATGACGCCCTCCAGGGTCTGGCCGGCCATGTAATTCTCCACGGTGACGGTGTCGCCCACGTGCATATACTGCATGTCGAACTCGCTCATGAGGGGGGTGATGAAATAGCCCCCGCCCCCGGATATCTTCACCACGGGCTCGTTATTTTGCAGGGCCTCGTCCGGGTCCAGCACGCTTCGGACGGTGCCGGCGGCGGTAGCCAGCACCTGGCCGTTAGACAGCTCATACTGCACTTGTTTCAGGTCCTGCTGGGCCATCTTCAACTGGATGGTCTTGGAGGCGATCTCCCGCTGGGTCTCCGCCCGCATCTGAGCGATCTCCGCGGCGGAGTAGTATTCGCCGGGGTCAAAGTAGTCATAGCCGCCGCCGTCATAGTCATAGTCCGTCAGGCTGCTCAGTTTCGGCGCGTACATTGGGTCCAGCACCCGGTAGGCCCAGTAGCTGCGAAGGCCCTGGCCGGACAGCACGAACTGCATCTCAAAGGCCCGCAGTACATCCCCCTGCAGGGAGTCGTTGGTCCGTATCTCAAAGACCATGTAATAGCTCGCGCCCGTGGGCGGCTCCGTGGACTCCGGGTCCGGCTCGGGGGGATCGGCCACCGGCGCGGCGGGGTCCCCGGGAGGAACGGCCGCCGGCAGGACCCCGCCGGGCTGGACGGGGACCGGCGTGCCGGCAGGGGCCTGCGTACCGGCGGGCTCCTGCGTATCGGCGGGCGCCGGCGTGTCCGTGGCTTCCGACGGCTCCGGAGCCGCCGGCGCGGCGGTGGGCAGAGGGTCCTCCACGCCCGCGTCCGCCAGCAGGGCCCGCAGCCCCTCCAGCTGCTCGGCGGTCAGAAGGTCCGTGACGGTCTGCCGGTCAGCGTCGGTGAGGCTCTCATAAAACCCGGCGAGCCCCGCCGGGTCCCCGGCCAGGTCCTGGAACTGGCGCAAAATGTCCTCGGCGGACAGGCCCGCGAACCGCTGGGCGGCGGGGACCGGCTCCCGGACAACGGACCGGGCCGGGGCCAGCAGGCGGGACTGGATATGCTCCTGGCCCGCGCTGAGGCCGCCGGGCTCCGGCTCCGGCGTGTCGGTGGGCTCTGGCGTGTCGGTAGGCTCCGGCGTGGGCTCGGTCAGGACCAGCAGATGCTCGATCTGGCTGTCGCTGAAAGCCAGCTCATCCGACCACAGGAACACGAAAGGGTCCTCCGCCGTGCCCTGGCCCCCCTGGAAACAGGGGACCTCCGTGGGCTCCGGCACGGGGGTGGGCGCGGGGGTCCGCTCCGGCGCGCTGTAGCCGCCGGGGGAGCCGATTTTATAAGTGTCGATCTCCCGGAGGGTCTCCTGGGCCTGCTGGATATCCAGTTGCAGCTGGTCGATGGCGATCTGCTTGCGGGTCAGCTCCACCTGGTCCAAGGTGGTGTCGAAAGCCAGGATGGGGTCCCCCTCCATGACGTGCTGGCCCTCCTTCACGAACACCTCCGTGACGGTCTGGGTGGAGGACAGATACACCGCCTGCATCCTGTCCGCCCGGACCTGGCCGCCGGTGTTCACCCGGTCGTACCAACTGTCGGAGGAGCCAAGCTGCTGGAGGGGGTACACGTTCACCGCCTTGCCGGCGCGGTTTTGCAGATAGTGATATCCGCCCCCGGCGGCGGCGCCCAGCAGCGCCAGGCCCGCCAGGGTCAGGGCCAGCGCCCGGCGGACTCTGGGGTCCTTCGGCCTGGGGGCTTTGGCGTGCTTCACAGCGGCCGCCTGCTTTTGCGGGGCCGCCGGGGATGCCATCTCATGCTTCGCCATCGTTTTCGCTCCCTTCCTCCGGCAGCAGCGCCCCGTCCAGGATGCGCCGCAGCCGTCTGGCCCGGGCCCCCACCTTGGGCTCATGGGTGATGAGCACGATGGTGGCCCCGTTTTCGTTCAATTCGTCAAAAAGGTCCATGACCTGCCGGCCGGAGGCGGTGTCCAGCGCGCCGGTGGGCTCGTCCGCCAAAAGCAGCTTGGGCCGGTTGATCATGGCCCGGGCGATAGCCACCCGCTGCTGCTGGCCGCCGGAAAGCTGGTTGGGCATGAAGTCGATCCGCTCGCCCAGCCCCACCATTTTCAGGGCCTCCTCCGCCCGGCGCAGCCGCTCGCGCTTTTTTACCCCCGCGTACAGCAGGGGCAGAGCCACGTTCTCCCGGGCCGACAGCTTGGGCAGCAGATAAAAGCTCTGGAACACGAAGCCCAGCGTGGAGTTTCGCACGTCCGCCAGCCGGTTTTCCGACGCCTTGGACACATCCTCCCCGTCCAGCCGGTAGGTGCCGCTGGTGGGCACGTCCAGACAGCCGATCAGATTCATCAGCGTGGTCTTGCCGGAGCCGGAGGGGCCCATGATGGCAAGGTAATCCCCCTGGTCGATGGTAAGATCCACGTGCTTCAGGATCTTCACCACCTCCCGGCCCTGGGGGTAGTTCTTGCATATGTCGCGCATCTCAAGCAGCATGGCGTGTCCTCAAAAGCCCGCCGGGGCGTCGGCGGCGCCGGTCTCCTCATCCTCGCCGGCGGCGGGGTCGTACTTCTCCGTGCGCTGGCCCTCGGCCAGAGCCTCCTCCGGGAAGGCGATGCAGTCCGTCAGGGCCAGGCCGTCCAAGATCTCATAAGCGTCCGTCTCTTCATCGTGGACGCCCAGCTCCACGGCCCGCTTTTCCAGCTTGCCGTCCCCGTCGTCGGCCCAGACATAGGGCTGGTCCTCGTCCTGGACGATGTAATAGCCGGGCAGCATGGGTCCCGCCGGCTTTTCTTCGTCCTCGCCGCCGGTGTCCGGCTCGATGTACACGTGCTGGCCCAGCATCAGGCCCTCGGTGGAGTCCAGCTCTATGTAAAAGGGATATTTGCTGGCGGTAGTCATCTCGTCGCTGTCCTCGGAGGATATATAGACCATGCTGCCGCTGGTGTTGTTCTGGACCGGGTTTTCCCAGTCCACCCCCGTCAGGGTCCCGGACCAGGTCTCGGTCTTGTCCAGCCGGGAGCGGATGGTCATAGCCATGCCCTCCGTCAAGGCGGAGGCGTTCATCTCGTTGACGTTGCCCTGCACGCGCATACTGTCCACGTCGGTGACGGTGATGTAGTCGACGCCCTTGCTGGCGGCGGGGTCCTCCTGGCCGCCGGTGGGGTAATAGTCGTCCCCGCCGCTGCCGCCGGTCTCGTCCACGCTCATGATCCGCCCGGCGATGGGGGAGTCCACCACGGTGTCTTGCAGCGACGCCTCCATGGCGGCGATATCCCGGTCGTTGACGGCCATGTTGTACTGGGCCTCCCGGATGTCCGCCCGGCGGGAGTCGATCTGCAGGGTATAGCTGAGCTTATCCTCGTCCTTGGCCTGGCCCCGCTGGTTTTCCAGCTCGCTGATCTCCGCGTTGGCGGAGGCCACGGTGTTCTCATAATCCGCCTTTTTCAGATACAGCTCGTCCAGATCCAGCTGCATCTTCTCCACGTCGTAGGCAAAAAGCGGGTCCCCGGCCTTTACCATGTCGCCCACCTGGACGTAAGTCTCCAGCACCACCTTGTCGCCGTCCCGCTTCACGTTGGCGGTCTCGCCGGCCACCACCATGCCCGCGTAGCGGTCCGCCAGGCCCACGCTGCCGCCGCTGACGATGGCGGCCACGGTCTCCACGCTGGCTGCCTCGCCGCTGACGCCGCCGCCGGCGCAGCCCGTCAGCAGGCCAAGAGCCAGCGCAGCGGCCGCTGTCCATGCCGATGCTCTCCCGTTCGTCATAGGCACCTCCCCGCGCCGGACCCTTTCCGGCTCCGGCACGGGTCTATCATAGCCCCTTTTGCCGGGAAAGGCAACCGGGCGTTTATTAAGATTTCATTAAAGGAGGTCTGTTGAATGTGCCCATCCCCGGGCCATTTTGCCCCGGCGGTTTGGGCAGGGGGCGCATTGACAGAGGCCGGGCGGGGGATTATACTTCTTTTTCAGTTGATGGAAAAGAGGCTGGCTCGATTGGATATCAGATCGATGAAAAGCTCCGCGCTGCTGCTGTTGACGGCCTTTATCTGGGGCGTGGCTTTCGTGGCGCAGAAGGACGGCATGGCCTATGTGGGGCCGTTCACCTATAACTGCGTCCGCTCCCTGGTGGCGGGGGCGTTCCTGCTGGCGATCCTGCCGCTGATGGACCGGCTCCGGGCCGGGAGCGGGGAGCTGGCGAAGGGGGAGAAAAGGACCGTCCTGCTGGGGGGCGCGGCCTGCGGGCTGTGCCTGTTCGTAGCCAGCAATTTGCAGCAGTACGGCATCGCCCTGCAGGCGGCGGGCACCAACGTGGGCAAGGCCGGGTTCATCACCGCCTGCTATGTGGTGCTGGTGCCGGTGCTGGGGCTGGCCCTGGGCCGGAAGTCGCCTCCGCTGGTGTGGCTGGGGGCGGCGGTGGCTATGGCGGGCTTTTTCTGCCTGTGTTTGATGGACGGGCTGCTGTCCGGCCAGGGCTTGGGCCTGGACCGGAGCGACCTGCTGCTTCTGCTGTGCGCGGCGGCCTTTTCCGTGCATATTTTGACTATCGACCACTTCTCGCCTTTGGCGGACGGGGTGCGGATAAGCTGCGTGCAGTTTTTTGTGTGCGGGCTGCTGGGCCTGCCCTGTATGTTCCTGTTCGAGACCCCCGTGTGGGGGGATATCCTGGACTGCGCCGGACCCATCCTGTACGGGGGCGTGTTGAGCAGCGGCGTGGCCTACACCCTGCAGATCGTGGCCCAGAAGGGGGTCCATCCGGCGGTGGCGTCGCTGATCCTGAGCCTGGAGAGCGTGTTCTCCGTGCTGGCGGGATATGTTCTCACGCCGGCGGCGGGCCTGTCCCGGTGGGAGCTTTTCGGCTGCGCGCTGGTGTTCGCCGCCGTGGTGATGGTCCAGCTACCAGCCCGGGAGCGGGCAAAAAAGAGTTGACGGATATAGTTGATGGATATAAAAAGACAGGGCCTGCCGCGTGCGCGGCAGGCCCTGTTTCGTTGTGTGGTCCTTTATTTGACGATCATGCAGTAGATATTGTCAGCATACGGCGAGCCGGAAAGAGCGGAGTTCAATACCGAAATGAGCTTCCAGGAGCCGTCGTCCTGGTGTGCCAGCAGAGCCACTTCGCCGGATTTGTCATCGTCGGACTTCCAGCAGTCACCGTTGATTTCAGTCTTTGTCTCGCCGTTGACCCACTTCCAGTCTGTTTCGACTTTCTCTATGCCGAGCCAGTAATACCCGTCGTTCTGGCCGGCCGCTGTCGCCGCGTCCGTGATGGCCTTGAACGCCGCGTCCGTTTCGCCGGTAGCCAGCCGGCCGCCGGCGTTGGAGGCCGCTGTCTGGGCCGCTTTGTAGTCCGCCGCGCAGGCATCGCTCACCGTATAGGTGGGCGTGGGAGCGGGCGTGGCGGTGGCGGCGGGCGTGGGGGCCGTGTCGGTCAGGTACTGGCTGTAGATATAGCCTGTATACCCCTTGTAATTCACCTGGGTCCAGCCGTTGGACACGGTGCCGGTCCGGGTCAGGGAGTCGCCCTTGTTGACCGCGCCCAGGATGCCGTAGCCGGTGCCGGGACCCATGCGGACCCGGACCTCGTTGCCCGTCAGATAGACCGTGCCGCTGGCGGCGTTGACGGTGAAGCTGCTGCCGCCGGAGGACCCGCCCCCGGAGGAACTGCCGGTGTAGCCGCCGGAATAGCCGCCCGTGTAACCGCCGCCGGTGCCGGTGCCATAGCCGGTCCCGGCGCTGCCGTAACCCGTGCCGGTGCCGGTCCCTGTGCCCGTGGCCGTGCCGGTGCCGGTCCCTGTTCCCGTACCTGTGCCGGCTCCCAGCGCGGTCAGGGCCGCGCCGCCGGCGGTCCCGTTGGCGCCGCCCGCAGGATCGCCCGTAGGCCGGGGCGTAGGCGTGGGCCGCCGGGAGGGACTGGGCGAGGGTTTGGGCGTGGGGCTGGCGGACGGGGTAGGCGAGGGCGAGACGATGGTGGGCGTCTGCGTTATGGCCGGGGGCGCAAAGGGCTGAGACGCCGTAGGCAGGGCGCTGGGGCGTAGGAACCAGTAGCCGGTCCCGCCGATCAGCGCGGCCGCCGCCACCCCGCACAGGATGGGGATGGCCGCGGAGGTCCGTTTCCGCCGCTGGGTGGCGGGGATGGCGGACTGGGCCTTGGGCATGCTCTCAAAGTCCTTCTGGACCTTATACTGCTGTTTGCTGTTCCGGGCCGGACTGATGCCCTGGACGGGCTTTTCCGTGGGGGCGGGATGCTGCACGTCCGCCAGGTCCTGTACCCGGCTGTCGCCAGTCTTTGCCCCGGCCTTGGCGGCCTTTTTGCCGCTCTTGGCCTTCTTGCCGGCCTTGGCCGTGACAGCGGCGGCTGCCGCCGCGCCGGTCACGGCTGCAGCGGCTGCGGCGGTCTCCTTTTCCGCGCTGTCGCCGCCGGCGGCGTCCTTGGGGGCGTCCGCCTTTTGGGGCGCGTCCGCGCTCTCCGGCACGTCGCCGTTTTGGGCCTCGGCTTCCACCTGGGCAGCGGCCTCCTGACCGGGGGCGTCGGCCTCTGGCGCGTCCGGGGCCGGTCCGTCCACGGCCTCAACGGCGGCCGCCGCCGCGGCTGCCGGGATCGTTTCCTCGCCGCTGGGTTCCTCCGCCGGGGCGGAGGCGTCCGAGCCCAGCATCTCATCCGCCAGGGCCTGGACCTCCTCGTCCGTCAGGGAGACAGGCTCCGGCTCCGGCATAGGCTCCGGGAAGGGTTCGTCCGCCGCCTCCGGGATAGGCTCCGCCGCCGCTTCCACAGCGTCAGGGGCGGGGACCGTGTCCTCGGCCTCGTCCGCCGCCGCGCCGGCGACTGCCGCCGCGATGGCCGCCGCAGCCGCTGCCGCCGCGCCGGTCTGGGCGGAGGCGGAGGGGAGCGCCTCGTCCGTGCGGCTCAACGCCGTCAAAAACTCATGGGAGGTGATATACCGGCCCTCCGGGTCGTAGGCCAGGGACTTTTCGATGACCTTTTTCAGCTCGCCGCTGACCCCCTCCGGGGCCGTCACCGGCTCGCCTTTCATCCGGCGGCGCAGGGCGTTGGAGCGGTCCTTGTCCGTCAGCGTGCCGGTCTTGGGCTGGAAGGGCAGATAGCCGCCGTTGCACCCGGCGTAGAGCATCAGCCCCACCGAGTACACGTCCGCCGCCGCAGAGCGCGCGCCGTCCCAGAAAAACTCCGGGGCCGTGTACTCCACCTGGTCCGCCGGCCGCTGGTCCGCGGGCGTGGTGATGGAGGGGCCCAGCACGGCCTTTCCGTCCACGTCCAGGTCCACGTTTCCCGGCCAGACGCCGCCATGGAAGCTGTCCGGCTCTCCTTTCAGCTGACTGCACAGCTCTCGGGCCAGCTTGACCGCCCGGTCCGGGTCCGTTTCCTTCAGATATCCCCCCAGCACAGCCGTAGGGGTGAAGTTACTGTCTGCCATACCGTTCACCGACGTCCTCTCTCCAAAAAAGTTACAATTTGGTTACGATATGGAACAAACTTAACACAAAAATTGCAAAATGTCAACACTAATTTAAAAATGCCAAAAAAATCCCCCGCCAAAAGCGGGGGAAAGCACTGGGATATATTGTTCTATCTCGGTATCGGGACCATCGGTGCGCCGCTCTTAAGGGGGGCGGCGTAGGCAGTAACGGTTTGAGAGCCAGGGCCGGAAGTGTCCCTCGACCCGCATGATGAGAAGCGAAGCGAAACCGTGCGGGCGAGGGATACTTTCGGACTGGCTCCGACACCCGGTTAGACGCTCTATCTCGGTATCGGGACCAGCCCGACTCGTCGTCGCCCGCAAGCCAGGTCTCCCTTTGCCGCACGGCGGCAAAGCTCAAATGGCTCGCGGCTCCTCCTCTCCCCAAAAGGCAGGCGTGCCTTTTGGGGACCCCTTAGGCCCGCTCGCGGCTCGCTTCGCGCCCGAAATCGCGTGGCGGAAACGCTGCCGGTTCTGGTCTTCGGCCCTTTGGTGCGCCGCTCCCCTGGGGGCGCGGCCTTGGCAGTAACGGTTTGAGAGCCAGGACCGGAAGTGTCCCTCGACCCGCATGATGAGAAGCGAAGCGGAACCGTGCGGGCGAGGGATACTTTCGGACTGGCTCCGACACCCGGTTAGACGCTCTATCTCGGTATCGGGACCAGCCCGACAGCATTTCCGCCCGCTCGCGGCTCGCTGACGCGCCCGAAATCGCGTGGCGGAAACGCTGCCGGTTCTGGTCTTCGGCCCTTTGGTGCGCCGCTCTTAACTGCGCGGCATTATTCTGTAACGGCCAGTTTCTTCTCCATGTCCTTCAAGGCCAGGCGCAGGAAGAATATACTGGCGACCAGGCTCATGAGCTCTGCGATGGGGAAGCTCCACCAGACGTTGTTCACATCCCCGGTCAGGCTCAGCAGCCACGCCGCGGGGATCAGCGCCACCACCTGCCGCAGCACCGACACGAAAAAGGAGAACATGCTCTTGTCCAGAGCCTGGCAGGCGGACCCGGCTACGATGCAGAAGCCGGCCAGCAGGAAGCTCAGGCTGATGCGCCGCAGGGCGGGCACGCCGATAGCCAGCATGGCGTCGGAGGGGCTGAATATGCCCAGGAACACCTCCGGGATAAGCTGGAAGCAGACAAGCCCCAGCAGCGTGAAGCAGGAGGCGAACAGCACGCCGAAGCGGATGGTGCGGTAAATACGCTCCTTTTTCCGGGCCCCGTAGTTGTACCCGATGATGGGGATGATGCCGTTGTTCAGGCCGAACACCGGCATGAAGAAGAAGCTCTGGATCTTGAAGTAGGCCCCGTACACTGCCACCGCCGTGGAGGTGAACGCGCCCAGGATGATGTTCATCAGGTAGTTAGTCACGGAGCCGATGGCTACCATCAGTATGGAGGGGAAGCCGATGCGGTAGATGTCCCGGACGATGGGCCAGGGCAGACGCACATCCCGCCAGCGCAGGGGCAGCTCGCGATTCTTCTTGAAGTGGAACGTGAAGCCCACCGCCGTGCCCACCGCCTGGCCGATCACCGTGGCGATGGCCGCGCCGGCGGTGCCCATAGCGGGCAGGCCGCACCAGCCGTAGATGAAAAAGGGGTCCAGGATGATGTTGGTGACCGCGCCGACCATCTGGGTCCACATGGACAGGGTGGTCTGGCCCGTGGACTGCAAAAGCCGCTCCACGGTGATCTCCAGATACACGAACAGGGACGCGATGGTGACGATGCGCAGATACGAGTCCGTGTAGACCCGGATGCTCTCCACATTGGTCTGGGAGCGGATGAACCGATCCGCCCCAAAGATACCGAACAGGGCCATCAGCGCCCAGCAGCACACGCTCAGGGCGATGGCCGTGCCGGCCACCCGGCCGGCCTGCTTTTCGTCCCGGCTGCCCAACGCCCGGCTCACCAGGGTGCTGACGCCCACGCCCGTGCCGGTGCCCAGGCCGATCATCACGTTCTGGGCGGGGAAAGCCAGGCTCAGGGCGGAAAGGCAGTCCTCCGATACCCGGGAGACATAGATGCTGTCCACGATGTTGTAAAGCGCCTGCACCAGCATGGACAGCATCATGGGCACCGCCAAACTAAGCAGCAGCTTGCCCTCCGGCATCTCGCCCATGCGGCTGGAATCCAATCTCTTTTGTGTCTGCGCCATGGTCCGCTCCTTGCTGTAAAATCTACTTTACCTATTATTATGATGGATTATTATTTTCCGCACAAGAGACAAAATCGCCAAACCGCGCCCCCGTAGCGGGGCGCGGTTTGGGCGGCGTTGTCAATGAGTTAAGCTCTGTGCCATTTGACCCCCTGGGGGGTGTCCTCCAGGATGATGCCGGCGGCCTTGAGCTGGTCCCGTATCCGATCTGCCTCGGCCCAGTTTTTGGCCTTGCGGGCGGCCTGCCGGGCGGCGATCTGTTCCTCGATCTCCGCGTCCAGGTCCTCCGCCGCGCCAAAGGGGACGCCCAGCACCCCGCACAGCTCCAGGAACACGTCCCGGCAGGCGGCCGCCAGGGCCTTGGAGGGGTCGGCGGCCGGGGAAACGGCGGCGTTCACGTCCCGGACCAGCTCGAAGATCACGCTGACCGCGTCGGCGGTGTTGAAGTCGTCGTCCATGACATCGATGAACCGCTGGCGGTATTTGTCCAGCCCCGCCGCGAAATCGGCGTCGGCCTGGCTGAGCTCCCCGTCCCGGCCGTTGGCGGCGAAGAAGTCCAGATTGTCCTTGGCGGTCCGCAGCCGGTCCAGAGCCGCCCGGGCCTGGTCCAGCACGTCGGCGGAGTAGTTTAGGGGGGACCGGTAGTGGCTCATGAGCATGAACATACGGATGCAGTCATAGCCGTACTTTTCCGCCACGTCCCGAACGTGGAAGAAGTTGCCCAGGGATTTGCTCATCTTCTGGTTGTCGATGTTGATGAAGCCGTTGTGGAGCCAGTAGTGGACGAAGGGCACGCCGTTGGCCGCCTCGGACTGGGCGATCTCGTTTTCGTGGTGGGGGAAGATCAGGTCCTTGCCGCCGGTGTGGATGTCGATGGTCTTGCCCAGGTAGCGGTTGCTCATGGCGGAGCACTCGATGTGCCAGCCGGGCCGGCCCATGCCCCAGGGGGACTGCCAGGCGGGCTCGCCGGGCTTGGCGGCCTTCCACAAGGCGAAGTCCATGGGGTCCTCCTTGATGTCGCTGACCTCCACCCGGGCCCCGGACTGCAGATCCTCCAGGTTCTGGTGGCTCAGCTTGCCGTAATCCCGGAATTTGGCGGTGCGGTAATATACGTCCCCGTTCACCTCGTAGGCGTAGCCCTTATCCACCAGGGTCTGCACCAGCTCGATGATCTGGGGGATGTTCTCGGTGGCCTTGGGGTGGACGGTGGCCGGCCGGACGCCCAGGCCCTCCACGTCCTTCCAGTACTCGGCGATGTACTTCTCCGCCACCTGGGCGGCGGTGATGCCCTCCTGGGCGGCCCGCTTGATGATCTTGTCGTCCACATCGGTGAAGTTCTGCACGAAATTCACCTGATAGCCCCGGTATTCCAGATACCGGCGCAGCACGTCGAACATGATGATGGGCCGGGCGTTGCCCACGTGGATCAGGTCGTACACCGTGGGCCCGCAGCAGTACATGGTGACCTTGCCCTCGGTGATGGGGACGAAGTCCTCCTTCTGCATAGTCAGATCGTTATAAAAACGCATAGCTCACTTCTCCTTCGTTGCGGTAACTGCTTCTTCTTCCCGGGCCGCGGTCTGCTCCAGGCGGAGGATGCGCCCCCGCAGGGCGCACAGCTCCTGGGACACCGGGTCGGACACGCTGATCTGGTCCACCCGTCCGGCGTAATCGGTCCGCTCCCCCGCCAGGCGCACCACCCGTGCGGGCACGCCCACGGCGGTGGAGTTGGGGGGTATCTCACTGAGCACCACGGCGTTGGCCGCGATGCGGCTGTTGTCCCCCACGGTGAAGGGCCCCAGCACCTTGGCCCCCGCGCCGATCAGCACGTTGCTGCCGATGGTGGGGTGGCGTTTGCCGTGGTCCTTGCCGGTGCCGCCCAGGGTAACGCCCTGGTAGATGAGCACGTCGTCCCCGATCTCCGCCGTCTCCCCGATCACCACGCCCATGCCGTGGTCGATGACAAGCCGGCGGCCGATGGCCGCCCCGGGGTGGATCTCGATGCCGGTGACACGCCGGGCGTGCTGGGAGATGGCCCGGCCCAGGAACTTCATCCCGTGGGTCCAGCACCAGTGGGCCCGGCGGTAACGCAGCACCGCCTTCACGCCGGGGTAAAGAAGGTATATCTCCAGCGCGCTTCGGGCGGCCGGGTCCCGGGCCTGATAGGCGCGGATGGTCTCTTTCAGATGGTCAAACATAGAATCGTTCCTTGTCTGCTCAAAGGGTATGCCCGGTCAGGCAGCCGTCCTCCAGGCCGTCCATACGCACCGGGACGATCCGGCCCGGCTCGGCGTCGCCGGTAAAGAGGACCTGTTCGTCCACGTCCGGGGAGTCGGCATAGCTCCGGCCCACCCAGCGGCCGTCCTGGTCCCGGCCCTCGCACAGCACGGGGAAGGTCCCGCCGATCCGGCCGCGGTCAAACTCGTCCATGATGGCGTTTTGCAGCTCCGTCACCGTCCGGCGGCGGGCCTCCGCCTCGTCGGCGTCGCACCGGTCCGGCATCTCCGCCGCGGCGGTGCCCTCCTGGGGGGAGAAGGCGAACACCCCCGCCCGGGGCAGCCGCTGCCGCCGCAGAAAGTCCAGCAGCTCCGCAAATTCCGCCTCGCCCTCTCCCGGCAGGCCCACGATCAGGCTGGTCCGCAGGACCACCTCCGGGATGCGCCGCTGGAGCTTGTCGAACAGGGCCTCGATGGAGGCGCGTGTCTCCGGCCGGCGCATCCGGCGCAGGATGGCGTCGTTCACGTGCTGGATGGGCACGTCCAGGTACTTGACCACCTTGGGCTCGGCGGCGATCACGTCGATGAGCTCGTCGGTGATCTCGTGGGGGTAGAGGTAGTGCAGGCGTATCCATTGTATGCCGTCCACCGCCGCCAGGTCACGGAGCAGCCCCGCCAGGGTGGTCCCGTCCCGGAGGTCCCGGCCATAGGCCGTCACGTCCTGGGCCACCAGGATGAGCTCCTTTGCCCCGTCCGCCGCCAGCTTTTCCGCCTCCGCCAGAATGGCGGACTTTGGCCGGGAGCGGTAGCGGCCCCGGATGGAGGGGATCACGCAGTAGGCGCAGCGGTTGTCGCAACCGTCCGCGATCTTGATATAGGCCCAGCCGGGACCGGTGGAGACCAGCCGGTCCAGCTCCGGCAGGGGGGCGTTCTTGTCCAGGAACCGGGCGAGATGGGCCTCGCCGGACTCCAGGGCCGCCACGATATCGGGAAAGCTGCCCACGCCCAGCACCGCGTCGATCTCCGGTATCTCCTTCAGGATGTCCCCCTGGTACCGCTGGGGCAGACAGCCCGTCACCACCAGCCGCTTCAGCGGGCCGGTCTTTTTCAGCTCTGCCAGCTCCAATATGGCGTCGATGGCCTCCTGCTGGGCCGCCTCGATGAAAGCGCACGTATTGACTACCGCGGCGTCCGCCTGAGCGGGGTCGGCGGTGATCTGGTGGCCGGCCGCCGTGATGAGGGCCAGCATCTGTTCGGAATCAATTAAATTTTTAGCGCATCCTAGTGCGGTGAAATGTACTTTCATATCAAAGGTCACACCTTCTAGGCCCCCTCTGACGAGGGGGCTGTCAGCGTCTTTGACGCTGACTGGGGGAGAGAAAACCTATAGACTGTTGTATCTCTCCCTCCGTCACGGCTTTGCCGTGCCACCTCCCTCGACAGAGGGAGGCGTCCGATCTGTATCGCCTCCGGCGATTTATTCCTCGTCCATATCGGCCCCGTAGCGGTTCAGGGCGGCGCGGATATCATCCCAGCCGTAGCCCTTGCGGAAAAGGGACGCGGCGGCCTTGTCCCGCTCTTTGCGGTCCCGGGGGTCTTTGCCCCGGAGCTTTGCCGCCAGCAGCCGGTCGATGGTCTCCGTGCCCTCCGGCAGCTCCGCCAGGGCCTCGTCCCAGTATTCCGGGGGCACCCCCCGGCGGCGCAGCTCCGTCCGCACCCGGCCGGGACCGTAGCCCATGGCGGCGTAGTGCCGGGCGATCTGGCCGGCGTACTCGGCGTCGTTGACGAAGCCGTAATCGACGCACAGGGCCGTCACCGTGTCGATATCCGCCTGGGAACAGCCCTTTCCCGCCAGCTTGTCCCGCAGCTCCTTCTCCGAGTGGGGCCGGGCCAGGTAATCCATGGCCCACTTTTTCGCCCGTTCCAGGGGCTCCTCCGGGGTCCCGCGCTTTTTCGGCGGCTCCAGCTCTCCCGCCGGGTCGTTCATCACCGACCGGACGGTGTGTTTGTATTCGCTATCGGAGGGCATTAATCCTCTCCGCCGTCGTCAAAGTCCTCCGCGGACACATCCACCGCCCGACCGGCGGCCCTGGCGGCCTTCAGGGCCTGGGGGCTCATGAGCTTGTGGGCGTTGGCCCGGATCTGGGCCTCGATCTCGGCGGCCTTGTCGGGGTTCTCCAGCAGGTACTCCCGGACCCCGTCACGGCCCTGGATGCGCTCGCCGCAGACGGTGAACCAGGCGCCGGCCTTCTCGATGATGTCCAGCTTCACGCCCAGGTCGATGATCTCCCCGGTCTTGGAGATGCCCTCGCCGTAGATGATGTCGAACTGGGCCTCCTTGAAGGGGGGAGCCACCTTGTTCTTCACGATCTTCACCCGGGTCCGGTTGCCGATCATCTCATCGCCGGATTTGAGGGTCTCGATCCGCCGCACGTCCAGACGGACGCTGGAGTAGTATTTCAAGGCCCGGCCGCCGGGGGTGGTCTCCGGGTTGCCGTACATGACGCCGATCTTCTCCCGGAGCTGGTTGATGAACACCACGATGCAGTTGGTCTTGGACACGATGCCCGCCAGCTTCCGCAGGGCCTGGCTCATGAGCCGGGCCAGCACGCCCACGGTGGAGTCGCCCATCTCGCCCTCCAGCTCGCTGCGGGGCAGCAGGGCCGCCACCGAGTCCACCACGATCACGTCCAGCGCCCCGGAACGGACCAGAGCCTCGGTGATCTGCAGGGCCTGCTCGGCGGTGTCCGGCTGGGAGATGAGCAGGTTGTCGATGTCCACCCCCAGCGCACGGGCGTAGGCCGGCTCCAGAGCGTGCTCCACGTCGATGTAGGCCACCTCGCCGCCGCCCTGCTGGGCGGAGGCCACCAGATGCAGGGCCAGGGTGGTCTTGCCGCTGGCCTCGGGGCCGTATATCTCCACGATGCGCCCGCGGGGGACGCCGCCGATGCCCAGGGCCAGGTCCAGGCCCAGCGAGCCGGTGGAGATGGCGTCCACGTTCACGGGGATGTCCTCTCCCAGACGCATGATGGCCCCCTTGCCGTAATTCTTCTCGATCTGGGCCAGAGCTGTCTCCAGAGCCTTTTTCTTGTCCGCCGCCTGACCCACCGGGGCCACGGGCGCGGCCGATTTCTTTGCTGCCATGTGCTTTTTAGCTCCTCTCTCGTTTATCTTGCCGTTTCAGCCGGCCCGCGATGACCCGCTCCGTGCCGGCCGTATCTTTCAATGTTCCGATGCCGGTGAAGCCGGCCCGCTCCATCAGACCGCGCACCGCCAGGGCCTGTCCCTCACCGATCTCCAGCATAAGGACCCCGTTGTCCTTTAAAACGGACTTCCACAGCCGGATCACCGGCCGGATGATATCCAGCCCATCGGGGCCTCCGTCCAGCGCCTCCACCGGCTCGTAGTCCCGGACGGAGCGGTCCAGGGTCTCCAGCTCCGCCGTGGGGATATAGGGGGCGTTGCAGGTGATCAGGTCGAAGCTGCCCAGCAGCATGGGGGGCTTTTCGGTCACGTCCGCCTCCACGCACATGACCCGGACCTCCAGGTCGTTGCGGCCGATGTTTTTACGGCACAGGCTCAACGCCCGGGGACTGTTGTCCACCATGACCACCCGGGCGCCGGGCATATGCACCCCCATGGCTACCCCCACGCAGCCGGAACCGGCGCACAGGTCCAGGATGCGGGGCCGGCCGTTGCGGCCTTCAAACAGGCTGATGGCCCCCTTTACCAGCACCTCCGTGTCCGTGCGGGGGATCAGCGCGTCCCGGGTGATATACAGGGGCACCCCGTAAAACTCCCAGGTGCCGGTGATGTACGCCACCGGCTCTCCCTCGATCCGCCGGTCCACCATCTTCGCCACCTTTTGGGACAGCTCGTCGGAGGCGTACAGGGATATATCCTGGAGGAACTTCTCCACGGTCTTGTCCGCCGCCTTGGACACGATCAGCCGGGCCTCCAGGCTGTAGGCCTCGACGCCCGCGTCCTTCAGCCGCTTCCGGGCCTGGATATAAATATCATTGTACGTTTTCGCCATGGCTTGTATCTTCTCTCTGTTTGGGGTTTCGGGCTGATCTGTGCATGGCGTCGTTGTCCTCCTCGACGTGCCCCACGCACGCCTTCGTCGTTCCGCCTCGCCCTGCGCAGATCATCCTCGAAAGGGTCGTCTTGCGCCTATTCTGTTCTTACCAGGCATCCGCGCCTTTTTTGTCCGGGATGACAAGCTTCATGGAGGCGATAGCCACCTCCATCATGCCGTCGTCCGGCTCTCTGGTGGTAAGGTGCTGCAGCTGCCGTCCGGGCCAGGACAGGATCTTGGAGATCGTCAGATCGTCATGCCGGCCCAGCCAGCGGTTCAGCTCATAGCCCAGGCTCACCACCACCGGCAGCAGCAGCAGCTTCACCAGCATCCGCAGCAGCACGTTGTCGATGTGCAAAAAGGCGTTGACAGCGATGAACACCAGTATGCTCAATATGATGACAACCAGCAGGAAGCTGGTGCCGCAGCGAGGGTGGAAACGGCTCTCGCCCCGGACGTTGTCCACGGTCAGGTCCTTGCCGTGCTCGTAGCAGTAGATGGTCTTGTGTTCCGCGCCGTGGTAGCCCCACATGCGCTTCATCTCCTTCATCCGGCTCACGGCGGCCATATAGCCCAGGAAGATAGCCAGCTTCAAAATGCCCTCCAGCATGGTCCGCAGCCCGTCGTGACCGTGGCGCAGCGGGGGGATCAGCCCCACCAGGAAGGTGGGCAGCACGATGAACAGCCCCACCGCCAGGGCCAGGCCCAGGACCACCGCCAGGCCGATGATGATCTTCTCCGCCTTTTCGGAGCTGAATTTGGATTCGATCCACTTGTCCAGCTTGCTGGGCTGCTCCTGTTCCTCTTCCGGGAGGAACTGGGCGGAGTAGGTGACGGCCTTCATGCCCTTCACCATGCTGTCGATGAAGGTCACAATCCCCCGGATCAGGGGCCAGCCAAAGACGGGCCACTTCTCCCGGAGCGGATGGAGCTGTTCCACCTTGGAGACCAGCTCGCCGTTTTGGTCCCGGATGACGATGGCCTGCTTATCCACGCCCCGCATCAGGATGCCCTCGATGAGAGCCTGCCCGCCGATGGACGTGCGGAAAGAGCAGCTTTCGTTGTTTTGGGATGGTTTTACAAGCTTTGTCATTGCTGTGCCTTTCATGAGATATGCCGTGGGAGCGGCGCTTTCCTATATAGTCAGATCTTCCTCGTTCATCACGGGGAGCATGACGGTCACGATCAGGCCGGAGAGGCCGTCGGCGGCGTTTTCCAGCTCCAGCTTGCCCTTGTGGCGGGTCACGATCTCGTCACAGACGGACAGGCCGATGCCGCTGCCCCGCTCCTTGCCGCTGCCTTTATAGAACTTCTTCTTCACAAAGGGCAGCTCCTCCGGGGGGATGCCGGGGCCGAAGTCCCGGAACCGGATGATGACCCAGCCGCCGCCGGTGCCGATGGTCACCAGGATGCGCCCGGCGGCCCGGCCGTACTTGGCGGCGTTGTCCATGATATTCAAAAATACCTGCTTCAGCCGCTCGGAGTCCCCCAGGATAAAGGGGATTTCCTGCACCGGCGGGGTGTACTCTACGTTCATGCCCTCCTGCTTCATCAGGTTGCCATAGGTGTAGATGGCCTCCTCCAGCTCCCCGGCCACGTCCAGGGTCTCCACGTTCAGGTTGAACCGGCCGTCCTGGATGCGGGTGAACTCCAAAAGCTCCTCCACCATCTTAGTCAGCCGGCCGGACTCCTTGGAGATGATGGCGATGCCCCGCTGGGCGTCGGGGCCGATGGTGTCGTCGTATGTCAGGGTCTCCGCCCAGCCGGTGATGGCGGTCAGCGGCGTGCGCAGCTCATGGGAGACAGTGGAGATGAACTGGGTCTGGGTCCGCTCCGACTCACCGATCTTGGCGCTCATCTCATTGATGGCGTCGGTCAGGTCCCCGATCTCGTCGTCGTATTTTTTCTGGGCCTGGATGCCGTAGCTGCCCTCAGCGATGCGCCGGGCCAGGGCCGTCAGCTCCACCAGGGGCTCCGTCACCGTGCGGATGAAGTACAGATTGGACAGCACCACCGCCAATATGACTACCAGGCCCACCCCGGCGGCCACCGAGGAGGTGGCGGCGATCTGCCGGTTCACCAGCCGCAGGCTGGTAACATACCGCATGGCCCCCATCACGGCCCCGTCCGGGGTCACCAGGGGGGCGGACACGGCCATGATGCGCTCGCCGGTGCCGTTGCGCCGGCCCTGCCAGGCCAGGGTCCGATTCTCCGTCAGGGCGGCGGTCACGTCCGGCGTGCCGGGCACGGTGCCGGCGGAGATGCCGTAGCTGGACGCCTCCACCACGCCCCGGGCGTTGATGAATTGCAGCTCCAGGGAGTCCTTGTCCTCAAAGCTCTCCGTGTACCGGTAGGCGCTCTGGTAATACTGGCTGTAGGTGCGGGACAGGTAGCCGGCGAAAAAGTTGGTGGCGGACTGGGCCTTGGTGCTCAGACCCGTGCGGACCGCGCTGTAGTAGTAGCTTCGCACGCCCAGCGAGAACGCCACCGTGAACAGCACCACGATGCCGATCGTCAGCAGGATGCCGGATCTCAGCCAGCGGCGTTTCAGCCCCCGGAGATGCTTTTTTCCCAGTATCTTGCCCATAAAAGTTACTTGCCCTCAAGCCTCGCAGAGTTCGGCTCCGCAGAGCCGCATCCTTCTCGATGGAAAGGCCGCGCCTTTCCATCGACTTTTAAAATCCCCACTTATACCCGTAGCCCCAGACGGTGGTGATATAGGTGGGGATGGTGCTGTTGTCCTCGATCTTGATGCGCAGACGGCGGATGTTCACGTCCACGATCTTCAGCTCCCCGAAGTA
>CANQNS010000020.1 GCA_947625285.1 uncultured Oscillospiraceae bacterium
CCCTCCACCTATGTGGGCAACGGCCCCTACACCATGACCGGCTGGGAGCACAACAGCGTCATCACCCTGGAGAAGAACCCCAACTACCACGACGCCGACTCCGTGACCCTGGATAAGCTGGAGTGCTACCTGTCCGACGACAACAACAACATGCTGGCCAACTTCGAGAGCGGCGCCTGGCAGATGATCGACGGCGTCCCCACCAATGAGATCAGCCGTCTGGAGGCCGACTATCCCGACGAGTACAACGTAGTGGGCCAGATCGGCACCTACTATGTGTGCTGGAACATCAACGAGGAGATCCTGCCTGAAGGCAGCGAGCTGACCGGCGAGGAGGCCGAGGCCGCCAAGGCGGAGATCCGCAACGCCATCGGTCTGCTCTTTGACCGCAACTACATCGTTGAGGAGATCGGCCAGGCCGGCCAGCTGCCCGCCTCTTCCTTCGTCGCCATGGGCATGACCGATACCGACGGCTCTGAGTTCTATCAGAACGCCGGCCACAGCGATGACTATGTTGGCTACTTCGACGTGTCCGAGGACGCCCTGGAGAGCAACTTCGAGCAGGCCATCGAGACTCTGAAGAAGTACTATGAGTACGACGAGTCCACCGGCATGTTCACCAACTTCCCCACTCTGACCTACCTGTACAACACCGACGAGGGCCACAAGGCCATCGGCGAGTACCTGGCCGCGGCTCTGGCTGGCGTGGGCATCAACATGCAGTTGGAGAACCAGGAGTGGAACACCTTCCTGAACACCCGTAAGGACGGCGATTACTCCATCGCCCGTAACGGCTGGCTGGCCGACTACAACGACCCCATCTGCTTCCTGGATATGTGGGTCACCGCCTCCGGCAACAACGACGTCCAGTACGGCAAGGGCGCCCACGCCGACCTGGCTATGTACGATCTGGACCTGACCGAGTACGGCTATGACATCAAGGTCGAGGACGGCACCTGGGCCGAGACCTATGACGTGCTGATCTCCACCATCAAGAGCTGCACCGACACCGAGGTCCGCTATCAGCTCATGCACGTGGCCGAGGATATGCTGATGGCTACCGGCTGCATCGTGCCTCTGTACTACTACACCGACATCTACATGATCGACTCCAACATCCAGGGCTTCTTCACCAACCCCCTGGGCTACAAGTACTTCATGCATGTCACCTTCGCCGAGTGATACCGGCGCAGGTCAACAAAACAGCATCCCCCGGACCGTTGGTCCGGGGGATGTTTTACTATTCCTTTTTACGCCTCGCTGTACAGCTTCACGATGTTCAGCAATATCTCCACGACCTTCTCCATGTCCTCGGCGCAGACGCACTCCATGGGCCCGTGGAAATTATATCCGCCGGTGCCCAGGTTGGGACAGGGCAGACCCATGAAGCTGAGCCGGGCCCCGTCGGTGCCGCCCCGGATGGGCTCCACCGTGGGGACCACCCCAGCCAGCTCCGCCGCTTTCTTGGCGTTGTCGATAAGGTGCATACAGGGCTCGATCTGCCGGCGCATGTTGTAGTAGCTGTCCTGGATGTCCAGCTCCACCCGGGCCGTGGGATGGGCCTGGCCCACCTCCCGGCAGACCTTTTCTAGCAATGCCTTTTTCGCCTGGAACTTCTCCCAGTCGTGGTCCCGGATGATGTAGCCCATCCGGGCCCTGGCGGCGGTGCCTTTCAGTCCGTCCAGGTGGAAGAAGCCCTCATAGCCCTCGGTCCGGGCGGGTATCTCCTCCGGGGGCAGGGCGGCGTTGATCTCTGCGGCAATGAGCAGGGCGTTTTCCATGACGCCCTTGGCCGAGCCCGGATGGACCGACACGCCGTCGATGTCCACCACCGCGCTGGCGGCGTTGAAATTCTCATACTCGATGGAGCCCGCCGCGCCCCCGTCCACGGTATAGGCGTACCGGGCCCCGAAAGCGGCCACGTCGAAGTGGTCCGGCCCCTGGCCTATCTCCTCATCGGGCGTGAAGGCCACCGCCACCCGGCCGTGGGGGATCCCGCCCGCCATGAGCCGGGCGGCCAGCTCCACGATCTCCGCCACGCCGGCCTTGTCGTCCGCCCCCAGCAGGGTGGAGCCGTCGGCGGTGATCAGGGTCTTGCCCGCCAGGTCCTTCAAAAAGGGGAAGTCGGACGTCTTTATGACCCGCCCCGCCCGGGGCAGGGCCACGTCGCCCCCGTCATAGTCCGGGTGCAGGACCGGCTTGACATCCTCCCCGGAGAAGGCCGGGGACGTGTCCATGTGGGCCAGAAAGCCGATGACCGGGGCCTTTTCATAGCCGGGCGCGGCCGGGACCCAGCCGGTGACGATGCAGTTTTCGTCCACCGAAACAGACTCCAGCCCCAGCTCCTTCAGCTCCGCCGCCAGCAGCCTTGCCAGGTCCCACTGGCAGGCGGTGGAGGGGGTGGTCCCCGTGTTATCGGCGGAGGTGGTATGCACCCGCGCATAGCGCAAAAAGCGTTCCGTCGCGCTCATAGCCGCCCTCCGCTCACAGAGGCAGGTTGGAGAAGAAATAGGGCAGCTGCTTGCGCCACCAGGGCCAGTCGTGGCACACGTCCGGGCCCCAGTAGTCCGCCCACACCGGCACGTTCTTCACGTGCAAAATGGACTCCAGCCGCCGCTCATGGGCCATCATCTCCTCGTCCCAGGCTCCCTGGCCGGAGCAGAGGATGATGTTGCTCTGCCGGTACAGGTCCAGCCAGGGGTGGTCCGCCGCCATGTTGGGGATGAACTGGATGGGGGAGTTGGCGTAGGTCAGGTCGTCGTGGTAGTTGCCGAAGAAGAAATTGGCGTCGAAAAGCCCGCTGAGGGAGATCACCGTATCGAACAGATCCGGCCGCCGGAAGAAGAAGTTGGCCGCGTGGAGGGCCCCCATGCTGCAGCCGGTAGTCATGGCCTTCACGCTGGCGGCCCCCAGCTGATACACCCGGGGCAGCAGCTCGTCGGTCACATAGGCGAACCACCGCTCCTGCAGCTCCAGCCGCTGGCGGGGGGTGCCCTGGGTGGCGGACCAGGTCTCCCCGTCGATGGCGTCCACGCCCACCACCATCACGCGCCCGTCCTCGACCCAGGGGGCGATGGTGTCCACCATGCCGTAGTTCTCAAAGTCGAAGAACCGGCCGTTCTGGGGCGGGAAGGCGAAGCAGGGCTTGCCCCCGTCGCCGTAGAGCTTGAACTCCATGTCCCGGTCCAGGTTATGGCTGTACTCGCGGAAATACCTTACATTCATGGCACTGCTCCTTTTATCAGCACCGCTCCAGGACGAAGCGGATGAATCCCTTTGCCTCGCTCTCCGTGGGGGCGTGGATGGTGTACATCTGGTTGCCCATGGCGTCGGCCAGGGCGTCGGGCATGCGCTCGCACATAGCCATCTGCTCCCCGTACCGCGCCAGGACCTCTTCATGGGAGTGGACGTAGCTGGCGCTGTCCCGGCGGCTGGCGTAGGCGCAGAAGTGATCGCCGCCGTCGGCGGGCAGCCGCCGGCAGTCGTCGGTCACCATATCCGCCCAGATCTGATAGATATCCGTGCTGTGGGCGAAGTTTATCATGTCCGGCGTATACCCCCCGGCGGGGCGCATATTGACCTCCAGGCCCACGAAATCCCCCACATCGCCCAGGCCGGGCTTGGCCTTCGTCAGCTCAAAAAATTCCAGGTGGATGAACCGGCTGGCCGCGCCGAAGGCCTTGGCGGTGGCCCGGCCCCGCGCCGCCAGCTGCTCCGGCACCTTGTCCACCACGTAGTAGGCCAGGTCCCCCTGGTCGTTCACGATGTCCGCGATGGAGGGCGGGAACACGGCGGAGGACTCGATCAGCGGCTCGCATCGGGAATCCATCACCGCGTCGTAAGACCGGATGGCCCCAAAGACGAATTCCTCCATCACATAGGGCTCGTCGGGCTTGTCGGTGAAAAACCGGTCCAGATCCGCCTGGCTCTCCAGCTTCCAGGTGTGGGAGGCCCCCACCCCGTTGTCGGGCTTGACGATGACGGGCCAGCCCACCTCTTTTATGAACGCCTCCGCGGCGGCCTTGTCCGTGACTACGTGGCACCGGGCCGTGGGGACCCCGGCTTTGGCGTAGTAGGCCTTCATGCCGGACTTGCTCTTGAAGGGCTTCACCCCCTGGCTGTCCACGCCGGTGGTGATATGAAAGTCGGTCCGCAGCCGGGCGTCCTGCTCCAGCCAGTACTCGTTGTTGCTCTCCAGCCAGTCGATCTTCCCGTAGCGGAAGGCGAAAAAGGCCACCGCCCGGAACACCTGGTCGTAATCCTCCAGCGAATCCACCCGGTAGTACTCCGTCAGGGCGTTTTTCACGCAGTCCTCCAGCGCGTCATAGGCGCAGTCGCCCACGCCCAGCACGTTGGCCCCGTTGCGCTTCAGCCGGTCGCAGAAGTTCCAGTATGTACGGGGAAAATTGGGGGAAATGAAAACGAAATTCATCTATGCTCTCTCCTCTTTGACGGGTTCAGCCCGCTTTTTTGTCGATCCACTCGGTCTTATATTTGGAATAGACGATCTTCTGCTCGGTGTACAGGCTGGAATAACCGGAGAGCATATAGCTGACCGCGCTGCACAGGGCGAACAGCACCATCCCCTCCCCGCCGAACAGCTCAAAGCTCAAAAGCAGGGACGTGACCGGGCAGTTGGTGGAGCCGCAGAACACCGCCGTCATGCCCAGGGCCCCGGAAAAGCCGTGTGGCAGCCCCAGCAGCGGCCCCATCCAGGTCCCGAAGGCGCAGCCCACGCACAGGGCCGGCACGATCTCCCCGCCCCGGAGGCCCGCCCCCATAGTCAGGGCCGTCAGAAGTATCTTCAGCAAAAAGGCGTACCAGATGGTCTTGCCACCCAGCAGAACGCGGATCAGCTCGTCGCCCGCGCCGCTGTAATCCTGCGTCCCCAACGCCAGGGTGATGGCAAGCACGATGGCGCCGCCCGCGAAGCCCCGGAGAACGGGGTCTTTTATGTATTTGGCATACAGCCGCCTGGACTGGTGCATGGCCTCGCAGAAGAGCACCGACACCAGCGCGCACAGGGCCCCCAGGATCAGCGCCTGGGCCATGGAGGCCGCCGTCAGCGCGGCCGGCTGGCCGGCGGCGTAGCCCACCAGGCCGTGGAGCCCCATGGCCCTTGCCAGCAGGAACGCCCCCACCGAGGCCACCAGGCAGGGCACGATGGTGGCGTAGTGCATGATGCCCACGCTGACTACCTCCATGGGGAACACCGCCGCGGTGATGGGGGTGCCGAACAGGGCCGAGAACGCCGCCGCCATGCCGCACAGCACCATGATGCCCCGGTCCTTCTCGTCCAGCCGGAGCTTTTGGCCGATAAAGGAGGCCATGGACCCGCCCAGCTGCAGCGCGGCCCCCTCCCGTCCGGCGGAGCCGCCGGCCAGGTGGGTGACGACTGTGGAGAAGAAGATCAGCGGGGCCATCCAAAGCCGGATGGGCGACCCGTCCCGGGCGGAGAGGATGACCTGGTTGGTGCCCTTGTCGTTCTCCATGCCCGTGAGCTTATAGGCCAGGGCGGTCAGCGCGCCCGCCAGGGGCAGAAACCAGATGAGTTTCGGCCGCATGATCCGCAGGGCCGTCACCGTGCCGATGCACCAGTGGAAGGCCGTGGCCGCCGCGCCGATCACCGCGCCGGTAACGCCCGCCAGCGCCAGCCACTTGGCAAAGGCCCCAAAGCCCACCGCGCCTGTTCTCAGCAGCTCCTTGATGTGCCCCACACGCTCTCGCCTCCCGTCGCGCCGCCTTTTCAGACGCCACGCCCAGTATAGCACACTTTGACCCGATTTGCACCCGCCCCGGGAAATTTCTCCCGGATGAAAAGACCGCCCGGCGGGACGGGCCCGGCCGGACGGTTTTTTTACGCGCTATGGCGCTTTTTCACAGGGATGCGGCCAGGGCGCGGGCCTGTTTCTCCGCGGCGGCCACCAGCGGCTCCGGGTCCGGCGTCATGTCCAGCCCCTCGGCGGCCACGCACGCATAGCCCCCAAAGCCGTAAAACTTCTGCAGAGCGTGGATGTAGCTGCCGCCCTGGTCCATATCGGTGCCGCCGTAATATCCGCCCCGGGTAGTCAGCAGCACGAGCATCTTTCCTCCGCACAGCCCCTCCAGCCCGCTTTCCGTGGTCCGGAAGGTGATGCCTTCCACGCTGATGTTCTCCACATAGATCTTCAAAAGGGCCGGGAAGCTCATATCCCAAAAGGGCGCGGCGAACACCACGATCTCCGCCCCCGCGAACTGGCGGGCATAGTCGAACCGGGGCCGGGACAGGGCCCCCTCCGCCAGCAGCCGGTCCCGCTCCCGCAGGCTGTCCCCGGTCAGAGGGTTCATCCGCTCTTCATCGGGGCGGATCACGCTGACCGTATACCGGGTCTCATCCAATCCCTTCACGAATGCCCGGGCCAGCCGGGCCGTGCGGGACTCCTCCCGCCGCACACAGCAATCCACCAGCAATACTTCCTTCATGCGGGGACCCTCCTTTCTATTCTCGCTCTCATTATACAGGCGTTCTCCGTCCAATGCAAGATTTTTCTGTAACATATTGGGCAGTTTTTATAAATTTTTCCGATTTTATCTGTAAATCTTTGCCATTTACCCCAAAATAAACGCAGAAATGCCTGCATCCGGCGGGATGCAGGCAGCTGCGCTCTTTTTTACACCACCTGGACCTGGCACATCTGCATGGTCTGCAGGGCGGCGGCGTGGCTGGCGGGGGTGACGCCCGCGCAGGCGTCCGCGACGACCCGCATGGGGACCTCCGGCAGAAACGCTTTCACCAGCAGCGCGTTCGACGCCACGCATATGTCGGTGCAAAGCCCCACCAGGGTTATGTCCAGCTCCTCCGTCTTTGCCATTTCCGCCAGCATCTCCGCCAGCTCCACGGAGCCGAAGGTGGGCTTGTCCACGATCCGGGCGTCCCCCAGCGCGGCGGCCACCTTTTCGTTCAGCTCCCAGCCGGGGGTGCCCTTCACGCAGTGGACCACCGGCAGATTGCGGCCCTCCTGGGTGTTCAGATAGTCGGCGGGGTGGGTGTCCCTGGTGGCGATCACGTCCGCCGGGGGATATTTGCCGATCTCCTCCACCACCCGGTCCACGATGGCCTCCGCCTCCGGGGTGCCCAGCGCGCCGTCGATGAAGTCGTTTTGCATGTCGATCACAAGCAGCAGCTTCCGCATGGTATGCTCTCCTTTCCCAACGCTTTGCCACAGTGTAGCACACCGGGCGGCGGCGCGCAAGAATTTTGTCGGTGAGACTTGCCGTTTCACCGGGGAAGGTATAAAATAGAATTACTATAGATTTTGTGTGTTTTCAGGAGGCCGCCGTGAAACACCCCGCCTATGCCACCCAGTACGACAAGATGACCCGACAGGGCATACCCTCGCTGATATTGGAGCTGGGTCTGCCCACCACCATCAGTATGCTGGTGACGAATCTCTATAACCTGGTGGACACCTGGTTCGTGGGCCGTATCGGCACCAGCGCGTCCGGGGCCACGGGGGTGGTGTTCGGGCTGATGGCGATCCTGCAGGCGGCGGGGTTCATGTTCGGCCACGGCTCCGGCAGCTATGTCTCCCGGCTGCTGGGAGCGAAGCGGGTGGGCCGGGCCCGGCAGTTTGCCTCCACGGCCTTTTTCGCCGCGCTGGGGGCGGGGCTTCTCATCGGCGGGACGGGTCTGGCGTGCCTGACGCCTCTGTGCCGGCTGCTGGGCTCCACGGACACTATTCTGCCCTACGCCAGAGTCTATGCCATGTACATCCTGCTGGCGGCCCCCGCCATGGTGACCAGCTGCGTCATGAACAACATCCTCCGTTACGAGGGCCGGGCGGCCCTGGCAATGGTGGGACTTGTCAGCGGCGGGGTGCTGAACATCTTTGGGGACGCGCTTTTCATGATGGGCTTCCACATGGGCATCGCCGGGGCGGGCCTTGCCACCATGTTGAGCCAGTACATCAGCGCGTGCGTCCTCTTTTTCATGTTCCACCTGGGCAAGACCCAGACCTGCTTCTCCCCCCGGTACCTGCCCCTGCGGCCCCTGCCGGCGGCGGAACTGGCCCCGGAGGACGGCCCCGTGCCCGCCGGCGCGGGGGCTCTGGGGACCATGCTGGGCCGCATCGTGGTGGCGGGGCTGCCCAGCCTCTGCCGGCAGGGCCTGGGCAGCATCTCCACCATGCTCCTGAACGGCCAGGCCAAGCTCTTTGGGGACGCGGCCATCGCCGCCATGAGCATCGTCAACCGGGTGTGCAACTTCCTGTTCTGCGTGGGCCTGGGCATCGGCCAGGGCTTCCAGCCCGTGTCCGGCTTCAACTACGGCGCCCGGCTCTATTCCAGGGTCCGCAGCGGCTTTTTCTTCACCATCGGCTTCGGCACGGTAGTCATCTCCACCTTCGCGGCCTTTGGCGCGGCCTTTGCCGGGACCGTGGCCCGGGTCATGCGGGACGATCCCGCCGTGATCGCCATCGCCGTGCCCGCCATGCGGGCCCAGTGCGGCGCGCTGCTGTTCATGCCCCTGTCCGTGTGCTCCACCATGCTCTTTCAGAGCATCGGCCTGTCCGGCCGGGCCACGCTGCTGTCCACCATGCGCAGTGGCGCGTGCTTCATCCCCCTGCTGTTGATCCTGTCGAAGCTGTGGGGCCTGCCGGGCATCATGTACGCCCAGCCGCTGGCGGACGTGCTGGCGGGGCTGGTGTCTGTGCCGTTCCTGCTCCACTTCTTCCACCATCTGCCCAAGGACGACGCGATCGTGACATAACGTTGTCGCTCTATTTTGGTGTCGGAGCAAGTCCGAAAGTATCTCTCGCCCGCACAGTTCCGCTTCGCTTCTCATCATGCGGGTCGAGAGACACTTCCGGTCCTGGCTTTCAAACCGTTACTGCCAAGGCCGCGCCTCCAGGGGAGCGGCGCACCAAAGGGCCGAGGACCAGAACCGGCAGCGTTTCCGCCAGAAGCCGTTCTAACTTGGTGTCGGAGCCAGTCCGAAAGTATCTCTCGCCCGCACAGTTTCGCTTCGCTTCTCATCATGCGGGTCGAGAGACACTTCCGGCCCTGGCTCTCAAACCGTTACTGCCAAGACCGCGCCCCAAGGGGAGCGGCGCACCGACGGGCCGAGGACCAGAACCGGCAGCGTTTCCGCCAGAAGCCGTTCTAACTGGGTGTCGGAGCCAGTCCGAAAGTATCTCTCGCCCGCACAGTTTCGCTTCGCTTCTCATCATGCGGGTCGAGAGACACTTCCGGCCCTGACTCTCAAACCGTTACTGCCAAGACCGCGCCCCTTAAGAGCGGCGCACCAAAGGGCCGAGGACCAGAACCGGCAGCGTTTCCGCCACGCGATTTCGGGCGCGTCAGCGAGCCGCGAGCGGGCGGAAATGCTGTCGGTCGGGTCCCGATACCTAAATAGACGTATAAACGCCGCGCTGCTTTGCAGCGCGGCGTTGCTTATGTCGTTTTCTCTATCCCTTTCTGGCCCTGTCCAGAGCCTCCAGAGCTTTTTTCTGGGCCGGCAGCCGCTCCCAGCGTCGGTAGGTCTTCACATACTCGTCCCGGACTGCCTGGGCGTCCGCCGGGTCCAGCCGCGCCGCCAGCGGCGCAGTCATGCCATGGACCGCCTGGAGCGTCCAATAGGCCGTCAGGGGCTGGGGATGGACCTGGGGAGCGCGGTAGATATACTCCAGCAGCTCCCGGACCTCCCCGGAGCCCGGCTCTTCGGCCAGGATGCCATTTAGCAGCTCCTCCAGCTCCTTGGCGAACCGCTCATGGCAGGGGTCGTCCTTGGGACCGCCGCCGAGGCCCAGAATGCCCTCGCCGGGCTTTCTGTCCCGCTCCAGCTGCTCCGTCCTGGCGATATACTGCTCATACAGCTCCCGGACCGGCCCTAAAACGCTCATGCCCAGGGGTTCTCCGTGGGATAGGGCAGGCTCTTGGGCTGGTTATAGGCGATGTCGCCCACGCCCAGGAACTTGAATACCTCGAACAGCGCTTTCCCGTAATGGCCGAAGGCCACCGCGCCGTGGTGGGGGTACCGCTTCTGGATCAGCACGTGGCGGTAGAACCGGCCCATCTCCGGGATGGCGAAGATGCCGATGCCGCCGAAGCTGCGGGTGGGCACGTCCAGAACCTCGCCCTCCGCGATGTAGGAGCGCAGCACGCCCTCGCTGTCGCACTGGAGGCGGTAGAAGGTGATGTCGCCGGCGGCGATGTCCCCCTCCAGAGTGCCCCGGGTGAAGTCGGGCTCGGACCCCTTGGGCTCCAGGAGCCGGTGCTGGATAAGCTGATACTTCACTGCCCGGCTGGAGCACAGCTTGCACTCCGGCGTGTTGCCGCAGTGGAAGCCCATGAAGGTGTCGGTGAGCTTGTAGCCCAGCTTTTCGATGCCGTCCTCGTCGTAGATGTACTTGGGAACGGAGTTGTTGATGTCCAGCAGCGTCACCGTGTCGCCGGAAACGCACATGCCGATGTACTCGCTCAGCGCGCCGTAAATGTCCACCTCGCAGGAAACAGGGATGCCCCGGCTGGCAAGGCGGGAGTTTACATAACAAGGCTCAAAGCCGAAGGCCTCCGGAAACGCCGGCCAGCACTTGTCGGCAAAAGCCACATACTTGCGGGCGCCCTTGTGAGCCTCCGCCCAATCCAGCAGCGTCAGCTCGAACTGGGCCATCCGGGCCAGCAGGTCGGGGTAATACTTGCCCTCGCCCATCTCCTTAGCCATGTCCTTGCACACGTCGTCGATGCGCTTGTCGCCGGCGTGTGCCTTGTAGCTGACCAGCAGATCCAGCTCGGAGTTCTCCTCGATCTCCACGCCCAGCTCGTACAGGCCCTTGATGGGGGCGTTGCAGGCGAAGAAGTCCTGGGGCCGGGGGCCAAAGGTGATGATCTTCAGATCCTTCAGGCCCAGGATGGCCCGGGCGATGGGGATGAACTCGCCGATCTTTTCCGCCAGCTCCTCCGCCGTGCCCACGGGATATTCGGGGATGTAGCCCTTCAGGTGGCGCATGCCCAGGTTGTAGGAGCAGTTCAGCATGCCGCAGAAGGCGTCGCCACGGCCGTTGATCATGTCGCCGTCGCCCTCGGCCGCCGCCACGTACATGCAGGGGCCGTCAAAGTTCTTGGCGATCAGGGTCTCGGGGGTCTCGGGACCGAAGTTGCCCAAAAACACCGCCAGGGCGTTGCAGCCGGCCTCGGTCACGTCGGCCACGGCCTTGAGCATATCCTTCTCGTTCTCCACCGTCACCGGGCACTCATACAGCTCGCCCTTGTAGGCCTCCACGATGGCCTTGCGCCGCTTCTGGCTCAGTTCGATGGGGAAGCAGTCGCGGCTCACCGCCACGATGCCCAGCTTTACCACAGGGATATTAGTTAACATAATATATTTCCTCCTTTTCCGCCGGTCACAGATCGGCGGCAATATCAATGTTGACGCCCCGCAGAGCGGCCGCCGCGCCCTGGGCGGCCTCGCCGCTGTCGGGGTGGGCCAGCAGCCACTTGTTGCAGGCCCACAGGGTCTTGTCCTCCCCGTTCAGGGGCTTGATGGCGGGCTTGGGACCGTTGGTGCCCCGGGGCAGCACGATAGCCACCCGGAACGCGCCGTCCCGCTCCGCCTGGCAGGGGGCGTAGTGCAACGTAGTGGCGTATACCTCCACCACCGCGCCGCCGGGGGCCTTGAAGGCCTTCACCTTAGCGGTGTCCAGCACGCCGTCCACGATATCCTCCGCCTTAGCCACCAGCAGGATATAATCCCCCTCACCGATGTTCAGCTCGCTGTCCCGGTGGTATTCCAGGCAGTTGAGCCGGGTGTTGCGGCCCCAGCACATACCTATCTGGATGGGCATGCCGCCGTAGGCGTTGGTCCCCAGCGGGCCAAATATGTCCGCGGCCTCCAGCGCGGGGATGCCGGCCTCGTAGGCCGTGCCGGTCTCCGGCAGGGGGATGGTCTTCATGGCCGCCACCAGGCCGGCCGTGTCATAGCCCTCCAGCACCTTCCCATAGGGGGCGAAGGAGGGGTCGAATACCGATGCGATCTTCATACATTCTCCTTTCCGGGAGCCACCGCCCCCGTCTTGCGCAGAACACACTGACAGATGCGCTCGCTCCAAGGCATGAACACCTGGGCCGCCGGGCCCACCAGGAAGGCCGCCGCCAGGGTGCCCGCCCCCAGCACGCCCCCCAGGGCGTACCCCGCCAGGGCGAAGCACAGGTCCACCGCCACCCGCACCGGGCCGAAGGGCTTTTTCAGCTTCTCGCTGATCACCACCGCCACCAGGTCGTTGGCACCGGTGCCCGCCTCGGAGCGGATCACCACGGTCATGCCGAAGGCCAGTATCACGCACCCGGCCGCCAGCATCAGCACCCGCGCCCACATGGGCAAGGAGCTGTTGAGCCAGGGGCCCAGAAGTGCGGTGAACATGTCGATGATGGGCCCGCCCAGAGCCATGCAGATCACCGTGCCGATGCGCACCTTGTCCCGGTCCACGAACCAGAGCACGGCCATGATGAGCAGGCTCACCAGCAGATGGGTCCGCCCGTGGGTCATGTGGGCCCAGCCGGGCCAGGGGATGGATCGGAACAGGCCCTGGATCAGCACGTTGAAGGGGTCCGAGCCCAGGTCGGACTGCAAAAACAGCGTCACGCCCAGATGGGCCACGGTGAGGCCCGCCAGCAGCAGGGCCACCCGCACGCAGGTCTCCCGCAGGGGCCGCCGGCCGCTCATGGTTCCTCCTCCCCGGGGTCGTCCCTTTCCTCCAACGACGGCTCGGCGGGCAGCTCCGCGTTTTTCAGGTCCGCCTGGTACTGCCTGAGCGTGTAAAACTCAAAGCCGATGGCGACCAGGGTGAACACGGCGCAGATGACCCAGCCCATCCAGGGCTTCATGGTGGTGTTCACCCCGCCGGCGTTTTGCGCCACGTTCCAGCCCAGGTAGGCCAGATAGAAGGCCACGATAGACCGCAGCACCGCTGTGATGTTGGCCTTGGACCGCTTCTTGGGGTCATAGTTCGGCTGAGGCCGTTTGTCCATGTCCATAGCCTCTCCCCTCACCCGTTCAGCGTCGGGAACAACGCCTTCAAGGTGGGATAGATCTGTTTGAATCTCTTATACTGCTCCTCATACCGGGCGGCGACCGCCGGGTCGGGCTCCACCGTGCCGGTGACCTTCACCAGCTTCCCGGCGGCCTCGGCCACGGAGCCGTACTCCCCGCAGGCCACCGCCGCCAGGATCGCCCCGCCGTAGCCGGGGCCCTCCTCGGACTCGATGCGCTCCAGGGTCAGGCCGCACACGTTGGCGATGATCTGCCGCCACAGGGGGCTCTTGGCCCCGCCGCCGCAGATGCGGCTGCGCTTCACGTCCACGCCCAGGCTCCGGGCCACCTCCAGGCAGTCCCGGATGCCGAACGCCACGCCCTCCAGCACCGCCTGGGTCATGTCGGCGCGGGCGGTGTCCATAGTCAGGCCCAGGAAGCAGCCCCGGGCGTCGGTGTCATTGATGGGGCTGCGCTCGCCCATGAGATAGGGCAAGAAGTACACATGGTTGCGGCCCAGCTTTTCCGCCGTGATGGGCTTCTGCTCCCCGGCGTAATCCCCGGCGCCCACGATGTCGTCCATCCACCACTTGTTGCAGCTGGCGGCGGACAGCATACAGCCCATGAGATGATAGCTGCCGTCCGCGTGGGCGAAAGAGTGCAGGGCGTTGTGCTTATCCACGCCGAACCGGTCGCTGGTGATGAAAATGGTGCCGGAGGTGCCCAGGCTGATGTTGCAGGCCCCCGGGCCCACGGTGCCGGTGCCCACCGCCGCGGCGGCGTTGTCCCCCGCCCCGGCGCAGACCTTCACCGTCTCGGGCAGACCCAGCTCCCTCGCCATATCCGGCTTCAGGGTCCCCACCGGCTCATAGCTCTCATAGACGCGGGCCATCTGGTCCTCCCGGAGCCCGCAGATGTCCAGCATCTCCCGGCTCCAGCGCTTGTGCTCCACATCGAACAGCAGCATGCCGGAGGCGTCCGACACGTCCGTGCAGTGGACGCCGGTGAGCATATAGTTTACATAATCCTTCGGCAGCATGATCTTCGCGATCCTGGCGAACAGCTCCGGCTCATGCTTTTTCATCCACAGCAGCTTGGGAGCGGTGAAACCGGCGAAGGCGATATTGGCGGTCCAGGCGGAGAGCTTATCCTTGCCCACCACGGCGTTGAGGTACTCCACCTCCTCCGCCGTGCGGCCGTCGTTCCAGAGGATGGCGGGGCGCAGCACGTTGTCGTGCTCGTCCAGGGCCACCAGACCGTGCATCTGGCCGCCGCAGCCGATGCCCGCCACCTGGCTGGCGTCGAAGCCATCCGTCAGAGCCCGGATGCCGGCGACGGTCTCCCGCAGCCAGTGGGCCGGGTCCTGCTCGGACCAGCCCGGATGCGGGAAGCTGAGGGGGTACTCCCGGGAAACGATGTTCAGAATCTTCCCCCCGCCGTCCATCAGCAGCAGCTTGACGGCGGAGGTGCCAAGGTCCACGCCTATGTACAACATATCCGCTCCTTATCAGCCGGCCTTGCCGGTCTTGTGGTTCGACACCACGTCGAAGATAACGGCCACCAGCAGCACCGCGCCCTTGACTACGTACTGCCAGTTGTTGTCCAGGCCGATGATGCTCATGCCCTGGTTGATGACGCCCAGCAATATGGCGCCCACCATGATGCCGGGCACCGTGCCGGAGCCGCCGTAGGCGGAGGCGCCGCCGATGAAGCAGGAGCCGATGGCGTCCATCTCGAAGGAGGTGCCGGTGTCGCCGTTGACGGAGCCGATACGGGCCGCCATCAGCAGGCCGGACAGGCCCGCCAGGAAGCTCATGGAGGCGTAAGCCATGAAGTAGACCCGCTTGGTGTCGATGCCGGACAGCTTCGTGGCCTTCTCGTTGCCGCCCACCGCGTAGAAGTAGCGGCCGAAGGCGGTCTTGGAGGTGATGAACGCATAGATCAGGATCACCGCCAGCACCCACAGGGCCATCACGGGGATGCCCTTGTAGTGGGCCAGCTTCCAGGTGTAGACCAAGATCAGCGCGTCGATGACAACGATCTTGCCGAAGGCGCTCAGGGCCGGGGCCATCTTATAGCCCTTTTTGGCCTTCTTGGCCCGGCTCATGGCCGTATAGACCAGCAGGAACGCCGCCACGATCACGCCCACGATGAACGCGGACCACTTCACGTCCGCGTCCAGGCCGGGCACGGTGATGTAGGAGGCGAAGATGTTCAGGAAAAGCTGGTTGTTGATGCTGACGGTCTTGGACCCCAGCACCACGCGGCCCAGGCCCCGGAACAGGAACATGCCCGCCAGGGTGCAGATGAAGGGCGGGATATGCACGTTGCCGATCCAGAAGCCCTGCCACACGCCGATGACCGCGCCGGCGGCCAGGCAGATGAGGATCACCAGCACGGCGTTCAGGTTCGTCTTGGACAGAAGCTGCGCGCCGATGGCGCCCACCAGGCACACCGTAGAGCCCACGGACAGGTCCACGTTGCCGCCGGTCAGGATGCACAGCAGCATGCCGCAGGCCATCACCAGCACGTAAGCGTTTTGCAGCAGCAGGTTGGACAGGTTCTGCGGATACAGCAGCCGTCCCTCCGTCAGCACGGCGAAGAGGACGAATACCACCACCAGGGCGATGACCATGGTGTATTTTTTGATGAACTGAGATACTTTCGTCTTTGTCATTGTTGCCACTCCCTCGCGTTATTCTTTGTCGGACTTGAGGATCGCCGCCATGATCTTCTCCTGGGTGGCCTCGGCGGCGGTCATCTCCGCCACCATGGACCCCTCGTTCATGACATAGATTCGGTCGCACATGCCCAGCAGCTCCGGCATCTCGGAGGATATCATAATGACCGACTTGCCCTGAGCCACCATGTCGTTCATGATGCAGTAGATCTCGTACTTCGCGCCCACGTCGATGCCCCGGGTGGGTTCGTCCAGCACCAGCACGTCCGCGTCAGCGAACATCCACTTAGCCAGCAGCACCTTCTGCTGGTTGCCGCCGGACAGGTTGCCCACCAACTGCTGGACGGAGGGCGTCTTGGTGTTGAGCTTCTCCCGGAACTCCTCCGCCGCGGCGTTTTCCTTGTCCACGTCGATGATGCCGTGGGAGCAGACCTTTTCCAGCCGGGCCAGGGTGGTGTTTTGGGCGATGGTCTCCTCCAGCACCAGGCCGTTGCCCTTCCGATCCTCGGTGACGTAGGCCAGGCCCGCCTCGATGGCGGCCCGCTCGCTTTTCAGCTTCACGCTCTTGCCGCCGATAGTCAGCTCCCCGGTGATGTTGGCGCCGTAGGACCCGCCGAAGATGCTCATGGCAAGCTCCGTGCGGCCCGCGCCCTGCAGGCCCGAAAAGCCCACGATCTCCCCTTTATGTACGTTGAAGGACACGTTGTCCACGACCTTCTTCTCAACGTACACCGGATGGTACACGGTCCAGTTTTTGACCTCCATGCCGATCTCCGAAGATACCTTGTGCTCACGGGTGGGGTACCGGTCGGATATCTCCCGGCCCACCATGCCCCGGATGATCCGGTCCTCGTCCACCTTCCGGTCGGAGTTGTCCAAAGTCTCGATGGTGGCGCCGTCCCGGACCACGGTGATCTTGTCGGCCACGTAGGCGATCTCGTTGAGCTTGTGGGAGATGATGATGGAGGTGAGCCCCTGCTTTTTGAAGTCCAGCAGCAGGTTCAGAAGCATACGCGAATCCTCCTCGTTCAGAGAGGAGGTGGGTTCGTCCAGGATGAGCAGCTTGACGTTTTTGGAAAGGGCCTTGGCGATCTCCACCAGCTGCTGCTTGCCGGTGCCGATGTCTTTGATGAGGGTGGTGGCGTCGTCCTTGAGCCCCACCTGGTCCATGTGCTGCTGGGCCTCATGATAGGTCTGGTCCCAGTTGATGCCAAACTTGCCCTTGCGCTCGTTGCCGAGGAACATATTCTCTCCGATGGACAGCTCCGGCACCAGCGCCAGCTCCTGGTGGATGATGACGATGCCCTTTTCCTCGCTGTCCCGGAGGGTCTTGAACCGGCATTCCTCCCCGTTATAGAGGATGTCGCCGGTGTATGTGCCGTATGGATAGATGCCGCTGAGTACGTTCATCAGGGTGGATTTGCCCGCGCCGTTCTCGCCCACCAGGGCGTGGATCTCGCCCCGCTCCACCTCCAGATTCACGTTGTCCAGGGCCTTTACGCCGGGAAACTCTTTCGTGATGTTTTTCATCACAAGGATCTTATCCGCCAAATTCGATGCCTCCTCTCTCCCCTTATCCGGCCCGCCGGATCAGGGAGCGTATTTGCCGTGAGGGCTCAAAGAAAGAGGGGCGGGGTCATACCCCGCCCCTTCGGTATCGGTTGTTTCAGGTAAGGCCGCTCAGATCAGGTGGTCTCAGCGGTGGAGACCAGATACTGGTTGTCGGCGTCCCACTCATACAGGCCGGTGTCCACCAGCAGATCCAGGTTGTCCGCGGTGATCACGAAGGGGACCAGCAGGTAGGAGGGGATGATGCCGGTGCCGTTGTCATAGCTCTCGGTATCGTAAGCCGCTTCCACGTCCAGGCTGTCCAGCAGCTCCTCGGCGGGAGCACCGCCGGCCAGCATGATCTTGCTCAGTTCCAGAGTCACGATAGCCTCGTCGGAGACGTTCTTGTAGACCGTCATGGTCTGCTTGCCGTCCACGATGTTCTGCAGGTTGGCGATGTCGCCGTCCTGACCGGTCACCAGGGGCTGGTTGTCGCCGGCGTAGTCAGAGCTGATGGCCTGGGCAACGCCCAGAGCGGTGGAGTCGTTGGAGCACAGGGCCACGTCCAGGACGGTGCCGTCGGAGTAGTAGGAGGCCAGGGTGTTCTGCATGTTCTCCAGAGCGGTGTCGGTGCTCCAGGAGGGAGTGGCGACCTGCTCGAACTCGGTCTTGCCGGAGGGAACATTCAGGATGCCGGCGTCGATGTAGGGCTTCAGGGTGTCCATGGCGCCGTTGAAGAAGTAACCGGCGTTGTTGTCGGCGGGGTCGCCGGCGGTGAACTCGATGTTATAGGTCTTGGAGGTGTCCTCCAGGTCCAGGCCCAGGGTGTCGATGACGAACTGGCCCTGCAGCACGCCGACGGTGTAGTTATCGAAGGAAACGTAGTAGCTGACGACATCGGTGTTCATGATCAGCCGGTCGTAAGCGATAACGGGGATGCCAGCGTCCTCGGCGTCGGTCAGGGTCTGGGTCAGGCTCTCGCCGTTGATGGCGGAGATGATCAGCAGATCCACGCCGTCAGCGATCAGGTTGGCGACGTCGTTGTTCTGCTGGGTGATGTCGTTATCGGAGTACGTCAGCTCAACTTCGTAGCCGGCTTCCTCGAACTGCTCCTGCAGATACTCGCCGTCGCGGTTCCACCGCTCCAGGGACTTGGTGGGCATGGAAATGCCCACGGTCTTGGTCTCCTCGTCCGCCAGAGCGAAGGCGCACAGGCTCAGCACCATGCACAGAGCCAGCAGGATGGAAATGACCTTTTTCATTGCTTTTCTCCTTACAAAAATATTTCCCTTGTGGGATATGTTGGGAAGCTCTCCACTTCCATAGCCTCATTTTATATATCTTGACCGTGTTTGTCAATGCAATTCCGTGGCACATACTGCAATTTCGTTAGTTTATCGTGTTTTTATGCCCGTTTTTTGGTAAGATTGCTACTGGCGTTTTTCCTTATGGTAATCAAGTTTATAAAAGTGCGGCCATTTTCTTCCAGATGTTGGAAGAAACCATTGACTTTCCGTTTATTTTCCTGCTATAGTTTACTTATGGGCGGGCGGAGGACCTTACGGCGTTTCCGACCCCCGCCCTCAGGAGGCGATAACTATGGACACGGCGGCCCGCACCCCCCGCCGGACGGCCAGGGGGCGCATCTACCGATATCTGCACAAGAACCGGGATTTCTGCGCCAAGCAGGACCTGGCCCGGGCTCTGGGGCTCAGTATGCCCACGGTGTACCAGAATCTGAACGAGCTGATGGACATGGGGCTGGTGAGCTATTCCGGCCAGCGGCAGGCCACCGGGGGCCGCAGCGCACAGGGCCTTGCCATCGTGCCGGAGGCCCGGCTGGCGGTGGGCCTGTCGGTGATGGACGACTATATCCGCCTGGCGGTGACGGACCTGCGGCTGCGGCAGCTGGCCTACAAGACCATCCCCTTCCAGCCCGCGGCGGACAGCGTGAGCGTGGTGGCGGCGGAGCTGGAGCGGTTTCTGGACGCGGAGCAGGTGGACCGGAGCCGGCTTCTGGGGGTGGGCGTCGCCATACCGGGGGTGCTGTCCGCCGACAGCCGGCGGCTGCTGTTCGCCCCCACTCTGGGGCTCCGGGACGTGCCTTTGGAGCAGCTTTACCAAAAGCTGCCCTACCCGGTCCACATCGACAACGACGCCAACTGCGGCGGCCACGCGGAGTGGTTCATCCGGGACCACCAGCCCAACATGGCCTACCTGTCCCTGGAGGGGGGCGTGGGCGGGGCCATCTTCATCGGGGACGCCCTGTACACCGGCTCGCACCAGCGCAGCGGGGAGTTCGGCCACATGTGCGTGGAGCCCGGCGGGCTCAAGTGCAGCTGCGGCCGCCGGGGGTGCCTGGAGGCCTACTGCTCCGTCCGGCGCATCCACGACGAGGGCTACACGGCGGAGGAGTTCTTCCGGCTGGCGGAGGCGCGGGACCCGTTCTGCCAGGCCCTGTGGGGGGATATGCTCCGGCACCTGGCTATCGGCATCTGCAACATCCACATGGCCCTGGACTGCGACGTGATCCTGGGGGGCTTTCTGACGGGCTACATCGAGCCCTGGCTGCCGCTGCTGCGGGAGTATGTCTCCCACGGGAACCTGCTGGACGAGGGGGCCGATTATCTGCACCTGAGCACCCTGCGCTCCCACAGCTCCGTGCTGGGGGCCGCCTGCCATTTCGTCCAGAACTTTATCGACAGCATATGAGCCGTAGCATTTTCCGCGAGGGCGTGCTATAATTATAGTAAATACCAGATCACTACGAATACACGGAGACAGAGAAAAATGGTTTATCTCGCCATCGCGCTGACCGGCTATCTGATCGGGTCGGTGAACTGCGCCATCGTGCTGGTGAAGGTGAAATACCACCGGGACGTACGCACCGCCGGCAGCGGCAACGCCGGGGCCACCAACACGGCCCGGCAGTTCGGGGCCGCCGCCGGGGCCGTCACCCTGCTGGGGGACATGGCAAAGGCCGTGATCGCCAGTCTCATCGGCTTCGGCCTGGCGGGCCGGACCGGCCTGATGGCCGGCGGTCTGGCCTGCCTGATCGGCCACTGCTGGCCGGTCTTTTTCCGCTTCAAGGGCGGCAAGGGCATGGCGGTGGCCGCCGGGGCCCTGCTGACCCTGGACAGGCGGATGCTCGTCATCATCCTGGCCTTTTTCATCGTGATGTTCCTGATCTCCCAGCGGGTGAGCCTATGCACGGTGCTGAGCGTGCTGCTGTTCCCGCCGGTGTACTGGCTGGCAGCGGGGCGGGTGGACGCCTGCTTCTGGCTGGGCTGCGGCATGGTGGCGGTGGTCCTGTTCCAGCACCGGACCAACATCGCCCGGCTGCTGGCCGGCACAGAGCCCATCCTGCAATTCAAGCGCGGCAAGTGAGCTTTAAACAGGGCCGCGCCCCGTTTACCCTTTCGGTAAACGGGGCGCGGTCTTTTTTTGTTCACCGCTCCGGCGGGCCCTCAGGCCGCGTCCGAGGTGTAGGTGATGCCCGTCACCGTGCCGTCGGTGAGGAGGAAGGCCAGGGTGCAGTCCCCGTCCACATACCGCACCGCCGCGCCGGTCTCGTCGGCGGGCTGGCCGTAAGCCTCCAGCACCGCGTCCCGGTCCGCGCCGATGTATATGCCCTCCCGGGTGGGGAAGGCGTCGTCCCGCAGCTCCACGCTCAGAACATAGTCCTTTCCGTCCTGGGGATAGGTGCGGACGGTCACGCCCCCATAGGTGTACACCTTGTCCAGCCCCTGGAAGGCGCAGGACTCCGACTCAAAGTAATCGGAGGGCTCCCCCAGGGCCTCCGCCAAGGGGGCCATTTCGGCATTCACCGCCACCTCCACCCCCTTGAATTCAAAGACGTACTTGCTGGAGGGACCGGCCTGGCCGCCGTCCGCAGCGGCGTCCTTCCCGCTCCCGCAGCCGGCCGACAGGCACGCCAGCGCCACGGCGCAGACCAGCGCGGTCAAAGCTCTCTTTCTCATGGCTCTCTCCTTATCTCTCTACGGCGTTGGCCCCGAAGGAGACCAGCTCCCCGTATTGGGCAAGCTCCGCATACTGCCGCTCCTTCATGGCGTTATAATAGTCCGTCTTTTCCCGCCAGGCGGCGTCGTAGGCCGCCTCGCCCCGCCGGTCCGGCAGGTCCGTCCGCTCCAGCAGCCACCCGCCGAACCAGGCCGCCAGCTTCTCCGCGCCCCCGGTGTTCAGATGCAGGCCGGCGTCATAGGTGTCTGTGCTCATGTCCAGGCCGATCTCCTCCCGCAGAGGGATAAGATTCAGGTAGGTCAAACCCCGTTCCGCCGCGAAGGCCGCCGCCTGCCGGTCCCACTCGTCGTACCAGTGGGGGTACTCGATGGGGGCCTTTATCAAAATGAGCTCCACGCCCTTTTCCCGGCACAGGTCCGCCATCCGCCCCAGGTAGTCCATGGGCTTCTCCCCCAGCGTGTAGTCCGCCAGCATCCGGGGCTCCGGGAACCCGGTCTGCGCCTTTACGTCCACCCGCATATAGTACCCGGCGTGGGTCACCGGGTCCTTGGAAAAAAGGTGCTCCACATCGTCGCCCGTCAGCTCGCCCCAGCGGTCGTGGTAGCGCAGCAGGGGGAACAGATACTCTATGAAATGCTCTCCCTCCGTCATGGACGCCAGGATGCACCGGACCTTGGCCGGGCCCCAGCGCATGCCGTCGATGGTCATGCGGTTATAGGCCTCGCTCTGGGGCTGGCTGAACTGCAGGGCCTGCACGTTGTAGACCACCGCCCGGGGGGTCTCATGGCGCAGGGTGTCCTCCAGAAGATAATAGGACTGCCATGTGAGCTGCTGGGCGCTGCCCCGGATGTAGCTGGAGATGCCGTATGTCTCCCACAGGGTGATGGGCGAGAAGTTTTCATACACCTCGCAGTCTCCGATAAAGACCAGGTCGTGGTCCACCGTCTCCCGGTAGTACTCCGCCACCATGGAGCCCTCCACCACCCCGGTCTGGTACTTGGGGACCAGCAGCCGCTGGGCCAGATACAGCGCGCCCAGCGCGCACACCGCCGCCAACAGCGCGGCGGGCCATCTTCTGCCTTTCATCGCCCGCCCCCTCAAAACCGGTTATAGATGAACTGGGCCGCGTCGTAGCCCGCGCCATAGGCCCCGAACACCACCGTGCACACCAGCAGCGCGGCCATGGTCCCGTAAAAGACCGCCGCCGGCTTTTCATAGAGCGCCTGGCGCACGCTGCCCTTCTTCCGCTTGAAAAGGCTCACGGCCAGCGCCACGGCCAGGCCCAGCCCCAGCACCAGAAGATCCGCCCCGTCCAGGCCCAGATCCAGCAGGGACCCGTCCGTGAAGATCCGGGGGTCGAACCGGGTGAACATACTGCCCAGCATGGCGATAGTCAGCGGCACGTCCCGGTAGCAGTCGAACATACGGATCGCGCTCATGAGCAGCACGGTCCGCACCACCTGGAACGCCTCGTAAGGGGCCTTGCCCCGGAGGGCGAACCGCCGGTGGAACCGCTCGTACAAAGGCTCCAGCTCCTGGGAGATCATGATGACCGCCCAGTTTGTCAGGCCCCAGGCCACGAAGTTCCACGCCGCGCCGTGCCATATGCCAGTGGCGAGCCACACCGCGAAGCTGGACAGATACACCGTCACCCGCTTGCCCACCGCCTGGCCCAGATGCTCCCTGGACCACTTGGAGAGCCGCAGCATGGGCCGGCACACGGAGATGGGATAGAATATGTAGTCCGTGAACCAGGTCCCCATGGTGATGTGCCAGCGGTTCCAGTATTCCCGGATGTTTTTGGAAAAGTACGGCAGGTCGAAGTTCTCCGGCATACGGATGCCCATGGCCTCACCGATGCCGATGGTGATGTCGATGCCGCCGGTGAAGTCGCAGTAGAGCTCGAAGGCGTAAAACAGCATGGCGGCCAGCACATAGGCCCCCGTGTACGCCGCGTCCCCCGTCAGAGCCGTGACCGCGGGAAGGAGCCGATCGGCCAGCACGACTTTTTTGAAGTAGCCCCACAAAACGCGCATCAGGCCGAAGGAGAAGGTCTTTTCCTGGAACCGATGGGGCGTGAACAGGGTCTCGGAAAGCTGCCCGTACCGGCTGATGGGCCCCTGGACCAGCTGGGGGAAGAAGGACACGAACAGGGCCAGCTTGAAAAAGTTCCGCTGGGCCGGCTGCCGGTCCCGGTACACGTCGATGACATAGCCCACGGTCTGGAAGGTGTAAAAGGATATGCCCATGGGCACGATCATATCCACCGGCCTCAGACCGCCGCCCGTCAGGGCGTTGAGGCTGCGGATAACGAAGTTGGTGTACTTGGTAACGGCCAGGATGCCGATATTCAAGGCAAGGCAGCCCAGCAGCCACGCCCATTTGCGCTTTTTGATCCCGGCCCGGAAGGCCCGCTTCTCCTCCCGGGTCAGGTCCCCGTGGGCGGCAAGGTACGCCCGCTGCTCCCCCGACAGGGCCGCCAGCTTCAAGCTCACGCCGTAGGCCGACGCCGTTGTTACCAGGATGAACAGCAGGTACCAGGGGCTGGCCGCCCAGTAGAACACATAGCTGGCGGCCAGCAGCAGCGGCCACTGACAGCGGCCCGGGACAAGATAATAGGCCAGCAGCGTCAGGGCCAGAAAGCCCACAAAAGCATAGGACGTGAACAGCATGGGGCCTTACTCGTCCTCCAGCCTCTCGATCAGCGCGTACAACGCCTTGGCGGAGTTGAAGTTCTCCGGCACGATCTCCTCCGGCGGCACGGCCACGCCGAACGCCTCATATATCTCCGAGACGATGGCAACGATGTCGAAGGACTTAAGGACCCGGTCGTCCACCAGTGCCTCCCGGGTGGTGAAATCCACATCGGGATGCAGGCTCTCCAGTATTTTCAAAAGCTCGTCCATAGGCGCAGGCTCCTTTCCGGGGTCATTTATCCGCGTTCTCATCCATCCGCCCCAGGGCGGTCCGATCCACCTTTCCGTTGGCCGTGAGAGGCATCCGCTCCAGCCGCTCCACCCGGTTGGGGAGCATATAGCCGGGCAGCCGCTCCCGCAGCGCGCCGGCCACCTGGGCGGGCGCGGCGTCCCCGGCGTAGTACAGCACGATCCTGCCCCGCCGTTCATCGTACACGCAGCAGACGGAGCGGACCGCCTCCAGCGCGGCGGCGTTGACCTCGATCTCCCCCAGCTCGACGCGGTGGCCCATGTGCTTGATCTGGTGGTCCTTCCGGCCCACGAACACCAGTTCGTCCCGCTCGTTCCGGCGGGCCAGGTCGCCGGTGCGGTAGATGCGCTCCGGGCAGCGGTCATTGAGGGGGTTTTGCACAAACGCCTCGTTCGTCCTGGCAAAGTCCCGGTAATACCCCAGGGCCAGGGACGCGCCCCGCACGCATATCTCCCCCGTCTCCCCCGGCGCGGCGGGCCGGTCCTGCTCGTCCAGCAGCAGGATCTCCGTGTTGTGGAAGGGCCGGCCGATGGGGATGGTCTCGCCGGGGCCGAAGTCCCGGTCCACCTTGTACCAGCAGCACATGCCGGTGGCCTCGGTGGGGCCGTAGAGATTGAAGAAATCCGCCCGGGGCAGGGCCTCCCGCCAGAGCCGGAACTGCCGGACGGGAAACACCTCGCTGCCGAAGGCGACGGTGCGCAGATACCGGGGCTTCACCCGCTGGAAGGTCCCCAGCGCGGAGATCATCGTCAGCGCGGAGACCACCCAGCAGATGGTGTTGATCTTATGCTCGTTGAGATACTCCACCAGCCGCACCGGGGCCATGAAAAGCTGCCGGGGCACGAAATAGGTGACGGCCCCGAACTTCAGCGTGGGATAGAGCTCTTTCAGACAGGCGTCAAAGTACAGCGGGGTCTGGTTGGCGAAGCGGGTCCGCCCGCTGAACCCCAGCGCTTCGCTCAGATTCTCTATGTAGTCGATCACGGACCGGTGGCAGGCCGCCACCCCCTTGGGCGCGCCGGTGGAGCCGGAGGTGAACACCACATAGACCGGGTCCGTGTCCAGCTGCCGGTCCCGGACCCGCGCCAAAAGCCCATCGTCCGCCGGTCCGGCGGCCAGCTCGTCATAAGAGGCGGTCTCCCCCGCAAAGCCCAGCTCCCCCGCCAGGGGCAGAGTGCTTTCGTCGCAGATCATCATCCGCGCTCCCAGGTTCTCCAGGATGAGGCCCAGGCGGTAGCGGGGCATCTCCTCGTCAAGCGGGACATAGTGACAGCCGGCGTAGACGCAGCCGAAAAAGGCGGCCACGGTCTCCGGCCGCTTGGGCATGAACACCGCCACCGGCTCCCGCTCCAGGCCCCGGCGGGCCAGGGCGGAGCCTATGGTGCGGCTGGAGCGCAGGACCTGGGAAAAGGTCATGGCGGAGCTTTCGCCCACGAAGGCCGTCTTGTCCGGCAGCCGGGCCGCCGTCCGCTCCAGGTATTCCAGTACGTTCGTCTGCTGCATCGCGTCCCTCACGCCGCCGGCGCGTCCTGGCCGACGATCTGAAAGCTGTCGTAATCCACCATATACTGCACCGACCGGGTGGCCCGCTCCGGGTAGAGGCTGGGGTCAAAGGTGTTGCTGTCGTCATGGGCCCTGGAATACGCGTCCAGCTCCGCGTCCGTCAGCATGAAGGAGTTGTCCGCCGCCGTCCCCTTCCGGGGGCACGGGTCCAGGTGGTACCAGCCGTCGCCCAGGTTCACCAGCAGCCAGTAGTGCCGGGAGTGGGTCGTGTTCACTTTGTCCACCTCGATGTTCTCGATGCCCGCCATGTTCAAAAGGGCCTTGGCGGCGGAAAAGTAGACATAGCAGTCCCCGCCCCGGCGGGTGAACGCCTGATAGGCCCCCACGGTCCAGTAGTCATGGGAGGATTCGTCCCAGTAGTCGATGTAATACTTCACCCAGCGATAGATGGCGAAAGCCTTCTCCATGTCGGTCATGCCGTCCTCAATGATGGAGTCGTATGTCTCCTGGGCCGCCTCGTAGACGGTCTGCTCGTCCACATAGTCCGCCGGCTTTTGCCGCATCGTCAGCGTGGCGGAGGCGGTGGCGATGTTGCCCGCGGCGTCGGTGGCGGTGTAGTAGACGGTATAGACCCCCTCGGCGTCCAGGTCCACGCCGCTGTTGTCCACGGTCAGAACCGGGTCCGGGTCCGTTTCGTCCGTCACCGTCACGCCCTCCCGGTAGGCGACGCTCTCCCCCAGCAGTGCCTCCATATTCTTGACCCCCCGGATAACGGGGGCCGTGGTGTCAAAGACCAGCGTCACCTGCACCGGCACGTCGGTGTGGTTGCCCCCCGCGTCGGTGAGGCGCACCACGGCGGTCTGGGGCTCCATGCTCTCCACGTCCGGCTCCTGCTGCCAGGCGGCCGTCACCGCCGTGGCGTCCCGGATGTCCTCAACGAAGTCCTCCGCCGCCAGGGCTGTGCCGAAAGCGGCCGTCCTGACCCGGCCTGTGGCCGTGGGCGGAACGGTGTCCACGATAGTCAGGCGGGCCTCGTAGGTCTTGCCCTTGTATACCACCGGCACTTTGTATGTGCCCAGCACGCCGGTGTCGATATCGGCGGCCTCAGGGCCCAGCTCCAGGTCTCCCTGCGCCTGCCGGGCGAACATCTCCGCCTGGATGGTCTCGCCCGCCTCCATGGTGGTGGCGCGCACCGGCCGTGCGTTCACCGCCAGCGCGGCCGCGACGGCGGCCAGCAGCACGACAAAAAAGGCCCGCACCCGCCAGGATATGCCCTGCCGGCGTGCGCCGCCGGTCTTTTCAGCTATATCGCCTTTGTCTGTCCGCGGACGGCTCTCGTCCCGCTCTCTTGTCAGAGGCATGGTCGGTCTATCCCTCATTTTATCCCTGTGATACGGCGTACCGGCCCCGCCGCCGCCGTCAGGGGCGGGCCTCGCACGGAGCCGGGCGCGGCCGTAGGGCCGCAGGGACATTATAAACGATTCGCCGCCCCCGCGCAATAGTCTCTTTCCCGCCCGGCCGCCCCGCCGCCCCATAAAATGAAAATGAGCCGCGCCTCCCGGCGCGGCCCACGACTTATATGGTTTTCCATTTCACAGGGGCAGGAACGCGAATACCACCGCGAACACCACGGCGGGCAGCAGATTCGCCACCCGTATCTTCTTTCCCCACACAAGGTTGAGCCCCACGCAGAAGATGAGGATGGAGCCCACCGTGGAGAGATTGGCGAGGGCGGCATCGGTCATGACGGGCCGGATGAACCGGGCCAGGGCCGTCACCGCCCCCTGCAGTATCGCCACGGGGACGGCGGAGAAAAGGCACCCCTTCCCCAGCGAGCAGGTCATCACCAGCACGATGATCAGGTCCAGCACCGCCTTGGCGGCCAGGATGGACCAGTCCCCGAACATGCCGTCCTCGATGGCGCCCACGATGGCCATGGCCCCCACGCACACGGTCAGGGACGCGGTGACGAAGCCCTCCACGAACCGCTGCTCTTTGGCGTTGCCGGTCTTGACCTTCAGCCACTGGCCGAACCGCTCAAAGAGGCGTTCCAGGTCGACGAGCTCCCCCACCAGGCCGCCCAGGGCCAGGCTTCCCACGATCATCATGGTCCCCCCGCTGGAAAGGGTCCCGTCCCGGATGGACAGCATCCCCTCCATGGCCCCGGCGATGCCCAGAAACAGCACGCTCACGCCGCAGGCCATGTTCAAAGTCTGCTGGAC
>CANQNS010000021.1 GCA_947625285.1 uncultured Oscillospiraceae bacterium
CACATCGGCCACTGCAAGGCCCTGTGCATCGACTTCGGCACGGCGGAGCGTTTCGGCGGCATCACCAACCTGCGCATGGACGACACCAACCCCGCCAAGGAGGACACCGAGTATGTGGACGCCATCCAGGAGGACATCCACTGGCTGGGCTTCGACTGGGGCGACCGTTTCTTCTATGGCAGCGACTACTTTGAAAAGACCTACGAGCTGGCGGAGGGCCTGATAAAAAAGGGCCTGGCCTATGTGTGCGAGCTGACCCCGGAGCAATTCCGGGAGTACCGGGGCGACGTGGGCACCCCCGCCCGGAGCCCCTGGCGGGACCGGCCTATCGAGGAGAGCCTGGACCTGTTCCACCGGATGCGGGACGGGGAGTTCCCGGAAGGCAAATATACCCTCCGGGCCAAGATCGACCTTGCCAGCGGCAACTTCAATATGCGCGACCCGGTGCTGTACCGCATACGGTACATTGAGCACCACCGCCAGGGGACCAAGTGGTGCGTGTTCCCCATGTACGACTTCGCCCACCCCATCCAGGACGCCCTGGAGGGCATCACCCACAGCCTGTGCTCGCTGGAATATGAGGACCACCGGCCTCTGTACGACTGGGTCATCCAGAACACGGACGTGCCCAGCAAGCCCCGGCAGATCGAGTTTTCCCGCCTGGGCATCAACTATACCGTCATGAGCAAGCGCAAGCTCCGCAAGCTGGTGGAGGAGCATCACGTCTCCGGCTGGGACGACCCCCGTATGCCTACCTTGTGCGGCCTGCGCCGCCGGGGCTATACCCCCTCGTCCATCAAGACCTTCATCAACCGCATCGGCGTCAGCAAGGTCACCAGCACGGTGGAGTACGGCTTTTTGGAGCACTGTCTGCGGGAGGAGCTGAACCTGACCGCCCCCCGGCGGATGGCGGTGCTGCGGCCGGTGAAGCTGATCGTCACCAACTACCCGGAGGGCCAGACCGAGACCTTCCAGGTGGAGAACAACAACCTGGACCCCGACGCCGGGACCCGGCCCGTGAGCTTCAGCCGGGAGCTTTGGATCGAGGCCGAGGACTTTCTGCCGGAGCCCGTGCCCAAGTATAAGCGGCTTTACCCGGACGGCCCGGAGTGCCGCCTGAAGGGCGCGTACCTCATCCGCTGCACCGGCTATGAGAAGGACGAAAAGGGCAATGTGACCGCGGTGCTGTGCGAATATGACCCGGACTCCCGGGGCGGCGACCCCGCCGACGGCCGGAAGGTGAAGGGCGGCACCATCCACTGGGTCAACGCCGCCGACTGCGTGGACGCGGAGGTGCGGCTGTACGACAACCTGTTCGCGGACCCGGAGCCGGACGCGGCGGAGGACTTCCTCACCTGCCTCAACCCCAACTCTCTGGAAACGCTCGCCGGCTGCAAGGTGGAGCGGGCCCTGGAAAACGCCCAGGCCCCCCAGAACTTCCAGTTTTTGCGAACCGGCTACTTCGCCGTGGACAATGTCGATTCCGCCCCCGGCCATCTGATCTTTAACCGCTCCGTGGCCTTGAAAGACAGTTTCAAGCCTTGATCAAAAACGTGAGCCCCCGGACCTCTCGGTCCGGGGGCTCACTGTATCATTTGGAGCGTCTGTCCCGCTCCGCGATATAATCGCAGGTCACGCCGTAAAAGTCCGCCAGGCGGATGATAAAGGAAAACGGCGGCTCCCGTTTGCCCTGCTCATAGTTGGTGTAGGTGGTCTTGTGCATACCCAGCTTTTCCGCCAGCTTTGCCTGGGTCAAGTCGGCATCCTCCCGCAGATCGCGTATCCTTCGGTAATACAGGCGCCATCCCTCCCCCGGTCTGATGACGCTATTATGCCTCAATACATCGTTTGTTGTTGACAAAATACATCGTTTGATGTATTTTATTTTCTGAATACAACAAATGACGTACAGGCGAAGGGGAGATACCATGCCGGATTACAAGAAGATGTATTTGCTGCTGTTCAACGCCATAACGGACGCTCTTACACAACTGCAAGCGCAAAATACGGGCCGGGCCGCGCTCATTCTGCAAAAAGCCCAGGCCGACGCCGAAGAACTGTATATAGAAGCGGACGAATAACGGCGAGCCCCCGGACCGAGAGGTCCGGGGGCTCACGTTATTCACCATTCTGCGAGGCTCGTTCACAGCCAGTCTATCTCCCCGTCGTACCAGCCGGAGACACCGTCTTTTTTGCACATATAGCCCCGGCTGGTCTGCGCCGTCACGGAGATGATATCCCCCGCCGCCAGGGGCAGGCGGTAGTCGGTCACGTCGTTGACCGCCGCGCTGGACCCGTCCCGGGTCAGGATGTCCTTGACGGGCACGTCCATCTCGTAGCCGGTCCGCTCATGGCGCACCCGGCAGAAGTCCCCCTCCTCCGACAGAATCCGCACCCGGTTGTCCCCGTGGCGGATATAGTAGTGGCGGTCGTTGGCTCGCTGGGCCGTTCGGACCCGGGCCAGGGGGAAGCTGTCGTAGCTCACCCAGGTCATGTCCGGCAGGAAAAAGGCGTTCAACTGCCCGTCGTCCTTCAGCACGCACCCGCCGTCGATGCTTATGAGCCGCAGGTCCTGGTCCACGATGGGCCTGGCGTCGGTGATGTCCTCGTGGTACAGCACCAGGGGCCAGTGGCCCACCACGGTCCACTTTTCGTGGGGCCTGGCGACAGTGCGATAGGCGTCCAGCTTCATGTGGGCGAAGGCCCCCTTGCCCGGGGCCAGGCCCCCGTGGACGAAGGTGTAATCCTCCGTCTCGATGATGTGGGGCAGGCCCCGGAGGAAATCCAGCTCCGGCTGAAAGCCCGCCCGGACCGCCTCCTTGGCGGCGGCCAGGTCCATGTCCGGGGCGATCTCCACGCCCGCCTCCCGGAGCATCTGGGCGATGAGCCCGTCCCCCCAGCCCCTGTTCCGGCCCACCAGATACCGGCGGTAAAAGGTGTCCTGCTCCGCATCGTCCGGCAGGTCGCAGAAATTATGCCAGAAATCGCAGTTGCCGCAGACGGTGTGGACCTCACGCCGCGCCGTCAGCTCCATCACATACCGCAGGGCAGCCAGGCTCTCCGGCCCCTTTTCCACCAGGTCCCCCACCAGCACGATCACGTCCCGGTCGGTGAGGGCGCACTTGTCCAGCAGGCCCTTCAGATAGTCCAGCTTTCCGTGGATATCCGAGATGGCTACGATCCGCCGGTCCGGGCCGATATGCAGCCGCTCCACCCGGGGCGGCGTTGTCATCAGCAGGGGCGTCGGCCTCATGGCAGGCTCCAGACACGGGGGGCGATGTCCATCTCCATGAGATACAGCGGCCCGCCGATCCCCTGGCTCACGCCGGTCTTTTCAAAGCCGAGAGCCTCATAAAAGCCTATCGCGGCGGCGTTGGTCTGGCTCACGTGCAGCCGCAGTTTGTCCCGGCCCCTCTGGCGGAAACAGGACGTGGCCTGGCCGATGAGCTGCGCTCCGAACCGGCGGCCCCGCCAGTCGGCGTCCACCCACACAAGGCTGATCCAGCCCGCGCCCTCGTCCGCGCCCCGGTCCGGGTCCAGCTCCAGCAGCCCCACCGTTTCGTCTTCGTACAGGAGCTTTTCCAGGCACCGGGGGTCGGCCTTGGACCGCTGGGCCGCGGTCTGCAGGTACACCGCCGGGGCATAGCCCCGCAGACTGCCGTGGCTGGCAATCCAGGTCTCGGCGTAGCAGCGGGAATAAAACTCGCTCTCACCGGGCAGGACAAGGGGCGTGAACCAGCCGTTGGCCTTTTTGCCCTTGTGGTCGCCGGCCAGGCCCTGGTGGGCGAAGGTGCTGAGCCCGCCCAGGTGGGACCCGTCGGCGTAGCTCTCCAGGGCGAGAACGCCGCCCTCCGCCGTGACGGCGGTGACGGCGGTGTTGTCCCCAAAGGGGATGTCCCCGAACCGCCTGCCCATGAGCGAGGCCGCCAGGGCCCGGATGGCGAAGGCGTGGCTGGCGGCCGCCACGGTCTTGCCGGGGTATGCCTCCGCCAGCTCCAGCAGCGCGGTCTTCAGCCTGTCCACCAGCCGGCCGTAGTCCTCGCTGCCGGGCACATGCCACCTTTCCGGCTCCCGGACAAAGTACCCGTACTGCTCCGGGTCGGTCCGGGCGATCTCCCCCCAGGGCCGGTCCTCCCAGCAGCCCACGTCCACCTCCCGCAGAGCGGCGGCGGGGTGCAATGTCAGCTCCGGGTGATATTTCAGCACCGCGCTGGCGGTGGACCGGGTGCGGATCAGGTCGCTGGACCAGAGCGCGTCGATACGCTCCCCCCTGAACCGCTCGGCCAGGGCCGCCACCTGCCGGCGGCCCAGCCGGGTGATATTGGAGTCGTAGTGCCCCTGGGCCCGGCGGTAGAGGTTCCCCTCCGCCTCCGCGTGGCGGATCAGATAGAACTTCGTCATCTTGTTCCCTCTTGCAAAGCGTGATACAATACTTCCATGTTCATTTTACAACATTCGGCCGTCGGGTACAAGAGGAGCGTAAAATGAAAGGCTGGTCCAAACTGAACGGCCCGTCCCGCCGGGGCGTGGTAATATGCGGGGCCTACGGCATGAAAAACGCCGGGGACGACGCGGTGCTTTCCGCCATCCGCGCCGCGCTGCTGCGGCTGGACGAGAACGCGCCTTTGACGGTGATCGCCCGGGGCGGCAGGCGGACCGGCCGGGCGGCCGGCATGGCGGGCGCGGGCCGGCTGAACGTCCTCCGGTGGCTGGGGGCCATGGGCCGGGCGCGGCTGTTCATCCTGGGGGGCGGAAGTCTTTTGCAGGACGTGACCAGCCGCCGGAGCCTGTGGTATTATCTTTTGCTGCTGCGGGCCGCCAAGGCCATGGGCTGCGCCACCATGCTCTACGGCGTCGGCGCGGGGCCCATCGTCCGGGAGGCGGACAGACGGCGGACGGCGCGATATCTGAACGCCTATGCGGACGTGATATCCGTCCGGGACGGCGACAGCCTGGACACCCTGCGGGATTGGTCCGTCACGAAGCCCCGGCTGCTGCTGGGCGCGGACCCGGCCCTGAGCCTGCCCGCCGCCGGCGGCCAGCGGGAGCGGCGGGCGGGGTTCGTCCTGCGGGCCTGGCCCGGCTTCTGGACCCATGTGCCGGAGTTCGCCCAGGCTGCCCGGTATGTGTACGAGCGGTACAGGCTGCCGCCGGTGTTCTTCTGCCTGGCCCCGGAGGACCGGCAGGCGGCAAAGTCCGTGTGCGCGGACCTGGAGGGCGTGCCCTACACCCTGTCCGCCGACCCCCGGCGGGTGGGCCGGATGGCGGTGGTGCTGTCCATGCGGCTGCACGGGCTGGTGTTCGCCCTGCGGGACGGGGTCCCCGCCGCCGGGGTCAGCTATGACCCCAAGGTGGACGCCTTCTGCAAGGAGGCGGGCTTCCCCCTTGTGGCGCTGGAGGACGTGACGGCGGAGGGTCTGCGGGATCTGGCGGACTTCGCCATGCACATGGACGGCGAACATCTGTCCGCCGCGGCCCGGACCCTGCGGACCCGGGAAAAGACCAATCTCAACGCCGCCGCGGAGCTTCTGGCGGCGGAGGACTGAAAACACACGAAAAGGAGAACGCTATGTTTCGCATCGGATGCCACATCTCCGCCGCCGGCGGATATCTGGCTATGGGTCGGCGCATCGACGCGCTTGGCGGCAACACCTTCGCTTTCTTCACCCGCAACCCCCGGGGCGGCGCGGCCAAGGACATCGACCCCGCCGACGTGGAGGCCTTTCTGGCCTTCTGCCGGGAAAAGGACATCGACCGCCTGGTGGCCCACGCGCCCTATACCCTGAACCCCTGCGCGGAAAAGGAAAACGTGCGGCAGTTTGCCCTGACCGCCTTTGCCGACGATCTCCGGCGCATGGAATATACCCCCGGCCAGTATTACAACTTCCACCCGGGCTCCCATGTGGGCCAGGGCGTGGAAGTCGGTATCGGGAAGATCGCGGAGACCCTCAACGCCGTTCTGTTTCCCGAAATGACCACCACGGTGCTGCTGGAGACCATGGCCGGCAAGGGAAGCGAGGTGGGCGGGAGCTTTGAAGAGCTGCGGGCCATCATCGACCAGGTGGAGCTGGCGGACAAGCTGGGCGTGTGCCTGGACACCTGCCACATCTGGGACGCGGGCTACGACATCGTGAACGATCTGGACGGGGTGCTGACCGCCTTTGACAAGACCGTGGGCCTGGACCGGCTGAAAGCCGTCCACCTCAACAACAGCAAAAATCCCCTGGGCTCCCCAAAGGACCGGCACGCCCGGCTCACCGAGGGGCTCATCCCCCTGGACGCCATAGCGCGCATCGTCACCCACCCCGCGCTGGAAAAGCTGCCCTTTATCCTGGAAACGCCCCAGACCGACGAGAGCGGCTACGCCCAGGAGATCGCCCTGGTCCGGTCCCTCCGGGGCTGAGAGATACATACTCCGTCCCATCGCCGGAGATACTATGGCCGGTGATGTAAGATGAAGGAAAATCCTGTGAACGGCCCCGGCGTTCCCCTGGGCTTCGGCATGGCTCTGGCCCAGAACCCGGACGCCATGGACGTGTTCTCCGGCCTCACCCCCGCCCAGCGGGAGCAGGTGCTGGCAAAATCCCGGCGCATCCGCACCAAGGCGGAGATGCGTTCCTATGTCAATTCCCTGGTGGGGTTAGACCCCGAGCAAATGAGCTGACCGGGCCCGCGCCCGGTCAGCTTTGCGCTGCAAAGCCTTGCAAACAGCGGGATTCTACGGATCGGAGAGTGCCATTCTACCGGTTTGGAACGGCCTTTCCCTTTCGCGAGAGCGGGGGACGGGACTGTGGGTTGCGTCCCGGCGGTCCCCGGGGTAAGATGGTTTCATGAGAACATCTTATGGAGGGACCGCTATGTTTGCTATCTTCACGGACCTGGCCGCCAATCTGCCCCAGGAGTCGGTGGACCAGTACGGCCTGGGCGTCATCCCCATCCGCTGCACGGTGGACGGAAAGGTGCTGGACGTGTCCGGCGGCTTTGACGGTCCGGCCTTTTACGCGGCCATGCGGGCCGGGGCCAGGACCAGCACCTCCATGCCCGCGCCGGCGGTGTTTCTGGACGCCTTCCGCCCTGTTCTGGAGCAGGGACAGGACATCCTGTACGTGGGCATGTCCAGCGGCATCAGCGGCACGGTGGGCCTGGCGCGGACCGTGGCGCGAGACCTGCTGGAAGAGTACCCGGACCGAAGGATCGAGGTCATCGACAGCCGGGCCGCCTCTCTGGGCGAGGGGCTGCCGGTGCTGTTCGCGGCCCGGCTGCGGGAGCAGGGCGCGAGCTTTGACGAGACAGTGTCCAGGACCCTGGACAAGTGCGACCACATGTTCCAGATCTTCACCGTGGAGGACCTGGCGTATCTGCGCCGGGGCGGCCGGCTGCACACCGCCGTGGCGGTGGTGGGCAGCATGCTGAACGTGAAGCCCGTCCTGTTCGGGGACGCGGAGGGCCACATCGTGCTGAAGAACATGGTGGTGGGCCGCCGCCGGTCGCTGGACGCCCTGGCCGCCAGGTACAGGGAAAACTGCGTCGACCTGGCGGGCCCGGTGGGCCTGGCCCACTGCGACAGCCCCGCCGACACGGATCTTGTCATCCAAAAGCTCCGGGACGCCGGCTGCACCGGCGATATCCTCAAAGTCTGCTATGAGCCTGTGACCGGCTCCCATGTGGGGCCCGGCACGGTGGCCCTGTTCTTTTACGGACACCGCCGGTAAACGGGTCCCGCTGACCGCTTGACCGCTCAGATTGAAACTGCTCGGCGGAAGTGAATCCCGCCGGCAGGAAGTCAAAAGCCTGTCGCACAGCGGCTTTTGACTTCACGCGCGTGAATGACGCGCGGCTCGGCCTGACCGGCCTTCGCTCCCGTTCATCTGTTCTTTGGCAGTCTGCCACCGACAACTGAAATTTCGCACCCGCCCTCCCAGGAGGGCGGTTTTATTTCGCTCCGCCGCCGGTTTTCGACGGCTTTCGCCCCCGGAGTTGTCCCATTCTATAAGGAGAATGGGACAAAGGGGGGCTCGAAATGCGCCGATGGGTCCTGGCGGGGCTGCTGGGAGCGCTGGTCTGGCTGCTGGCGGCCCGGGCGGCCGTTCCCGCGGCCGTCACGGCGGCGGCCATGGATATGACCTGGGACAAGCAGCTTTATAACGTGCTGGATATGGACAGGGCCTCCCTGTCCGGCACCGCCGGCAGCGCGCTTCTGGCGGAGACAGACAGCTACTTTCTGGGCCGCTCTCCCACGGCCAGGCACAGCCTCACCGGCTCCCTGGCCGGGAAGGACCTGATCCTTCTGCTGGCGGAGGACTGGCGGCCGGAGCAGATGGACGCCGGCCAGTCCCCCGCCCTGTACCGGCTGTGGGACGGCGGGGCCCATTTTACGGAGATGTACGCCCCGGACTGGTACCAGGACCAGGACGGCCGGGAATTTGCCCTTCTGTCGGGCCTGGTCCCCACCGCCGTAGGGGACCGGACCGCCATGGTCTGGGTGGGAGAGCACGGCACCTGCCTCCCCTTCGCGCTGGCTCGCTGCCTGGCCTCGGCGGGCTACACCTGCCGCGCCTGGGCAGCCGGGTCCGACCGGGACGCCTCTTACGGTGCTTTGGGCTTTTCCACCGTGGAGGCGGGCACCGGCGGGGACCTGGCCGGCGCGCTGGACGAGCTTGCCCGGTCCAGGCCCTATTTTGCCTACGGCGTTCTGTCCGGCACGGACGGGGAGAGCGCGCTGGCCAGGCTGTGGCAGGCGTTGGATGAGCGGGGGCTGGCGGAGGATACGGCCATATGCCTGATAACGGGGAACACGGAGCCGCTGCGGGGCCACCTGTTTTTGTACGGACCCGGCCTGGCGGACACGCAGGTGACGCTGCCATGCTCGGAGCTGGACGTGACGCCCACGCTGCTGGACCTTTTCGGCGCGGCCTACGACGCCCGGTTCCTGTCCGGCCGGGATATGTTCGCCCCCGCCCAGCCCGGCCCCAGGGCCCTGGTGAGCCTGTACGGCAGTGCCTACTCCGACTGGGTAACGGACGCGGGCAGCTACGCCGCCGGTGAGAGCGTGTTCTTTCCCGTGGACAGCCGCTTCGACAGCCGCCAGCCCGACGAATACGTCAGCCAGGTGTGCCGGGAGGTGTACGACCGCTACGCCTATGCCCGCCAGGTGCTGGAGAGCGATTATTTCCGCGCCGTCACGGGCCGGCAAAAGGCAGTTGCGTTTGGCGAAGAAACGGCGTATAATACTGGTGGATAATAGGCGCGCCGGCCGGCAGCCGGCGCCGTACCATAGAAAGATCGGGAGGGAAGAGCCATGAAACTGCAAAGAGCCATCATCCTCATGCTGGTGCTGTCGCTGACAGTGGGCGCAGAAGCGATGCTGATGAGCCACCTGACAGGCCGGAGCACCGCTGAGCTGACGCCGCCCGCAGCCACGCCGGTGCCCTCGGCGGTGGCGGAGACAACTCCCACGCCGGGCGTCTCCACGCCCGCGGCGACCCTGCCCGGCTTTACCAGTCCCCCCGCCAGCAGGACCAGCACTACCCGTACCACCACTACCAACAACACCACCAACACCACGTCCAACAACGACTACGACGACAGCGACAACGATTATTCCTACGACGATGACGATGACGACTACTACTACCAGGAGGAAGTCCCCGCCACCGCGCCGCCCACCGAGCCCCCCTCCTCCGGCGTGGGCTCCATCCTTGCCAGCGACGGCTTTTCCTCCGACACCGGCGTGGGGCTCAACCTGAACGTGAGCTGGCAGGCCGTTGATCTGGGCGGCGGCCGGGCCCGCATCAGCGTATCCGGCTCCGTCAGCTCCTACGCGCTGGCCGTCATGTCCCTGCCTGTGACTATCAGCTTCGGCGGCTACTCCACCACCGTCACCGGCAACAGCATCGACATCTCCTCCGGCGCGGGCCTGACTACCAGCTCCCTGTTCTCCACCTCCTTCGATGTGGACGCGGGCTCCGCCGGCGATATGACCGTCACCTGGAGCTACGGCGGCGTTTACAGCCAGGTGGAGCTGCCGGAGATCGTGGCCTCCGGCTATGTCTACACGGGCTGAGCGAAAATACGGCAACGAAACGGGCGTGCCCTTGGCGGCACGCCCGTTTTTTCATATCCTTTTCAAAGCGCCGTCACGGAAAATTCCCCCGTGGCCCGGTCCACCTCACAGCGGACCGCCTCCCTGGCGCAGCGGCGGGTGAAGCACACCCGGCCGGCCCCGGCATAGTCGAAATATATGTCCCCGGTCCGCAGGGCCGGATGGCTGTTTTTCAGCGCGGCCAGGGTCCTGTACAGCTCCTGCAGCTCCGCGTCCTCCCGGCCCCAGGGGAAGGGCAGCCGGTTCATGGGGTCCCGGCCCCCGGTGAGGCCCGCCTCGTCGCCGTAGTAGATCACCGGCGAGCCGGGCATGGCAAACTGCAAAAAGGCGGCCGTCCGCCGGGCGGACCTGTCTCTCAGCACCGTGCCCACCCGCTCCGTGTCGTGGGTGCCCAGCACCGCCATGGTGCAGTCCAGGGCCGCCGCCGGGTAGTTCTCCGCCAGGCTCACCACTGTCTCCGCCAGCGCCTCGCCCCCGTCGGCTCCCGCGGCAAAGTTCAAAATGGCCGTGCGGAAGGGGTAGTTGATGACCCCGTCCAGCTCCGCGCCGGTGAAGTACCGCCGGCGGACGCTGTAGCTGATCTTGTTGGAGGCGTCCTCCCAGACCTCACCGATGACTACGCCGTCCGGCTTTTCCGCTTTCACCCGCCGGTATAGCCGGGCGATGAACCCGTCCGGCAGCTCGTCGGCCACGTCCAGCCGGAAACCGTCCGCCCCCCGCCGCAGCCAGAGGGCCACCACCCCGTTCTCGCCCAGGATGTACTCCAGGTAGTCCGGGTCCAGCTCGTTGACGCAGGGCATCACGTCCACGCCCCACCAGGCCGTATATTTTTTGGGAAATTCCTGAAAATCGTACCACTTATAGTACCTGGACGCGGGTCCGGCCGACACCGCTCCCCCACCGAAGTGTCCGTCACAGTCGAAGTACAGGCTGTGGCTGCCCGTGTGGGAGAACACCCCGTCCAGCACCACCTTCATGCCCCGCTCATGGGCCGCGCCGCACAGGGCGGTAAAGTCCTCCGCCGTGCCCAGCATGGGGTCCGGGCGGGTGTAGTCCGCCGCGTCGTAGCGGTGGTTGGACCAGGCCATGACGATGGGGTTCAGGTAGATGGCCTTCACGCCCAGGCCCTGTATGTAGTCCAGCTTCTCCGTCACGCCCCGCAGATTGCCCCCGGCAAAGTCCGTGGCGTCGCGGGCCGCCGGCACGAAGGTGTCAAAATCCCGGACGGTATAGGGTTCCAGCTTCCCGGTCAGGTCGCAGTCCCCGCTCTTGGCGAACCGGTCAGGGAAGATCTGATAATACACCGTCCCCCGCCAGTCCTCCGGCGGCGCGTAATCCGCCGGCAGCACGCTCATCTGCCAGAGCGCGCCGCTGCCGATATTGGTCCCGGAGCCGTCCCGATAGAGGTCGTAGTCCCCGTTCTTGTCCCAGATGTGGAACCGGTAAAAATACAGCCCCGGCTCCGGCGCGGGAAACGCCGCCGTGAACAGCTCGTAGCCGTCCTGCCAGCCGCCGGGGGCGAACTCCGCTTCCAGGCCCTCGTCCGAGGTCAGCAGCACCCGCCGGGCCTCCAGCTCCGCGGGGACGCGGATGCGCATCCGGCACTGTTCCCCTGACCGCAGGGGGCCAAAGGGCGATTTGTCCGCGTAGTCGCGGCTGTCATACAAAATGTTTATGGTCTTATCCCTCCCGGACGTAAAACGTCCCCGCCGGCTGCGGGGACGTTGACAGGTCTTTCGCAGATCACCGCTCGCCGCCGGCCGGGCCGGACTCATTCTCCCGGCGCAGCTCCCGGGCCCGGATGATCTTCTCCAAAGCCACATATATGCTGACGATCTTGTCCGCCTGGCTCTCGTCCAGCACGTCGATGTAGTACACGTCATGGACCGAGACCCACTTCTGGTGGGTCGTGGCTACCGTCTCCCCCCGCTCGTTGAGGATCTGGTAGTTGTGCTGGAGCATATCGCCCCGGAGCTGCCAGCCGATGCCCTCCAGGTCGATCACGTCGTCCATCAGGTGCATCAGCTCCGTACGCAGCTCGAACTGCTCCCCGGAGGCCATGCGGACGTCGTGCGTCTCATGCAGGGACACGGGCTTGTTGGTGATGACCGCCACCTCCCGGCCCTGGGCATCCCGGACATAGGTGGTGTTGTGGATGGAAAGCGCCTTGCTCTCCACGGTGTAGATCACCTCATCCGCCTCGTCCATGATCTCCATCTTCGCGTGCAGCGAGAACATCTTCGACTTTGAATGCAGAAGCATATGCCCGGCCCTCCCCCATATATATGGATGATCCGCTCGTATTATACTGGATATCGTCGTCTGTGTCAATCGCCGGGAAATTAATAAAGTATTCATTATTTATTTACAGTTCGTTGGGAATTTATTCACCATTGTCCGGCCGGGCCGTTGTATGATAAGCTCGCAAGGTCACAAGGGCCGTCAAGACGGCCCGGACCGAGCGGGGCAGAGCATCAACACTTTTCATTTTTCACTCCTCTCTTCTTTGTTGCAGAGCCGGTCGCCTACGGGCGGCCGGCTTTGTCGTCGTTGTCGCGGCTCGCTTCGCCGGACCCGCGTGGGGCCCCATTTTCGCGGCGTTCGCTATGCTCCGCTGTCAGACTGACGGGGCTTGGATTTCCGGGCAAAATATGCTATTATCTGGAACAGGAGGGATGCGCCATGCCGAGACAGATACCGCCCTTCGAGGGCTTTCCCAAGGACCTGCCGGATTTTCTGTGGGGCCTTTCCTTCAACAACGAGCGGCCCTGGTTCCAGGCCCACCGGGACGATTACGAACGCTGCCTGCACGGGCCCATCGTCTCTCTGGCGGAGGACGTGCGCCAAGCCATGGACGACCGTCACCCCGGCGCGGCGCCGGCCCTGCACGTGTCCCGCATCTGGCGGGACGCCCGGCGGCTGTTCGGCCGGGGGCCCTTCAAGGACCATATGTGGTTCTCTCTGGGCCTGTCCGGAGAGATCTATACGCCCCTGCCCCAGTTCTGGTTCGGCGTCGACGCCAAAAGCTGGGAGGCGGGCATGGGCTGCTGGAATATGTCCGGCGAGCAGATGGACGCCTGGCGCAAGCGCATCGACGCGGACCCCAAGCCCCTTTCCCGGATCGTCCGGGCCCTGAACAGGCGCGGCGACCTGGCCCCCTACTGGCAGGTCTACAAACGGCCCAAGGGGGACCCGGGGAAGCTGCTGTACGACTGGTACAACGCCCGCTCCATCGAGATGGGCAAGAAGGTCTGGTTCGACCCGGACCCGCCCGGCAAAGAGCTTCTGGACCAGGTCCTGGACGTCTACGAGGCCCTTATGCCCCTGTATGAATACCTGCTGGCCCTGTGATATAAAACGCCGCCCCGGAGGAACGACCCCTCCGGGGCGGCGTCTTTTCAACGTGCGCTCATTCAACGAGGGCAAAGCCCGCCTCATTATAGACAAAGGACTTTTCGCATACCGTGCCGCCGTCCGCGTCAACGACCAGGACCCCCAGATCGGTACCCGGCGCCATGTTCCAGGTGGTCGTCCCGCCGCCGTCCAGGACCATGAGAGGACCGTCCATCGACTGAAAGACGAACGCTGTCTGGTCTCTCTCCGCGCCGTCAGTATACGACAGGATATCTCCTGTCAATCCCCGGTCTGTCTCCACAGGACGCGCCGCCAGCCCCCAGTCCCCGGCGGGATCGCCGTAGAGGGCGCGGGACCGGCCCTCTCCGTCGTATAGGTAGATCGTGTCGCCCGTCCCGACGGCCCAGTCGAAAATATGCCCCAGGTCTGACTCCATCGACAGATAGTCATTGATCCCGGCTATTTGCCCAGCCGATAGCGGCGCATCGTCAAAATCATCCGGGTATAGCTCTTTCAACGCCTTGGTGAAAAGCATCCCGCCATGGATGTTCATGTGGGAACCGTCTAAAAAGCACCCGGCGTCGCAATGCTCGAACCAGTCCACTGATATCTCGGGATAATCCGCTTGCAGCTTATCGTAGTAAGCGTGAAACGCCTGCTTATATTCTTGGGTATATACGCAGCTGTCCGGTCGGGGAAGCTTGATGATCCGCACCTGTATGCCGTTCGCCTGACACAGCTCGATCAGCTTCCTATAGTAGTCGTCAAATAGCGGCTGGACAGAAAATGCTTCTGCTATTTCGCTTTGTGTCTCCCTTTGGGGCGCGTGCTGTTCAAGTATGAGGGCGATATAGTTTCCCCTGTGCAGCTCGATCTTGTCCCAGGCGGCTTTATTCGTCCCGCCCCTTTGATTGAGCCCGGCGTTCATTAACGGCGTGATATATTTGTTGGGGAGCCAAAGCTCATAGGACAGCAGATCATAGAGCCAATGCTCGGTCAAGATGCTGGATTCGTTGTATGCCGCCGCCTCTTTAAGCATTTTGACTGTCGTTTTCAGATCATATCTGTGCGAATACACCGATCTGAGCCAAAAGCCGTTATCATATATAAAATGGCTGTCGTTAAAACTGATGTAGCAGGTCTTGGGCGGCTCATGGCGCTCCAGCCATTCGCAAAGGGTATAGTAGTTCTCCATCGGCGTGGCGCCCCCCAGGGCGAGGTTGATCGTGCCGTCAGACAGCAGCTCCGGTATATACGCCGAATTGGCGATAGAGTCGCCCAGGATAATGGTGTCATAGTATTTATCCCGGGCTGTCTCCGTTATCTCCCGATTCCACAAATAATACGGTCCCTCTTCGTCGATAAAGGATATTGTAAATTGAGAGAAATATATGACGAGAGCGATCAGGGGCAGCGCCGCAAGAACGCATTTGCCCAGGAGCTTCATATGCGGCTTCATAACGGCCTCCTAGAACTGAAAGTACATAAACTCCTGTCCCGTGATATCCAGGGAAAACAGTATCAGGACCAGTACGGTCCAATAAACCGCATAGCGGAACACGGCGTTTTGAGACGAGATCCATGTGACCGCATCGGTGCCACTCTCCTGGATGATGCTCACGCCCAGCAGCAGCGCCAGGGCAAATGCCAGTATCAGCACATTTCGCTGGTCCAGCCCCAGCTGGAGCAGACCGCCGTTCAGGATGATGCCTATATTCCCCAGCTTCAAGGAGTTTTTCAGTATCTGCAGCGCGCCTCCAATAGAATCCGCACGGAAAAATACCCACGCCGCATCCACCAGGATAAACGTCTTTACCACGCCAAGCGCTCTCCAGGAAAAGTTGTCCCGGTCAACGTGCAACCGGCCGCACAGCCGCTCGAACGGCGGAGCAGCCAAACTCTCTATGATCTGCAGCAGCCCGTGTACGCCGCCCCAGACTACGAATGTCCATGCCGCTCCGTGCCACAGTCCGCTGACAAGAAAAACCACCATCAGATTGCGATATGTACGGACGCGTCCCCGCCGTGACCCGCCCAGCGGCAAGTACAGATAGTCCCGAAACCAGCTGCTCAGAGAGATATGCCACCGCCGCCAGAAATCCTTTACTGTCACAGCAAAATACGGTTGGCGGAAATTATCCATGATATCGTAGCCCAGCACCTTTGCCGCGCCCTTGGCGATGGTGGAGTACCCCATGAAATCGCAGTATATCTGCAGCGCGAAGCACACATTGGCCGCGATCAGCTGGACCCCTTGATAGTTTTGATAGCTCCCATAGACAGCATTGACCAGCACAGCGCAGCGGTCGCTGATGACCATCTTCAAAAAGAAGCCCCACAGCATCCACAGCAGTCCCGTCCGGACGTTTTCATAGTCGAACCGGCTGTCCGCCGCCAGCTGCACCAGCAGATTCTTGCTGCGCTCGATAGGGCCGGCCACCAGCTGCGGGAAAAAGGATACGAACAGCGCATAGCGCAAAAAGTTCTTCTCCGGGTAGATCTCTCCCCGGTATACGTCCATGGTATAGCTCAGGGCCTGGAAGGTATAAAACGAAATGCCTACCGGCAGCAGCACGTCAAAGTCCGGCGCGTGCATCTGGATATGCGCCAAAGCCAAAACATAGCCCAGGCTGTCCACGACAAAGTTGAAATACTTGAAGAAAAACAGCACGGAGAGGTTGAGAAAAAAGCTCCCTGCCACCCAAAGCCTTTTCCGCCGGACCGTTCCCGCCCGGCCGATCAGAAGGCCGCTGGCATAGGTAACGGCTGTAGAAAACAGAAGCAGCAGCGCATACTTGGCGTTCCAGCACATATAAAAAAAATAACTTGCGATCAGCAGCCATATGTACCTCACCCGCCGCGGCAGTATAAAGCAGACACAAACGACCGCCGGGAAAAAGACCAAAAACTGAAGGGAATTGAACAGCATCGCCCTGTCTCCGTGTATTCGATATTCGATATCGTTTTTAGAATATTCCTAATTATATCGAATCAGAATACAATTTGCAAGAGGGGTGATGACATCATGGAGCGGTTCATGCCGAAAAAACCAGAAAAAGAGGTCATCTCCATGCGCATATCCACAGACACTTTGGCGGAGATCGACCGGAAAGCCACGGCCGTGGACATCAGCCGCAATGAATTTATCAACCAGTGCATCGCCTTTGCTCTCGCTCATATGGATGAGCCCGGGACAGATTAGCGCGTCTACTGCGCATACCATCCCGCCTCTGCGGCACAGCTGTCCGGTTGACCCGCTTTCAAGGATATGGTACAATGATCTCAGGAATCCGTCTTAAAAGGGAGCGAGACGCATGACGCGGCAGAGACAGCTCATCTACAACATCATCCGGGCCGCGCCGGAGCATCGGACCGCGGAGGAGATATACGACCTGGCCCGGTCGGAGATGCCCTCTCTGGCCCGTGGGACCGTGTACCGCAATCTGGGGGTACTGGTCCGGGACGGACGGATACGGAAGCTGGAGATGGCGGACGCGCCGGCCCGGTATGACAGGGAGCGGCGGCCCCACCCCCACCTGGTCTGCGAAAAATGCGGCCGGGTGACGGACCTGATCATGCCGGAAGGGCTGCTGGACCCGCTGACGGCGGGCCTGGCCGTGACCGGGTACGACCTGAAGCTGTACCACGTCTGTCCGGCCTGCCGGGGCTGACCCGCCGGCGGCATATTCGCCCCGCGGGGCGTCATACTATGAAACGCGACACAGGCCGCCCCGGTCGGGCGGCCTGATCTTGAACGGATGGGAGGAGCGCATGGACCGGAATGAGCTGTCCCAAAAGCTCCGCCGGGCGGCGGAGGAATACGGCCGGTCCGATCTGTGGCTGTACGCCACCAGCGGGGCCTATTATATGTTCTTCTCCCTGGGCCCGCTGGTGGTGATCGTGCTGGGGCTGCTGCCCTATCTGCCCTTCACGGAGGCGGAGCTGGCGGACGCGCTGCTGAAATACACGCCCCTGCCCTTTCAGGAGCTGATATCCACCCTGGTGTCCAGCGTTTATGCGGGCTCCGCAGCGGCGTTGAGCATCGGTCTGGTGGCGGAGCTGTGGTCGGCGGGGAAGTTCGTGAGCCTGATACTGCGGACCGTGGGCCAGATATACGACGGCCGCGCCCACGGGGGGTATCTGCGCCAGCGGCTGCTGGGGGCCCTGTGCACGGCGGCGTTGATCGTGCTGGTGCTGGGCAATCTGGTGCTGCTGTTTTTCGGAGAACGGTTTTTGACCGCGGCGGGGTATGTGCCCAGCGGCGCGGGCCTGTGGGCCATACTGCTGCGGCTGCGGAGCCTGCTGTTTTTCGCGGTAGTCACCCTCGTCAACGCGCTGATGTTCCGCTATGTGCCCCAAAAGGAGCTGTCCTTCCGGCGGCAGCTGCCGGGGGCGGCCTTTTCCGCCGCCACGTGGCTGGCCTTTTCCCAGATCTACTCCTGGGCGGTGGAGCGGTTCAGCTTTTACAGCATCTACGGAGGCCTTGCCATCGTGATCATCTCCCTGTTTTGGATGTACTGCTCGCTGTTTTTGCTGTTTCTGGGGGCCTGGCTCAACGCCTTCCGGGAGCGGTCGGACGAACAGACAGCATGAGAAAGCCCTCCGGCGGACTGCCGGAGGGCTTTTGTTCGCGTTATTCTCACCTGGTCCGCGGCATGCGGCGTCCGGGACATTTTTCCGGCGACACCGGGCCCTTGATTTTTTCCGGAAAACATGGCACTATATATGAATGTTTAAATCCCGAAAGGAGGACCGTCCATGCCGGAGAAGGAGACCACAAAACGCAACACCCGCTCCAAGCGGGGGTTTTTGAGCGTGCTGTTTGGGCGCGGGGCCGTGGCGGCGTTGATGCTGCTGGCCCAGGCCGCGTTCCTGTTCGTGGTCTTTGGCCGGCTGCAGTACAGCGTCTACCTGACCGGGACGGTGACGGCGCTGACGGCGGTGTTTCTGGCGTATCTGCTCAACACCCGGTCCGATCCCAGCGTCAAGCTGACCTGGGCGGTGGTGATCGCGGTGGCGCCGGTGTTCGGGGTGCTGCTGTATCTGTTCATCACCTTTGACGTGGGCCACCGGATGGAGCAGCGGCTGCTGCAGAGCATCGAGGCGGAGAGCGCGCCGTTCATGCCGGCGCAGACGGAACTCACCTCCCGGCTGGAGCGGGAGGAGCCGGGCTTCGCGCCCCTGGTCCGATATCTGGCCGAGGCCAACGGCTACGCCGTATACGAAAACACCAACGTCACCTACTTCCCCCAGGGGGAGGACAAGTACCAGGCCATGCTCCGGCAGATGGAGCAGGCGGAGAAGTTCATCTTCCTGGAGTACTTCATCGTGGAGGAGGGGGAGATGTGGGACGGGGTCCTGGACATCCTGACCCGGAAGGCCGCCCAGGGGGTGGACGTGCGGATACTGTACGACGGGACCTGCTCCATCCTGCGCCTGCCGGCCAGCTACCCGAAAACGCTCCGGGCCCGGGGCATCCAGTGCAAGGTGTTCGCCCCCATCCGGCCCTTCATCTCCACCAGCTACAACAACCGTGACCACCGGAAGATCCTGGTGGTGGACGGCAAGGTGGGCTTCACCGGCGGGGTGAACCTGGCGGACGAGTACATCAACCGCCGGGAGCGGTTCGGCCACTGGAAGGACGCCTCCGTCATGCTCCGGGGCGACGCGGTCCGCTCGCTGACGCTGATGTTCCTGCGGCTGTGGAACGCCGGGGAGAAGGAGCGGGTCTACGAGCCCTATCTGATCGAGCCCACCGCCGCCCTCCCCAGCAGCCAGGGCTGGGTCATCCCTTACGGGGACAGTCCCCTGGACGACGAGTACACCGGGGAGATGGTGTATCTGGACATGATCGCCACCGCCAGGGACTATGTGTATATCATGACCCCCTACCTTATATTGGACAACGAGATGGTGACGGCCCTGTGCTTCGCCGCCCGGCGGGGGGTGGACGTGCGGCTGGTGCTGCCCGGCATCCCGGACAAGAAGTACGCCAATCTGCTTGCCAAGAGCCATTACCGGGTCCTGACCGAAGCGGGGGTCCGCATCTTTGAATATACCCCCGGCTTCGTCCACTCCAAGGTGTTCGTCTCCGACGACATCCGGGCGGTGGTGGGCACCATCAACCTGGACTATCGGAGCCTGTACCTGCACTTTGAGTGCGCCGCCTATCTCTACAAGGTCCCGGCCATCCGGGACATCCTCCGGGACTTCGCGGACACCTTCCCCCGCTGCCGGGAGATCACGGCCCTGGACGCCGCATCGCTGCCCCTGTCCACCCGGCTCATGGGCTGGATCCTGAAGCTGGCCGCGCCGCTGATGTGAACCGATACGATACGGCCGCCGCCCCGACGGGGCGGCGGCCTTGTTCGTTTTGGGCGGACTTTTCAGCCCAGCAGTTTGCGGTAGATATCGAAATTCTCCCGGCTGTGGACGTTGAAGACCACCCGCATATCCCGGGCGAAGCTCTCCCGGCAGGCGCGGACGGTGCGGACCGCCACCTGGGCGGCGGCCTGCCTGGGATAGTGAAAGACCCCCGTGGAGATACAGCAAAAGGCCAGGCTCTCCACGCCCTTTTCCGCCGCCAGCTCCATGCAGGACCGGTAGCAGCTTGCCAGAAGCCGCTCGTCCTCCGCCGTGACGGCCCCCTCCACGATGGGCCCTACCGTGTGCAGCACATACCGGCAGGGCAGGTTATAGGCGGATGTGATCCGGGCCCGGCCGGTGGGTTCGGGATGGCCCTGGGCCTCCATGAGCCGGGCGCAGTCCAGCCGCAGCTGGACCCCGGCGAAGGTGTGGATGCAGTTATCGATGCAGTTGTGGCCGGGGACGTAGCAGCCGGTCATGCCGCTGTTGGCGGCGTTGACGATGGCGTCCACCCGCAATGCGGTGATGTCCCCCCGCCACAGATAGAGCCCCGGCTCCGCCGGCTCCAGGTCCGCCAGGTCCGTGATCCCCTTGGCGGCGGTCTCCGCCCGCAGATACTCGTCCTGGACCGCCAGAAAGTCCCCGCCGATCTCCCCCGGCGGGCGCAGGTTCATCAGCCCCCGGAGCAGGGCCCGCCGGTCCTCTCCGTCCGCCGGGATAGCCGTGCCCCGGTACCGGGGCTGCTCGTCCAGCAGCCGCCGGATGAGAAATTCCTGCCTTTCCCGCTGCGTCATGCTCTCTCCCTCCTTCCGGCCCGCCAACGCGAACGCCTCCGCCCGGTCAGGCGGAGGCATTTCACGCCGCTCCTATACGGCCGGCTCAAAAGTCCGCGTTGCCCACGGTCCGGGGGTGGAGCTCCACGTCCCGGATGTTGCTGACGCCGGTCAGGTACATGACCATCCGCTCAAAGCCCAGGCCGAAGCCCGCGTGCCGGCAGGAGCCGTACCGCCGCAGGTCCAGATACCACCAGTAGTCGCTCTCCTTCAGGCCCAGCTCCTTCATCCGGCCGGTGAGCACGTCCAGCCGCTCCTCGCGCTGGCTGCCGCCGATGATCTCCCCGATGCCGGGCACCAGGCAGTCCGCCGCCGCCACGGTCTTGCCGTCGTCGTTCAGGCGCATGTAAAAGGCCTTGATCTCCTTAGGATAGTCCGTGACGAAAAGGGGCTTTTTATAGATCTGCTCGGTCAGATACCGCTCATGCTCGGTCTGCAGGTCCATGCCCCACTCCACCGGGTATTTGAACTCCGCCCCGGACTTTTTCAAAAGCTCCACCGCCTCGGTGTAGCTGACCCTTGCGAAGTCGCTGCCGGCCACATGGCGCAGCCGGTCCAGCAGGCCCTTGTCCACGAAGGCGTTGAAAAACTCCATCTCCTGGGGGCACTTTTCCAGCACGGTGTTGATGATGTATTTCACCATGGCCTCCATGCACTCCAGGTCTCCCTCCAGGTCGCAAAAGGCCATCTCCGGCTCGATCATCCAAAACTCCGCCGCGTGGCGCTGGGTGTTGGAGTTCTCCGCCCGGAAGGTGGGGCCGAAGGTGTACACGTCCCCGAAGGCCATGGCGAAGTTCTCCGCGTTCAGTTGGCCGGAGACGGTCAGGTTGGCGGGCTTTCCGAAGAAGTCCTGGGAATAGTCCACGGAGCCGTCCTCTTTCCGGGGCGGGTCGTTCACGTCCAGGGTCGTGACCTGGAACATCTCCCCCGCGCCCTCGCAGTCGGAGCCGGTGATGATGGGGGTATGGACATAGACGAAGCCCCGGCTCTGGAAAAACTCGTGGATGGCCTGGGCCGCCACGGACCGGACCCGGAACGTGGCGGAGAACAGGTTGGTCCGGGCCCGCAGATGCTGGACCGTCCGCAGATACTCCACCGTGTGCCGCTTCTTCTGCAGGGGGTAGTCCGGCGCGGACGCCCCCTCCACGGCGATGGTCCTGGCCTTGATCTCAAAGGGCTGCCGGGCCTCCGGGGTCAGGACCAGAGTCCCGGTCACGATCAGGGCCGCGCCCACGTTCTGCTTGGCGATCTCGTCATAATTATCCAAAACAGCCCGCTCGAACACGATCTGCACGCCCTTGAAGGAGCTGCCGTCGTTCAGGTCGATGAAACCGAAATTCTTCTGGTCCCGGATGGTCCGCGCCCATCCGCAGACGGTGACGTCTAGGTCCCTGTAGATACCGGCGTCCTTCCAAAGCTGTGCGATCCGCACTCTGTCCATAGCTCGTCCCTCCGATATGCGCTGATAAGCTGATAAATGTATAATGGCTGCAACGCAGCGGTCATGCCATGTTCTGCGGTTCCGCCAAAGGCGGGAGCAGACCGGCATAAATGTATAATGGCTGCAACGCAGCCATTATACACACATTATAGCGGTTTTTCAAGCTCAGTCGTACTGGATGAAGGGGCACTCCATCCAGTGCAGCCAGGGCCGGTCGGCCACCTTTGTCTTGACCACGCCCCCGGCGGTGGCGATGGCCTCGATGGCGTAGCCGCCGCCGATGTACACGCCCACATGGTCCTTGCCGTGCAGCACGATGCCGGGCTTTTCCGGCAGGGTGTCGATGTCGCCCTTTACCTGGGCGTACTCATAAAGGTCCTCCGTGCCCCAGTCCAGCATATCGCCGTAGCGGTAGACCAGGCTGTGGCTTTCGGGGTCGTACCAGCCGTAGCCCTTGATGAGCCCGGCGCAGTCCGCCACCCGGCGGCCCATCCACTTCTCCCGGATGATGTCCTCGTAGTCGCCCACGCCCTCCGGGTACTGCTGCAGCTTGTCGTACAGCAGGTCCTCCGTCAGCACGTCCCCGAAGGTGCCCCACACATAGCCCCACTGGTTTTCCCAGGCCATCTTGGCCCACTCCACCAGATCGGCGGCGTTTTTCGTGGACAGGTCCGAGAACCGGTCCTCGTCGATGAGCAGGGAGTCGTCCTCGCCGTACTCCACGTGGACGTACTGCCCCTCCTTCCACTCGAACATATCCTCCGGGATGGGCGACGAGGTGGGCACGGCCGTGGGCTCCGGGGTGGGCGTGGGCTTCCCGGCCAGCTCGATGACGCCGCCCCGCAGCATATACATGAACCCCAGCAGCGCCATCAGCGCCGCCAGAACGATCAGCTCCGTTATGACCCTCCCGCGGGAGGCCTTTTTTGTCCGCACAGGCGTTCACTCCTTCCACGGCCACTATCATACCACGAAAACTCCCGGCGCGGGGAGATTTTCCGCAAAAAAATCTTTAAAGTTTTCTTAAGCCCCGCCCCTTGCAATTCCTGCCAAATTTCGGCCGATTGCATAGGTTTGGGACTTTTGCGGATAATAAATCCTGTCCGACAAAAAGATAACAGGAGGATAAAGATGAAAGCGACTGGAATCGTGCGCCGCATCGACGACCTGGGGCGGGTTGTCATCCCCAAGGAGATACGCCGCACCATGCGCATCCGCGAGGGCGACCCGCTGGAGATCTATACGGAAAAGGACGGGGAGGTCATCTTTAAGAAGTACTCCCCCATGGGCGAGCTGAGCTCCTTCGCCGAGCAGATATGCGAGTCCATGCACAAGACCGCCGAGTACGCCGCCGCCGTGTGCGACCGGGACAGCGTGATCGCCGCCGCCGGCAGCGGCCGCAAGGACATCCTTGACCGGCATATCAGCCCGGAGCTGGAGCAGATCATGGAGGGCCGCCGGGCCTACCGGGCCGAGCCGGGCGGGAAAAAGATACCCGTCACCGACGGGGAGAACGCCCCCGCCGCCGCCGTGGCCGTGCCCATTTTGTCCGAGGGGGACGTGCTGGGCTGCGTGGTGTTCCTGGAACGGGGCGACGGGGTGAAGGCCGGCGACGCGGAGCTGAAGCTGGCTACCACCGTTTCCGCCTTTCTGGGCAAGCAAATGGAATCATAAAAAGACGCCCTGCCCCGGCAGGGTGTCTACTACATCCCTTTATTCTCCGCTCAGACCCCACAGGCGGAAAAGCGGCCGGACAGGGCGTTCTGTCCGGCCGCTTTTTGTCCTCTCACAGCGCGTAGAGCAGGATCGCCAGCAGATGCAGCACGCTGCCGGCCACCACGAACAGATGAAAGACGCTGTGCATATAGCGGCGCTTCTTTCCCAGACCATAAAGGACCGCGCCCACCGTGTAGGACACGCCGCCGGCCAGGATCAGCCAGAACCCGGGCCAGCCGATGGCCTGGATGAGCAGCGGGGCCTTGACGATGATGGCCCAGCCGATGCCGATGTAACAGATCATGGAAAAGGCCCGGAAGCGTTTCAGGTCGATGGCCGTCAGCACGGCCGCCAGAACGGTCAGCGACCAGACCACCGCGAACAGCGTCCAGCTGGCCGCCGGGTCGATGGGCCGCATGGCGCTGAGCAGCAGCGGCGTATAGGTGCCCGCGATGAGAAAATAGATGGTGCAGTGGTCGATCACCTGCAGCACCCGCTTTCCCATGCCCCGGCGCAGGCCGTGGTAGACGCTGGACATGGTGTACAGCACGATCATGGACGCGCCGAAGACCGCTCCGCCCACCACGCCCCAGCCGTTGTGGCGCAGCGCGGCCCGCACCACGCACAACACCAGCGCGGCGACGCCCACGGCCCCGCCCACGATGTGGGAGATCATGTTGAAGTTTTCCTCGCCCCTGGTATAGTCCGGCAGCTCCCGGTCCTTCAGCTTCGTGCGTTTCACGGCAGACCGCCCCCTTCCCGCTACGGTCATAATGATACTCCCTCCGGGGCGAAAAGTCGAGGGAAACGTGGCCGCCGCTCGCAGAAAACGACCGGGCATTTCGATAACAAGTTGTTGAAAAGATACAAATTTTCCTTGTAACCCTCCGGCCCATATGGTATAATAGCGTAAAAATACCATTTATCTGGAAATTCTACCGGCCGCCGGGAAGAGGGGGCGCCACATGACGATCATCCAATCGCTGCTGTTTTTCGCGGTCAGCTTTGCCGCTTCCATCGTGGGGGCCATCTGCGGCATCGGCGGCGGCGTTATCATCAAGCCCGCGCTGGACCTGTTCGGCTGGGCCAGCGTGTCCACCATCAGCTTTCTGTCCGGCTGCACGGTGCTGGCTATGAGCCTCTACTCGGTGGGCCGGTCCATGGCGGCGGGAGAAAAGACGGTGGAGCTGCGTACCGGCACGCCCCTGGCTGTCGGCGCCGCCGCGGGCGGCGTGGCGGGCCGGCAGCTGTTCACCGCCGTGCGGGCGGCGGCCCCGGACCCGGATATGGTGGGCGGCGTCCAGGCCGTCTGCCTGGCCCTCATCACCCTGCTGACGCTGATCTACACGCTGAAAAAAGACCGCATCCGGACAAGGCGGGTGGACAGCGCGGCCCTGTGCCTGGCCATCGGCCTGGCGCTGGGGATCATGAGCAGCTTTCTGGGCATCGGCGGCGGGCCCATCAACCTGGTGGTGCTGTTTTACTTTTTCAGCATGGACACCAAAACGGCGGCGGCCAACAGCCTGTACATCATCCTTTTCAGCCAGATCACGAGCCTGCTGGCGGCCCTGGCCACCCATACCGTGCCGGACTTCCCGTTCCATACCCTGGCGCTGATGGTGATGGGGGGCATCGGCGGCGGCATGGCCGGACGGCGGCTCAACCGGCGGCTGGACGGACCGGCGGTGGATAGGCTGTTCGCGGCCCTCATGGCGGTCATCATCGCCGTCAGCGTCTGCAACGCCTGGCGTTATCTCCGGGCCTGACAGCGTTGCGCGGCCGGCGTTTTGCGTGACATATACTGCGCTTTATACAAAATACAGTCAAATAATAATACAGGTTTTAAGATAATGCACAACGAACAGACAACTTTTTGATTTTTCGGCAAAAAGTTATTGAACCGCGGGAAGATCAAATGGTATAGTGGCCCCAAGAAGCATACGACACCAACGACGAAACGGAAACTATTATTTTATGAAGGAGAGACTACGATGAAAAAACACACGTTCCGCCGCACCTGCCTGCTGCTCGCACTGGTCATGATCATGAGCTGTGCTTTCGGCACCACCGCCCTGGCCGCCGAGACCTGGACCGTCACCTGCCCCTGGGCGCCTGACGGCGTCGCCAGCCTGGTGAGCCAGAAGGCCGCCTCCCTGAGCACCGAGTATTCCGACGACATCACCCTGGTGGCCGAGGCCATCAAGGGCGACGCCGCCACCGTCAACACCTGGGTCATCGACAACGAGGCCGGCGATCCCGGCCTGGTGTTCGTGGGCGAGGGGCTGCTGTCCATCACCGCCACCATGGACCCGGCCAAGATGCAGTTTGGCTATGAGGACTTCGCCTTCGTGGAGAACCTGTACTCCTCCGTGTTCGTGCTGTCCGCCGACGCCAAGCTGGAGATCAACGACATCGAGGACCTGCAGGCCTATGTGGCCGAGGCCGATGAGATCACCGTAGCCACCAACGGCGCCACCGGCTCCGAGGCCTTCCTGGCCGCGGCCCTGTTCGGCTCCATGGAGGCCGGCGACGCGCTGAAGCTGGTCCCCTACCAGTCCGCCGCCGAGGCCGCTCAGGCCGTCTCCCGGGGCGAGACCGATTTCGCCGTCAGCCACCAGTCCCAGATCCTGGAGACCTATAACCAGGGCGGCGTCACGGTGGTCTGCGCCTTTGACGAGGGCGCCATCGAGAACGGTCCCTTCGCCGGCGTCGAGGGCGTGGGCCAGTATGGCTATCCTTACTTCCGCAACCGCTGCTTCATCATGGCCCCTGCCGGCACCGACGAGGAGAAGGTCGCCGAGCTGAAGGCCCTGTATGACGACATCCTGGCCGACGAGGAAGTGGTGGAGTGGCTGCACGACACCATGCTCCTGGA
>CANQNS010000022.1 GCA_947625285.1 uncultured Oscillospiraceae bacterium
TAGGGGAATAGCTCAGTTGGCAGAGCGACGGTCTCCAAAACCGTAGGCCGAGGGTTCGAAACCTTCTTCCCCTGCCAGTGCTGGACCCCTTGGTATTGCTGAGAAACTCAGTGATATCAAGGGGTCCAGTCATTTTTATTTGTTAAAAGCTGTTAATATTTGTTAACGCGAAAGTACACAGTTATAACACAGTTAGTACACAGTAATTTCATAGCTTGTTGAGAGCGTCAGCCACCTTCTTGTCAGTCGCCGCTTTGTGGGCATTCCGGATGTGCGTGTAGATGTCCATGGTGGTGGATAGCTGCGCGTGGCCGAGGTATGACTGCATATCCTTTGGCTGTATATCTCCCTCGAACAGGATTGTTGCATAGCCGTGCCGAAGCTGGTGAGCGGTGAGGCTCAGGCCGGTTTTCTTTTGCCACCTGATCCACATACGCTTCTCCCGTCGTGACCTCCGCGGGGGGCTGATGATTCAGGCGCTGACGGCTTCGATTTTGAACACAAACATCTCGTACACTTTGGTCTTCCCAGCCTTCATGCCGGCAAGGATTTCCATGTACTCCGAGAGCGTCCTTTCCTGATCCGGGAAGTTGATCTGCTCGCGCTGCACGATTGCCTTGATGAACTCATAGGCCCGCGCGATCGTGTCTGCTTCCGCCGTGAACTGCATCCCGTATACGTTGTAGGTGATTCTGAATTTCATCGTGATTCTCCTTTCTTTTTGCCCTCGTAACCTCCGGGGCGGGCAATAGACGGGTGATTATTTGAAAATCAGCTTCAGCCCTTTGACTTCTTCATTACCCAACAGGCGATAGCTGTCTTTCATGCTTTCCGGGGATTTTTCCCGGTAACATTCCAGGATGAATAAAGCGGCGAAGGGGTCAGGGCAAATGCAAATGACAGTGAATTCCGATTTGTCCCAGGGCTTGTTAAAATAACCGATGTAAGTCATGATTCTATTTCCTTTCCGGCCTGTGGCCTTACAGTTCAACGACGATGCAGCCGCCGACGGCCATATAGCACACTTCCTCTTCAGGGTCTCTGGTTTTGGCGTCTTTCGCGTCCTCAATCTGGGGCTCCGAAAGATGCTCCCGGACTTCGGACATCTTCATCCGGTGGGGCTTGCCGTTGTTGTTGGGGTAAAAGTAGAATTTCATGTCGCGTCCTCCTTGCTTATCTTGGTGCTTTATGATAAACTAATGCTTATACAAATCCTTACAGAAAAGAGTGAGCGTATGTTAAATAAAAAGATCGCGAAGCTGTTGAACACCCAGGTCAACAAGGAGCTTTACTCGGCGTATCTCTATCTGGATTTCGCCAACTACTACGCCGACGCGGGCCTGGACGGCTTCGCGCATTGGTACGAGGTCCAGGCCCAGGAGGAACGGGACCACGCCCTCATGATCCGCCGGTACCTGATCAACAACGGCGTAAAGGTGGAGTTTCTGCCCATCGAAAAGCCCGACAAGGCGTTCAAGGACCATCTCGCGCCCCTGGAGGCCGGCTATGCCCATGAGCAGTATGTGACGAGCCTTATCACCACGATCTATCATGAGGCGTTCGAGCAGAAGGATTATCGGACCATGCAGTTTCTGGACTGGTTCATCAAGGAGCAGGGCGAGGAGGAGACCAACGCCGAGGATATGGTAAAGAAGATGAAGCTCTTCGGCGGCGACGCCAAGGGCCTTTACGCCTTGAATCAGGAGCTGGCGGCCAGGGTCTATACCCCCTCCGCCACGGGGCCCCAGATGTGAGCCGCGGCGTGGCTCCCACCACAACATAACGCCACCTGCGGCGGACGCCCTGTCCGCCGCAGGTGTTTGTCAGGCCGCGGCTATGCGCGGTTTCCCTTGCGTCCGCAGGGGGGATGGTATATGATGGGAAAAACGGTATGGGGTGAGCGCGTATGGAAAAAGTCTCGATCGTATCCTGCCCGGACTATGACCCGGCGGCGTGCCGGGCGGCGCTTATAAAGGCGCTGGAGCCGGTGGGCGGGCTGGACTTTGTTAGACCGGGCATGCGGGTGGGCATAAAGGCCAACCTGGTGTCCTTTCTGAAGCCGGAGGCGGGGGCCACCACCCATCCCGTGCTGCTGGGGGAGCTTACGAAGCTGCTCCGGGAGCGGGGCGCGGCGTCGGTGGTCATCGGGGACAGTCCCGGGGGCCTGTACACGGCGGCCTATGTGAAAAACGTGTACCGGGCCACGGGGATGCACGCGGCGGAAGCCGCCGGGGCGGAGCTCAATATGGACTTCTCCCAGAAGGAGGCCTCCTTCCCGGAGGCCGCTGTCGCCAGGCGCTTCACCTACACCGGCTGGCTGGACGGCTGCGACGCTCTTATCGACTTCTGCAAGCTGAAAAGCCACGGCATGATGTCTATGTCCGCGGCGGCCAAGAATCTCTTCGGTGCCATCCCCGGCACCATGAAGCCGGAGTACCACTACAAATACCCCAACGCCGCCGACTTTGCCCGGATGATCGTGGATCTGGACGAGTATTTCAAGCCGGCGCTGTCCATCGTGGACGCGGTGGTGGGCATGGACGGCAACGGCCCCACCATGGGGGACGCCAAGCCCATGGGCCTGCTGGCGGCGTCCCGGTCGCCCCACGCCGCCGACCTGGTGTGCGCGGAGCTCATCGGCCTGAGCCGGGAGGATGTGCCCACCCTGGAGGCGGCCTACGAGCGGGGGCTGATCCCCGCCAGTTGGCGGGAGCTGGATATCGCCGGGGACGTGGACGCGTTCCGGGTAAAGGACTTCAACAATATCGGCACGAAAAGCGAGGTCGTGTTTTTCGGCGAGATGCTGTTCGGGGAGGGGACCAGCCCCTTCAAGCGGGCCTTCGGCAAGCTCATGCAAAAGGCGTTGAGCTCCCGGCCCGGCGTGGCGGCGGGGGAGTGCGTGGGCTGCGGCCAGTGCGCGCAGATCTGCCCGGCCAAGGCCATCGCCATGAAGGACAGGCTGCCCCATATCGACCGGAGCAGGTGCATCCGCTGCTTCTGCTGCCAGGAGTTTTGCCCCAAGGGGGCCATGAAGGTGGCCCGGACGCCCATCGCACGGCTGTTGAATCGGTGAGGGGGAGAGGATATGTTTTTTGACACGCACGCCCACTATGACGACGAGTGGTTCGACGCCGACCGGGACAGCCTGCTGGCGGCCCTGCCGGCGGCGGGGGTGGAGCTGGTGGTGAACGTGGGCTGCGACGGGCCCACCAGCCAGTTCTCGGTGGACCTGGCCCACAGGTACGACTACTTTTACGCCGCCGTGGGCTGGCACCCCCATGAGGCCAGGTCCTGGACCGATGAGAGCGCGGACGCCATCCGCTCCTGGGCCAAGGACCCCAGGGTGGTGGCCATCGGGGAGATCGGCCTGGACTACCACTACGACCTGGACTGGAAACAGGCCCAGCATGAAGTCTTTGAGGCCCAGCTGTGTCTGGCGGAGGAGCTGGATCTGCCGGTGGTGATCCACGACCGTGAGGCCCACGGGGACTGCATGGATATCCTCCGGCGGCACCCCAACGTGCGGGGGGAGTTCCACTGCTATTCCGGCAGCGCGGAGATGGCAAAAGAGATCCTGTCCTGGGGCTGGTATCTGGGCTTCAACGGGGCTGTCACCATGCCGGGGGCCCGGCGGGCCCTGGAGACGCTTGCTATGATGCCCACGGACCGGATCCTGCTGGAGACAGACTGCCCCTATCTCGCGCCCATGCCCCGGACCGACGGCAAGCGAAACGATTCAAGAAAGCTGGCGCGGGTGGCGGAGGTCATCGCCCAGACGCGCCGCACCACCCCGGAGCTGGTGGCGCGGGTCTGCATGGAAAACGGCAGGCGGTTTTTTGGGATAGAATAAAAAAGAGGCTTTCCCGTGGTGAACGGGAAAGCCTCTTTTCATGTCAGTCGAACATTTTGCGGGTATAAAAGCTCTTGTCCAGCAGGGGGGACAGCTCCGTCAGCACGTTGTTCATGCCGTCGCTGCGGTAGCGGGCCAGAGGCGTGTTCACGGTCAGGCCCTCGGACGCCTTATAGGGGATGGAGATACGCACGGAGGTGCCGGAGCCGGGGCGGCTTTCCAGGATCATGGTCCCGCCGTGCCGCTCCGCGATGCCCCGGGCGATGAGAAGGCCCATGCCGGGCCCGTCGGCGGGGACGCCGGGGCCGGAGACGCCGCTGCCGGAGAAGATGCCCGCCATCTTTTCCGGGCTGATGCCGCTGCCCGGGTCCTGGACCGCGATGATGAACCGCTCGCCGTCCCGGGTCAGGTCCACCTGCACCGTGTCGCCCGCCTGACAGTGGGCGAGGCTGTTGTGCAGCAGGTTCAGGAGCATGACCTCCAACTGGTCCGGGTCCGCCATGGTAAGGCACATACCGGGATCGGTGCGAAACACCACCGAAACGCCCCGGCTCTCCAGCAGCAGGCCCACCGTCTGGCACAGCTCCCGGCACACCTGGCCCAAGTCCGTCACCTGGGGGATGAAGGGCAATTGGCCCCAGGCGATGTCCGCCGCCAGGGTCATATGCCGGCTGAGCCGGAGCATCTCATAGTAGGACTTATAAAGGACGCTGGCGGCCTCCCGGCCGGCCGGGTCCTGCTCTGCCTTGGTGTAGCGCACCAGCGCGTCGATGGCAAGGCGGGTGGTCATCAGCGTGTCCGCAAGCTGGCGCAGCACCCGGTCCGGGTTCGCCCCGGTGGGCTCCTGCCGGGGCAGCGACCAGCTCAGCACGGCCAGACCCTCCATCCGGCGCACCGATATGCTGGCCTTGCGGCCGCCCACGCTGGCGGAGGCGATGAACTGCTCCGCCGGGTCGTCCAGTATGTGCGCCGGTACCACAGTGGCGGCGTCGTCCCCCGGCCGCAGCCCCAGCAGGGCCGTGGCGGGCGGGTCCGCGAATACCACCCGATGTCCGGCGTCTACGCCGATAACAGGGTCCCGGCTCATTTCAAACAGGGCCCCGATCGCCTCTGGCAGTATGCTCATTTCTTTTCCCATACTCTCTCTTTTTATGTTTTTTCGCTTGTCCTTATTCGTCTCGACAGGTTGCGTCTTTTCCCGCATATCATATCAAATCCTTCGTGAAAGAGCAATCCCCGAAAGCCGGGCGCCGGGACAGTTTTTTTCCGGGGCAGAAAATTTTCCTGTTTTGTCCGGCTTTTTTTCCGAAAAGGCTGGAAATGCCGGCGAGGTTGGTGTATAATGCCACTGGCCGGCCTTTTGCCATGATACTGGCCGGGACCCTTAAAGCGTCAAAATTACATTTAGGAGGATATGATCATGGTAAAAATTGGTATCAACGGCTTTGGCCGCATCGGCTCTCTGGTATTCCGGGCTGCCATCAAGGCTGACGACATCCAGGTCGTCGCCATCAACGCGCCCGGCCATCCCGCTTCCCAGCTGGCCTACGCGCTGAAGTATGACACCGTCCACGGCCGCTTCAACGGCACCATCGAGGCCGACGACGAGGCCAGCTGCCTGGTGGTCGACGGCAAGAAGGTCACCGTTCTGGCTGACTCCAAGTACCGCGATCCCGCTCAGCTGCCCTGGGGCGAGATGGGCGTTGAGTATGTGCTGGAGTGCACCGGCCGTTTCCTGGAGAAGTCCACCGCCCAGGCCCATATCGACGCCGGCGCGCAGGTCGTCGTCATGTCCGGCCCCGCCAAGGACGACACCCCGATGTTCGTCTGCGGCGTGAACCTGGAGAAGTACACCGCCGATATGCAGTTCGTCTCCAACGCCTCCTGCACCACCAACTGCCTGGCTCCCGTTGCCAAGGTCCTGAATGACAACTTCGGCATCGTCGAGGGCCTGATGACCACCGTGCACGCCTCCACCGCCACCCAGGCTGTCGTGGACGGCTTCTCCAAGAAGAACTGGCGTCTGGGCCGCTCCATCTACGGCAACATCATCCCCACCAGCACCGGCGCCGCCAAGGCCGTGGGCAAGGTCATCCCCGAGCTGAAGGGCAAGCTGACCGGCACCTCCATGCGTATCCCCGCCGCCGACGTGTCCATCGTCGACCTGACCGTTCGTCTGGACAAGTCCGCCACCTATGACGAGATCTGCGCCGCGATGAAGGCCGCCTCCGAGGGCCCCATGGCCGGCGTGCTGGAGTATGTGGACGAGGAAGTGGTCTCCTCCGACTTCAAGACCGATCCCCACACCTCCATCTTCGACGCCAAGGCCGGCCTGGCTCTGAACGGCAACTTCGTGAAGCTGATGGCCTGGTACGACAACGAGTGGGGCTTCAGCTGCAAGATGCTGGACCTGACCCGGCATATCGACTCTGTCCGGCACGCTAAGTGATCTGCTCTTTTGACACAGGGGCGGCGTAAGCCGCCCTTGTGTTATGTGCTGGCGGCGGGTCCGTCCGGCCCGTTCATCTTATAAGATATCCCGGCATATATTCGTTTATCCGGCGTATTCCACGGTCTCAAAGGAGCGTCTATGGCTGAGAAAAAGGGACAAAACTTTCTACACGGAGCCGCCATTTACACCGTCGGCATCGTCTTTGTCAAGATCCTGGGGGCGGTCTACAAGATCCCGCTGGGCAACATCCTTTCTGACGAGGGCTTCGGCGTATTTGACATCACCTATAAGATCTACAACTTCTTCCTGACTATCGCCACGGCGGGCCTGCCGGTGGCTATGAGCCGCCTCATCTCCGAGGCGGACAGCCTGGACAGGGAGAACCAGGTCTATCGCATCTTCCGTGCGGGCGCCATGACCTTCCTGGCTCTGGGCGCGGTGGGCACCGGCGTGATGCTGCTGTTCCCGGCGGAGATCGGGGCCTATATGAACAACGTGCAGACGGCCCGGAGCATCTTCGTCATGGCCCCCAGCGTGGTGCTGGTGTGCGTGACGGCCGCCTACCGGGGCTATGCCCAGGGCCATTCCGACATGATCCCCTCCACCGTCAGCCAGGTCATCGAGACGGCTGTGAAGGTGGTGGTGGGCCTGGGCTGCGCCGGCTATCTCTATAAGGCCGGCTACAGCATGGAGGTCTGCGTGGCGGGCGCTATCCTGGGCACCACCGTCAGCTCTCTGGCCGCCATGATCTATATGATGGCAGCGGTCCACCGCAAGTACCAGGTAAAGCCCTCTCCCGCGGCAAAAGATACGCCGCCGTCCTATAAGTGGGTGGTGTCCAACCTGCTGCGCATCGGCATCCCCATCACCATCTCCACCTCCATCATGAGCGTTATCCAGCTCATGGACGCTGGCATCACCATGGGCCAGTTGAAGGGGGCCGCCGGGTACGCCGATCAGGCGGCGGGGGTGCTGTACGGCGTGTACAGCAAGGCCATGACGGTCTACAACGTGCCCTCGGCCTTTGTGGTGCCGTTTTTGTCCAGCATCGTGCCGGCGGTGTCGGCGGCCCGGATGAAGGACGGACCGGCCGCCGCGGCGGATATCGCGGAAAGCGCCATGCGGATGTGTACGCTGGTGTGCCTGCCCATGTCCATCGGCATGGCGGTGCTGGCGGAGCCCTGCATGGACGTGCTGTACCCCAACGCGGCGGGGCAGGGGGCCCTGCTGCTGTTCGAGCTGGGCATCACCTGCTACTTCATGACTATGAGCCTGATGACAAACTCCATCCTGCCCGCCAACGGCAACGAGCGGCTGCCCCTTATCGCCATCCTGCTGGGCGGGGCCGCCAAGGTGGTCGTCACCTACGCGCTGGTGGGGGACCCCAATATCAACATCTACGGCGCGCCGCTGGGGACCCTGAGCTGCTATCTGGTCATGCTGTGTACGAATCTGTACTTCATGGCAAAGCACATGGCGCGGCCCATGAACATCGGCAGGATCCTGGGCCGCAGCGGTCTGAGCGCCATCACCATGGGCGTGGCCGCCTGGGCGGTCTGGAGCCTGCTCCATGGGCTCATGGGCGGCGTGAACGCCTCCGTGGCCGGCCGGCCCGTCAACGTGCTGCTGCCCTTCGCGGCGGCCGTGGGCGTGGGCGTGGTGGTCTACTGCGTGCTGGTGATCGCCCTGCGGGCCATCACCCTGGAGGACATGAAGCTGTTCCCCAAGGGAGAAAAACTGGCCGCGAAGCTCCATATCCGCTGAAATTTGCGTGAATATGCACAAAATACAGGGCGGTTCGCAAGATTTTCGCATTTAACACTTGCAGTAGGATAAAATATATGGTAAATTTTCAGTATAAGGAAAACTACGGTCTTGATGATCTGCTCGCCATCATGGCCCTGCTCCGCAGTGAGAACGGCTGCCCCTGGGATAAGGTGCAGACCCACCAGTCCATCCGGCGCGATCTGCTGGAGGAGGCCTATGAGACCGCGGACGCCATCGACACCGGCGACGTGGAGAATCTCCGGGAAGAACTGGGCGACCTGCTGCTGCAGGTCGTGTTTCACGCCCGGATAGAGCAGGAGCGGGGCGGCTTCGATTTTGACGGCGTGTGCGACGGCATCTGCAAGAAGCTCATCCGCCGCCATCCCCATGTTTTTGGCAAGCTGGAGCTGGACACACCGGAGCAGGTGCTGACTACCTGGGACGAGGTGAAGCGGCAGGAGAAGGACCAGAAGTCCGTTTCCCAGTCCATGGACAGCGTGGCAAAGGCCCTGCCGGCCCTGTGGCGGGCGGAGAAGGTCCAGAAGAAGGCCCGCAAGGCGGGTTTCGACTGGCCCGACTGGCACGGCGCCAGGGACAAGCTCTCCGAGGAGCTGGCGGAGCTGGACCAGGCCATCGCCGCCGGGAGCCGTATCGAGGAGGAGCTGGGCGACCTGCTGGCCGCCGCGGTGAATCTGGCGCGGCTGCTGGATGTGGACCCGGAGCGGGCCCTGAACGGCTCTACGGACCGGTTCGTACGCCGCTATGGGCGGATGGAGCAGCTGGCGGGCGAGAGGGGACAGGCCCTGGAGCGGCTGCCCCTGGACAGCCAGGAGGAACTCTGGCAGCAGGCCAAGAGCGAGGAACAGGACCGGGCATGACATGGTAAAAGCTTTGCGTAAAGCAAACTTTGAATAAACAAAAGAGACGGGAGACCGTCAAAAATTAGGAGGTTTACTATGAACAAAGCAGAACTGATCGCGGCTGTGGCGGAGAAGGCTGATCTTTCCAAGAAGGACGCGGAGAAGGCTGTTAACGCTACCTTTACCGCTATCACCGAGGCCCTGAAGAAAGAGGACAAGGTCCAGGTCGTCGGCTTCGGCGCTTTCGAGGTCCGCAAGCGCGCCGCCCGTATCGGCCGCAATCCCCAGACCAAGAAAGAGATCCAGATCCCTGCTTCCAAGGTCCCTCAGTTCAAGGCCGGCAAGGCCCTGAAGGACGCTGTGGCGGAGTAAGTTCCCTTGTTACCTCTCAGCGGCGCGGGTCCATCCCGCGCCGCTGGCCGTTATAGGAGTGTTTGAGCGATGCGGCTGGATAAATTTTTGAAGGTGTCCCGGCTCATCAAGCGGCGCACCGTCGCCAACGAGGCCTGCGACAGCGGACGGGTCAGCGTCAACGGTGCCCCGGCCAAGGCGTCCCGGGACGTGAAGGTGGGGGACGTGGTCGAGATCCGCTTCGGGGAGCGCGTCACGCGGGTGGAGGTGCTGAGCGTGGCCGAGACCGTCTCCAAGGCCGACGCCCCGGCAACGTATCGGGAGATATGATGTTTTCGACAAATTTCGACCCTGCTGGCCGGCGTTTTTAGTCCCTTTTGTGTAAAACACTGTTGACATTGTTTGAAATCCCGGCCATCGCGGCGCATTTCAACGCCGCGTGCATATTCCTGTCCACACCCCCATATCCATGTGATACGGGGGTGTTTTTATGAAAAGGATACTGTCATTTTTTCTGGCGGCCGCGCTGTTGACGGCCGCGCCGGCCTGGGCCTCGGAGCAGACGGACACGGAGGCCGGCCAGACGGAGCGGTCCTCGGCGGCGGAGCCCCAGGCGGACGGCGCTGACCCGGTCGCTGTCTCCGCGCCCCACGCGGTGCTGATGGAGAAATACACCGGCCAGGTGATCTATGAAAAGGCCGCCCACGAGCGGTGCCCGCCCGCCAGCGTGACGAAGGTCATGACCATGCTGCTGACCGTGGAGGCCCTGGAGGCTGGGACCATCACGCCGGACACGGTGGTGACGGCCTCGGAGACCGCCTGCTCCATGGGCGGCAGCCAGATATGGCTGGAGCCAGGGGAGCAGATGAGCGTGTCGGAGATGCTCAAATGCGTGGCGGTAGTCAGCGCCAACGACTGCGCCGTGGCCCTGGCGGAGCAGATCGCCGGCTCGGAGCAGACCTTCGTCCAGCGGATGAACCAGCGGGCGGCGGAGCTGGGCATGAAGGACACCCACTTCACCAACTGCACCGGCCTTTATGACGACGACGACCACTATACCTCCGCCTATGACATCGCCCTCATGAGCCGGGAGCTCATCCGCCACGACATGATAAAGCAGTACACCACCATCTGGATGGATTCCATCCGAAACGGGGAGTTCGGCCTGTCCAATACCAACCGGCTCATCTATGGCTTCGAGGGGGCCACGGGGCTCAAGACCGGCTTCACCACCAAGGCCATGTACTGCCTGTCCGCCACGGCGGAGCGGGACGGGGTGGAGTATATCGCCGTGGTGCTCCACGCGGAGACCTCCGACCAGCGGTTCGCGGACGCACGGGCCCTGCTGACTTACGGCTTTGCCAACTATACCCTGGCGCCCCTGCGGCCGGGAGCGGCCCTGCCGCCGGTGCCGGTGACGCTGGGCACGGCGGACAGCGTCCAGCCCATGTACACCGGGGACGCCTATCTGCTGGGGGAGAAGGGCCGGCTGGCGGATCTCACCTACGACCTGACCCTGGCCGAGAGCGTGCCCGCGCCGGTGGAGCAGGGCCAGAGCCTGGGCCGCCTCACCGTCCGCAGCGGCGATACCGTGGTGGCGGAGACAGACGTGGTGGCGGAGCAGGCGGTGCCCCGGCTGGGGTTCGGGACCATATACGGCCGCCTGCTGGGGAGCCTCGTTGGGCTGAAAACGGAGTAAAATCCCCATTTTAATCGAAAAAATGCCGGTTTTGCGGCATGGTTCCCCCACCGCTCGAAAAATGGCGGCTTGCAAAGCGCGAAAAAGTGGAGTATAATACCACCATACGGCGGAGCATGGTTTTAAAGCCGTAAACACTGGAAGCAGGGAGGATCGCTGCAAGATGGTCAAGGTGGATCTTTCGGGAGCGTTGAGCTTTCTGGATAGTACGGGGCCGGATTACGGCGCCGCGGGCCAGGCGCACCGGGCGTTGGCGGAGGGAACGGGCGCGGGCTCGGACTTCACCGGCTGGCGGGAGCTGCCCCGGCGTGTGCAGGGGGAGGAGCTGAAGCAGATCGCCGCCGCCGCGGAGCGCATCCGCGATACCAGCCAGGTACTGGTGGTGGTGGGCATCGGCGGCAGCTATCTGGGCGCCCGGGCCGGTATTGAGCTCATCAAGCCCAAGGACGGCCCCCAGGTCATTTTTGCCGGCACGACCCTTTCCCCGGACGATCTGAACGACAAGCTGGACCTGCTGGGGGACCGGGATTTCTCCGTGAACGTGGTCTCCAAGTCCGGCACCACCCTGGAGCCGGCGGCGGCCTTCCGGGTCTTTCGGGGGCTGCTGGAGAAGAAATACGGCGCGGGCGCCCGCAAGCGCATCTACGCCACCACGGACAAGGCACGGGGCGTGCTGAAGTCCATCGCTGACAAAGAGGGATATGAGACCTTCGTGGTGCCTGACGACGTGGGCGGCCGGTTCAGCGTGCTGTCCGCGGTGGGGCTGCTGCCCCTGGCGGCGGCCGGGTGCGACGTCCACACGCTGGTGGGCGCGGCGGCGGAGGCCCTTTACGAGCTGGACCGGCGCAACCCCGATAACCCCGCCTGGCAGTATGCCGCCACCCGCAACGCCCTGTACGCCAAGGGCAAGAAGATCGAGCTGCTTGCCAGCTACGAGCCCTCGTTCCACTATATGGCCGAGTGGTGGAAGCAGCTCTACGGCGAGAGCGAGGGCAAGGACGGCGTGGGTATCTTCCCCGCCAGCGTGGAGTATAACGCGGACCTGCACTCCATGGGCCAGTACATTCAGGACGGTCCCCGGACCCTGATGGAGACCGTAGTCAGCTTCGACCGGCCCCGCCGGGACTATGAGATGCCCTTCAACATGGGCGACGCGGACGGGCTGAACTACCTGGCCGGCCGGGGCCTGGGGGATATCTCCCGGGTGGCTATGGAGGCGGTGAAAGCCGCCCATGTGGCCGGCGGCGTGCCCAATATGGGCGTCAGCGTGCCCCAGCGCAACGAGGAGGGCTTCGCGGAGCTGGTGTGCTTTTTCGAGGTGGCCTGCGCCATCAGCGGCTATATGCTGGGCGTGAACCCCTTCGACCAGCCCGGCGTGGAGGCCTATAAAAAGAATATGTTCCGGATGCTGGGCAAGCCCGGCGCGTGATACCGAAACGGCTCCGCGAGCCCCGGGACCCCTTGGATGGGCCCTTGGACCGGGCGGAGCCGTTCGCCTTTTTCGGGCGGTCGCGCCGCCGGACGGCCGGGCCGCGCTCCCTTAAGAAAAAATTCACACCTTTTGGCATATTTCCCGTTGCAGGGACGAGCAAATGATGTTAAAATACCTTTAACTCATGAAGGGAGCGTGATGATCTTTTGATCAGATTGATCATGGGTCTCAAAGGGACCGGTAAGACAAAGCAGCTGGTGGAACTGGTGCGCAAAGCGGTGGACGAAGAGCACGGCGACGTGATCTGCATCGAGAAGGACAAGGTCCTTACATATGACATCCCTTACCAGGCGCGGCTCGTCCATGCCTCTCAGTACGGGATCAGCTCCATGGAGCTGATGCGCGGCTTCATCAGCGGCCTGGCCGCCGGGAACTTCGACATCACCCATGTGTTCATCGACAATCTGTTCAAGATCATCCGGCCTGCCTCCGGGGAGGACCTGGGCAGGTTCCTGGAGTGGATGGAGCGGTTCGGCCAGTCCGAGGGCATCACCTTCACCGTTTCCGTCTCCGCTGACCCCTCCGACTACGGCCCGGAAGTGACGAAGTACATCCACGAGGAATAAAATATATACGCAGCGCGGCCCCCGGCACACGCCGGGGGCCGTTTTTTTGTGTGTCCGCCTTACGCCGCGGGGCGGAAGACGTAGACCGTGCCGTCGGAGGCGGTCACCGTGACGTCGGCCACCGCCGCCGTGTCCACGAACCGGTTGAAGATGGTCGTGTTCACCCCGGTGTAGCCGTTGACGCCGGCGGCGATGGTGTTCTGCTCGGCCTCATCCTCGCCGCAGCGGTCCAGCACATACTCGCTCCCGTCCCGATAGCGGATGACTCTCTCCCGGGAGGACGCGCCGCCCCAGGGCTCCTCCAGGCCCTCAGGGGGACGGATGACCAGGCTCAAAGGGGACAGCCTTGCGGTCAGCTCCCCGCAGGCAAGCTCTATGGACGGCGCACGGCGCGCCGCAGAGATCTCAATGGCGTCCTGGCATTCCAGGGTCACGCCGTCCGGGCCCTGGGCCTTCAGCTCTATGCAGAGCGTGTCATCCGCCCCGAGACCGCCGCCGGCCTCTCTCGCCAGGGGCTGGAAGTAGTAGACCCCGTGCAGGACCGTGTCCGTGGTCTCGGCGGCGTTCAGGATGTCATAGTGGTCCAGAAAGAGCCCAGAGGCGGCCTTGACCGTGAGAACGAAGCTGCCGCTTTCATCGGCCGCGGTGTACAGGCCCGCCGGGAGCATATTGTCGAAGGTGTTGATCTGGGGCAGACCCTCCGGGCACGCCACCGTGTAGGCGATGGCTCCCACGCCGTTTTCGTCGATGAGGCAGTTTTCCACGGTCAGGGTGTAACCGCCTGCCGTCACGGACTTGCCCACTTCCGTCACATAGCCGGCCAGGGCGGCCTCCGCTGTCTCCGTGTCCGCCGTCCCAAAATGCTGGCCGGGCATGATGTCGGACCCCTGAACAGGCTCCGGCAGCTTCTCGCTCTCCCGGCTCTCCAGGCCCTTGTCCCCAAAGACTGAGTCGAAAAAGTCCGTGTAATTGCCCACGGCCCAGGCCGTGACGGAAAGAGTTATCACCAGCGCGGCGGCTACGGCGGCCCGGGCGGCCAGCCGGAGGGGCCGGCGTTTATTTCGCCGGGGACCGGCGGCGAGGACGCCCCGGCCCGTCAGCTCGTCCAGGACCTGTCCGGCGGTCACCGGCGACGGGTCCAGCGAAAGACCCAGCTCCTCCAGGTCCAATTCGTCCATCAGATCTGCGATATCAACGGTTATTTTCATTGTGCTCGTTCCTCCTCTTCAAACAGGCGGCGGAGCCGCTCCCGGCCTCTCGTCAGCCGCTGGCGCACCGCCTCCGGGCTCATGCCCAGCCGCCGGGCGATGGCGGGGGCGTTCTCACGTAAGTAGTAATAGCGCAAAAATATCTCCCGGTCCGGCGCGTTCATGCTCTCCAGGTACTGGCGCAAAAGCTGTTTGCTCTCCCGGAGCAGCAGCTCCTTTTCCGGCGTGTCCGACGCGATCGTCAGCCTCTCGTCCACCAGGGACAGGTCCCGGCCCGCCTTGCGGAGCCGGTCGATGGCCTTGGTCCGGGCGATGGACCCCAGATAGCTTTTTACCTTCCCGGCCCGGAGTTTATCCCGGCTGCGCCACAGGAGCAGAAACGCGTCCGACGTGACCTCCTCCGCGTCCTGGGGACCCAGCCGCCCGCCGAATACGCCCCACACGATGGAGCTCACATAGGGCGTGTACCGCTGGATCATCCAGCGCAGCCCCATCTCGCTGCCTTCCCGCATCAGAGCGAGAGCGGCGGATTCATCTTGTTGCAACGGTTTCCCGCCTCCTTTCTGAGAGCCCTCGCTATACAAAACGGGAAAAAGGCCCCATCGTGACAGCGTTGTCCGAAAAAAACGGCATGGCCCGAAGGCCATGCCCTAGAGGGTTTGTGTTATCAAAGGATCTTATACAGGCTGTCGTGGGCCCGGAGGAGGGTCTGGCAGAAGGCGTCGATATCCCCCTGGGTGGTGAAGCGGCCCAGAGAGACCCGGATGGCCCCGTCGATGATCTTGGCCGGCAGGCCCATGGCCTCCAGCACATGGCTGCGGGCCCCCCGCTTGCACGCCGACCCCTTCGACACGCATATGCCCATGCCGTCCAGGTAATTCAAAAGCACCTCGCTTTTGTACCCCGGCAGGGACAGGCACAAAATATGCGGCGCGCCGCCGCCGATGAAGGTGACGTCCGGCAGGGAGGCGGAGAGAGTCTCCACGGCCCGGTCCCGCAGGGCGGTCATCCGGGCGGGGGCGTCCCGGTCGCCCTCATAGGCCCGGACCGCCGCGGCCAGGGCCGCGATGGCCGGTATGGGCTCCGTGCCGGAGCGGAGGCCGTTTTCCTGACCGCCTCCGTGGATCAGGGGCGGCAGCTTCACCCCGGCGCGGACGTACTGAGCCCCAACGCCCTTGGGGGCGTGTATCTTGTGGCCGGAGACGGTGACGATATCCGCCCCCAGGCCCTTGACAGTGAAGGGCACCTTCATGTATCCTTGTATGGCGTCGGTGTGCAGCAGGGCAGGGCAGTCCGCCTGTCGGATGGCCCTGGCTATGGCGGGGATATCCGTGACGGCGCCGGTCTCGTTGTTGACAAGCATCAGGCTCACCAGCACGGTGTCCGGCCGCAGGGCCGCCGCAACGGTCTCCGCCGGTACGGCCCCGTCGGGTCCGGGGGCCAGGCGGGTGACCTCAAAGCCCCGGGACTGCAAATAGTCCGCCGTTTTGCGGACCGCGTCGTGCTCCGTGAGGCCGGTTATGATATGCTTTCCCTTATGGCGCATGAGCCGGCAGGCGCCCAGCAGGGCCCAGTCGTCCCCCTCGGTGCCGCCGGAGGTGAAGGTCACTTCCTCGGGCCTTGCGCCCAGGCTGGCGGCCACGGTCTCCCGGGCGGTCTTCAGCAGCTCCCGGGCGTCCCGGCCGGGGCCGTGGGTGGAGCTGGGGTTGCCGAAGCCGCCGGTCATGGCGGCCAGGGCCGCCTGGGCCGCCTCGGGGCAAACGGCCGTGGTGGCCGCGTTATCCAGATAGATCATAATTAGTACACCTTTTCTATTAGAAAGTACACCTTTTTGATTATAAAACGGGTTTTGGAAAAAGGCAAGAAATATGAAATATGCCATATACACCCTGGGCTGCAAGGTGAACCAGTACGAGACCCAGGCCATAGAGACCATGCTCCGGCAGCGGGGCTTTGAGCGGGCCGAGCGGGACGCGGACGTAGCCATCGTGAACACCTGCGCGGTCACGGCGGAGAGCGGCCGGAAATCCCGCCAGGCGGTCCGGCGGCTCCAAAGCCGGAACCCCGGCGCGCTGACGGTGGTGTGCGGGTGCTTCTCCCAGCTGGAGCCGGAGGCGGCCAAAGACCTGGGGGCGGACATCGTGTTCGGCAGCGGGGACCGGCGGGCGTTGGCGGACGCCATCGAGCGGGCCCTGCCGGTCACGGAGGTGGACGATCCCTTCCGGCGGACGGCCTTCGAGCCTCTGCCCGCCGGGGCGGTATCCGGCCGGACCCGGGCCATGCTGAAGATCCAGGACGGCTGCGACAACTTCTGCGCCTACTGCGTGATCCCCTACGCCCGTGGCCGGGTCCGGTCCCTGCCTCTGGCGGACTGCGCCGCCCAGGGGGCGGCCCTGGCGGGGAAGGGGTTCGCTGAGATCGTAGTCACGGGCATCGAGATCGCCTCCTACGGCAAGGACCTGCCCGGCAAGCCGGGCCTGGCCGACGCGGTGGAGGCCATCGGCCGGGCCGCGCCCACGGTCCGCCTCCGGCTGGGCTCGCTGGAGCCCACGGTGGCGACGGAGGACTTCTGCCGCCGGCTGGCGGCTCTGGGGAACGTGTGTCCCCACTTTCACCTGTCCCTGCAATCCGGCTGCGACGACACCCTGGCGCGGATGGGCCGCAAGTACGACACGGCGGCCTTTGCCGCTGTCTGCGGCCGGCTGCGGCGGGCCTTTCCCGGGTGCAGCCTGACGGCGGACCTGATCTGCGGCTTTCCGGGGGAGAGCGAGGCGGATTTTGCCGAGACTTTGGCGTTCATCGAACAGTGCGGCTTTTTCCACGTCCACGCCTTTCCGTACTCCGTCCGGCCGGGCACCAGGGCGGCGGCCATGCCGGGGCAGCTATCCCGTGCGGAGAAGGAGGCGCGGGTGCGCCGGGCCGCCGCCGTGGCGGAAAAGACCAAGGCGGCGTACCTGGAAAGCTGCGTGGGCAAGACCCTGTCCGTGCTTTTTGAGAGCGGCTGCGAGGGCCACGCGGGCAACTACTGCCCCGTGCGGGCGAGCGGGGGCGCGGCGCGGGGCCGGGTGCTGCCCGTGCGCGTCACCGGCGCGGCGGAGGGCATATTGCTGGGGACGGTGGAAAAAAGCGGCGGGACCGATTTGCAATCCCGTGGCGGCGTGCTATAATAATGTCTATCATTTGATATAGAGGTAAGCGATGAAAAGGGAAGAGACCTTCAACTTCTCCGCGGGGCCGTCGGTCCTGCCTCGGGAGGCCCTGGAGCGGGCCGGGCGAGAGATACTCAACTACAACGGCAGCGGTATGTCCGTCATGGAGATGAGCCACCGCAGCGCGTTTTTCCAGGAGATATTCGACGAGACCAAGGCCAAGCTCCGTGCGGCCCTGTCGGTGCCGGACAGCCACGCGATCTTGTTTTTACAGGGGGGCGCGTCGGCGCAGTTTTCCATGGTGCCCCTGAATCTGATGGAGGGGGGCGCGGCGGACTACGCCGTGACGGGCAACTTCTCCGCCATCGCCGCCAGGGAGGCGGCCAAGTATGGCACGGTCCACATCGCCGCCACGTCCCAGGACGATAACTTTTCCTACATCCCGCCCCAGAGCGCGCTGACCCTGTCGCCGGAGGCCAGGTACTTCCACTACTGCGCCAACAACACCATCTACGGCACCGCCTGGAACTACGTGCCGCAGACGGCTTCGCCGCTGGTGTGCGACATGAGCTCGGAGATCCTGTCCCGGCCGGTGGATGTGTCCAAATACGGCGTCATTTATGCCGGGGCCCAGAAGAACATGGCTCCCGCCGGGGTGACGGTGGTGATCGTGGACAAGGCCCTAGCGGGCCGGGAGGCGGCGTACACGCCCCTTGTCATGAGTTACAAGACCATGATCGACAAGGACAGCATGTACAACACGCCGCCCTGCTGGTGCATCTATATGCTGGGCCTGACCCTGGACTGGCTCCAGAGCCAGGGGGGCGTGGCCGGCATGCAAGAGATCAAGCGGGAGCGGGCCGCGCTTCTCTATGACGTGATCGACAACAGCGCGCTTTACAAGGGCTGCGCCCGGCCGGAGGCCCGCAGCGATATGAACGTGACTTTCCGCACCGGGGACGCCGATCTGGACGCGCAGTTCGCTAAGGAGGCCCAGGCGAAGGGGCTCATGAATCTGAAAGGCCACAGGAGCGTGGGCGGCCTGCGGGCGTCGCTCTATAACGCCCAGAGCATGGAGGGCGTGCGGGCTCTGGCGGCGTTCATGAAGGGATTTGAGAGGGAACACCATGTATAAGATCAAGACCATGAACAACATATCCCGCCAGGGGCTGAACGTGCTCAGCGCAAAGGGCCTGATGGTGGACAACGACGCCCCGGACCCGGACGGGCTGCTGATCCGCTCCGCCAAGCTCCATGACATGGCGTTCAACGATAACCTTCTCGCCATCGCCCGGGCGGGGGTGGGCACGGACAACGTGCCGGTGGAACGCTGCACGGAAAAGGGCGTCGTGGTGCTGAACACCGCCGGGGCCAACGCCCAGGCGGTGGTGGAGCTGGCCGTCTGCTCGCTGGTGCTGGCGTCCCGGGACCTGATGGGCGGCGCGCTGTGGGTCAACTCCCTGGCCGGACAGGAGGGCGTGGAGGCCGCCGTGGAGGCGGGCAAAAAGGCCTTCGTGGGGCCGGAGATACGGGGCAAGACCCTGGGCGTCATCGGCCTGGGAGGCATCGGCTCCCGTATCGCCAAAACCGCCATCGCCCTGGGCATGGAGGTGGTGGGCTACGACCCCTACATATCTGTGGAGGCGGCCTGGCACCTGCACTCGGACGTGCAGCACGCGGAGGACCTGGCGAGCCTGTACCGGCTCAGCGACTATGTTCTCGTGCAGGTCCACCACAACGAAAAGACCCACCACATGATCGACGCGCCGGCCCTGGCGGCCATGAAGGACGGGGTCCGGGTCATAAACCTGGCCCGGGGCGGGCTGGTGGACGAGGACGCCATGCTGGCCGCGCTGGCCTCCGGCAAGGTGGCCCGGTACGTCACCGACTTCCCCAGCGCGAAGCTGGCGGGGGCCAAGGGCGTGGTGGCGTTCCCGCACCTGGGCGCGTCCACGCCGGAGAGCGAGGAGAAGTGCGCCGTCATGGCGGCCCAGGAGCTGGCGGACTACATCAACAACGGCAACATCCGCAACTCCGTCAATATGCCGGAGCTGGTGCTGGAGCGGGCCGGGGTGGCGCGGGTGTGCGCCATCCATGACAACGTGCCCCGGATGCTGAACAGCTTCCTGGACATCATCGGCCGGGCCAACATCAACGTGGAGCATATGCAGAACCGGGCGCGGGGCCCCATCGCCTACACGGTGATAGACCTGGGCAGCCCCATCAGCCCGGAGCTGGTCCGGGCCATCGAGGCCGTGCCCCATGTCAAGCGGGTGCGCGTCATCTGAAAACACAAAGGGGAGGACCCGCCGCGCTCGCGGCGGGTCCTCCCGCCATACCGTCCCAGAGCGGCAATTGTTAAATTTTTTGGCAGGGGTTTACATAATGACAAAATAGTTTACATAATTACAATTCGGTGTCAAAAACAAGGGAAAATTTAATATTTTAGAAACAAAAATTACATTTTATTACTTGCATTGCCAACTTGTGTGTGCTATAGTAAGTACGTGATTATATGTATACTTATGTCTTTCGATGAAGAAAAGGAGGACGGGTATGAATATGTTGAAGAGAACACTGGCGTTCGTCCTGACGCTGACGATGCTTCTCTCGCTGGGGGAGGGCTTTGCCTTTGCCAGTGAGACAGCGGGCGATGGGACTGCCGCGCCTCCGACCGTGGCGGATTCGGAGGACCCCATGAACCCTGGTTCCCGCCAGGCCCCGGTGGAGGGCGAAGTCACCGATGACGAGACCACCGGCGGCGAAGTCACCGACGACGGGACCACCGACGGCGAGGCGGCGGAGCCTTCCACGGAGCCCTCTGCGGAGCCTTCCGCGGAACCCTCCACAGAGCCTTCTGCGGAGCCCTCTGTTGAGCCCTCCACGGAGCCCACGGAGGAGCCCCAGGCGGAGCCTGTCCATAAGCAGTGGCCCTGGACGGAGCCCGGCAACAGCACGTCCTCGCTGATGCACGGCGGCGTGAACCTGAACTCGGCCAACGGCTATTATTACTTTGAAAACGGCGGCCTGTATCTGGACGGGACGCTGCTTGCCGGCGTGGACGGCTATGACCTGAACCTGTCCGACGGCTGGCTGTATTACACCGTGGGCAACACCGTGTACCGCATCCCGGCGGGCGGCGGCTCCCCGGAGACGGTGCACACCGCCGAGGGGACCATCGACCAGATGTACGTCATGGGCCAGGAGATCCGCTATCTTTCCGGCGGGCGCCTGTGGTCCTTTGACATGGGCTGGACGGAGCCGGAGGCGGCTCCCGCCCCGACGGAGGAGGAGCAGCAGGACGTGCCCGACACCGTTGACGCGCCCGATACCATTGCCGCGCCGGTGGGAGGCTTCTCCTTTGACATGGGCGAGCTGGGCCTGACGGCCACGGACGACGCCGACGCCGAGGCCGAGACCGCTTCGGCGGCGGGTCCTCTGGAGCAGCTTGACGCCCCGGAGGGGACGGTGAAGTTCATCCCCACGGCTTACGGCAACCTGTTTTTCACCGGGACTATCTTCTATTACACCCTCTGGGCGGGCATGACCCAGCTTTACGGCACCATTGAGGACGCCTACATCGACGAGGGCTGGCTGGTGGTGGTGACCGGCGGCGAGACCTATCAGGCCGCGGTGGAGCCCATGTTCCAGGGCAGCTTCGCCCTGGAGGCATACTCTCTGCATCAGGATATGCTGGTGCAAAACGGGCTTTCCGAGGAGGAGCAGCTTGCCAACGAGCACGCCTACGCGGAATCGGCGGAATACGCCGCCGTGGACGCGGCGCTGGAGCCTTACTCTGACAGCGGCATCGCCACTGTCAGCACCTCCGCGTTTTTGACTAAACCCCTGTCTACCAGCCAGCAGAACATCGTCCTGCGGGCCCGGCAGATGGCCAGCGTCACGTGGAGCCCCAAGGCGGACCGGTGGGCCTGGGGCGGCGACAATGTGAGCTACCGGACCAGCAACGGCACGAAGGATATTTATAAGGATGGCGGCAAGTTCAAAGCCGGCACGACCTACACGGGCGTGCCCTACTCCTGGCCAGTTGGCTTCGGCTATGTGGGCTGGGACGTTTCCCTGCAGACCTTCCTGAGCGCGGTCAATAACCCCAGCAGCGTGTTCAATACCCAGTATTCCACCATCACCCGGACCGCGCCCTATTACGGCAGCGACTGCTCCGGCTTCGCCTCCTACTGCTGGGATCTGCCCTACCGGTGCACCTGCACCAGTATGCTGGACTTCTCCCAGTGTATCGGCAAGCAAATATCTCAGCTCCAGGTGGGCGATGTTATCAACAACCCCAACAGCCATGTGCTGGTGGTGACGGACATCGGCTATAATGTAAACGGTGAAATCGTGGCCGTGGAGATCACGGAGCAGACCCCGCCCATGATGCGGGTCACCTGCTACGCCAAGGATCGAGATTATATCGCTGGCAAGAGCGGCCTGATCAACGGAAACGGCTATACCAATAAAAATGGATTGAATGGCCTCCAGTGGTATTTGGATAACGGCTACGCCATCTATCGGCGGGCCTGCAACAGCAAGCCTACGGTGAGCGCGCCCTCCGCCAGCAACACATACAAGGAAGACGACATCCTCTCCGTGCCCGCGCCCACCATCACCGTGGCGGCTGGTGACCCCGGCAAGGCCAATGTGACCCTGGAGCAGAAAGATAACGACGAGATCTGGTACACCAAGGACGGCACCGCTCCGGCTAAGAGTGGAAAAACGAGCACACAATATGTGAGCGCCTTTGAGGTGGATATGGCTACTGATGGTGGCAAGGGTTCCGATAGTGAGGGTAAGATCATCGTCAGTGCGGTTGCCGTTGCCAAAAACAGCAAGCAGAGCGTGCCCGCCACGAAGGAGCTGATCTCGGCCCAGGCCCCCACCCTGGCGGTAAAGGCGGGGTGGGAAGGCAAAGGCTCCGGCGTGCTGCTGAGTGACGGTAAGTACTATGTGGACGAAGACGCTACGGCCCTGACCCTGCAGTCCGAGGCCGGAGCCACGGTATACTACACCACGGACGAAAGCTCGCCTGCCGATCCCACGTTGGCAAACACGACTGAAACAAACGGCAAGGCCGGGGAAGTGTCCATCGACATATCTGATAAGGATAATATCACCATCAAGGCCTTTGCCTGGGCCGATGGCCGGGCCTCCAGCGGGGTAGCGGAGTTCCAGGTGGAGAAAAAGACGCTCCACAGCATCACCGTCACGGACCCCGCCGGATTGGTGACGGTGGATAAGAACGTCGTGGGCGGCAAGGTCCAGGGGGACGGCCAAGACGTGCAGGTGAACACCATCAATGACGGCGTGCTGATGGTAGAAGATAGCACGGAGAGTCTTGTCCTGAAGCTGGGCAAGGACAAAAGTAAGATCGCCAGCCTGAAAGTCGACGATGTCGAAGAATTGGAAAACGTAGAAGATGTCGGTAAGGGTGATAACCTGACATATACGTTTAAATCTGTGATCGAAGACCACACCGTGGAGGTGAAGGTGAACTCCGGGTTCAGTGACATCACCGAAGATACGGATGACTGGATCGCGGAGGCCGTCAGCTACTGCACAGCCCACGATCTGATGAAGGGCAGCGGCGCAGATACGTTTGGCGTGGATACCGCCGGCAGCACGACAAAGAACCGCATGACCCGGGCCGATCTGGTCACGGTCTTGGGCCGGATGATCAAGCCGTCGATCAAGATGGCTCACAACACCGAAAAAACCAGAGACTTTGAGACTCAGGCTGATTGGGAAAAGACGCTGAGCACTACGACCCTTGCCAAGACCCTGGTGGAAGACGTCAAGCTCCGCACTTCGACAGCGGTCAAGGACGATGCCCCTGATAATCTTCTCCGAGACGGTCAGAGCAATGTTCTGGAAGTCAAGGCCGCCGGACAGTACCTGCAGGTGGGTGAGATCAATTGGGTCAACGGGACCCCCTGGTATAAGGTGTGGGTGCTGGGCAAGGCCAGTGGCGGTAGTGAAACGACGTTCAGCGGCTGGTGCTCTGCCGCCTATAACGGCAGCACCGCGGTATTCGCCAGCCACTTCGACGACCTGGGCAAGAGACCCTATGCTTCGGCCTATACCCAGTGGGCCTATCTGAACAATATCATCCTGGGCATATCGAATACCAAGTTCGAGCCTTTGCAGTACATCAGCCGGCAGGACATCTGCGTCATACTCCATAACTACCTGACTGAGTACCTGGGCGTGGACCTGGACGAAAATACTCCCAGCGAAAGTATCAAGGACCTGGGCGACGTTTCCGGCTATGCCAAGAAGGCCGTCAACGCCATGATCAATCTTGGCATCATCAAGGGCAACAATAACAAGAGCGGCACCTACTTCTATCCCGGCAACTATGCCAAGCGGGTGGAGGTGGCCACCATGATCATGCGGCTGGACCAGTACGTGAAGAGCCACAACTTGGATATGGTCGGCAAGGAAGCTTAGTGACAACAGCATAGGACCGCAATCACCCCCGCCGCCGGGCCCGCATAGGATGGGTCAGGCGGAGGGGGTGACTTTTATATGGATCTGGAGAAGTATGCCAGGGAGGTAAAGCAGAGCGGCAGCGGCCCCGCGCTGGACGCGCTGGCCCGGTCCCCGGCCGGGGCCAGGCTGGCGGCAAAGCTGGACGGGGAAAAGCTGGAGGCCGCCGCCCGCTCCGGGGACAGCAAGGCCCTGTCCCGGCTGCTGGGGGACATCCTGGCTACCCCGGAGGGCAGGGATTTTGCCCGGCAGGTGGAGAGGACGGTGAAGCGGGATGGACGGTGATCTGTCCGCCGCGTTGGAGAGCGTGCTGTCCGACCCGGAGAAGATGGAAAAGGCCGCCGCCATGGCAAAGGAGCTGTTCGGCGGCGGGCCCGCGCCGTCCGCTCCCGGCCCGGAGGGGACAGGGGAGAGCGCGCAGGCCGCTCCCGCCCCGGCGGCCGGGCCGGAGGCGTCCATCATGGCCGCGCTCGGCAAGGCCATGGCCCGGGGCGGCATGGGCAACAGCCGGTCCACGGCCCTGCTGACGGCCATGCGGCCCTATATGCGGCCGGAAAAGCAGGAAAAGCTGGACCGGGCCATGCAGATCGCCCGGATGGCGAACATCGCCGGGGCCGTGATGAAGGAATACGGAGGCGGCGGCCATGGCCTATAGCGGCGCGTTCGGGACGCGGGCAAGCCAGCCACCGCCGGAGAGCGACGCGCCGCCCGCCCCCCGCCGGGAGGACGGCGCGCCCCGCCGACAGCCGGATAAGCTGTCCGGGGCGGTGGGCGCGCTGATGAAAAGGCTGGAAACCCTGAGCTCCGGCATGGAGACAGACGATCTCGTCATGGCGTTGATCCTCTATCTGATGTACCGGGAGAGCGGCGACAAGGACCTGCTTATCATGCTGGGCGCGATATTATTGACATAGCAAAGGCGCGCTGCCATTGGCAGCGCGCCTTTGCGCGGCGTTATGCGCGGGGGACCAGGCCCACCTTTTTGTATACCTTTCGGAGCGTTTTCCAGGCGATGCGGGACGCCTTCTCCGCCCCGATGCGGCAGAGGTTTTCCAGATAGCCCTTGTCCTTCATCAGCCGCTGCGCGTCCTCCCGGATGGGGCGGAGGGTCTCCACCACCGCGTCGCCTACGGCCTTTTTGAAGTCCCCGTAGCCATGGCCGGTGAATTCCGCCTCGATCTTGTCAAAGCTCCGGCCGGTGCAGCTGGCGTAGATCTGCATCAGGTTCGCCACGCCGGGCTTGTTCTCCCGGTCATAGCGCACGCAGTTTTCGCCGGTGTCGCTGTCGGTGACCGCACGTTTGAACTTCCGGGCGATGTCCTCCGGCGGGTCCATGAGACAGACCCGGCCGTTGCCCACGTCGTCGGATTTCGACATCTTGCTGGAGGGGTCCAAAAGGTCCATGACCCGTGCGCCCACCTTGGGGATGTAGGGCTCCGGGATCTTGAACACGTCCCCGTAGACCCCGTTGAAGCGGTGGGCGATGTCCCGCGTCAGCTCCACGTGCTGCTTCTGGTCGTCCCCGACGGGCACGTAGTCCGGCTGGTAAAGCAGGATGTCCGCCGCCATGAGAGAGGGATAGGCGAAAAGCCCGCCGTTGATGTTGTCAGCGTTCTTGGCGGATTTGTCCTTGAACTGGGTCATGCGGCTCAGCTCCCCGAACATGGTGTAGCACTGCAGCACCCAGCCAAGCTGGGCGTGCTCCGGCACGTGGGACTGGATGAACAGCGTGTTCTTCTCCGGGTCCAGGCCGCAGGCAACGTACTGGGCAAGCTGCTCCAGCGTCCGCCGGCGCAGGTCCGCCGGGTCCTGACGGGTGGTGAGCGCGTGCAGGTCCGCCATGAAGTAGTAGCAGTCAAAGGTCTCCGCCCGCTCCGCCCAGTTCTTGATGGCACCCAGATAGGAGCCCAGGGTCAGGTCCCCGGAGGGCTTGATGCCGGAGAGCATCACTTTTTTCTTCTCGTCCATTCGCTCACGCTTTCCACGGCATGACGCCGTTATTCACTTGATCGCTGACTTTTATTCTAACACACCCGATTATCCCTTGACAAGCGGAGCGGAATAAAATATTCTAATTAAAGCCTTTGCTGACGAGGAATGATATATGGACGAGAAATTTTTTGAAGAACTGGAAAGCCGCATCCCCAGGGGCCAGGTCCGTACCCGCTTCGCCCCCAGCCCCACGGGGTATATGCACGTGGGCAACCTGCGTACCGCGCTGTATACCTGGTGCATCGCCCGCCACAACGGGGGCAGGTTCCTGCTGCGCATCGAGGACACCGACCAGACCCGGCTGGTGGAGGGCGCGGTGGATGTGATCTATCGGACCCTGACCGACTGCGGCCTGGACTGGGACGAGGGCCCCGATAAGGGCGGGCCCGTGGGGCCCTATGTGCAGACCGAGCGGCGGGGGCTGTATCTGCCCTTCGCCAAGCGGCTGGTGGAGCGGGGCCACGCCTATTACTGCTTCTGCGACAAGGCCGAGACCCAGGAGGGGGCTTTCGACAAGGCCGAAGATCCCTGCCGGGAGCTGCCGGAGGCGGAGGTCCAACGCCGCCTGGCCGCCGGGGAGCCCTACGTCATTCGCCAGAAGATACCCCGGGAAGGCGTCACCACCTTCCACGACGAGATATTCGGCGACGTGTCCGCCCCCAACAAGGACCTGGACGACCAGGTGCTCATCAAGCGGGACGGCCTGCCCACCTATAACTTCGCCAACGT
>CANQNS010000023.1 GCA_947625285.1 uncultured Oscillospiraceae bacterium
CTGGCGGCCCTCCGCCCTGCCGTGGTGGCGATGATCGCGTCGGCGGGCATATCGCTTCTGATCATGGCCTTCTACGGTCAGCGAACGCTGCCGGAGGACCTGGGCGGGATAAACTATATCTCTGTGGTTCTTTTCTGTGTCAGCCTTTTCGTGCTGCGGCGTTTCCGGGTAAAGCCCATCTATGTGATGGTAGGCGCCGGCGCGCTGGGGACCCTGGCAAGTCTTATCATTTGAGGGAGGCGAAAGATCATGGATAAATACATCCTCGCGGCGGGCGCGCTCCACCGGGCGGGAGAAAAGGGCTCGCTCATGAGCATAAGAGGGACCGTGTCTGGACAGGAAAAGAAACTGCTCTCCCCGGAGGGAGAGCTGGTGGCGATAACGGATATATATCATGAGACCGCCTGCCATGAGGCGGACCGGGTGGACAGGCATACATACGTGCTCACCGATGAGGTCGGCCGGGAGCACGCCGCAGCCACGCCCCACTATGCCGCCGGGAGCGACCCCGCAGATACGGGCTGGCCGATGTGCCACATGCCGAAGGCGGACCATGCCGACGTGACCCTGGAGGGAGAAGAATACGATATGGTCATGCACAGCGGTCAGGACTACTCGCTATATGACCGGGGCCACCGGGAGGTGGTGCACATCCTCCACCGGGGGATCATGGGCGGATGGACCATAGAGGACGAGACGGGCCTGCCCCCGGAGGACCTGTGCGGCCTGTTCGTGTTCTGCCGCTACCTGGAGCGGGAAAACGAATTTCTGACTGTGTGACAGGGCTCACGCTTGCGGTTCGAGGGACGCGGGGGTATAATGACGCCAAAGCGTCATTATACCGAAATGCCGGTCGTGTTCCCGGCTGACGCCGGAACCGCACGACATGGCATGGCAGACGCCAAAGCGTCATTATACCGAAATGCCGGTCGTGCTCCCGGCTGACGCCGGAACCGCACGACATGGCATGGCAGACGCCAAAGCGTCATTATACCCTCGCGTCAGTCGTGCTCCCGGCTGACGCCGGAACCGCACGACATGGCATAATGGCTGCGTGAGAAGCTGACAGCGCAACAAATCGATGTTTACAGTGGTAATGATATGATAGAGATAAGAATGATCGATCCCGCTCACAAACAGGATATTTGCATTCCCAATGAGCCGTTTCAGCTGTGGGGGCGGATGGTTCCTTCCTATGAAAATGAAGCCTGGCATTATACCGTGGAAGAATTTGCCCCGCATAACATCAGCGAGATGTGTTTTCCTGATGAGGACTACGATTACGACAGCCTTTCCAACGACCACGTTTTTGTTGGTGCTTACGACGGAAATAAATGTATCGGGCTGGCCGTTTTAGCGGACGATCGGTTCAAATATATGTATTTGGACGATCTCAAGGTTTGCAGGCTATATAGAAAACAGGGCGTCGGAAAAGCTCTGCTGGACAAGGCGCTGGAGATCGCGCATAACAGGAATTACAACGGCCTTTACACGATCGGACAGGATAACAATCTTAGCGCGTGCCTGTTTTATCTGAAAATGGGATTTGTCATAGGCGGCTTTGATGATCACATTTACTTTGGCACAGCACAAGAGGATAAAGCGGATATTATCTTCTATTTGGATCGTTAACTTCCCGCTTGTCGGGGAAGAATCAGCGCGACAGATGGGTATATGCAGGGAGAGATATTTATGGAAACGGAAACACGATAAATCCATTCTCAACGCATACTATCACACGGCCGGCCCATATCGGGCCGGCCGTGTAGTTATCTTAATATTGGCTGCGATGTTGTTTTTTCTCCGCCCAGGCGTCCAAATGCAGTTGCTGAAATGCTTTATAGGTCCTTTACAAAGAGGCACCGGATGGCGTTGAGCACCGCCAGGACCATCACGCCCACGTCGGCAAAGATGGCAAGGTACATATTGGCGAGGCCCACCGCGCCCAGGATCAGGCAGGCGGCCTTGACCCCCAGAGCCATGACGATGTTCTGATATACGATGCCCAGGCACTTCCGGGAGATCTTGATAGCCTTGGCGATCTTCATGGGGTCATCGTCCATCAGAACGATGTCCGCCGCCTCGATGGCGGCGTCGGAGCCCATGGCGCCCATGGCGATACCGATGTCGGCCCTGGACAATACGGGCGCGTCATTGATGCCGTCCCCCACAAAGGCCAGCTTTGCCTTGCCGGTCTTTTGCCCCAGCAGTTCCTCCACCTTGGAAACCTTGTCCGCCGGCAGCAGCTCGCTGTAGACCGTATCGATATGAAGCGACCCGGCCACTTGCTCGGCCACCTTTTTCCCGTCGCCGGTCAGCATGACGGTCCGCTCCACCCCCGCGTTTTTCAGCGCGGCGATGGCCTTTTGGGAGTTGGGCTTCACGATGTCGGAGATCAGGATGTGCCCGGCATACGCGCCGTCGATGGCTATATGTATGATGGTGCCGGCGTGGTGACAGGGGATATAGGAGATGTGCAGCTGCTCCATCAGCTTGTCGTTGCCGGCGGCCACCTCTGCGCCGTCCACCGTGGCGATGACGCCCCGGCCGCTGATCTCCTGGATATCACTGACGCGGGTGCGGTCCGGCTTTTTGCCGTAGGCCCGTTGGAGGCTCTTGCTGATGGGATGGGAGGACGCGCTCTCCGCCAGAGCGGCGTATTCGATGAGCTTCGCGTCCTCCATCTCGCTGTGATGGATGCCGTTCACCTCAAAGACGCCTTGGGTCAGGGTGCCAGTCTTGTCGAACACCACCACCTTGGTCTGGGAGAGGCTCTCCAGGAAGTTGGAGCCCTTTACCAGAACGCCCTCCTGACTGGCCCCGCCGATGCCGGCGAAGAAGCTGAGGGGGATGCTGATGACAAGCGCGCAGGGACAGCTTATCACCAGGAAGGTCAGGGCCCGATAGACCCAGGTGCCCCAATCCGCCGCCAGGCCCATAGCCAGCATCCGCACCAGCGGCGGCAGGACCGCCAAGGCCAGGGCGCTGTAGCAGACGGCGGGTGTGTATATCCTGGCGAATTTGGAGATAAAGTCCTCGGACTTGGACTTGCGGGAGCTGGCGTTCTCCACCAGGTCCAGTATCTTGGAGACGGTGGACTCGCCAAATTCCCTGGTGGTCAGTATTTTCAAAAGGCCCGTCATGTTGATGCAGCCGCTGATGATCTCGTCCCCGGTCTTGGCCTCCCTGGGCAGGCTCTCGCCGGTGAGCGCGCTGGTGTTCAGGCTGGAGCTGCCCTCCACGATGACGCCGTCGATGGGCACCTTCTCGCCGGGCTGTACCACGATCACGGTCCCGATCTCCACCTCATCCGGGTCCACCTGCTCCAGAGAGCCGTCCCGCTCCACGTTGGCGTAGTCGGGCCGGATATCCATCAGATCGCTGATGTTACGGCGGCTCTTGCCCACGGCGTAGCTCTGGAACCACTCACCGATCTGATAAAACAGCATCACGGCGATGGCCTCCAGATAGTCGCCGTTTTCATAGATCGCCAACGCCATGGCGCCCACCGTGGCTACCGCCATGAGGAAGTTCTCGTCGAACACCTGCCGGTTCAGGATGCCCCTGACGGCTTTCCGCAGGATGTCATAGCCGATGATGAAATAGTCCGCCAAATAGAACGCGAACCGCAGCCAGCGTCCGGCCGTCGGGAACAGGACCTGGTCCAGCCGGGCGAACAGCGCGGCGGGGATGAGCTGGAGGATCAGCAGGATCACGGAGGCAGTCAGGATGCGGGTCAGCATGACCTTCTGCTTTTTAGTCATGCCGCCGTCCGGGCGTGTTCCTACGATGAACCGGAACACCGCCGCCGTCACGATCACCACCGCCAATAAAATATCTATCACGATCTCTTGCATCACGATCTGCTCCTTGTCATAGTCGTTTCAAAAAGAGGGCCCCCTCGCTCTGCCGGACACAGGGCAAGGGGCCCTCTTTTGCCGTCCGGGCCGATGTGTCACAAGAATATCTCGCAGTCGGGCTCCACCTTTTTGCAGGCTTTCAGGACGTTCTGCATGACGGTCTTGGGCTCATGGCCCTCGCTGAACTCCACGATCATCTTCTGGGTCATGAAGTTGACGGTGGCGGCCTGTACGCCGGCGGTCTTGCGGGCGGCGTCCTCCATCAGATTGGCGCAGTTGGCGCAGTCTACTTCGATCTTGTACGTCTTTTTCACAGAAAGCCCCTCCTACTCAATGATCGTTTTGATTTAATAGTTAAGTACTTGCTTAATCGTTATGGCCGTAGTATAATGCGAACAGATCTGCAAGTCAAGCCCGTGGGAGGATCTTCTGCCAAACGGGCGAAAGGTATTTCTGTTTTGGCGAAATACGCGAGGAGGAGGCAGCCGCATGAGCGATATCCGCTTGCCCCACCAGCACGGAGAAGGAGAAGGGACCGCCTTGATACAGGCGCAGCTGAGCCGTGTGGAGCATTTCCAGACCGTGGCGGAGGTGTTCCGGCAGCTTGGCGACACCACCAGGATACGCATCTTCTGGCTCCTGTGTCACTGCGAGGAGTGCGTAGTCAACATCTCCGCCATGATGGAGATGTCCAGCCCGGCCGTATCACACCATCTGCGTCCTCTCCGAAACAGCGGCCTCATCGTCTCCCGCCGGGATGGGAAGGAAGTCTACTACCGGGCGTCCAACACCCCCCAAAGCCGGCTTCTCCACCAGATGATCGAGCAGGTGATGGAGGTCACCTGTCCCGAGCAGAACGGCCCGCCGGAGCACCCGGAAGAGCGCCCCTCGGATCCGTTTGAGATCGCCCGGCAAGTCCATGACGAGCTTCTGCAAAACATAGGGCGTCGGATCACCATTGAAGAACTCTCCAGGCAATATCTCATCAACCCCACCACCCTAAAGGCCGCATTCAAATCCGTCTACGGCACCTCCCTCGCGGCGCACATTCGGGAACACCGGATGGAGCAGGCCGCAAGACTGCTGCGGACAAGCGATATGACTATCGCTGAGATAGCCCAGGCGGTGGGGTATGACAGCCAAAGCAAATTCACCGCGGCATTCAAGACGTTTTTCCATATGCTGCCCCGGGAGTATCGGAAACAGATGTGAAAAGACGACCAGTCAAAACGCCCCCGTTCCCGGCAGCGGGAACGGGGGCGTTTGATCTCTGTTTGGTTTTTATCCACGAAAAAAGTCAGCTTATGCCTCTATAATCTCTCCGTTTTCCGGCACGCACACTTGCGTGAGCCCATGGGCCAGCGCAAAGTCCCGGACGTCATCGCCTGTCAGCAGCGCGTGATTGACGCTGCCCAAATGGGTGGCGACCACAAGCGCCTTAGGCGCTCTCCTGCAAACCGCTTCCACATCGGAGAGGTTCATTATGAGCCGTCCGACGGGCATGGTCGCCGCACAGCAATTCAGCGTGATCACGTCTGGCCGGTGTTTCTCCAGCGTCTGTTCCACAGCGCTGCAATAGACCGTGTCCCCGGCAATATAGAGCTTTCTGTCCTCGCCGCTCAGGACATAGCCGCTGCCAGGCCCCATCATCTCTGCAACTTTGGTATTGTCTCCGTGGACAGCGGGCACCTTCGTGACGGTAACGGAGCCAAAGCACAGCGTATCCCCCTCAAAGGCAACGACATTTTCAAAACCCATGGATCCCGCTTTGCGCTTGTCCTCGTCGTTTTGAACGACGATCTTCATTGACCTCGGTAGGTAGTGCGGCGTGAAATGGTCGGGATGGATATGTGTCACAAGGCAGAAGTCCACGCTGGCATGGACTTCTGCAGGCGTCATGGGCAGGTCGTTCATAGGATTGCGAACGCCTGCCATCTCCGCTCTCACCACGCCTGCGCTGAAACCGGTCCCTTTATCTTGCAGCCATGGGTCGAGAAGGATCGTCTGATCGCCGTATTTGATTTTCAGCGTTGCGCTGCGTATCTGCTGTATCTTCATGCTGTTATCCTGATATGTCCCATTTCATTCATTATCCGTCGCCCTGGGTCGGCTCATCCTGTATAGGCGTCCCCGGCGGAATTGCTAAAATCCTTTTTTCCAGCCATGCCTGCTCTTCCTCGGTCTCCGGGATGTCGATCCGTTCGATCTTGAATACCACGGGCCTCGTTCCGTCGTTGCAACAGGCAATCATCATCCGGTCGTCATTTGTCCAGCCCTTCATGATCGAGCCGCCCTGGAGGGCTGTATAGACGTATCGGCTCACGGCGTCCCACGCCTCACCGCAGAATTTTCCGTTCATCAGGTGATAGAAATCGTCCTGCTGAGGCGTGCGCTTCAGCAAGAATGTATCGCCGGCCTTGAAAAAGGGGCACGGCCCGGACTTCGGATCGGCCAAGTACTTCTCCTGAAGCTCCGGAAAGCACTTCGTTTCCAGTACGGTGATCCTACACTCGTGTTTCATCGAATTTCCCCCCCTCGCAAAGTATTGATTCGTATGGTTTATTATCATGTCGCACGGTTCCGGCATCAGCCGGGAGTGCGGCCGGTGTCTTGATGTAAAATAGCGGCTTTGCCGCTATTTTACCACGAATGCCGGAAAAAGCAATCATCACGCCGGAATCATTACTGACCATCCATTCATTCGTTTTCATCGGCAAATGTAATGGATTGGCAGCAGATAGCAGGTCACATACGCCAGAGGCAGCCAATGGTGGACTGTTTTCTGCCGGAGATGTTTTTATAACTGATTTCGTGTATGAGCTTTTGTATAGTAGCACGGTTGATTCGCTGGTAAATTGTTTACTCAGCCGCGTCAATTGTTTTGAGAAGAACCATCTTAGGCACGACGTTCTTGGTCGCCAGCTCATACATGATTCGGTTGAACACGTTCATGTGTGCCGATGTCCCCTTTCCCTACGAGGGTTTTGCGAGATAAAAATGAACACTTTCCTTTGTTCGCTCGATTTTCGGTTTTTGGGCGGCCCGGAAACCCTTGGGGCACAAGAGTTTGCGCCGATTTCCTTGCTGCTCAAAAATGTTGTTTTTGAAAATCAGGATTTTTGAGCAGTTTTTTGCAGATTTTTTGCGTACGCAAAAATCTTGATGTCCGGCAAAAGGCTATTGAAAACTTTCGGCGTTTCCACCGGTGTAACGACGGCATATGTGCCGGTCCGGAGGTCAGTGAAAAAGACAGTCTGGTAGAAAAATCATGGTGACGGTGAAACGGTCATTGAGGCCGCCCACGGGGATGAAAAAAGAAAACTTGGCAAGGACGAGCCCGCAGATGATGGCCTCGGCAAGATATCTCGTTCGGACGGAGAGCATACCTGCGTTGATGCGTCCTTCGTCAATAAAGTTGTCCGGGATACTGTAGACTCTGTATTGCCTTTGCTCATTTGCCATGATGCCACCTCAATATATAGGTGGTGCAGCCCATCCAAACTCTGCACCGTGCGCCGTCCCATAGCCAGTAGACGGCTCCAAAAGTCATGTGAGGGTAAATCGCCGCTCCGTCAGACGTTAGAACTGCTGCCGCTGAAGGCGGGCAGGAGAACCCAGCGTGCCGGAACAGTTGGTGATTACAAGACCGTTGTCGTGGAACCCTGTCACGACCAGGTTGGCCTCGTCGCCGGTGATGGGGATGTCCCCCAGCGCCCGGGGCGCGAAGGCGTTGACGAAGGCCGGCAGCTCCACGTCGTTGAGCCATGCAATGGCGGTGCAGCGTCCGTTCTCACGCAGATTGGAGATTTGTACGAACGTGCCGTGTACGAGGGAGCCGAGTTTGACCACCTTGGATGCACGCGCCTTTGCAGCCTCCAGCTCCACATCGCGGCCGGACAGGACCATCTGATAACTGCCGTCCCGCGCCTGCTGGATGTGCCGAACCTTCAGAGAAATGACCTGACCGTTATAGTAGGACTTGCGGAAATCGTCGATGTAGCGATAGGTCAGGTTAAAACTCTTCACAATGGAGTCGATACCGCCGCAAGTGACCTGTACGGAGTGGGCACCCACAGAAATGATTTTCGCATCCACGTTGTCGCCCTCTTTGATGAAAGGCATGCCCCGGCGGGGCTCAAAGACCCGCCGCATGAGAATGGGAAGGGCCTTCTTTCGGGACCCGGCGATGGCGTAGCTGACGTTGCCGTCGTAGCCGTCGCCGTCGCCCGTGTCGCGCTCCATATGGGTGATGCAGAACGGGATGGTCTGGCCGAGGAACTTACGGGCCATCTGCTCCTGACGGCGGATGTAGACGCGGCGGCCCTCGTCCGTGTCCAGGTCCAGGTCACTCATATCCAGCGGAAGCAACTGGTAGAACTCCGTGGAAAACGGGATGGACACCATGATGTGCTGGGAAATGAGCGCGTCGGCACCGGGCGCGGCGGCCTGTGCCTGCCGGCGGATCGCACTGGACAGAAGCGGCTCCTGGTACACGCCGGTCACGAACACGTTGACCATCGCCTCCGCGATGTTCTGGTTGTGTCCGTAGGGGCGATATTCCCGGTCGATGGAGTACACCTTGCCTTCCAGCACGATACTCTGCCGTCTGGCTGCGGAAAGAGCCTGCCAGGTGGATGACAGCATCTCGGCAGTCCCCCTTTCCTCCGGCGGGGCGGAGAGGTCTTCCAGCTCCGCTTCGGCAGCCTCAGAAACGGCCTGCTCGGTGGTCTGGTCGTCCATGAGTTCCTGTTCAGCCTGCTCAGATGTTTCAACAACCTTCTTTTTGGGCATTTTCACATACCTCCTTACCAAAAAATTAGAGGGTGTTTGGGCCATCTGCACCCTATTATAATATGAAAATCCTAAATTGTCAAACTTTTGGGCACAATTTTTCTGTTCCGCGAAGTGCGAAACACGTCTTTCACACAAATATTTTAGTGTGTATTATTCCGTTGTAATCGCTGGTGCGCAACGGTTTTCAGCGTTTTTTCCGGGCCGCTTATTTCTATATATGTGCAAAAAACATTTTTGTTTTATTCTACTAATAATTGCATTCTGTCAATAATGCGGTAGAATAGAAAAAGCAAAGCCCCCTGGGTTGACCCCAAGAGGCTTTGCGATATGAATTGGATGACAGCCGGCCGCTAGAACGGATTGACCAGTGAGAACATGGTCTTGACCAGCGTGCTTCGCAACGCGATGTCGGTAAACATCTTCCGCTGCATATCTTCCGGGAGCGACAGGTAAATGCTTACCAGACGGATGATGTCCTTGTCTGTCACCGGGATGATGTTCCCCGTGTCGTCCTTGTAGGCTATGTCGCAGGTGCGGGTGTAATCCTCACAGACGAGATAGTCAAGAGGTACGTCCAGGACGAAACAGAGCATGAGGGCGGATGTCATTTTTACATGAGAGATGTTTTCCTCGATGCGGCTTATGAGCATTATCTTTTGCTGCCCGCGAAACATGAGCGCGACATTGTTGCTCTTGCCCCACACGACAGCCTGCGCCCTCTTCGGCGGCATCTGCACATCATCTGCCAATTCATTTATCCGGCAGACACACAGGTCCGGCCGGACCGGGAGCGAGGCAACGGGCTTAATATGGGTCTTGTAGGTATCAATGAGCGATGATACGAACCCAGTGTCGTTCTCTCCGCGCATAATGTCCAACTGCATCACAGTCTTGACGATATAGCTCAACGTCTTTGGTAAGACAACGGGCTTTTTCTCGCCCAGGGCTATTTCATGACAAGACATATGGGCGAACCGGGCGCAGAACTCACCCAGCCGGTCCAGCGGGAACCCACGTTTGCCAGCCATAATGTAATACATGGTCGTGTATTTTATCCCAAGCTGCTCCATCACGACGTTTTCCCGGTCGTAGGGCTTCTTGTTTTCCAGTACCACACGCAGCTTGTCCAGAATGCGGGCATACGCATTGTCGGATAACTCGTCAAAGAGCCGGGTCACCGTTGCCGTCTTGCTCTTTTTTACACTGCCTTTGCTGGGCTGCTTGGCGGAAACGCTCTCAATTAGATTATCTATCTCGTTCATTCCTCAGAACCCTCCTTCCCTTTGAAAAAATCCAGGAAGCTCTTACGGACGAAATCCGGCGATGCCGACACCAGGTCCGCAAACATACTGCGGTGGTTGGCGGAGAGCCGAAGAAAGTCGTCCATGAACATCTCAGTATACTTATTTTTTCCCAAAACGAGGACTTCCGGCGGGTAGCCCACGACCCAGTGCATCGACACATGGAGCACCTCGCAAAGCCGGGGCAGCTCCAGGTGGGAAACACCGTGGAACATGAGAACAAGACGCTTGAGAATCTCTTGTACATCCTCCGGGAGATTGGGCCGCTCGTCCAGAGAGACACGCTTCATATATACGTTTTTGATGCGCTCCGTGGGATTAAGAAGCCTTCCCTCTCCCGTGTCGCCGTCCTCCCACCAGGGCTCTATAAAGGTGTGGACAAGACCACACAGGTTTTCCGCGAACCGCTCCATGTATACGTTGCCGGAGAAACCGTCCATTATGTTCGCCACTTCTTCAGCCTGCTCGTCCGGCCAGGTCAGTTCAACACCCCACAGGTCTTTGTAGATATCCTTTAATGAGATGTTTGCTACGCTCAAAAGATTCGGCAGCGTGTAGAGCGTGGGAAGGGACTTGTTGTTATTATGGCGGGGGTCCCGCAGCGCGTCATCATAATCTCTTAGTTTCTCTATGCGCTGCTCCCGGTCTACACCGTATTTGTCGGCTGCCTCTGAGCAGATATAGTCCTTCAGTCCATCATATACGTCAGCGGATAAAGAGCCAGGTAAACGCGGCATCTCAACACCTCCTTGGTACACTATTTTTTGTGTGGTGTAATAATACCATAAAAGCTCCAATTTGTCAAGTCCTAGCACCAATATAAATATGCTTTTTTATGCTTTTTTCGGTGTAGAACCTCCGATTTTCCATATTGTTAACATTTTCGAGGTACTTAAAAACTGACTTTGCATACCTTGTATTATAAACTAAATTTCATATGTTTTGTCAAGAAATGATGATGTGATTGCCGTCGCGGGTTTTCCCCCCAGGAGATAGCGTGGATAGCGACGCTGCCCCTCCGCAGATTTAGGATGGGGAGCACAGGCTGGCACTCCTAAACAACATGGATTCGGGAGTGTCGGTCTATGCTGTGTACGCCGACTATAAGACCTACCATCCTAATGAGAGACCTTATTATGTGATGGCGTGGTCGAATAAGGAGGCGAAGGTGCGTTTCAATCGGAAGTTCAGTTGGTTCAAGATTTCAAATGTGAACCGCTGGATTACCACCAGGCAGTACAGGCGGTTCTGGATGTCGAGCACAACATCGTTATATGAGTAAAGCCCCGAAGAACGTCAGGTTCAACGGGGCTGTCTTTTCTTATGGTATGTTGAGTATATTGTGGGTATTGCCATGTGTGGTATAATGTCTACGGTTACTTGGCTTGTCGTATGGAAAGGAGAGTAAATGACAGGTCAATATATCAACCCGTATCTTGTAGACGACAGAGGTATCTGGACGATACGTGCGAGGTTCGCAGACACACCGATGGGCCGGCCGAAGATTCATACCCGGTCTACCGGGCTGAAGGTCAACGGCAAGAATAAGCGCAAAGCTGAAATCATCATGCGCGATGTTGCCGAACAGTGGGAGCGTCAGGTCAAGGAGTTTTCTCCCATCGACCCGAAGGCCACCTTTGGGGACTGTGCCGAGTCGTGGCTTCGTATGAAGGAGCCGCTGATTCGGAAAGGCACATACGGATGCTACGTGATGTACTACAAGAAATATATTGAGCCAAGGCTCGGTCGTATCAAACTCAAGGATCTCACGCACAACGACATTCAGGAGTACTTCAACTTGCTGTCGAAGAAGCTGTCGGCGGCTACCTTGCGGAAGTACAACGTCATCATACATGGGACGCTGGAGAAGGCTGTGTTGGACGGCATACTCACGTTTGATGTAGGCAACGTGTTCAAGATGGTACAACTGCCAAAGAAGAGAAAGTATGAAGGCAAGGTACTGTCCGAGGCTCAAATCAAGGCCGTGTTTGAGCATCTGTACGAACAAGCTGAACCGTTGCCGGCCGCCATGACTCTCGGTATGTGTTACGGCCTGCGTCGGTCAGAGATGTGTGGCCTTCGGTGGGCAGACGTTGACTTCGAGAACAACGTGCTGCACATCAAGAACACCGTCGTGACTGTACGGGGCGGCACAGACGAGAGCGAGCATACAAAGACGCTGGCGAGCCGTCGGGACATCGACATGATAGGCGCTTCGAGCGGCTGTACGAGCGCAGGAAGCGGCAAGGCATGAAGTCAGACAAGGTGGTAGCCTACGAGGACGGACAGCCTGCGAAGCCTGAGTACGTATCACGAGCTGCCAAACACTACATGGAGAAGTGCGGGGCTCACGACATGAGACTACACGACCTTCGGCACACAGCGGCCACCATTCTCGTGAAGCGTATGCCAGTCATCTATGTGAGCGCATTTCTAGGACACAACCAGGTCTCAACCACGATGGATATTTACTCTCATGTTCTTCAAAATGAGAGGCATTTGGCCTCCGACATGATGGGGGGTTCCTCCAAAGTGTTGCAGTTTGTACTGGAAATTGGTCTGGAAGCGAGCAAAAATAGAGTTAAATTGGCTTGTTGACGAAAAAGCAAAGCCCCGCAAACCGTTGGGCCGCAGGGCTTTGAAGGTGGTGCGCGAGGCGGGACTTGAACCCGCACGTCCGGAGTGGACACTAGAACCTGAATCTAGCGAGTCTGCCAATTCCACCACTCGCGCATATGCTTGGGCGTCCTCTCGGACGCCCAATTAACATATCACATCTTGGCCGGATTGTCAATCGCTTTTTGCGGATTTTGCGATTTTTCAGCCGACCCACTTCTCCAAAGCGGCCAGGCAGTCGGCCAGCTCCTTGGGCAGCTTGTCGCCAAATCTGGCGTAGTGGGCCTTGATGTCCGCCACCTCGTTTTTCCATGCGGCCGGGTCCACCGTGAGAAGCTCTTTCAGCGTCTCCGGCGACACCTGGTCCTCCAGCCCCTCCAGGCAGATATCCTCCGCCCGGGGCACATAGCCGATGGCCGTCTCCTCCGCGCCGGCCGTGCCGTCGCACCGGCCCAGCACCCACTCCAGGGCCCGCAGGTTCTCCCCAAAGCCCGGCCACAGGAAATTGCCCTGGCCGTCCATGCGGAACCAGTTCACGTTGAAGATCTTGGGCGGGTCCGTCAGCCTGCTCTCCATGTCCAGCCAATGCTGCCAGTAGTCCGCCATGTGGTACCCGCAGAAGGGCAGCATCGCCATGGGGTCCCGGCGCAGCTCGCCTACCTGGCCCTCCGCCGCCGCCGTCTTTTCCGAGCCCATGACGGAGCCCGTGAACACACCATGGGCCCAGCTCTTGCTCTGGTACACCAGCGGCACCGTCCCGGCCCGGCGGCCGCCGAAGATGATGGCGGAGATGGGCACGCCCTGGGGATCGTCGAACTTGGGGCTGATGCAGGGGCAGTTCTTGGCCGGCGCCGTGAACCGGGAGTTGGGATGGGCGCCCTTCACGCCGCTGGCCGGGTCCCAGGGGTCGCCCCGCCAGTCCACCGCGTCCGTGGGCGGGTTTTTATCCATGCCCTCCCACCAGACCGTGCCATCGGCTTTCAGGACCACATTGGTGAAGATGGTATCCTTTTTCGTGCTCTCCAGGGCGTTGGGGTTCGACTTCTCACTGGTGCCGGGGGCCACGCCAAAAAAGCCGTTTTCCGGGTTCACGGCCCACAGCCGCCCGTCCGGGCCCGGCCGCAGCCAGGCGATGTCGTCCCCCACGGTCCAGCACTTCCAGCCCTTTTTGCGATAGACCTCCGGGGGGATCAGCATGGCAAGGTTGGTCTTGCCGCAGGCGGAGGGAAATGCGGCGCAGACGTAGGTGATCTCCCCATTGGGCTTTTCGATGCCCAGGATCAGCATATGCTCGGCCAGCCACCCCTCGTCCCGGCCCAGGCAGGAGGCGATGCGCAGGGCGAAGCACTTCTTCCCCTGCAGGGCGTTGCCGCCGTAGGCGGAGTTCACCGTCATGATATAATTCTCCTCCGGGAAGTGGGCGATGTACCGCTTCTCCGGGTCCATATCCGCCGAGGCGTGCAGGCCCCGGATGAAATCGGGGCTGTCTCCCAAAGCCTCGTACACGGCCTTCCCCATCCGCGTCATGATAGCCATGTTCAGCACCACATAGATGCTGTCCGTCAGCTCGAAGCCGTACTTGGCAAAGGGCGAGCCCACCACGGACATGGAGTAGGGCACCACATACATCTTCCGCCCGATCATGGAGCCTCTGTACAGCTCCCGCAGCCTGGCTTTCATCTCCGCCGGGGCCATCCAGTTGTTGGTGGGGCCGGCGTCCTCCCGCTTTTCGCAGCAGATGAAGGTGCGGCCCTCCACCCGGGCCACGTCGTTGGGGTCGCTGTGGTGATAGTAGCAGCCGGGCAGTTTTTCCTCGTTCAGCTTGATGAGCGACCCCTCCGCCACGGCCTGCTTGCGCAGGGCCTCCAGCTCCGCCTCTTCGCCGGTGAGCCAGACCACTTCGTCCGGCCGGCACAGGTCGGCGCACCGCCGCACCCAGTCCAGCACATATTTGTTCGTCGTGAGAGCCATTTCCTCTCCCCCTTTATGCAAAATCATGATCGAACGATCTCTCTTGTCAGCGCGGCGAAGTCGGAGAGGCTCAGGGCCTCCCCCCGGACCGTTTCGGAAAAGCCGCAGGCCCGAAGGGCCTCCCGGGCCCGCTCCTTGCCGCACAGCCCCTCCAGGGCGTTGGGCAGGGTCTTGCGCCGCTGGTCGAAAGCGGCCCGCACCGTGCGGAAAAAGGCCCCCTCGTCCACCTCCGCCGGCGGGGCCTGGCGCATTTTGAGCCGGACCACCGCGCTGCGGACCTTGGGCCGGGGCACGAAGCACTCCGGTCCCACCGAAAACAGCATCTCCGGCTCCGCGTACCACTCCGTCAGCAGAGAGAAGGCCCCGTAGTCCTTATCTCCCGCCCCGGCGCACATCCGCTGGGCCACCTCCTGCTGCACCATGACCAGTATACTTTCAAAGCACCGGGCGTGATACAGCTTCGTCAGCGCCGGGGTGGTGATGGAGTAGGGCAGGTTGGCGCACACGCTCCAGGAAAGCCCCGGCAGCCTCTCCGCGGCGTCGGCCCGCAGGTCCCGGCCCATCACGTCCGCAAAGACGATCTCCACATTGTCCAGCTTGCCCACCGTGGCCGCCAGCACCGGCTCCAAAGCCCGATCCACCTCGTAGCAGAGGACCTTTCCCGCATGGGCGGCCAGCTTTTCAGTGAGGCAGCCCACACCGGGGCCGATCTCCACCACGCCGCTGCCGGGGCCCAGGCCCGCCTCCCCGGCGATGCGCTCCGGCACCCAGGCGGCGGTCAGGAAGTTCTGGCCCTTGCCCTTGGAAAAGCGAAAGCCCGCCCGCTCCAACAGAGGCCGCATCGCGTTATAATCACACAGATCCATAGACATATCACAAAAGCGCCCAGCAGACCAGCGGGATGGTGAATAAGCTCAGCACGGTAGTCAGAAACACCGCCCGGGCGGCCAGCTTCTCGTTGGCCCCGTACCGGATCGACAGCATGGCGGCGGCCGACGCCGCGGGCGTGCTCCCCAGCACCGTTATCACGTCCAGCAGCAGCTTATCCCGCACGAACAGGCCCAGCACGGCCCACAGCAGCGCCGGCGCGGCCAGCAGCCGCACAGGGGCCAGCAGATATATCCGCCAGTCTGAAAACACATCTTTCAGCTTCTGCTCCCCCAGCGAGGCCCCCACCACGATCATGGACAGCGGCAGGATCATATCGCCTATCTGGGTCGTAGCGGCCGCCACCGGCTCCGGCCAGCGGACGGGCAGAAAGACGATGAGCACCGCCGCCACGGAGGACACCAGCGGCGCGCTGATCAGTTCCCGCCAGGTGATTTTCCCCCCGCTCTTGCCCCCGCTGATGAGCTTCACGCCCAGCGTGTAGCACAGCAGGTTGAAAGGCACGCATAAAAGCGCGGTGTACAGCACCGCCGTATTGTTGAACAGGGCCCCCACCAGGGGCAGGCCCATGAATCCCACGTTGCCGAAGATGATGAGGAAGCTGTATACCCCCCGGTCCTCCGCCTTCACCCGGCCCACCCGGGGCACGGCAAGGCCCAGCGCGATCAGCAGCCCGTACATGACCGCGCCCACGGCCAGCACCTCCAGCACCTTCCAGGGGGAGGTTCCCGGTTCCATATTCATGGCGCTGGCGATGATGGTGGCGCTCTGGGGCACCGCCAGCACGAACCGGCTCAGCCGCCGGTTGGTCTCCGCGTCCACCACGCCGGTCCTGGCCGATACCACGCCCACGCACAGCATCAGCATCATGATCGCCATCTGCCTGAAAACGACCGAAATATCCATGGGGAAAGTTTACCACCAACCCCGCCCAAAAGCAACGGAAAAACCCCATAAACCGCCGCGGACGGTCTATGGGGAAGTTGTTGATTTTTCCGGCTTTTCAAACGCCCACGAATCGGAAGGCCAGCCAGGCGATGCCGGCCGCCGCCGCGCCCAGGCCCGCGTAGAGCATGGCGGGGATGCGGGCGAGAAAGCGGCGTCTGGGCGGGCCGCCGGTCTTTCGCAGATACGCGCCCGCGGCCTTTTTCGCCTCCGCCAGCACCTTGTCCGCGCTGGAGCCCTGGTGGAACAGGTCCTCCCGGATGACGAAGATGGCCTCCTCGAATATCCCCGGGTCCGGCGAGCGTACCACGACGACACGCCGGTTCGTACCTCTCACCATCTGCGCCGCCTCCCCTGTTTGCCGATGTTTCCAGTCTACCCGCCCCGGCCCTTTCTTATACAGGTCCGACCGCTGCCGGCCCCGGATATCCGGCTCCGGCCGGCTCACTGGCGTTCCTCCACCCGGATGGCGAGGGCGGTCATATCGTCCGCGTTGCCGAACCGGCCCGCCGCCGCCCGCAGAGCCGTCTTTGCCAGCAGCTTCGTCTCCACCCCGTCGCTGGAGGCCAGGATGTCCCGGAGCCACTGGTCGTTGTTCTCCGCCAGCACCCCGTCCGAGGCGATCAGGGCCACGTTGCCGGGCCGCAGGCGCATCCTCACCATGTCCGGCGCGGACTCCTCCCCCGCCAGCATCCCCGCCGCCAGAGAGGTGCATTTCACCCGCCGGATGGCCCGGCCGGTCTTGATATAGCTGGGGGCCGCGCCGTATTTATAAAACCGCGTGTCGCCGGTGAACAGGTCGATGCAGCACAGATCCACCGTGGCGTAGCCCCACTGATCGCCGTTTTTCAGCATGGCGGAGGAGTTCAAAAGCCGCATGGCGCAGCCGGGCTCCACCCCCGCCTTCAAAAGCTCCTCCAATATCTCCACCGCCGCCGCGCTCTCCCGGGCGGCCTCCTCTCCCGCGCCCATGCCGTCGGACAATATGACGCACAGCATGCCGCCGTCGGTCTTGAAATAGGTCCCCCGGTCCCCGGAAACGCTCTCGCCCTCCTTTTTCATGGAGGCGATGCCCACCGACACCGCCAGAGGCTCCGCCTGGCGCAGCACCATCCGGCCCGGCTCCCGGCCTCCTACCCGGCACAGCCGCACGCCGGCGACCTGGGAAAGCCTCTCCAGATAGTCCGGCTCGTCGCCCAGGGCCTCCACGCCGGCCCCCTCCAATATCCCGTGGAGCCGGCCGCCGCTGTCCCGGAACACGGAGCAGACCCCATCCAGCTCCCGGCTGCGAAGATATCGGATAAGCCGCCGCTCCGCCTGCAGGTCCGGCCCCGCCGCGCCGCTCATCTCCCTGGCGGCCCCCTCCATGACCTCCGCCATGTCCAGAAACTGCCCGTAGGCCGCCGCCCGGCCCTCTTTCAGCCGGGCCCGGTACTGCCGCCTGTACATGAGCCCCCGCAGCTCCCCGTTCACCGCCCCGGTGAAGGCCTCTATCTGGGTGCACTGCTCCCGGAACGCCTCCGGCAGATCCTCCGTTTTCAGCCGGCCGGCGCGGTTCATCTTATCCAGCAGCGGGGCCAGCATCCCCGCCGTCCGGGCGCTGCCGGTGCGCCAGCACCGGTCCATGCCCGGACAGGTCCGGCACACCGCGTCCGCCGCCCGGTCGAACACCGCCCCCGCTTCGGCCCGGGGCGTCCGCTCCCCCTCCGGCCGGCAGGCGCATTCATACAGCTTCCGAAATCCCTGGCTCATGTGCTCAAGCCGCTGGGCCTGATACAGCCGAAAGGCTGTCTCCCCCTTGCCCCGGCCCGCCCGCAGCAGGGACCCCACCGGGGTCAGCACGCTCTGGGGCAGCAGCATGAACAGCACCGCCGCCATGAAGCACTCGTACAGCGCGGCCATATCGGCCTGGCCGTTCCAGCCCAGCAGCACCGCCACCGCGTTGGCCGCGCAGAAGCACACCGAATAGGCCAGCCGCCCATACCGGCACAGCCCCCCGGCCACCAGCCCCGCCAGAGGATAGGCCGCCCCGTAAAAGAGGGTGCCCCGGCCCGTCATGTCCATAGCCACCCCCATGGCGCAGCCGGCGGCGCACCCGGGCAGCAGCCCGCCGCAAAAGCCCGCCGCCAGCACCGCCATCAGGCAGAATATCCGCCCCACGGACACCGCGCCGAATATCTCCACCCGGGCCAGGCCCATCAGCGCGCAGGCCGCCAGGATCGCCACGCTGATGCTCCGGCGGGTCTCCGCCGCCTCCGTCACCAGCTTCTCCGGCGCCAGGGCCAGGCCGAAGAAATAGGCGCAGCCCCCGCTCAGCAGCACCTCCAAAAACAGCCGCAGCGACGCCGGCACGCCGCCGATCTCCCCCGCGCCGTACAACGCCCCCGTCAGGGCCGCCACCGCCGCCGCCGCAAGGGGCATGAACCACCGCTGCCGCCGGATCGCCAGGTTCTGGGTGACGAAGCCCAGGGTGAAGATCAAAAAGCTGGCCGCCACATAGCGCACGCCGGGATAGACCCCGCCCACATAAAAGTAGCCCACCGCCACGCCCAGCAGCGTGAGGAAGCCCCGCATCCCCCAGCCGGCCGCCGCCACGGCGGCCATGCCGAAGGGCCCCGCCCCCGTGAACAGCCGGGCCGCCCCCAGGCTCAGCCCCAGCAAAAACGACCCGCAGCGCAAAAGCCCCTCCCGCACCGCCGGCCGCCGGAGCGCGCCCGCTCCAGATCGTCCCCGTCCCGTTATCGCCCGTACTGCCATGGTGTTCCCTCCGCAGAGTTATGTGTTGACATAATTATATCGTCTGGGAACATCATATCCCGTCGCATCTTGTAATAGCGGGAAAAATATAAAATGGTGGTATACATAATATAAGCGGCCTCCCTCTGACGAGGGAGGCCGCCGGCGCAGCGCGCCTCATATGAGCCCGTTTTCGTCCTCCTGGAACTCCAGGTCCTGATCCCGGACCACCTCCAGCTCCTTTCGGTTCAGCAGATCATAGATGCAGGGCACCACGAACAGGGTCATGATGGTGGCGTACAGCAGTCCGCCGATGCACACCACCGCCACCGGCTGCATCAGCGCGGTGCCCACGTTCCGGCCCGTCGCCATCACGATCAGGCCCAGGATGGTAGTCAGGCTGGTCATGAAGATGGGCCGCATACGGGTCACCCCCGCCTCCACCAACGCCTCCCGGCGGGCCATGCCGCTGGCCCGGAGCTGGTTTACATAATCCACCAGCACGATGCCGTTGTTGACGATGATGCCCACCAGCATCACGAAGCCGATGATGGACACGATGCTCACGTCCATCCCGCAGATGAGCAGGGCCGCGAAGCCGCCGGTAAAGGCCAGGGGGATGGTGAACATGACGATGAAGGGGCTTTTCAGGCTCTGGAACTGGGCCACCATGATGAAGTACACCAGGGCCACGCCGATGAGCAGCATGAGCATCAGGTCCTCCACCGCCTCCATGATGGTCTCGTTCTCCCCGGCAAATTCATAGGTGACGCCCTCAGGCAGCTTCGCCCCGGCCGCGGCCTTTTCCGCGTCGGCCGTTACCAGCGTCACGTTCCGGCCGGGCTCCAGCTCGGCGGTCACGGAGATATACCGCCGCTGGTCGATGCGGCTGATGGTGGCAAGGCTCACGGTGGGCTCGATGCGGGCCACGTCCTTCAGTTTGAACGTACTGGTGGAGCCGTCCTTCTGGTCCGTGGACGTGAACTCCAGCCTTTCCAGCTCCTCCAGGGTCAGGCCGTCCTCGTTCTCCACGGTCACGTCCGCGCTGGCCCCCTCCAGGTCCATGTCCATGGCGGTGGTGGAGTTAGTCAGGGCGGTGGCGATCTCCATATAGATCTGGGCCACGGTGAAGCCCTTTTTCATGGCCTTGTTCCGGTCCACGGACACGTGATAGGCTTCGGCGGCCTCCTCCAGACCGTCGTCTACCTCCTTCACGCCGTCTACCCCCGCCAGGGTATCGCCCATGGTCTTCGCGCCCTTTTGCAGAGCGGCCATGTCCTCCCCGTACAGGTTCACGGTGACGCCGCTGCCGGTGAGCAGGCTCATGTCCATCATGGCGGAGTCATATTCGATCCGGCAGGGCAGGTCCGCGCACAGCTCCGCGATGGCCGCGCCGGCCTCCGCGCCGGAGTCCCCCTCCGGCAGACCCACATACACGGTCACGTCGTACTCCCCCGACGCGCCGCCCGCGCCGCCGCCCAGGCTCACGCCTCCGCCGCCGCTGCCGCCGGTCCCCGCCAGGGACCCGGAGCCCATCATGGCCCCCACGTACTCCGCGTTGGGGAGCCCGGCGATGCGCTCCAGGGCCTGGTCCGCGACCTGGACCGCCTCCTCCCGCTGGGTGCCCTCCGGCATGGCGACGGTCACGTTCACGGTGTTCATGTCGATCTCCGGCATGAAGCTGAAGCCCTTGCCCAAGGCAAGATAGGCCGTCCCGGCCAGCAGCAGCACCGCGCCGCCCAGGGCAACCCACTTGTGGCGCAGGTTCCACCCCGCCAGACGGCGGTAGCCCCGGTAAAACACGCTCTCCGCCGGGGCGGTGTGTTTTTGCTTTTCCCGGCGGCCATGGAGGCGTTTTTTCTTCTCCTTTTTCAGCATGCCCTTTGCCATGGCGGGCACCAGGGTCAGGGCGATGACGAGGCTCGCCAGCAGCGAGTAGGTCATAGTCAGGGCCAGGTCTGTAAAGAGCTGGCGCGTGATGCCCTCCACGAACACGATGGGCAGGAACACGCACACCGTAGTCAGCGTGGAGGCCGTGACCGCCCCGGCCACCTGCCGGGCCCCCGCCACCGCCGCCTGGACCGCCGTGGCCCCCTTGGACCGGAGCCGGTAGATGTTCTCGATCACCACGATGGAGTTGTCCACCAGCATGCCCACCGCCACGGCCAGGCCCGACAGGGAGATCATGTTCAACGTCACTCCGGAGAAGTACATCAGCACGAAGGCGAAGATGACGCTGACCGGGATGGACACCAGCGTGATGACCGTGGGCCGGATGTCCCGCAAAAACAGAAACAGGACCAGGATGGCGAACAGCGCGCCGGTGAGCAGGCTGGACATGATGGAGTCCGTTATCAGGTAGATATAGTCCCCCTGGTCCATCAAAGGCACGAACTTGAGCCCCGGATATTCCTTTTCCAGTTGGTCGAACCGGGCTTTCAGGTTATCGCTGACTTCGGCGGTGGCGGCGTTGGACTGCTTGTCGAAGGTCAGCATGACGCTGTCCGCGCCGTTCAGCTTGGCGTAAACGGAGTCGGAGTTGTCCGTGACGAAGATGTCCGCCACATCCTCCAGATAGACGGGGCCGATGCCGTCCTCGCCTGTGTCGAACAGAAGCAGCAGCCGCAGCTCGTTTTCATCTTTGATCTCGTCGCCCACGGAGACCATGTAGCTTACCCCATCCTCCTGGATGTAGCCCGCGGGCATGGAGAAATCCTGGGCCCCCAGGATCTGGGCCACGCTCTCCATGGTGATGGAGCCGGATATATCCGCCTGCTCCAAAGCGTCGGCCCGGGAGTCGGCCAGCTGCTCCAGGCCGGAGTCCACCTCCGCCAGACCGGAGTCCACCGAGGCGGAGTTGATGTTCAATTGGGTCTGGGCGTTGGCAAGCTCCAAAAGGCCCGACGCCTGGCTCTGGCTCAGCACGCCCATGGCCTCGGAAAGCTGGATGGAGCCGCTGTTGAGCTGGGAGAGGGTGCTTTGCAGCTGCTGTATCTGGGCGTCTATGCCGCTGATGGCCCCCTCCAGCCCGGCGGCGCTCGCCATAACGGTGTTGATATCCGTTCCCTGGCCCGCCAGCTCGGTCTCGATCCTGGTCTTGGCATCTTTGGCGGCGGTCTGCTGGGCCGTCAGTTCGATCTTGTCTGCATCATCCTGCTCCTTTTGAGCGTTCAGTTTATTTATCTTGTCGATGATATCGTCAAGCTCCGCCTGTTTGGCGTCGATCTGCTCCTGTATCTTGGCCCTTTCCCCCTCGTCTGTTTGGCTGTCACGCTGGGTTTCCAGAGTTGCGATCTCGTTCTCCAAATTGCTCTTCTTCCCTGGGAGGGAGGCCCGATCCGCATCCCTGGCGGCGATCTCCGCGAGGGCCGCCGTGGTCCGGTCTTCCTCCGCCTGGGCTTGGACATAGGCGTCCCGGTAGGGCTTCATGGTGGCAAGCTGGGCATCGTACTGGGCCCGGGCCTGCTGATAGGAGGCGATGCCCTGCTGGATCTGGACCTTGCCGTCCTGGATCTGGGCCTGCTGCTGGGCAAGCTGGCTCTGGGCCTCGCCGGACTGGCTGATGAGCTGTTCCTTGCCGCTTTGCAGCTGCTCCTTGGCGCTGTCCAGCTCCGCTTTCGCGCTGTCCAGCTCCGCTTTGGCGTCCTCCAGCTCCTGCTGGGCGTCGTCCATCTGGCCGGTGACGGCCGCCGCCATACGGCGGTTCACGTCGTCGATCTTGTCCTGGCTGATGACAACATGGACCTGCCGGTAGATGGAGCCGCTGGTGCTGACGCTGGCGACCCCGGCCACGCCCTCCAGCTTGGGCACGATGGTCTCGTCCAGGAAGTCGGACAGCTCCGCGATATCCATGCCGGTCCTGGACACCGACGCGATGGCGATGGGGATCACGGAGGGGTTGATCTTCAGCACATAGGGCGTGCCCACCGCCTCGTCCCAGGTCCCCTGCAGGGCGGCGATGTTCTGCTGGATGTCCACGCCCACCGTGTCCATGTTCACCGATTCCTCAAATTCCAGCACCACCAGGGAGTAATTCTCCTGGGAGGAGCTGGTGAGCTCTTTGATATGCTCCAGGGTAGCCATGGACTGCTCCAGGGGCCGGGTGATCTCCTGCTCCACGATCTCCGGGCTCTGGCCGGGATAGGTAGTCATGATCATTACATAGGGGAAGTCCATGTTGGGCAGCAGGTCCGGGGTCATACGGGTGAAAGCCACTACGCCCAGAATAATGACGGCCAGCACCGCCACGAACACGGTCAATGGTTTTTTGACACTGAATTTGGACATAGCGCGGCTCCCTCGGTAAAAATACGGTCCGGGCACATCTTGTGACCCGCTTCGGCCATTTCTCTGAAATCATACCATACCCATGGCCGCCGGAGCAACCGCCGTCACAGAACTTTCACAATTTATTTATAATTCTGCCGCTCCCTTCCAGCGTCCCACGCCGCTCTTTACAAGCCCCTGGCGAATATGATAAGATAAGGGAGGTTTTTGGAGACAAAAAAGCGGCAGAATAATCTCTGTCCCACAGGAAAGGAAGATCGTCATGGCTAGAAACAAGACCGCCTCCGACGGCGAAACGACCGCGAAAAAGAGCGGCGTTTTAAATGACCCCATCCGCAACCTGATCGTCACCGCCGCGGTGTGCTTGGCCCTGGGCGCGGCCTTTCTGGCCCAGCCCCACTTCATCCACGACTACTGCGGCTACGTCATCGGCGGGCTCGTCTGCGCCATCGGCGTGACCTATATCCTCATCTACTTCATCCGCAAGCCGGTCAGCGGCGTGTATCGGTCCGAGTTCGCCACCGGCACGGTGATCCTGGCGGCCGGCGTGTGGGTGGTGGCGGCCAGTATGCGCCCCGGCACCATCGGCATCAGCATCACTTTGCGGCTCATCGTCACGGCCGTGGGCGTCCTCATCGCCGTGGACGGCGTGCTGAAGCTCCAGTACACCCTGGACCTGGCCCGGATGAGATACTCCGCCTGGTGGGTGGGTCTCATCACCAGCCTTTTGGGCATCGGCCTGGGCGTGCTCACCGCCATCGGCATGGTGGACAGCTTCGGCGTGCTGATGGGGGTGAACCGGGACGACTTCATCAACGCCATGCAGTTTTTGGGCATCGGCTTTTGCCTGAACGCCCTGCTGGACACGGTCACGGTGATCCTGGTGGCGGTCCGCAACCACACCGCCGCCAAGGTGGAGGCAGCCCTGGCAAAGCAGGCCGAGGACCTGGCCGCCGCCGCGGCCACCGCGTCCCAGGCCCCGCCCGCCGCGGGCTATTACGCCCCTCCGGCGGCCCCGGCGGTCCCCACAGTGACCGTCACGCCTCCCGCCACCGGCGGCGAGCAGAAATGACGACGTGCAAAGCCCGGCTCATGCCGGGCTTTGACGGGCCAAAAAGCGCTTGTAAATCAACGGGAGAGAGAATATAATGTACCAGGCGTCGTTCGTATGGCGTCGCTTTCTTTCCTGCATACTACATATGGGGTTTAAAGAGCATGGCAACATTTGACGAATATATGCACCCCGGCAAGCGGGGCTATCTCATCGGCATCGGCGGCGTGTCCATGTCGCCTCTGGCGGAGGTCCTTCACGGGGAGGGCCTCGTGATCTCCGGCAGCGATATGCAGCGCAGCGACAAGGTCTCCCATCTGGAGGACCTGGGCATCCGGGTGAACATCGGCCACAACGCCGAGAACATCAACGCCGGCTATGACTTCATCGTCCGCACCGCCGCCGTCCGGGACGACAACCCGGAGATCCGGGCCGCCCACGACCTGAACATCCCGGTGTTCGAGCGGACCCAGGCATGGGGCGCGCTGATGAAGCGGTACAAAAACGCCCTTTGCATCGCCGGCACCCACGGCAAGACCACCACCACCTCCATGTGCACCCACATCCTCATGGCGGCGGAGAAGGACCCCACCGTCATGATCGGCGGCACGCTGCCCCTGCTCCACGCCGGCCACCGGGTAGGCGCGGGGGACACCATCGTCATGGAGAGCTGCGAGTACTACGACAGCTTCCTGGCCTTCTGCCCCACCATCGCGGTGATCCTGGACATCGACGCGGACCATCTGGACTATTTCGCGGACCTGGAGGCGGTCAAGACCTCCTTTTTGAAGTTCGCCCGGCTGGTGCCCCCCGACGGGGTGGTGGTTGCCAACTATGACGACGCCAACACCATGGACGCCCTGAAGACCCTGGACCGGCGGGTAGTCACCTTCGGCCTGTCGCCGGAGGCGGACGTACAGGCGGTGAACATCGTCAGCCGCGGCGCCCAGACGGATTTCGATGTGATCCACAAGGGCAGGCTCTTTACCCACCTGCACCTGCAGGTGCCTGGCCTGCATAACGTGAAAAACGCCCTGGCGGCGGCCGCCGCCGCCATCACCCTGGGGATATCCCCCACCGCCGTCACCTACGGCCTGGCGGGGTTCCAGGGCGCGAACCGCCGCTTTGAGTTCAAGGGCAAGTATAACGGCGCGGACATATACGACGATTACGCCCACCACCCCGGCGAGCTGCAGGCCCTGCTGGACGCGGTGGAGCCCCTGGGCTACAAGCGGGTCATCGTGGTGTTCCAGCCCCACACCTACTCCCGCACCAACGCCCTGTTCCGGGATTTCGTGACCCAGCTGCAGCGGCCGGACCTTACCATCCTGGCAGAGATATACGCCGCCCGGGAGACCAACACCCTAGGCATCTCCTCCGCATCCTTAGCCAAGGAGATACCCGGCAGCATCTTCCGGCCCACCTTCGACGAGATCGAGACCATTCTGCGGGCCAGCGTCCAGCCGGGCGACCTGGTGCTGACCGTGGGCGCGGGCGACGTGTTCCAGATCGGAGAACACCTGGCCGCCGCCGGGAAATAAGAAGCTAAATAAGGAGCTCCATAGAAAAAGCCTGACGCTAAAGCGTCAGGCTTTTTCTATGGAGCGGGCAACGAGATTCGAACTCGCTACCTCCACCTTGGCAAGGTGGCGCTCTGCCAAATGAGCTATGCCCGCCTATGGAGGCGCCATCCGGATTTGAACCGGAGAATCGCGGATTTGCAGTCCGCTGCCTTACCTCTTGGCTATGGCGCCATAAAAATGGTGCCTGGGGTCGGAATCGAACCAACGACACGCGGATTTTCAGTCCGCTGCTCTACCA
>CANQNS010000024.1 GCA_947625285.1 uncultured Oscillospiraceae bacterium
GCCGTGATGAAGAGCCTGCGTTACGCCTATGTGGGCCGCAAGCAGCGCAAGCGCGATTTCCGCCAGCTGTGGATCGCCCGCATCAGCGCGGCCTGCAAGCTCAACGGCATCAACTACTCCCGCTTCATGTACGGTCTGAAGCAGGCCGGCATCCAGATGAACCGGAAGATGCTGTCCGAGACCGCCATCAACGACCCCGCCGCCTTCACCGCCCTGGTGGAGAAAGCCAAGGCCGCCCTGTAAGATAAAAAGCTCAGGTCCCCCGTCCAGCGGACGGGGGACCTTTGCATGGGGTGGAGAGCGGTTATTTTACATTACACAGCGTCAGGCTGTTTTTTTCGGCTGCCGGTTCAAGTAGCTCAAAAGCAGGGTCTCGTCCTCCCGACGACGGGCATAGAGATCGTACGACTCGGCATCCGCGCCGCTCAGGGCGGTCAGGCCCTGGAGCCGCGAGGCACCGTCGCGCAGATCGAGAACGCGCCCGTCCGGACCCTGCAGACATATGGAGCCGCCGCACTGGTCCAGGACCTCGTTGAAATGGATCAGCTCGTCTACCGTGGTGAGTTTCATTTCATTTATTCCTCGCTTTCTGAAAAAACGGTATGGTATTTTTTGTCCTGTTGTGATATCATCATATCGCGGATAACACACGGATAAAACAAAAATAGCGTCAATTTTTATAAATGTACCGCCACGTTTTATATGGAGATGGCTATATGATCATAAAAGGTATCACGGTGGATGAAAATCTGCGGGAATACCCGGCCAACGCCGGGAAAAACTTTCCCCTTACGGCGATGTACAGCGACCTGGGGGATTGGACCTCGCCGGTGGTGCCCTGGCACTGGCACAGGGAGCTGGAATTTGCCATCGTCCTCCAGGGAAAGATGTCGGTCCGCACGCCCCACAATGCCTGCGTGCTGGGACCGGAGGAGGGCTTTTTCATCAACCGGAACGTCCTGCATCGGATGGAGGGCGTGAACGGCGAGCAGCCCATCTATCTTGTCCAGCTGGTGGACGAAGAGCTGCTGGCCGGGGCCAGCGGCAGCGTGTTCGAGAGGAAGTATCTCAAGCCGGTCCTGGAACGCCGGGAACTGGAAATGATGCCCTTCCGGCTGCATGACACCAATCACCGCCGTATCCTGGAGTATGTCCGCAGCTCCTATGAGGCGGTGGACGCCGGGACGGAGGGGTATGAGATCATTGCGAGAAACGATCTGTCCTCGGCCTGGCTGCTGATGATGAAGGCTCTGCCGGAGACGGACCGGGACCGCCGGATGGGCGAGGACCAGACGGAGACGCGGGTGAAGCGGATGCTGCTGTATATCCAGGAACATTACGCGGAGAAGATCAGCCTGGACGAGATCGCTATGGCCGCCAATATCAGCACGCGGGAGTGTCTGCGGGATTTTCGCAACAGACTGAACACCACCCCGTTTCGGTATCTTATTGATTGCCGGCTGGACGCCGCCGCCCGGCAGCTGATGACCACCGGCCGGTCTGTCACGGATATCGCCGGCGCGTGCGGCTTTGCCTCCGGCAGCTATTTCACAAAGCTGTTTCGGGAAAAGTACGGCATGACCCCGATGGCGTACCGAAAGAAAGGGCGGACCCCTTAAAAGAGGGTCTGACGCACAGAAAAAGACCCCGCGCCGCTTTCAAAAGCGGCGCGGGGTCTTTTCATTCATACGGGCGGTCACGATCTTTCAGCCAAGGTGTTGATGCAGGCTGTGCAGACGTTCTTGCCTTTGTAAGTCACGATGTTCTTGGAGCTGTCGCAGAACACACAGGCGGGCTGATATTTCTTCAGCATGATGGTGTCCTCGGAGACGAAGATCTCCAGCGCGTCCCGCTCCGCGATATCCAGCGTCCGGCGCAGCTCTATAGGAAGAACGATGCGGCCCAGCTCATCCACCTTCCGCACGATACCCGTCGATTTCATACGAACACCCCTATTACCCAGAATTCACTGTAGAAAAACTATCATATTAAACGGTGAAAGTCAACGGTGCGGAGGGGCCTCTCCTGCAAGTTTGGTGAATATTGACTATATGTTACCGCTGGAAAATGCCAGAAAAATCCAGAATTGCAAGACTTTTCCAACGCAGACAAATGCCCGCGTCACATGGACTCCGGCGCGGACACGCCCAGGATGCCCAGGGCGTTTGCCAGCACCTGCTTGGCGGCGGCGGCCAGGGCCAGCCGGGCCCGGGCCAGATCGGGCTGCTCGCCCCGGATGCGGCAGGCGTTATAGAACCGGTGGAACCGGGCGGCCAGGTCCGTGGCGTAGCGGTTGATGCGGGAGGGGTCCAGCTCCGCCGCCGCGCCCCGTATCTCCCCGGGGAAGGCGGCGATGGCGCGGATGAGCTCCCGTTCCTGGGCGGTGGACAGCAGAGCCGCGTCGGCCTTTTCCGCCGGGGCCAGGCCGTCGGCGGCCAAGGCGGCCAGCAGCGAGCAGATGCGGGCGTGGGCGTACTGGACGTAGTAGACCGGGTTCTCGCTGTCCTGGCGCACAGCCAGGTCCAGGTCGAACTCCAGGTGGCTGCCGGGGCTGGCGTTGAAGAAGTACCGGCAGGGGTCCCGGCCGATCTCGTCCATCAGGTCCGCCAGGGTCAGGGCCTTGCCGGTGCGCTTGGAGACCTTGACGGTCTCCCCGTTTCGGGTCAGGCGGACCATCTGCATGATGAGGAAATCCAGGTCCCGGCCATGGAGGCCCAGCTCCGGGCACCGCATGGTCCTGCCGAAGCGGATGGCGTGGCCGTGGTGGTCCGCGCCCCACACGTCGATCACCCGGTCGAAGCCCCGCTCCACGAATTTGTTGCGGTGGTAGGCGATGTCCACGGCGTAGTAGGTCCAGGTGCCGTCGGCCCGGCGCATGCACTCGTCCTTGTCCGCGCCGAAGTCGGTGTTCCGCAGCCAGAGCTGCCCGTCCTTTTCATAGGTGTGGCCGGAGCGGGTCAGGATGTCCACCGTCTCGGCCACGTAGCCGGACTGGTGCAGCTCCGTCTCCAAAAACCAGCGGTCGAAGCGGATGCCGTACCGCTCCAGATCGGCCCGCATCCGGTCGATGTTCCGGGGCAGGCCATAGGCCACGAAGGCCGCCTGCCGGTCGGCGGGGGAGAGGCGGTCATATTTGTCCCCGTCCCGGTCATATATCTCCCGTGCCAGGGCTTTGATGTCGTCCCCGTGGTAGCCGTCGTCGGGGAAGGGGACGGCGTCCTCTCCGTGGAGAAGCTGCAGGTACCGGGCCTCCAGGGACCGGCCGAACAGCTCCACCTGATGGCCGGCGTTGTTGACGTAGAACTCCCGCCACACGTCCCATCCGGCCCAGTCCAGCACGGCGGCCATGGTGTCGCCCAGCACGCCGCCCCGGGCGTTGCCGATAGTCATGGGGCCGGTGGGGTTGGCGGAGACGAACTCCACCATCACCCGCTTGCCCACGCGCTCCTCCGCCCGGCCGTAGGCGGCGCCCTCCGCCCGCACTGCGTCCAGCACGGCGGCGTACCAGCCGTCGCCAAGCCGGAAGTTGAGAAAGCCGGGGCCGGCGGCCTCGGCGGCGGTGAACCAGGTCCCCTCCAGGGACAGGCCGGCCAGGACCTGGCCGGCGATGGCACGGGGGTTCATGCCCAGGGCCTTGGCCCCGGCCATGGCGTGGTTGGCGGCAAAGTCGCCGTTTTGGGTGTTCTTGGGGATGGAAACGGTCCCGCCGGTCCCCTCCAGGGCGGGAACGGCCTTTTTGATGAGCTGGTCCGCGCTGGACCGCGCCCGTTCGATCAGGTCAGCCATTGGTCTTCTCTTTCACATTGATCTTGAACTTATTGCGCCCCATAGGGGTGTGGTTGAAATCCACGGCGTAGTCCAGCTCCAGATTGCCGCCGTGCTCGTCCAGGCGGGCGTCGATGCGGCGGGTGTCCACCCCCATGGTGGCGCTGCCGAAGGGGGTCTCATAGAGGAAGAAGTCCTTTTTCCCCTCCCGAAAGACCATCTCAGAGTTGAGGCTGCCCTCCCGCCGCATGACTACGCCCATGGGGCTGATGGTGAAGGTGGTGCGGGTGCCGTCCAGGCCGGTCAGGTCGCTCTCCTCATAGGTGAAGCGGCTCTCGCCGTTCTCAAAGCCGTACTTGCCGGCGGTGACAAGCTCCACCGCGTCCTTCTGCCCGGAGGGGTCCCGCTGGATGCCGGTTATGGAAATGATAACGTCACGCATATTCATGTGGTCCATCATAATACAAAACCTCCCCCGACACAAGGGAAAAAATAAGCTGGAAGCGAATTTCCATTGACAAATCGGTCCTTTTGTGGAACCATAGTAGACGGCGGACCGGGCCGTGCCGATCCGTCCCGCCGGGGCGGCGGCAGACACATTATAGCATAAAACCGCTATAATGCAAACAGGAGCGGCAAGAGGAGGTGAGCGGCGTGACGATAGAACTCAGCGAGAAGGAATTTCGACGGCTTTTGGACCTGGTGTATGTGGGGGACTGGATACTGAACTCCGCCCGGGGCGAGGACCGGTTCGAGGACTATGACCAGCTGCAGGAAAAGCTGTTCGCCCTGTGCTCCCGGGTGGGCATGAACGCGCTGGTGGAGCGGTGGCAGGGCCATGCGTTCCCCTCCCGCGCCTATGAGGAGGGGGGCATCCATGAGGCCATCGCGGACTATGAGGACGCGGTATTTTTTGATATACTGGCCGAGGAGCTTGCCCGCCGCGACATGGAGGGCGAGGGTGTGGACGAGACCGATGAGTCGGAGCTCATGAGCCGCATCGAGGAATATTACAGCGAATTTGAACAGCACGGCATCGACAACCTGACCGTGGAGCCGTGAGGACCGAGGAAAAACGAGGCGCGCCGCAATTTGCGGCGCGCTTCTTGCGCAGAATAGCAGCGCGAAAGGGGCTCGTCCGCCGCCTGGCGGGCGGGCTTTTTGCCCTCTGCGGCGGTATGCGCGGCGGAGGATCAGAGAAAGGAGACGATCGTATCACTGTGTATGGCTATATCCGGGTGAGCACCAGGGAGCAGAACGAGGATCGGCAGCGCATCGCGCTGGGCGCGCTGGACATCCCGGAGAAAAACATCTATATGGACAAGCAGTCCGGCAAGGATTTTGACAGGCCCCAGTACAAGCTGCTGCTCCGGCGCATGAAAAAAGACGACCTGCTCTACGTCAAGAGCATCGACCGTCTGGGGCGCAACTATGGCGAGATATTGGAGCAGTGGCGCGTTCTGACAAAAGAAAAGGGCATCGACATCGTGGTGCTGGATATGCCCCTGCTGGACACCCGCCGGGGCAAGGACCTGATCGGCACCTTCGTCAGCGATATCGTTCTGCAGGTCCTCAGCTTCGTGGCGGAGAACGAGCGGGCCAACATCCGCCAGCGGCAGGCGGAGGGCATCGCGGCGGCCAAGGCGCGGGGCGTCCACTTCGGCCGGCCGCCGGGCCAGCTTAGCGAGGACTTCCCCAGGCTCATTCGGCTCTGGCGTGAAAAAAAGATCACCGCCACAGCGGCGGCGAAGCAGTGCGGTATGCCATTGTCCACATTTCGATACCGGGTCAAGGTCTATGAAAAGGCCAGAAATTCGTGAATCTGCACATTTGCGAAAAGGTATACTTTTCTGCAACTAGTCAAAACAACCAATTCGACTGTATGATACTGCGTCAGAATGGAAAAATCAAGTTACAAATTGTAAAAAGATACATAGATCACCTCCTTGCGAAAAAGTATACTTTTTCGCCGCCCGGCGGGGACGCGCCGGGGAAAAGAGGGAAAATGATGAGCAGAAGCGGTATGGATCGGGTGACGCGGACGCTGGCCGCGCTGGTGTGCGCGTGTATGCTGACAGCCGCCTGCGGCGCCGCGAGCCCGGAGCCGGAGGCCGCCATCGAGCCGGAGGCGACCGCTGTGCCGGAGGTCACTGACGCGCCGGAGGCCGCCATTGAGCCGGAAACGACCGCCGCGCCGGAAACGACCGCCGAGCCGGAAACGACCGCCGCGCCGGAAACGACCGCCGCGCCGGAGGCCACCATTGAGCCGGAAACGACCGCTGAGCCGGAAACGACTGCCGAGCCGGAGGCCACCGCCGAGCCGGCGCCTGTTCCCACGATCCTTGACCTGCTGGACATCGATTGGGGCGCGCCCAACTTCGTTTACGCGGAGAGATGGGTCCCGAAAGAACACGTCTATGCCGGCGGCTGGACGGCGGAGGACGACCGGGTGGCGTCCATCACCAACAGGAGCGGGAGCGGGCTGACCGTGGAGATCGTTTTCATCTCCCGGCTGTCTGGGGTGAGCGGGACCATCCTGCGGGACGTGCCGCTGGCGGACGGGACCCTGGCGGCGCAGCCGCTGGAGGACGGCGTGTTCACGCTGGCCCCGGGGGAGACAACCACGGTGCGTCTTGCCCTGGCGGGGGCCCCTGTCCCCGACGAGATGGGCGGCTCCATCGGCTTTGTCAAGCTGAACGTGGTCTGCGCGGTGGACTGATATGGCAAAGCAGACGGGAAGACATATCCACGTTCAGGAAAAGCATCTCAACTACGCCGCGCTGGCGCTGGCTCTGGTGGCGATCGCCGCGCTGGGCGTGACGGCCTGGGCCCTCTTTTTCCGCCAGACGGAGCCGTCCATCCTGGCCCCGGACTACGCCCCCCAGGAGCTGGAGGAGAACGCGGAGGAGATGGAGGACACCGGCCGGGAGAAGCTGGACGCCGCCCCCGGCGGCGGAGCGGTGAGCCTGCAGTACCAGGATCAGGTGGTGGTGGAGCTTGGCCGGGCCCGGGCGTCGCTGAACTACGGCAACCCCGCCGAATCCACCCAGGACGTGCTTGTTCAGATCGTGGTGCGGGACACGCTGATCGCCCAATCCGGGCGGCTGACCCCCGGCCACCAGGTCAAGACGCTGGCCCTGGAGGAGAACGCGGCCGGCACGCTCCAGCCCGGCGGCTATGACGGGAAATTCGTGGTGTCCTTCTATGACCCCGATACCGGCGCAAAGGCCAATGTGGACACGGAGATACCCGTTTCCGTCACCGTGCTGGAATAAGAACGTATTTACTGCCCCGAGGGGTCGTGAATAAATAATTTATTTTGGAAAGGAAACCAAAGCAATGAAAAAGATCCTCGCAACCATCCTGGCCCTGACTATGGTCTTCAGTCTGGGCGTCTCCGCTTTCGCGGCCGATACTTCCCCCAAGAACATCGAAGCTGTCACCGGCGATAACACCGCAGAGATCGACGTTACTCTGAATGCCACGCTGCCTACCGCCACTCCTTCTTACTATGTGACCGTTGAGTGGGACAGCATGACTTTCGAGTACGCGGGCGGCTCGGCCGGCACCTGGGATCACACGAACCATCAGTGGACGGGTGCCAGCACCGGTTCTTGGACCGACGATTCTGCGGATATCACCATCACCAACCACTCCAGCGAGGGCGTGACCGTCGCGGGTTCGTATGCGCCGGCCACATCTGGTCAGTATGTGTCTGGCACCGCGTATAATGGCGTGACCGTCAACTTCACCGGCCCCAGCGATACGGAGCTTGACGCTGGCAATGCTGGCAACATCGCAGGTACTCCCGGCGGGAACCAGACCACAGCTAGCGTGAGTGTGAGCGGCGATCCCGATACGGCGATCGGCAATCTCGTTGTCGGTACCGTTACCATCACCATCACGGAGGCCTAAACTGTACATAGTCCTTTCGGGACATGTGAAGCTATGATCCATGACCGGCGGGGGAGGGGCGCGCCTCTCTCCCGCCAATAAAAAGGAGGCGCTCATGAAGAAAATACTGGCGTTTTTTCTCGCGGCCGGGATATTGACGGCCATGGGCGTGAGCGCATCCGCGTCCGGGGCTCCGGGCGACCCATACAAGTTCCAGGACAGTACCTTTACGGAGCCGAAAGAGATCGAGGTAAAAGGCACATACGATACCAACCATACAGACCCGGTGATCTACCGCGTTACAGTCTCGTGGACGAGTATGATGTTCGCGTGTACCGTGAAAGACGACCGAACCTGGTCGCCCACGACCCATGCCTACATCGGTGAAAAGACGGTGACATGGGACAACGATCAGGCGAAGATCACCGTGGTGAACCGCTCCAGCACAGGGGTGGCCGTGACCGCAGTCTACGAGCCCAAAGGAGCGGACAGCCTGGGGATGTACTTCACGGGAAGCGCCGCCTCGTCTGACAGGACCAAAGAGACCGCCGACCTGGAAGGCGGCATAACCGGGGTGGCCCCCGACGGCGACTTTACCCTGAAGGCGGCGAATAAGCCCGATCCGAAGCTGTTCGACGCGGGCGATACTGTCGACATCGGGACGGTGACTATCACGGTCACGGCCCCCGCGGCATAGCCGCGAGATGCGTATGAAGAAGGAGGGTGAGCCCATGAAAAAACTGACCGCGCTGCTTCTCGCCACGCTGCTGCTGGCGGGCATGGGCACAGCCGCGTTTGCCTCCGGGCCGTCGGGCGGCGTGGATATGGGCGGCACGAGCGGCAGCCCCATTGGGGATATCGACCCGGTCTCTCTGCCGATAAACGGCAGCTTCCAGACCATTGCCGGCGGCGATCCGGTCTATCAGGTCCGGCTGGAATGGAGCGGCCTGGAGTTTACCTACCATCCCAGATCCAACGGAACTTGGGATCCGGACGACCTTGCATACATCGGAGGGAACGCTGCCGCGAAATGGACATCTGGGGAGGATGCCGCCAGCGGCTCGATCAAGATCACCAACCATTCCAATGCTGATATAGCCTATAAGATCGAGGCTTCTATGGAATCAGCGACGGTGGGCGGTTCTGTTCGTATGCGTTGGTCCGCTTCTTCGGATATGTCAGGGGCTGCGTCTGTCAGTCCGAGTGCTGGTCTGACTGGCAGGCTGCTCGCGGCTGAGACTGGATTTGATCCCGATTCCGCCACGTTCTATTTCCTGCCAAATGGGACCCCGACCACGGATTTCGGCACGGATGTCTCGATCGGCTCCATCACGGTATCCGTTTCGGCGGCTTGAGCGGATGGCTATGGAACAGACGACGAACAGCGAACAGGAAAACAGCGGACAGCGGACCGGCGGACGGACCCTGTCCGGCTGGCGTCTGTTCGCGCTGGCGGCGGCGGTATGCGCCGTGAGCCTGGGGGCCATGTTCTTCGCGCTGGGCAGGACCGGCGAGACAGCCGATTTTGTCCCGCCGCCCTTCGAGGCGGACGCCGAGACCGGCACGCCGGAGCCGCCAGAGGACCTGGACTGGCAGGAGCTGGACGCGGAGGCGTTCCGCTTTTCCGTGTGCGGCGTGTTCGCGCCGGAAAACGGCCGGGCCGACGTGTGGCTGACGGACCCGGCGGAAAGCGAGGCGTGGCTGAAGCTCCGGGTCCTGGACACAGAGGGGACCATCCTGGGCGAGACCGGGCTGATCCGCCCCGGCGAGTATGTCCGCTCCGTGGCGCTGGACACCATGCCGGAGGAGGGGGAGGCGGTCATCATGCTCGTCATGGCCTATGAGCCGGAGACCTATCACTCTCTGGGCTCGGCCAGCCTGAATACGACGGTGAAGGGAGAAGCCCCATGAAAAGACCCACCTCTATCCTGTTGGCCCTGGCGCTCGTCCTGTGTCTTGGCGCGGCGGCCTTCGCCTCCGGGCCGGGGAGCAGCGGCATCGACGGCCTGCCGGGGGAGCAGAGCCTGGACGTGCTGCTGAACGCCCGGGGCCTCACTCGCTACATGGACGATGTGACCGACGGCTCCGGCGATATAGAGGGCCCCGGCTTCGAGGCCCATGTGTCGGGCGGCATCCCGGCGGACGCCGTGCGGCTGGTGGTGGTGCCCATCACGGACCCGGACGCGCTGGCCTGGTTCGCCGGCTGCGCCGGGGGAAGCTGGACCAGCGGCGGGGTCATGTACGCGGTGTTCTATGAAATGGCGGACGGTACCCGCCTGGCGGCCAGCGGCGTACATATGACGGTGCAGATACCCGCCGGCAGCGGCGATCTGAATATCTTCTCCGTGAGTCAGAGCGGCGGCACCGCCTCTCTGGACTTCACCGCCGTGGGCTCCACGGTCAGCTTCGTCACCGACGGCCGGCTCTATTACGGCCCGGTCCGCCGCCAGGCGGCGTCCCCGGAGACGGCCGGAGCCGCGCCGCCCACGGGCGACGGCGGGACGCCGGGGCTGTGGCTGGGGGTCATGGTCCTGTGCGCCGCATCCCTGGCCGGTCTGGCCGCGACAGCAAGACGGCGTCGCGCCCGGTAAAAAGCCGCCGCCCGGCGGCGCCGCGCAAAAATAACAACGCCCCCTCCTTCGAGGGGGCAGTCGCCGTGCCCGGATAAAATGCCGCTCGCCCGTCTTGCAACGGGCGAGCTACGCTTTTTTTATCCAGTCGATGAAGAGCTCGACCTTTTTTAAGTCCGTTTCATCCATGTCCCGCAGCTGCTCACACACCCGGGCATAGGGGGCGTCCGGCCCGGCCATGGGGGCGAAAAACTCCGCCGGGGTCAGGTCCAGATAGTCGATGATGTTGAACAGCTCCCTTGCGGAAGGCAGGGCAAGACCGCTGGTTATGCCCCGGATGTATGATCCGCTTTTGCCCAGCTCCAGGCTCATCCTGTGCTCGGAAACGCCCTTTTTGAGCCGCAGGTCCGTGATCCGCTGCCGCAAAGCGGCCTCATATTTGCTGTCGCTCATGCCGCCACTCCTATCACTTTTTCTTATTCCCATTTTAGCGTAACAGAAAAAATATGTTGGCGGGCAAATCATTAATTAAGCCTTTACAACGGCGCGAGTTGATAATATAATCACTATATCCTGAACGAGCGCGGTCCAGCCGCGTGGCTTACGGGACGACAAAAGGAGCTGGGACCTTTGGATATGGAAAAATACGCCCGGCTGGTGGCCGCCACGCCGGTGGAGCGGATGCACGCTCTGGCGGAGGCCGACCCGGACGCGGCCGCCGCCTGGGCGGAGCGGGAACAGGCCCTGGCGGACGCCTGGGCGGAGGCCCACGGCTGCCAGCCGGACGAAAAGCAAAAGGCGGATATCCGCCGGGACTTGCTGGAACGGATCGGGGACGGCGGCGCCGCGCAGAAATAACAACGCCGCAAGGAGAGGGTTCCTTGCGGCGTTTTGCCGGTCACACGGTTTACATAATACAAATGTTCACAGGTCGCTCAGGTCCCGGACGGCCCGTTCCAGGGTGAAGCCCCGGCCTCGGACCTCCTTCACCTGGGTGATGGTGATGAAGGCCGCCGGGTCGATCCGCCGGATCAGCTCCTTGGCGGCGAACAGCTTCCGGTGGGGGATGACGCACAGCACCCCCATCTGGCTCTGGCCCAGCGCGCCGGTCTCGATGGGCACCATGGTGGCCCCGGCCTGCAGGTCGGTCAGGATCTGCCGGCGGATGGCCTCGTACCGGCCGGAGATGATGAAAAGCTGTATCTGCGCCTGGCCCAGTATCATCACCTTGTCCAAGGCCAGCGACTCCAGCACCAGCACCACCAGCCCGTACAGGATGGGCTCCGGCCGGGAGGTCAGGGCCTGGCCGCCGATCACCAGCACGTCCATCACATATACGCACACCGACACGGGGATGTGGGTCCACTTGTGGAGCATGAGGCTGGCGATATCCATCCCGCCGGTGGAGGAGCCCACCCGCATGACGATCCCCAGGGCCACGCCGATCAGCGTCCCGGCGAACAGCGCGGCCATCAGGGCGTTGTCGGTGAGGCTGCCCACGCCGGGGATGCGCTGGATAAAGCCCAGGAACACCGGGTACAGCAGGGAGCTCGCCAGGGTGGTGGCTACCAGCTTCCGGCCCAGGACCAGCCCGCCCGCCGCCAGCAGCAGGCCGTTCAGCGCCAGCACGGCGGCCGCCGTGTCCACCCCCGACAGCCGGCTCAGGACGATGGCGATGCCGGTGGTGCCGCCCATGATGATGCCATGGGGGATGACGAAGGCCTCCACCGCGAAGGCCAGCAGGCAGTTGCCCGCCAGGATGCAGAACACGGTCCAGGCGAAGCCGGGCAGGTCTTTTTTGACGCGGCCGATACGATCATCTCCTTGCGTTTTGTTCTGCGGGCGGCGGTCTTTGGGGCCGCGCCCGGGGTATACAGTGTATCAACTTTCGCGGCGTTTTACAATCGTTTTATCGCCCCCGGCGGCGGTTTGTTGACAAGGGAGGCGTTTTTTGCTATTGTCGGATAAAGACGCTGGCCGCGTGGGCGGCAGAGGGGACGGTGCGATGAAGAGAAAGAGAAAAAGCGACGTCTGGCGGATGACGTGCCTGGCCGCCTTCGTGCTGGCGGCGGTCATCGCGGCGGTGGCGGCGGTGCGGCTGCTGTTCCGCTTCGCGGGCGTGGGCGGCGCGGTCATGCCCGCCGGCAGCGGGCCGGTGCGGCTGCTGACGGCGAATATCAGCAATGACGCCATGGTAAGCGTTTTCACCATGTTCGGCTTAGTCAATTTCTCGCTGCCCTATATCATCAACATCCGCAACACCAGCCTGTACGGCATCCACCTCTCCCGGGTCATCTCCGCCCAGTTCCCCTGGGGCGGCCACGCCTATATCGTATACGCCCTGCTGGTAGTCATGGGCCTGTACTGCGGACGGATGGGCTATCTGCTCACGGGGGCGGTGTGCCTGGCGGGCGTGGTGTTCTCCTATATCTCCACGGGGATGCTGGCGGCGATCTTCGTGTTCCGGCAGGAGACCCTGGCGGTAGAGGTGATCGAGCGGTATCTGACCCGGACGCCCCGCCATGAGGACGAGACAGGCCGGCGGAAAAGGCTTTTGGAGTCGGGCGACTATATAAGAGCCTATTTTGAGACGAACCATACCCTGCCGGAGCGGGTCGTAGTCAGCCTGCTGGACACCTTCGAGCGGGCGGGCGGCTGCGGGCTGGGCGAGGGGACGCAGTGCGTCTGCTCTTACGACGCGGCGGATACGGTGTTCCTGGCGCACTCGGTCTGCGCCAGGATGCTGGAGGGCCTGGACGGCTTCAGCCAGACGGCCATGCTCCGGCGGCTGCTCTATATTCTGTCGGAGGATCTGGAGGAGCGGAGCATCCCGGCGGACGGCAGGCCGCGCCGGGAAGCCGTCACGGACCGGGACAGAAAGCGGTCCGCCGTTCTGCTCTGCGGCCTGGAGGCGTGGCGAAGGCGGCCCCTGCCGGCCGCCGGCGTGGACGGCGGGACGGTCCGGGAACGGCTGGCGGAGCAGATCCTGTCGGTGGACGCATATCCCGCCCCGGACGGCGGGAAAAAGGACAGACGCTTCGGCTTTCTGCTGCGGCTGCTGGTCCTGCTGTCCGGGGCTGCGGAGGCCGCCTGGGACCGGAACGGCGGCGGGTGCGGCGGCCTGGGACCGGCGGAGCGGCTTTTGGAGCGGTACGGGCTGGAAAGGGAGGACGCGGAGAGCTTTCTTTCCTGGGGCCGGGTGATTCTGCTGGCCGCCGGGACAGTTGTGTCGGACCCGCCCCGATGCGCCTTGCATAAAAATTGATCGCCTGCCCAAACTATGGGCAGGTGATCTAGTATGAACATGACAAACAAAGAGTATAACGAATATATCAAGGGCATGGCCCCCAAGTCGCCCCTGGCGGGGGATCTGGTGAAGGCCTTCGTGGTAGGCGGGCTCATCTGCTGTCTGGGAGAGGGCCTGCGTATGCTCTACGAGGACCTGGCGGGTCTGGCGCAGGAGGACGCGGCCACGGCGGTGAGCATGACGCTGGTCTTTCTGTCCGCGCTGCTGACGGGCCTGAACGTCTATGACAAGATCGCTCGGTTCGCCGGGGCGGGGACCCTGGTGCCCATCACGGGCTTTGCCAACTCCGTGGTGAGCCCGGCGTTGGAATTCAAGACCGAGGGCTTCATCCTGGGCACGGCGGCGAAGATGTTCACCATCGCCGGGCCGGTGATCACCTTCGGCGTCACCGCCAGCGTGATCTACGGACTGATATTGTGTCTGCTGCAATAAAGCCCGCCCCCGTCCGGGGACGGGGGCGGGCCGTGGGCCCGGCCTATTTCATGTGGTAGGCGGCCACCACGCTGGAGACCAGGATGCCGTCCACCTCGCCCAGCATGAGGGCGTTGAAAAGGCCGTCGGTATTGGTCTGGTAGATGACGGAGCCCAGACTGTCCACAAAACTGCTGTTCTGGTACAGCACGTCCTGGTCCGCCACGGCCACCCCCAGGGTCTTGCCTTTCAGGTTCCCCCGGCGGCGGATGCTGCTGCCGGAGCGGGCCACCAGCACATACTGGCTGGTAAGGTAGGCGGGGGAGTAGTCAAAATCCTCGGACAGATCTGCCTCCGGCACCGCCATGGCGATGTCGATGTTGCCGGCGTTCAGCTCGATCTCCGCGTCGGTGATGTCGATGGGATAGAAGGTCACGCCCCAGCCCAGGTAGCCGCATATGTAGCTTATCAGGTCTATGTCGAAGCCCAGATAGCCGTCGTTCAGGATGTAGCTCATGGGCACGTTGCCCAGGTCCACCCCCACGGTGACGAACCGCTGCTCCCGCTCCTCGCCCAAGGCCTTCAAGGCGTCGCCGTCGCCCTTGACGCTGATAAGGTTCTCCCCGAACCACTTGACGGACAGCGACCGCAGGGTGTTGGTGGTGGCAAGCTCCTTCATGGCCGCGGAGATATAGTCCCGCAGCTGGTCGCCCTTGCGGAAGGCGATATAATAGCTACCCTCGCCGCTGTATTCGTCCACGATCCGATAGCCCCCCGCGCCGTAGCTGCAGCCGGCTGCGGGCAGGAGCATGGCGGCGCACAGCAGCAGACAGATACCCGCCCGCAGCGTCTTCATGGCGCGTCCTCCTTGGAAACAGAAAAAACCGCACCGAAACGGTGCGGTTTTATAGTAACTGAAAAATCCCGTAAAATCAAGAGGGTGTTATTTCAATTCTGGCTGTAGCTGTCCAGGAACTGCCGGGTCCGCTCCTGGGCGGGCGCGCCGAACACCGCGGCCGGCTCCCCGGACTCCACCACCACGCCCCCGTCCATGAAGATCACGTGGCTGGACACGTCCCGTGCGAAGGCCATCTCATGGGTGACGATGATCATGGTGGTCTGCCGCTGGGCAAGCTGCCGTATGACCCGCAGCACCTCCTGGGTCAGCTCCGGGTCCAGGGCGGAGGTGGGCTCGTCGAAGCACAAAATGTCCGGCCGCAGGGCCAGGGCCCGGGCGATAGCCACCCGCTGCTGCTGGCCGCCGGAGAGCTGGTGGGGGTAGCTGTCCATCCGGTCGGACAGGCCCATCTGCCCCAGAAGCTGCCGGGCCTCGTCCTCGATGCGGGCGAAAAGCTCCTTTTTCCGGGCCCGGTAGTCCGGGTCCTCCTTTGCCAGAAGCCGGCCCGCCAGCGTCACGTTCTCCAGGGCCGTATACTGGGGAAACAGGTTGAACGACTGGAACACCAGCCCGAAGTGGAGCCGCTTGCGGCGTATCTCCGCCTCCCGCCGGGCGGCCGGGTCCGCCGCGTCGAACAGCGTCTCGCCGTTGACCGCGATAGAGCCGCCGTCCGGCCGCTCCAGGAAATTCAGGCACCGCAGCAAGGTGGTCTTGCCGGAGCCGGAGGAGCCGATGACGGACACCACCTGCCCCCGCTCCAGGGAGAAGCTGATGCCCTTCAGGACCTCCGTTTGGCCGAAGCTCTTGCGGATATCTTTGACTTCCAGTATCGCCATGCGCGCTCCTCCTTTCAGCGGAAATAGTCCAGCCGCTTTTCCAGCCGTCCCAGTCCCACGGTGACGAGGCCGTTGAAGATGAGGTAATAGACGGCGGTGAAGAACAGCGGCCACAGGGCCCCGGCGATGCCGTGAGAGCCCTTCAGGAAGGACTGGCCCGCCCAGATGATCTCCTGCAGGGCGATGATCCGGGCCAGGGCGGTATCTTTCACCAGGGTGATGATCTCGTTGGACATGGGCGGCACGATCCGCTTGACGACCTGCAGGAGCGTCACTTTATAAAATATCTGCCACCGGGTCATGCCCAGCACCAGGCCCGCCTCCTGCTGGCCCACGGGGACGGACTGGATGCCGCCCCGGTATATCTCGGAGAAGTAGCAGGCGTAGTTGAAGATGAAGGCGATGGCCGAGGCCAAAAACCGCCCGGCCTCCCCGCTGCCCCAGACGTTGTGGCCCAGGACAATGCCGGGAAAGTAGTAGATGATGAGAAGCTGGATCATCAGGGGCGTGCCCCGTATCACCCAGACGACGAGCCTGGTGAGCAGGCTCAGGGGCCTGAAGCGGCTCATGGAGCCGAAAGCGATCACAAGACCCAGGGGGATGGCCCCCAGGCCCGTGACGAAAAACAGCTTCAGCGTCTGTAAAAACCCCACGTTCAGGGCGCTGACAACGACGGGAAACTGTTGGAGCATCTGTTGCATGGGCGGGTACTCCTGTCGGTATGTTTTGGAAGGCCGGGGGAGAGGCGCGCTCTCCCCCGGCCCGGAAAGACTGTGTGCTTACTTCTGCTCGATCAAAGACGCCTGCACGCCATAGGTCTCAGCGATCTGCTCCATGGTGCCGTCGGCATAGCTCTCGGCAAAGAAGTCGTTCAGCGCCGCCGCCAGGTCGGAGCCCTTGCGGAAGCCGACGCCGTATTCCTCGCTGTTCAGGTTCACGGTGTTGGTAAGATCGGCATAGCTAGTGCCCTCGCCCACCATGGCGGCCGCCATCAGCAGGTCGATAACGGCGGCGTCCGCGGAGCCGGCCTTGACCTGGAGCAAGGCGTCGGCCTGGGTCTGGACCTCCGTGTACTCATAGCCAAGGGCCTCCACCTGCTCCTTGCCAGCGCTGCCGACCTCCACGGCAAAGACCAGGTCCGCCATATCCTCGGCGGTCTTGTACTTGTCCGCCTGGTCGGCGGGCAGGATCACGGTCTGGGCGTTGTTGCAGTAGGCGTTGGAGCACTCCATGGCGGTGGTGACCTCGTCGGTGAGGGTCATGCCGTTCCACACCACGTCGATGGACTGGTTTTTCAGCTCCAGCTCCTTGTTGTCCCAGTCGATCTCCACGAACTCGGCCTCCACGCCCAGGCTCTCGGCAAAGGCCGCGGCCATGTCGGCGTCAAAGCCGATCCAGTTGCCGTCCTCGTCCTTGTAGTCCATGGGCTCGAACTCGGTGATGCCCACCACCAGCGTGCCCTTGTCCTGGACATAGGCCAGATCGCTGTCTTCGGCGGGTTCCTCCTCGGCGTCCTCCTCCTCAGCGGCGGGGGTCTCCTCGGCGGCTTCCTCCTCGGCGGGGGCCTCGGTAGCTTCCTCTTCGGCGGGGGCTTCGGTGGCTTCCTCCCCGGCGGGCTCCAGGACGTCGTCCTTCTTGGCGGCGCCGCAGGCGGTCATGCTCAGCAGCATCAGGGCTGCCAGGGTCAGGGCAAGTATCTTCTTCATGGTGGGAGTTCCTCCTGTTATTTTCTTGACTGTTCAGCATACTACCACATTAGCGAGATAAAGTAAAGCCTTTTTTCACGCTCCGGGGAAGTTTTTACATTTTGTTCACCCATGCCTTGCCCGTCATGGTACAATTGAGTGAGAATGTACAATCCGCGCCTGTCGGGTGCGCGAAGGAGGCATATGCGTCATGGCGAAAAAGGCGTTGATCGTGGAGGATGACGGCAACATCTCGGAGCTGCTGCGGCTGTATCTGGAGCGGGACGGGTTCGAGGTGGCCCAGGCCGGGGACGGCGGCAGGGGCGTGGAACTGGCCCGGAGCGTGTCGCCGGACATCGTGCTGCTGGACATCATGCTGCCGGTGAAGGACGGCTGGCAGGTCTGCCGGGAGATACGGGGCTTTTCCAAAGCGCCCATCGTGATGCTCACCGCCAAGGGGGAGACCCGGGACAAGGTGGCGGGCCTGGAGATGGGGGCGGACGACTATATCACCAAGCCCTTTGAGATAAAGGAGCTGCTGGCCCGGGTCCATGCGGTGCTGCGCCGGACCGAGGGGGTCCCGGAGGAAAAGGCCCGCCGGCTGGAATTCGACAAGCTGGTGGTGGATCTGGACTCCTATGAGCTGATCGTGGACGGCACGAAGATCGACACGCCCCCCAAGGAGATGGAGCTTTTGTTCCACCTGGCCTCCGCGCCCAACCGGGTGTACACCCGCAACCAGCTTCTGGACGAGGTATGGGGCTTCGATTACTTTGGCGACTCCCGGACCGTGGACGTGCATATTAAGAGGCTGCGGGAGAAGCTGGAGGGCGTCAGCGACCAGTGGCGGCTGAAGACCGTATGGGGCGTGGGGTATAAATTCGAGGTGGGAGAAGCCTGACCCATGAAGCGCAGCGTCTTTTTTCGGAACTTCATGGTCACCACCGCCATGTTCGCGGCCTGCTTCGTGGCCTTTGGCGTGACTATGTTCCTGATGGGCCGGGCGTTCCTGATCCGGGAAAAGCAGGCCAGCCTCTACGCCACCGCGGATGAGGTGCGGCTGTACGCCGAGGCCGTCCACGGGGAGGAAGCGTTGGACAGCTGGGACCTGCGGATGAATCTGGCGGCCATCGCCCAGAGCACCGGGGACCACATCTTCCTGTGCGACGCCTCCGGCACGGTGGTATCCACCTCCGACCGGGAGGACGATACGCCCTACATCGGCAAGCGGATGCCGGCGGCGGTGATGGAGCAGCTTGCTGAAAACGGCAGCTACGAGGGCGTCAGCGACCTTGACGGTTTCTACGAGGGGATGTATTATGTTGTGGCCGAGTCTGTGGCCGGCGCGGACGGGGAGACGGCGGGGTATGTGTTCGTCAACTACGCCGGCTCCGGCTTTTTCAAGGTCTGGGGTGGCTTTTCCATGGCGTTCATCCTGGTGGCCGTGGGGGTGCTGGGCCTGGCGGTGGCCTTCGAGTACGCCAACGACCGGCGGCTGGCCCGGCCTCTGAACGAGATGGCCGAGGCGGCCCACCGCTTTGCCCGGGGCGATTACAGCGCCCGCATCAGCGCCTATCCCGACGAGGACGAGATCGGCACGCTGACCCAGGCCTTCAACACCATGGCCGACAGCCTGGAGCGCAACGAGTCCCGCCGCCGGGAGTTCATCGCCAACGTGTCCCATGAGCTGCGTACGCCCATGACCTCCATCGCCGGCTTTGCCGACGGGCTGCTGGACGGGACCATCCCCCCTGAGGAGGAAAAGAAATACCTGCAGACCATCTCCTCGGAGACCAAGCGGCTGGGCCGGCTGGTCCGGAGCATGCTGGATATGTCCCGGCTCCAGGACGGGGACCCGGCCCGGCGGGAGCAGGTATTCGACCTGGGGGAGACGGTGCTGCAGACCCTGTTGAATTTCGAGAGCCGGGTGGATGAAAAGCGCATGAGCGTGGACCTGGATATGCCGGAGGACGCGCTGCGGGTGAAGGGCGATGTGGACGCCTTGACACGGGTGGTATATAATCTATTGGACAACGCCATCAAATTCGCTGACGAGGGCTCGGAGCTGTCCGTGAGCATCTGGAAGGAGAACGGCAAGGCCTATACCGCCGTTCAGGACCAGGGCCAGACCATCCCCCGGGAGGAGCTGCCGCTGATATTCGACCGGTTCCACAAGGCGGACAAGTCCCGCAGCCAGGACCGGGAGGGCGTGGGCCTGGGCCTTTACATGGTCCGGCAGATCCTGGCAGCCCACGACCAGGATATCTTCGTCACCAGCGAAAACGGCATGACCGTGTTCACCTTTACCCTGGCTCTGGCGGAGCTGGGCAGGACGCCGGCCAGGGCCGATGCAAATATGAGCCAGTAGATCTGGCAATAATCCAATTAGAAAAGACCGGCGCGGCGCGCCGCGTTTGCAGCAGGAGGAGAGCATATGCCCCAGAATTCAGGACCGCAAAACGACTGGTACGGCCAGCAGTCCGCCCCCGGCGACGCCGCCGCGTGGTATCGGCCCGCCGCGCCGGTCCATGCCGCCCCGCAGCCTGTGCGCCGGGAGATGACCGACGCCCAGCGTCGCCGCCGCCGCCGGACCAAGGCGGTGACGCTGACCCTGTGCGGGGCGCTTGTCTGCGCCGCCGTGGCGGTGGCCGCGCTGAACAGCTCGCTGCTTCGGCGCATTTATGACCTGCAGTCCGCCCGGACCGTGGTGTTCGGTGACGCCGGGCCGGAGACCGCCTTCGGCTCCGACAGCGACCTCTACGGCGGCCTGCCCGACGAGCAGTACGACGACTATAAAGAGTACTTTGAGAACTATTTCACCACCACCAACGAGATCGGCCTGCCCGCCGCGCCCACCGGCACGGGGGTAACGCTGAAGCTGAACACGGCGAAGGGCGAGGACCTCTCTCTGCAGGAGGTGTACGACAAGGTGAGCCCCGCCGTGGTGGGCATCACCACCTATATCGACGAGCTGGAATACAGTTGGGGCACCGGCGTGGTATTCGACTCGGAGGCGGGCTATATCGTCACCAATACCCACATCCTCCAGGGCTGTGACAGCGCCAGGGTGGTCCTGACGGACGAGCGGGAGCTGGACGCCAGGCTGGTGGGCGCGGACGAGGCCAGCGATATCGCCGTGCTGCAGGTAGAGCGGGAGGACGGCGAGCCGCTGCCCGCGGCGGAGTTCGGCCGGTCCGCCGCCCTGCGGGTGGGGGACGAGGTCTCCGCCATCGGCAACCCCCTGAGCCAAGCCTATACCGGCACCATGACCAACGGCATCATCTCCGCCATCGACCGGAACGTGACCTACGGCGGCCATTCCATGACCCTTTTGCAGACCAACGCCGCCTTGAACGAGGGCAACTCCGGCGGGCCTCTCATCAACGGAAAGGGCCAGGTCATCGGCATCACCAATATGAAGATCATGTCCAGCTACTTCACCACCGTGGAGGGCATCGGCTTCGCCATCCCCTCGGCGGTAGTCAAGCAGATCGCGGACCAGCTCATCGAAAACGGCATGATCCCCGGCGAGCCCACCATCGGCATCGTGGCCGGCGCGGTGAGCCCGGAGGCCCGCGTGCTGTACGATCTGCCGGAGGGGGTCTACGTCTCCCGGGTCAATGAGGGCTCCGACGCGCTGAAAAAGGGCCTGGAGGTGGGCGACGTGATCACCAAGGTCAACGGCAAGACCGTTACCAGCGTGGAGCAGGTGAACCTGATGAAAGAGGACATGGAGGTAGGCGACAGCCTGACCCTCACCGTCTGGCGGGACGGGGAGACTTTCAAGCTGGAAGTGGAGCTGGTGGACAAGATCGATATCAAATAACAACAGAGGAACAGGCAACGCCCCGCGGAGATCCCGCGGGGCGTCGTTTATCTGTCATTTTCCGGGGCGCGGGTCGTCGGTCAATCCGAGGATGTAATCGGAGGAGACGTTATAAAAACGCGCCAAAAGCGTCAGCTTTTCGCCCGATATGTCCGATTTGCCGGTCTCGATCTTGCTGTACTGCTGCTGGGTCGTTTGGATTATCTCCGCGATCTCCGCCTGGGTGAAGTCCCTGTCCTCGCGCAGCTCCCTGATCCTGTACATACAGACTGCCTCCTTGCGTCGGGGGTGTAGATATTCTATCGCACATCTAAAAGTTGTATTGACTTTTACACCTAATAGGTGTAAAATATCCATCTGAAACGGGGGATGGATATGGAGCGGGAAGCCGGCGAAAGACTGCGCGACTTCATGAAAAACGTGGCGTGGCTCCGGTCGCAGTACGGCCTGTCAAAAAGGCAAATGGCGAAGCGGCTGGGGGTAGGCGTGGGGACGATCAACAAAATGGAGCAAGGGCGATTCCCGCCGCGTCTGTGTATTTCGGTCCTGTACAAGATCTATTCGGAATTTGGCGTAACGCTCGAAGGTCAGTTCTCGGACCTGTCGCAGAAAGCGATACCGCAAGGAAACGCACCCTCTGGCGAGGGGCGCGGATAAGGCCGTGCCGGGGCATGGAGCTTCTGACGGGGAACAAAATAGGAAAGGCGGGGCAGAGGCCCCGCCTTTTGGCGTTATTTCGGTTTACATAATGTGTTCTTCCGCGCAGTCGTCCCGGACTCGCATACCCATGTCCTCCCGTGTGCCGGTGGGGAATTTGGCGATGGACGTGCTGTCGAACTTGGGAGCCAGACGGCTTTCCGGGTCCAGGCGCGGATCAGCCCCTGTCACGTCAGGGCCGTGCCTTCAATTCTGGCTGTTGGACTGGCTCTTGTTGGACTGGTTCTGGCTGTTGCGGTTCTGGGAATTGCTCTGGTTCTGGTTGTTGGACTGGTTCTTGCTGGACTGGTTCTGGCTGTTGGATTTGTTAGACATCGTTAAATCACCTCGCTGGTAGTATGCCGCGCCGCGCCGCCGTTATGCACGCCGGCGGCCGCCGCCGGGACGGATGCGCTGGGCAATTTGCCAAAAGTGGGATTTTTGAGGCCGATCAAAGGAAAAACGCCTTGACATTTCCAGCGGGTTGACGTTTAATGTATATATGCAAAATAGGCGCAAAACGGGCATTTCGCCCCGCGCCGTATTTCAAAGTCTTATATTTTTCACAGGAATTTTTTAAGGAGGAAAAACGCGCAATGAAGTATGTCTATCTGTTCTCAGAGGGCAACGCCAACATGCGTGAGCTCCTGGGCGGCAAGGGCGCAAACCTGGCCGAGATGACCAACATCGGCCTGCCCGTTCCCCAGGGCTTCACCATCACCACCGAGGCCTGCACCCGTTACTATGACGACGGCAAGCAGATCGGCGAGGACATCCAGGCTCAGATCATGGAGTACATCACCAAGCTGGAGGGCATCACCGGCAAGAAGTTCGGCGACGCGGAGAATCCTCTGCTGGTCTCCGTCCGTTCCGGCGCCCGGGCCTCCATGCCCGGCATGATGGACACCATCCTGAACCTGGGCCTCAACGAGACCGTGGTGGACGTGCTGTCCCGCAAGTCCGGCAATCCCCGCTGGGCCTGGGACTGCTATCGCCGCTTCATCCAGATGTACTCCGACGTGGTCATGGAGGTGGGCAAGAAGTACTTCGAGCAGCTCATCGACAAGATGAAGGCCGCCCGGGGCGTCACCCAGGACGTGGAGCTGACCGCCGACGACCTGAAGGAGCTGGCCGAGCAGTTCAAGAGCGAGTATAAGGACAAGGTGGGCGCGGAGTTCCCCACCGATCCCGTGGACCAGCTGATGGGCGCCATCAAGGCTGTGTTCCGCTCCTGGGACAACCCCCGCGCCAACGTCTATCGCCGGGACAACGACATCCCCTACTCCTGGGGCACCGCCGTCAACGTCCAGTCCATGGCCTTCGGCAACATGGGCGACGACTGCGGCACCGGCGTGGCGTTCACCCGTAACCCCGCCACCGGCGAGAAGAAGCTGTTCGGTGAATTCCTGACTAACGCCCAGGGCGAGGACGTGGTGGCCGGCGTGCGGACCCCCATGCCCATCAGCCAGATGGCCGAGAAGTTCCCCGAGGCCTTTGCCCAGTTCCAGCAGGTCTGCAAGACCCTGGAGGACCATTACCACGATATGCAGGACATGGAGTTCACCGTGGAGCACGGCAAGCTCTTCATGCTGCAGACCCGTAACGGCAAGCGCACCCCCGCCGCCGCTCTGAAGATCGCCTGCGACCTGGTGGACGAGGGCGCCATCGACGAGAAGCAGGCCGTGGCTATGATCGAGCCCCGGTCCCTGGACACCCTGCTGCATCCCCAGTTCGACGCCGAGGCCCTGAAGCGCACCGCCGTCATCGGCAAGGCTCTGGGCGCGTCCCCGGGCGCGGCCTCCGGCCGTATCGTCTTCACCGCCGAGGACGCCAAGGAGTGGGCCTCCAAGGGCGAGAAGGTGGTCCTGGTCCGTCTGGAGACCTCCCCGGAGGACATCGAGGGCATGAAGGCCGCCCAGGGCATCCTGACCGTCCGCGGCGGCATGACCAGCCACGCGGCCGTGGT
>CANQNS010000025.1 GCA_947625285.1 uncultured Oscillospiraceae bacterium
GGACAGAAAGTATGATGCGGGAGAGCGCTTGAATGGCATTCAAGAGGTCAGCGGTTCGATCCCGCTTATCTCCACCATCGGGAGGCAAAAAGGCTTGTTTTCGTAAGAAAGCAAGCCTTTCCCTTTTGTAACGAAGAAGCAACCAGGAATTGACATATCAAATGCCGTTTTTGCGCTTCCCCAGGGCGCTCTGTTTGGAGCGCTCTTTTCCCGTACCATAGAAGCGTTTCATGGTGAGATTTGTTTTTATCTAGCATGAATATGGGTCTGATTAAGCTTCAAAGATGCTGCAAAGATTCTAGGGGTATGATAAGATAGCATATAGGTGCCCATTGTTTCACATATTTCTACTAAATGATTCCCGTACATATATTAGAGAAGGGAGATAATCATGATCGTAATTAGTTTTGTTAATATGAAAGGTGGGGTTGGAAAAACAACACTCGCTGTAAATATGGCAGATTTTCTTGCAAAACGATATTCAAGGCAAGTCTTGCTAGTAGATGTTGATCCCCAGTTCAATGCAACACAATGCCTTATTAATGGGGATGATTACATATCTTATGTACGTCGTGGTGGGTCCACGATTATTGACATCTTTAACTACAAGAAGGCAGCGGCTGTATCTGTAGTCAATGGTGTTTCGGAGGAGGAATCTACTCCTTATGCGCGCATTCGTCCTTACAGGACAAGAAGGGGCTTTGATCTTATTCCAAGTCAATTAGACTTGTTTAGGTTTGAAATGTCTCCCGGACAGGGAACTGAGAACCGGCTAAAAAACTATCTCAAGCATATAAGAAAAACGGGAAAGTATGATATTTGCATAATTGATTGTCCGCCAACTCCATCAGTTTGGATGACTAGTGCGCTTATTGCGTCTGATTATTATCTCATTCCGTCAAAACCTGATCCGATCAGCATGACAGGTCTAGATTTGCTTGAGGGTATAATTAAGGAGAGAAAAGAGAACTATGGTTGTGAATGCAAATGCGCAGGCTTAGTATTGACGATTGTTGAGAACGGCACAGTAGTGTACAAACAGGCTCTGGACTATTTTAAAGCGTCAAGTAAATGGAGTCCCTATCTTTATAAATCATCGGTTCCTAAAAGAACTAGCATTTCTAGAGGTCAACTAAACGGAAAGTTTATTCTTGATATTGATGAGCCAGAATTGAGCAGACAGTTTTCAAGTATCTCACAAGAGTTTTTAACGAGAGTGGAGGTATCATGATGACCGCTGACAACAAAAGGAGAAATAGTTCTGAATACGAAAGTCAACAACTCATAAATTTTTTTGAAGAGCTTAGTTGGTTGTTGGATTCCAATAAGAACTTAAATTTCAAAAATGCCACAAAATTATTGAAGCAATGTCGGAATTTATTAGCCCACGATAGTTCCATAGGGAGAGAAACAACTGATACATATAATTTAATAGGTGTATTGCCCTCACTACTAAAAGATACTGATATTTTTCAGAACAACTCACAGTTGATGCAATTTGCAGAAGAAGTTCTAGAACTCAGCATTCCCCGGTGGGAAAAAAGATCTAGAAATGAATTGATTGGTTTGATTATTTGTGAAGTTGAAATTGTTAACAAAGAACGATTAGATATCTTAACAAGATGGGCAACTAATATCTTGGATAATAAGAGTAAGGTCAAAGATATGCAGACCACAGCAAAATCAAATGGGAACCTGTTTTCATGGAATGAGACAATACAAAAGTTAGTTGGCACTGAGAATGAGTAGGCGTATTGGTAAAGATTTTGTCAAGTTTAGTGAATTTCTTGACCAATATCGCTTGTCTGTAGATTTGCCGTCACAACAGCAAGCAAAATATAGGGCCATGCATAAAAAGCTATATGGTTTACTAGTCTTTATTGGTGAATTTAATTCTCAAGGGAGATATGCTGATAGCGTTCCATTTCTGACAGAGACATCGTCAGATTTAACCTTGACGCTTTTTTGCGTTGTCCAAGGCATGTATAAACCGGCCAAGCTTCTACTTCGTTGTAGTATTGAAAACTTCTCAAAAGCGTTATGTCTTATAGAAAATCCGGATATTATTTTAGAAACGAGTTTATATAGAGTTTTCGATCTGGCGAAAGAAGATAAACACTTTGCTTCTCAGTATTGCACCAAGCAATTTGAGATTATTCATTCACATTACACTCTTTTATGTGGCACAGTTCATAGCGATCCAGTGTCTATGTATCCTACTAGTGCGTTGTCGCTTCTGCCCCAAATGAATGATACAATTAATCAAGAAGTATATGATATATTTATGAGAATTACAGAATCCTATCTAGGCATACTATATTATAACTACCCCAACGTTATTGATGTCATGCACCCTGAGAATAAAAAGGACTTTTTTGATAGTCTTAGCAAAAGTACAAAAAAGGATATTAATGAAGCATTGTATGGTGAATAATAGATGCATTGAGTGCAGAGCTCTCCATAGTAAGTGAAAGCGTTCATTGAAAGACCAACTTATGACACGAGAGGGGGCAACTAAAGCTAGTTGCCCCCTCTCGCTCCGTGCTATAATAATATCGGAGGTATGACCGTGGGGCAAAAGGAAAAGCTGATAGAGAAGCTGAAGGCCAAGCCCAAGACATTCACCTTTGACGATGCTGAAGCGCTTTTTTGGAACAGGATGTTCTGATATGAGCAATACGATGGAATACTCGGGCTATATTGGCAGCGTGGAATTTTCTGAGGCGGACGGCGTTTTCTTCGGAAAGGTCATGGGCGTCCGGGTGCTGATCTCCTATGAGGGGACCACCGCAAAGGAACTGATCGACGACTTCCACGGCGCTGTGGACGATTACTTGGCGCTGTGCGAGGAAAACGGCATCAAGCCGGAAAAGGCGTATAAGAGCAGCTTCAACGTACGAGTGTCGCCAGAACTGCACAGGCAGGCCGTGACCTATGCCGCCGCCCACCAAATGACCCTCAACAGCTTTGTGGAAAACGCCATGCGACGCTCTCTGGGTCAAGGCTGACACGCTGGGGGCATAGAGATCATGATTTGGAAGAGCGCTTGAATGGCATTCAAGAGGTCAGCGGTTCAATCCCGCTTATCTCCACCACGAAAAAGGACACGCGAACGCGTGTCCTTTTTCTTATTTCTGCCGTTCCGTCCGGGACGCCCTTTTTTTCATACCCGGAAATGCGTTTCACCGTGAAACGCAGCTTCTTCTCCCCGACAAATGGGAAGTTACTGTTATCCTTTCGCCCTCCGACAAAAAACAAAAAGAGCGAGAAAGGCAGCGGCAAAAAACAAGTACGTGAGCCAAACCGGACTCAGTACCCACAGCCAGGACCAAGAGATTGATCCCGTTGCTTTCAGTACGATAAAGATCAGCGTTAAAGCGACCGCCGGGTCCATGCCGTGCCGTTTCGCTTTCTTCTCCATACGCATGATAGCACCTCCAACTCCCGATCTGTCAGCTAGCAGTCGTCATTGTAACACACCGCCATAAACAAGCGCCACCACTCCGTTCCGGAGGGAGCGGACGGGCTCCTTTGCGCTATATCACTTCTTGTGTGTAGGCGAAAACACCAGGTCCTCTCCCCGGTCACGGACCTCCTCCAGCCGCTCCCGCAGGTGCTCCGCCAGGGTCCGAGTGGTGTGGAAGGGACGGAAGAAGTGATATTTCTCGCCCCGCTCCTGGACGCTGCGCAGGTGGGCTTTTAGGTTCTCGTATTTGATGATGACGTCGTTCTCATCGGCAAACTTCCTCAGCTTGGCTGCCAGGTCCACCGCATGGGCCAGATCCACGAAAAAGACCCCGTAGAACATGCCGATCACGAAGGAGAAGGCCAGGTTCTGGGCCAGCCAGCGCAGAGCCCCCAGGATGTGGGGGTGGATCAAGAAGTAATAGGCCGCGCCCAGCACCGCCCAGAAAAAGGAGAACTTGGGGCAGATGACGCCCTGGATGTTGCCCCATTCATGGGAGTAGTCCCAAAGGCGCACCTTGGCGATCTTGATGCTCATGATGCCCGCGATGTACTCGATCACCGTCATGCACACCGCCATCCATATGAACAGCACCGTCTTTTCCCAGAAGGGGTCCTGGATGACGGTGGTGTCCTCCAGGCTGGCGATCAAAAACAGGATGCACAGCCCAAAGCCGTACAGGGGCAGATAGGGCCCCGTGCAGAAGCCCGGATTGATCCACTTCCGCTCCGGGTTGGCGGCGGAGATGAACCGCCGGAAGAACAGCTCAAGCACCCAGCCGAATACGGAGCCGATGAAAAACAAAAACGCCAAAGTCAAAAAAAGGTTCATGTCATTTTTCCTCCCGTGCCATTATGACTATTATAGTACATCCGGCGGCGTTTTTGAAGTGCCCCGCGCATTTTTCCCCGGCCCCTTTTTCTTGACGGACCGGCGCGGACCATGTACAATGCTCCCGGAAGGGCGTGATGACATGGAAAAGGGTACCGTCACCCTGAGGGAAGGCGCGGGCCGGGCTTTGAAGGCCGGCGGGCCATGGGTATACGACAACGAGGCCGCCTCCATCGAGGGGAACTTCGACGACGGGGATATCGTGACCGTCCGGGACTTCAAGGGGCGGTTTCTGTGCAAAGGGTTCATCAACCGCCGGTCCAAGCTGCTGGTGCGGGTCATGAGCCGGGACGAGAACGCGGTCATAGACCGGGCGTTTTTGCGCCGGCGGGTCCGGGCCGCCTGGGAATACCGGAAGCGGACCGTGGACACCGCCGCCTGCCGGGTCATATTTGGTGAGGCGGATTTTCTGCCGGGCCTGGTGGCGGACAAGTTTTCCGACGTGCTGGTGGTCCAGTCCCTGGCCCTGGGCATCGACCGGATGAAAATGGAGATCCTGGACCTGCTGCGGGAGGTCCTGGCGGCGGACGGCATCGCCGTTCGCGGCGTATACGAGCGCAGCGACGCGCCGGTCCGGGAACGGGAGGGCCTGCCCCTGGTGAAAGGCTTCATCGGCCCGGCCTTCGACACCAAGGTGGAGATCGTGGAAAACGGCGTCCGATACCGGGTGGACGTGGCCGAGGGGCAGAAGACCGGGTTTTTCCTGGACCAGAAATACAACCGCCGGGCCATCCGGCCCCTGTGCGGCGGCGCACGGGTGCTGGACTGCTTCACCCACACCGGCTCCTTCGCCCTGAACGCGGCCCAGGCCGGCGCGGCCAGCGTGCTGGGGGTGGACGCCTCCGAGCTGGCCTTGGCCCAGGCCAGGGAGAACGCCGCCCTGAACGGGCTGGATGACCGGGTGACCTTTCGGTGCGCGGACGCCTTTGAACTGCTGCCCGCGCTCATACGGGACCGGGAAAAATTCGACGTGGTGATCCTGGACCCGCCGGCCTTCGCCAAGAGCCGGGGGGCGGTGAAAAACGCCGTGAAGGGCTATCGGGAGATCAACCTGCGGGCCTTGCAGCTTGTGAAGGACGGGGGCTATCTTGCCACATGCTCCTGCTCCCATTTCGTGGACGCGGCCCTGCTGGGCCAGACCGTCTGCCAGGCCGCCAACAACCTGCGCAAACGGCTGCGGCAGGTGGAGTTTCGCACCCAGGCCCCAGACCACCCCATTTTGTGGGGCGCGGCGGATTCCGATTATCTGAAATTCTTCATCTTCCAGGTGTGCGGCGAAAACTGAGAGGAGGCGTTTTTATGTACGAGCTGATCCCGGTCACGGACCGGACCTATTACATCCAAAGCCCCGCCAAGATCGGGCTGGTGCGGCTGAACGATACCGATGTGTGCCTGATCGACAGCGGCAACGACAAGGACGCGGGCCGGAAGGTCCGCCAGCTGCTGGACGCCAAGGGCTGGCGGCTGACGGCCATCTACAACACCCACTCCCACGCGGACCACATCGGCGGCAACCGATACCTGCAGGCCCAGACCGGGTGCGCCGTATACGCCCCCGGGGCGGAGTGCGCCTTCACCCGGCACACCTTCCTGGAGCCCGCGCTGCTGTACGGAGGCTGCCCGCCCAAGGACCTGCGCCACAAATTCCTGCTGGCCCAGGAGAGCGACGCCCAGCCGCTGACGGAGGACGCGCTGCCGGAGGGCTTCTCCCTGATCCCCCTGCCGGGCCACAGCCTGGACATGGTGGGCTTCCGCACGCCCGACGACGTGGTGTTTCTGGCCGACTGCCTGTCCAGCCGGGAGACCCTGGACAAGTATAAGGTGGGCTTTCTCTACGACGTGGGGGCCTATCTGGACACGCTGGAAAAGGTCAAGACCATGAAGGCCGCCCTGTTCGTGCCCGCCCACGCCCCCGCCGCGGCGGATATGGCGGAGCTGGCCCAGTATAACATCGACGTCACGCTGTCGGTGGCGGAGGACATTTTGGCGGTCTGCCGGGAGCCGGCCAGCTTCGAGACCGTGCTGCAAAGGCTGTTCACCGCTTACGGGCTGGTCATGACCTTTGAGCAGTACGCCCTGGTGGGCAGCGCGGTGCGGTCCTATCTGGCCTGGCTGAAGGACACGGGCCGCGTCAGCGCGAACTTTGCGGATGGCCGGCTCCTTTGGGTCCGGGCCTGAACGCCCACCGGCATGAAAAAGACGCCCGGCTCCCAAGGAGCCGGGCGTCTTTTCAGTCGCGATCAAAAGCCGCCGAAAAACTGGCGGAAGAAATCCTCCATGTCCCCGTAATACTGCCGCTGCTCCGGCTGGGGCGCGGCGGTGGCCTCCACCGGCCGCTGGCTCTCCCCAAAGGTCACGGACAGGGTAAGCTCCTCCCCGCTCCGCCAGACGGTCAGCTCCGCCGTGTCCCCCACATCGTAGGTACGCACAATGGCGGTCAGCTCCGTGGACCCGGCGACCTCTTTGCCGTCCACCGCGGTGATCACGTCCTGCTCCCGCAGCCCCGCCTCGTCCGCGGGGCCACCCGCCTGCACGCCGGTCACATAGGCCCCCGGCACAAGGCCGTACCGCTCCGCCACGGACCCCGGCAGGGTGTAGCTGCTGATGCCCATGCTGGCCCGGTCGGTCACATAGCCGTACTCAATCAGCTGCCGGGCGATGTGCTCCGCGTCCTCGACGGGGATGGCAAAGCCCAGGCCCTCCACGCCGGTGGCGCTGGTCTTGGCCGTCACCACGCCGATGACCTCCCCGTCCCCGTCGTACACCGGGCCGCCGGAGTTGCCCTCGTTCACCGCCGCGTCGATCTGGAACATATTGATGGGGCCGTTGTCCTGGTCGGTGGTGATGGCCCGGTCCGTGGCGGAGATGATGCCTGTAGTCATGGTGAAGTTCAGCTCTCCCAGGGGGTTGCCCACCGTGTAGACGGTCCGGCCCACCACGATGTCCCCCGTGTCGCCCATGGTCACGGGCGTCAGGCCGGAGGCGTCGATCTTCAGCACCGCGATGTCGTTGGCGGCGTCGTAGCCCACGATGTCCGCCGTGTACTCGGCCCCGTCATAGGTCAGCACGGACACCTCATAGCCGCCCTTGCGGGCGTCGTCGATGACGTGGTTGTTAGTCAGGATATAGCCGTCGTCGCTGATGATGAAGCCCGTGCCGGAGACGCTGGCCGCGCTGATCTGGCCGAAGAAGTTGGTATAGGTGATCTCCGTTGTCACGCCCACCACCTGCTTAGTCGCCAGGGCGTAGACCGCCTGCCCCGCCGCTGTCTCCGCTACGGCGGCGTCTGTCCCGGCGTCCTTTGCCGCCGGCGCGGGCGTGGCGGTGGGCAGCGGCGCGGGCGTGGCCTGGGCCAGCATGTCCCGGCCCCCAAAGCCGCCCCGCAGGAAGTAGTACGTCCCGCCCGCGCCCAACGCCGCCGCCAGGAGCGTACACACAAGGCAGATGGCGATCACCGCCCCCGGGCCCATGCCTTTGCGGGTCCCGGTCCCGGCCGGCTCCGGCTGGGCCGGCGTATAGCCGCCGTAGGACGCTCCATAGTGGGAAGAGGCGTCCGACGGGTCGTAGCCGTTGTTTTCATAGTCGTTCATGCTGTGTCCTCCTTTTGGGAGATGGCCGGTCTGCGGCCTTACTGGATATAATGTAGCCTGTTTCCGGCCATATTTCCAGAGAAATCTGTAAATAAATTGTGGATTTTTTATGACAGGTCAAAAAAGCCTTGACAAAACCCGCAAACGGCGTATAATATTGCTTGATATATAACATATGTTATCTAATATGTTGAGCCTTGGCACTAACGGTTTGAGAGCCAGGACCGGAAGTGTCTCTCGGCCCGCATGATGTGTAGCGAAGCGGAACTGTGCGGGCGAGAGATACTTTCGGCCGGGCTCCGACACCACATTAGAAAGGAGTACACTATGCCACCCAAAGCGAAGGTGACGAGAGAGCAGATCGTGGACGCGGCGTTGTCGCTGGCGCGGAGAGCGGGGCCGGAGGCGGTGAACGCCCGGGCGGTGGCGGCGGAGCTCGGCTGCTCCACCCAGCCGGTCTTTTCCTATTACGATTCCATGGGCGCGCTCCAGCGGGACGTGCTGGCGGCGGCCGGGACCGTGGCGCAGGGGTACATGGACCCGGCCAACGAGCCGGGATATCCCCCCTACAAGGCGGTGGGCATGGGCTATATCCGCTTCGCCATGGAGGAGCCGGCGTTGTTCCGGTGGCTGTATATGCGGGACCGGTCCGGCGAGCCCGCCGCCGACGACCGGGCCGAGAACGCCGCCGTGATCCGGCTCATCGCGGAAAAGACCGGGCTGGGCCCGGACGACGCGTGGCTGTTCCATCTGGAGATGTGGCTGTTCGTCCACGGGCTGGCGGCCACGGCGGCCACGAAATATGTGGATTGGGACCGGCCTCTCATCAGCTCCATGCTCACGGATGTGTTCGAGGGCCTGCGGGCCCGGTTCGCGGAAAGGGGGCGGGCCTGATTGGATAAGGGCATCGTTATGGACCGGCTGACGAAGCGGTTCCGGGACGTGACCGCGGTAGATGGCCTGTCCCTGAACATCCCGGCGGGGGAGCGTTTCGCCCTGCTGGGGGTGAACGGAGCCGGCAAGACCACCACGGTGCGGATGCTGTCGTGTCTGACCCGGCCCACGGCGGGAGACGCGCTGGTGGACGGCAAAAGCGTGGCCCGCCAGCCCCTGGCCGTGAAAGAGCGCATCGGCCTCTCCCCCCAGGAGACGGCGGTGGCCTGGAACCTGACGGCGGAGGAGAATCTGCTGTTCATGGCCGGGGTCCACGGCCTGACCCGGCCGGAGGCCCGGACCAGGACGGCGGAGCTTACGGAGACGCTTGATCTGGGCCCGGTCCTCCGCCGGCGGGCCAGGACCCTTTCCGGGGGCTGGCAGCGGCGGCTCAGCATCGCCATGGCGTTGGTGTCCCGGCCCCGGGTCCTGTTTCTGGACGAACCCACGCTGGGTCTGGACGTGCTGGCACGGTCGGCCCTGTGGGACGCGATCCGCTCGCTGGACGACGTCACCACCGTGCTGACTACCCATTACATGGAGGAGGCGGAGGCGTTGGCGGACCGGGTCGGCATCCTGGCGGCGGGCCGGCTCCTGTGCGCGGGCACCCCGGCCCAGCTGAAAGACCGGGCCGGGACGGACCGATTCGAGGACGCCTTCGTGTCCATCGTGAAGGAGGCGGGCGTCCTATGAGAGCGTTGATCTTTGCCCGCCGGACGGGCCTGGAGATCCTGCGGGACCCGCTGACGGCGCTTTTTGGGCTGGGCTTTCCCCTGGTCCTGCTGGGCCTGTTGACGGCCATCCAGAAAAACGTGCCGGTGACGCTGTTCGTCCTGGAGAGCCTGACCCCCGGAGTGGCGGTGTTTGGTCTGGCCTTCCTCACCCTTTTCGCCGCCACGCTGATCGCCCGTGACCGGTCCGGCAGCTTTCTGACCCGGTTGTACACCACGCCCCTCACCGCCTGGGACTACATCCTCGGCTACACCCTGCCCCTGATCCCCATGGGGCTTGCTCAGGGGGCCGTGTGCTACGCCGCCGCGCTGGCGCTGGGCCTTGCGCCCACGGTCAACATCGCCTGGGCATTGCTGGCGGAGATACCGGCGGAGCTGTTTTTCATCGGGCTGGGACTTTTGTGCGGGACGGTGTTTTCCGACAAGCAGGTGGGCGGCCTGTGCGGCGCGCTGCTGACTAACCTGACCGCCTGGCTGTCCGGGACCTGGTTCGACGTGTCCCTGGTGGGCGGCTGGTTCAAACGCTTGGCGGAGGCCCTGCCTTTCTTACACGCGGTGGAGCTGCAGCGGGCCGCGCTGGCGGGCAATACCGCCGGGTGCGGGCCCCATTTGGCGTGGACGGCCGGGTATATGGGGGCGTGTCTGGCACTGGCGGCGGCGGTGTTCGCCGTCAGGATGCGGAAAAACTGACGGGGCGGACGGCGCGGGCCGTCCGCTTTTTTCAATCTGTTAACATTTCAGAGGGGAGAAAGTATTATAGTACCCACAGAATCTGGTGTTTTTTGTGGGAGGCCCCAAGGTGGACAAGGACCGGGACGAGCTGCCCCAGAGCGGGCAGGAGCCGCAAGAGCATATGGTTCCCCCGGCGGAGGAACGGCGCACAGCGTACAGCGACGCCGCTTATCGCTCCGCGCCCAGGGAGGGCCCGACATCCTATGGCTATAACCCCGCCCGGTACTACGCCCGGGAGGAGGAGACCGGCCACCGGGGCCAGTTCGGCATGAAGGCGCTGCTGGCTTTGTGCCTGATGATGGCGATCGCCGCCGCCGCGCTGGGGGTGGGGAGCCTCTATGTGCTGAGCCGGGAGCGGCGGCAGGACCAGTCCGCCGCCCGGTCGCCCAACGCCGCCGCCTTTTACGCCGAGGCTGTCCAGGAGCAGGATCAGGCCGGGCCCCTGGCCCTGTGCGGGCCCGGCGACGCCGCCGCCATGAGCGGGGAGGACATCTATGTGATGGCCTGCGGCCAGGTGGTGAGCGTGGCCGCTGGCGGCCGGGCCGGCTCCGGGATCATCGTCAGCCCCGACGGCTATATCCTCACCAGCCTGCACGTGATCGAGCAAGCGGTCTCCCGCGGCCAGACGGTGTCGGTGGCGGTCTTTTCCGGCCAGCGCTACGACGCCCAGGTGCTGGGCGCGGAGGCGGACAGCGATCTGGCCGTGCTGAAGATCGAGGCCGACGGGCTGACCCCCGCCGCGCTGGGGGATTCCGACGCCCTGGCCGTGGGCGAGACCGTTTACGCCGTGGGCAGCCCCACGGAGGAGCTTCCCTATACCATGACCCGGGGGGTGGTCTCCGCCCGGGACCGGCTCATCGCCACAGGCGAGAACGTGTCCGCCAATATGTTCCAGTTCGACGCGGCCATGAGCGGCGGCTCCTCCGGCGGGCCGGTGTACAACGCCCGGGGCCAGGTGGTGGGCGTGGCTACGGCCAAATACGCCGCCAGCGGCGTGGAGGGGCTGGGTTTCGCCATCCCCAGCGCGGACGCCTGCCGCATCGCCAACGAGCTTATCACCAAGGGCTATGTGTCCGGCAAGGCCTATCTGGGTCTGGTGCTGGATGGCACCTATACCCCCGCCGTGGCCCGGTATTACCGGCGTCAGCCGGGGGCCTATATCCGCTCGGTCCAGCCCGCCAGCGCGGCGGAGGCCGCCGGACTGCTGGCGGGGGATATCATCACCGCCGTGGACGGGGCCGCCGTGACGGACGCGGACGGCCTGGTGGCACTCATCCGGGGCTATGCCGCCGGCGATACGGCCCGGCTCACCGTCTGGCGCGGCGGCGGCACCATGGACCTGTCCGTCACCTTCGGGGAGGCTGTCCCCGCGGAGACGCCCCAGGCGTGAAAAAATTTTTCTGACCTATGCAATAATATCCCTTTCCCCAGCATTACTTCTATGACAGGAGATCGGGGCAAGATGCAGCAAACGGAAAGACCATTGGAGGCGTCTTCTTCAGACAGGGCCCGTCTGGAGACGCTGCTGACCGGCGTGGCGGCCGGCGACCGGGACGCACTGGGCCGGCTCTATGCCGATACCCGCGGCGCGGTCTACGCCATGGCGGTGGGCATCCTGAAAAACGCCCAGGAGGCCCAGGACGTGACCCAGGACGTGTTCGTCCGCATCTGGGACCGCGCCGGACAGTACCGGCCCGGCGGCTCCCCCATGGGGTGGGTCCTGACCCTGGCCCGGAACCTGGCTCTCATGCGCCTGCGGCAGACCGGCCGGGTCAGCTCCCTGGACGACGACGCCTGGGAGGCGGTCCCGGCCCAGGCCCCCGGCGTCGCCCCGGAGGAGCGGGCGGTCCTGCAGACCGCCCTGGCGGCTCTGACGGATCAGGAGCGGCAGATCGTGCTGCTCCACGCCGCCTCCGGCCTGAAGCACCGGGAGATCGGGCAGATCCTGGATATGCCCGTGGCCACAGTCCTGTCAAAATACCACCGCGCACTGAAAAAACTGCGCGTCCGGCTGGAAGGAGATGACGCCTCATGACCGAACGGGAGCTGAACGAACGGCTGAAAAACGCCCTGGATCACGCCGCCCCCAACGATCTGGACGCCGTCCTCTCCCGCTGCGGGACGGGAAAGGGGAATGTGATCGACATGAATGAAGTGAAAACCAATACTAAGAAGAAAAAGTCCTGGACCCGGATGCTGATCGCCGCGTGCCTCGCGCTGGCGCTGCTGGGCGGAGGCGGCGGGGTGTTCTATCAGCAGGCCTACGCCATTGCCAGCGTGGTGAGTCTGGACGTGAACCCCAGCATCCAGCTGACCGTGAACCGGAGCGAGAAGGTGCTGTCCTGCGCCGGTCTGAACGCCGAGGCCCAGACCGTCCTGGCGGATATGGACGGGGGCCGGGACCTGAAAGGCGCCAAGCTGGATGTGGCGGTCAACGCCATCGTGGGGGCCCTGGTCCGCAGCGGCTATCTGGACAAACTGGACAGCGCGATCCTCATCTCCGTGGAGGATAAGGACGCCGCCCGCGGCGCCCGGCTCCAGCAGGAGCTGGTGGCCTCCGTGGACGGGGTGCTGCGGACCGCCGACAACACCGCCTCGGTGCTGAGCCAGAACGTGACGGCCAGCAAGACCCTGGAAAGCCAGGCCCAGAAAAACAATATCTCCACCGGCAAAGCCTATCTGATCGACCAGATCGTGGCTTTGAACCCGGATCTGGACTTCGACGCGCTGGCGGCCCTGTCCGTGGAGGAGCTGCGGGATCTGCTGCAGGCCGGCGCCCCCGCCATGCCCATCGGCCAGCAGGCCGCGCTGCAGGCCGTGCTGGACTTCGCCGGGCTGACGGAAAACGACTACACCTTTGCCGACACGGACCCGGAGCTGGACGAGCGCACGCCCTACTATGACGTGGAGCTGTTCGTGGACGGCCGGGAACAGGATTACGGCGTGGACGCCTATACCGGCGAAGTGATCCAGGGCGTGAAGACCCCCGCAGTGATGGACCCTGGGCCGGCCCTGCCCCAGTCCGACACTCCGGCCATGACGGAGGCGGAGGCGGAAGCCATCGCCCTGGCCGACGCGGGGCTCCAGGACGCGGTCTTTTCCGTCACCCGGACCGACTTTGACGACGGACGGCTGCGCTATGAGGTGGAGTTTTTCGCCGGCGGCTATGAGTATGACTACGAGATCGATGCCGAGACCGGCGATATCCTCAGCTCCGACCGGGAGCGGGACCCCCGGACGGCATTCTCCGCGTCGGCGGCGGCCGCCCCCACGGCGGACCCCAATGGCGACATCGGCCAGGACGCCGCCGTCGCCGCGGCCCTGGACCACGCGGGACTGACGGAGGATCAGGTCAGCCGCCTGAAATGTGAGCGGGACCGGGACGACGGCCGGATCGAGTATGAGATCGAATTCAAGTGCGACGGCTACGACTTTGAATACACCGTGGACGCCGCCTCCGGGGCCATTCTGGATCACGAGCGGGACTGGGACGACTGAGCCTCGCAAAGCCTCGCAGAGTTTGCGCCCGCAGGCGCAAATAAATTGGGATCATGATTTCCCAGGACATGCGCCTGGGAAATCATTCTTTGCGGCCTGCAAACGTGAACGCCCCCATCCTTTTGGATGGGGGCGCTTTGCGCTGCAGCAGGCCGAAGCCTTCTCGTTTGAAAGGCTCTGCCTTTCATACGACCTTATATCACATTGCCTTCTGGGCGTTGACCTTGATGCCGGGGCCCATGGTGGAGGCGGTGACGCAGCTGCGGATATACTGGCCCTTCGCAGACGCGGGCTTGGCCTTCACGATGGCGCCGATCAGAGCCTCATAGTTCTCCCGGAGCTTCTCGGGACCGAAGCTCACCTTGCCGATGGGGCAGTGGATGATGTTGGTCTTGTCCAGGCGGTACTCGATCTTACCGGCCTTGACCTCGTTGATGGCCTGGGTCAGATTGGGGGTCACGGTGCCGGCCTTGGGGGAGGGCATCAGGCCCTTGGGGCCCAGGACCTTACCAAGACGGCCCACCACGCCCATCATGTCGGGGGTGGCGATCACCACGTCGAAGCCGAACCAGTTCTCGGTCTGGATCTTCTGGACCATGTCCTGTCCGCCCACGAAGTCCGCACCGGCGGCCTTGGCCTCTTCCTCCCGCTCGGGCTTGCAGAACACCAGAACGGTGCGGCTCTTGCCGGTGCCGTGGGGCAGCACGATGGCGCCGCGGACCTGCTGGTCGGCGTGACGGCCGTCCACGCCCAGCTTCACGTGCAGCTCCACGGTCTCGTCGAACTTGGCCTTGCTGGCCTTGCACACCAGCTGGAAGGCCTCCTGGGGATCGTATGCGGTCTGCTTATCAAAGAGCTTGGCGCTCTCTTTATAATTCTTGCCTCTGAACATTTGTTATTCCTCCATAAAATGTGGTTAAGCGGAAGTTTTCCTCCCACATGTCGGGCGATCACTCGCCCACAAGAACGCCCATGCTCCGGCAGGTGCCGGCGATCATGCTCATGGCCGACTCGATGCTGGTGCAGTTCAGGTCCGGCATTTTCTGCTCCGCGATCTTCCGCAGGTCCTCCTTGGAGATCGTGGCTACCTTGTCCCGCTGGGGCACGCCGGAGGCGGTCTCGATGCCGCAGGCCTTCTTGATCAGCAGGGCCGCGGGCGGGGTCTTGGTGATGAACGTGAAGCTCCGGTCGGCATAGACGGTGATGACTACGGGGATCATCATGCCCATGTCGCCCTTGGTGCGCTCGTTGAAGTCCTTGGTGAACTGGCCGATGTTGATGCCGTACTGACCAAGGGCGGGACCCACGGGAGGGGCCGGGGTGGCCTTGCCCGCCGGGACCTGGAATTTAATGTATCCAACTACTTTCTGAGACATTTTTTATTCTCCTCTGCTCCTCTTTCGAGGTAGTCAAAAATCATTCATCCTTCACCGGCTCGATCTGGTCAAGCTCCAGATCCACCGGCGTCTCACGTCCGAACATCGACACGATCACGCGCACGCGGTCCTTGGCCGGGTCCAGCTCGTCCACCGTGCCCAGAAAGCCCTCCAGCGGGCCGTCCATGACCTTCACGGTGTCGCCCAGGCCATAGCCCACCACGATCTCGTGGCGTTCCATGCCCAGATCCAGGACTTCCCGCTCCGTCAGAGGCACGGGCTTGCCGTCCATGGACACGAATCCCGTGGAGCCTCTGGCGTTGCGGACCAGGTGCCAGCTCTCATCCGTCAGGATCATCTTCACCAGCACATAGCCCGGGAACGTCTTGCGCTCGTAAGTCTTTTCGCCGTTGTCGGTGTGTTCGGTGACGGTCTCCATGGGGATCTTGACCTCTTTGATCAGGTCCTCCATGTGCCGATTCTCCGCCGCCTTCTCGATGGAGGCGGCTACCGTGTTCTCATACCCGGAATAGGTATGCACCACGTACCACTTCGCGTCCTCTGCCATGTCAAGCAAACATGTCGATCAGAGCCCGGACCGTGGCCTGCGCCGCGCTGTCAAAGCCCCACAGCACCACCGCGCACACGACGATGACGACCAGCGCCACGCCGGTGTTCTTGGCGGTCTGCTTGGGGGTGGGCCAGACGACCTTCTTCAGCTCGCTCTTCATGTCGCGGAACCACTTCTTGACCCGTGCGAAGAACTTCAGCTTCTCGTCGGACTTCTTGACCGCTACCTTCTGCTGGGCGGCCTTCTTGTCTTCTGCCATTTTCCGCGCGCCCCCTTACTTCGTTTCCTGATGCAGCGTGTGCTTCCGGCAGAAAGGGCAATACTTGTTCAGCTCAAGCTTTTCCGTGGTGTTCTTCTTGTTCTTGAACGTATTGTAGTTCCTCTGTTTGCACTCGCTGCAGCGCAGTACGACCTTGATCCTTGCGTCTGCTGCCATATTTTCGGCACCTCCTTGTTAAATTGCCTCCCTATTCCGGCCATAACGGGTCAACCCGTCCGGACGGCAGGTAAAAGTTACTCTATCACATCTCAGGAGAAAATGCAACCACAATTTCCGTTTTCTTTGGGTATTTTTTCATACCTATTATAATATCGCACAGCGGCGTCCTGCGGCGGCGGTCTTCGCCGTTGCTTTTCCCGGCGGGATATGCTATGCTCCAAGAGAACAGAGTAGGGACGGCCGCGTCCCGCCGGCATACACGCCGGCGGCCAGTGCCGGGGGAACGGGAAGTTGTCCCCCGGACGAAACGGCGGCGCGCCGCCCGGCGGAAAATCTTTTCCATTCCGCCGGACACGCGCCAAGGCCTGCGGTGGCCGCCCCGCATTCCGCTGGAGGGAATCGAATATGAACACCAAACGCATCGTCACAGACGGGCTGTGCGCGGCCCTGTACGTGGTACTGAGCAGTCTGCTCAGCCTGAGCCTGGGACCCATCAAACTGTCCATCGACGGGCTGCCGGTCCTGCTGGCCGCGCTGCTGTTCGGGCCGGTGGACGGCCTGCTGGTGGGCCTGGTCGGCAGCTTTCTGGGTCAGCTTCTGGGGCCTTACGGCGTGTCCGCCACCACGCCTCTTTGGATGCTCCCGGCCGCCGTGCTGGGGCTCATCGTGGGCTGGTACGCCAAACGCCGGGACTTTTCCCTGTCCCGGAAGCAGTTTGCCGCGCTGGTGCTCATCGCCCTGGCGGCGGACACCACCGTCACCACGGCCGTTATGTATGTGGACTGCCTGGTCTATAAGTACTCCTTCGTCACCTACTCACCCTACATCGTGTGGCGGTATGTGGCGGACCTTATCAAGACCGTCCTGTACACGCTGATCCTGCCGCCGCTGACGGCGGCTTTGAGAAAGGTGGAAACGTGAGAGTTCTTGCCATTGATTACGGCGACGCCCGCACCGGCGTGGCGGTGTCGGACCCCCTGGGGCTCCTGGCGGGAGAGACCTTCGTCATCACCCAGTGGGACCCGGAAAAGCTGGCGGACCAGCTGGCGCAGGCCGCCAGGGACCGGGGCGCGGAGACGCTGGTTCTGGGCCTGCCCAAAAACATGGACGGCACCGAGGGCCCCCGGGCGGAGAGATCCCGGGCCCTGAAGGCGTTGCTGGAGGCGCGGGGCATGAACGTGGTGCTGTGGGACGAGCGGCGCACCACCGTGGACGCCCACCGCATTTTGCGGGAAAACGGCAAGAAGGAAAAAAAGCACAAGGCCGTCGTGGACGCGGTGGCGGCGGCCCTTATCCTGGAGGGATATCTGGGTTCGCTCTCCTAAGAATGATCTAAAGCGGGCGCAGCCTTTGGCTGCGCCCGCTCACTGTCCAATTTTCAGCCTTCTTTGTAGAGGTCCAGAAACTCCTCCAGACACAGACCGTGCTCCATGATATAGCTCGAAACCTGGCCCCCCACATACCGCAGGTGCCAGGGCTCGTACTCCACCCCGGTGATGTCCGTCTTGCCATCCGGGTAGCGGACCACGAAGCCGTACTGGGCACAGTGCTGCTCCAGCCACAGCATCAGGCCGCTGCCGCCTATGTAGGGCTCCATGTCCTGGCCGTTGTACTCCAAAAGGTCCACGCACAGGCCGGACTGGTGCTCGCTGGAGCCGGGATAGTTCACCGCCAGGCGGGTCTTGGCGTGGGCCTCGGCCTCGGTCATGCCCTCGGCGGTGTACTGGTCGATGTGCCGCTGGTAGATGCTGTACTGGGTGTCATAGTCCCGGTAGCCGGAGCAGACATAGGTGGTATAGCCCGCGGCGTGGGCGTCCTCCATCAGCTTCAGCAGCATGGGGGCCACCCGGCTGTCCAGCTGCTGGCCGTCCCCCACGTCCGCCAGCTCCTCCGGCACGAAATCCTCCCCCAGCGGGTGGTCGTAGTCGATCAGCCGCAGCATCCAGCTGTCCAGATCCGCCGCCGGCAGGCCGGGCGTGGGCTCCGGCGTGGCGGTGGGGACCGCCGTGGCCGCAGCCTGAACGGTGGGCCGGGGCGTGGCCTGGGCCGTCGTCTCCCGGCCCCAGCCCACAAGATGCAGCAGCGCGTACAGCACCCCCGTCACCACCGCCAGGGCCAGCGTCAGCCCCAGCAGCCGGGACAGTATGGTGGGCCGGCGACGGCGGCGGGCCGGCCGTTTTTTTCTCCCGGCCTTCGTCCCCGGACGGACCGGCGTTTTGGTCCCGCTCATAGCCTTATGCTCTCTTTCTTCTTTTTCCGATCTTCTTCGCCTATTGTATCACCCGCCGACGCGTCCCGTCAACAAGCCTTGAACAGCGAAAACCCTCCCGCACAGCGGGAGGGTCGTCATTTTCAGCATCACTCGGCGGCGTTGAGCTTCTTCGCCATGGCGGATTTCTTGTGGGCCGCATTGTTTTTGTGGATAAGGCCCTTGGCGGCCGCCTTGTCAACGGACTTCACAGCAGCTTTATAGGTCTCGGCCACCGCTTTGCCGTCGCCGGCCTCGACCGCCGCTTCAAACTTCTTCAGCTCCGTCTTCAGCGCGGACCGCGCAGCCTTGTTCTTGGCGTTGGCCGCCTTCTGCAGAGCGTCCCGCTTGGCCGATGACTTGATGTTCGGCATTCACTTGCACCTCCCTATAAAAGTCTGAACATGATGTCCGCAGATGCTGATTATATCAACACTTTTCCATAATTGCAAGTATTTTTTTCATTTTTTGGCTAGAATAATAGAAAACCGAAGGGAGCGGATGAAGATGGTGGGCTGCCGCACCGACCTGGCCGCGGAAGAGCTGCCCCAGAACGGGGGCGCGCTGGAGGGCGTCATAAGCCGCCAATACGCCCGGGACGGCTTCGCCGTGACCGACGTGGAGGTGCTGAACGAGGCGGGTTCGTCTGCGTTATGTAAACCAATCGGCCGTTACCTGACGGTGGACCTGGACAGCTTCTTCCGCCGGGAGGAGGACTCCTTCCCCAAGGCGGTGGAGCTGCTGGCGGCCTGCATGGGACAGCTGCTGCCCCTGGGGCCCGACGACAGCGTGCTGGTGGCGGGGCTGGGAAATCCTTCCATTACACCCGACGCGGTGGGGCCGGAGACGGCGGCGGTGACCCTTGCCACCCGGCACTTGAAAAGCCAGATGCCGGAGGACTTCGCCATGTTCCGGCCGGTGAGCGTGTGCCAGACCGGGGTGCTGGGCACCACGGGCATGGAGAGCGCGGAGCTGATCCGGGCCGTCCAGGGGGCGGTGTCCCCCGCCGCCGTGGTGGTGGTGGACGCGCTGGCGGCCCGGTCGTCGGAAAAGCTGTGCCGGACTGTGCAGCTCACCGATACGGGCATCGTCCCCGGTTCCGGCGTGGGCAACGACCGGGCGGAGCTGTCCCCCCGGAACCTGGGCGTGCCGGTGCTGGCGGTGGGCGTGCCCACGGTGGTGGACGCGGGCGGCGGCCTCATCGTCACCCCCCGGGACATCGACAAATATGTGAAGGACGCGGGCAAGCTCATCGCCTACGCCCTCAATATGGATCTCCACCAGGGTCTGACCGTTTCCGACATCGATATGTTCGTGGGATAGTCGTTTGAATGCAAGCATTCAGCGGGCGCAAACTCTGCGAGGCATGTTTCACGTGAAACATTTCGACAGACCTCGGAAAAATGTTTCATGTGAAACATTGTAAACCAGAGAAATATCTGCTATAATTGCGGAGCACTGAAAAGGAGGGGTCCTATGGGTCGGATCGTGTGCTTCGCAAACCAGAAAGGCGGCGTGGGCAAGACCACCACCTGCGTGAATCTGTGCGCCGCCGTAAAGGACAAGCGGCGGAAGATACTGCTCATCGACGCGGACCCACAGGGCAACGCCTCCACCGGCATGGGGGTGGACAAGCACGCCGGGCCCACATTGTACGACGTGCTGATCCGGGGCCGCGACGCCCGGGACGCCATCGTCCAGACAAAATACGGGGACGTGCTGCCCTCCAACCTGGACCTGTCCGGCGCGGCGGTGGAGCTGGTGGACATCCCGGACCGGGAGACCGTGCTGAAAAAGGCCCTGGCCCCCATCAAGGACCAGTATGAGTACATATTCATCGACTGTCCCCCCTCCCTGGGGCTGCTGACGATCAACGCTCTGGCGGCGGCGGACACCGTGCTCATCCCCATGCAGTGCGAATTTTACGCCATGGAGGGCCTAACGGACCTGATGACCTCCATGCGGCTGACAAAAAACCGCTTCAACCCGGACTTGAAGATCGAGGGCATCGTGCTTACCATGTACGACAAGCGGCTGTCCTTCTCCGGCCAGGTGGCCCAGGAGGTGGACCGGCACTTCGGCCGGGCGGTCTATCGGACCGTGATACCCCGGAACGTGCGGATCGCGGAGGCCCCCAGCCACGGAAAGCCCGTCAGCGCGTACAGCCGCCTCTCAAAAGGCGCGGACGCCTACGACCGGCTGGCCCTGGAATTTTTCAAGCACAACCACACGGCGGACGTCTGAGGAGGCGAGAGCATGGCGAAGAAGAAAAATTACGGCCTGGGGACCGGCCTGGACGCCCTTTTTGGGGATGAAACGCCTGTCACGGCCCCGGAGACCCTGCCCATCAGCAAGGTGGAGCCCCGGGCGGGTCAGCCCCGGACCCAATTCGACGAGCCGGCCCTGCAGGAGCTGGCGGAATCCATCGGCCGCCACGGGCTGCTGCAGCCCATCACCGTGCGGCGGCTGGACTCCGGCTATTATCAGATCATCGCCGGGGAACGCCGCTGGCGGGCCGCCCGGCTGGCGGGGCTGACGGAGGTGCCGGTCCGCATCGTGGAGGCGGACGATCGAAATGCTCAGGAGCTGGCGTTGGTGGAAAATCTCCAGCGGGAGGACCTGAACCCCATGGAGGAGGCCCGGGGCTACCGGGCGCTCATGGAGGACTACGGCCTGACCCAAGAGGCGGTGAGCCAGAGCGTGGGCAAGAGCCGGCCCGCCGTTGCCAACGCCCTGCGGCTGCTGGGGCTGCAAAAGCCCATCGCGGACATGGTGGAAAACGGGACCATCACCACCGGCCACGCCCGGGCCCTGCTGCCCATCGAGGACGCCGCGCTGCAGCTGGAGGCGGCCAGGCAGGTGGCGGAAAAGGGCCTGTCCGTCCGGCAGACGGAGGCTCTGGCCGCGTCGCTGCTGAAAGGGCCGAAAAAGGCCAAGGCCGCCCCGGAGGTGGATTACGCCGCCCACATGAGCGCGCAGCTGGAGCAGGCCCTGGGCCGGAGAGTACATATCGTGGACGGCCGGAAAAAGGGCCGCATCGAGCTGGAATACTATGGCGCGGACGACCGGGAAGCCCTGCTGGCCGCGCTGTTCAAGCTGAATCAATAAAAGAGGACGGGATAAACTATGCTGGACATCAAATTCGTACGGGAAAACCCCGAAATCGTCAAAGAAAACATCAAAAAGAAGTTTCAGGACGCCAAGCTGCCCCTGGTGGATGAGGTCATCCAACTGGACGCCCAGCTCCGGGCCGCCAAGACCGAGGCGGACGGCCTGCGGGCCAACCGCAACGCCCTGTCCAAGCAGATCGGCATGCTGATGGGCCAGGCTAAGAAGGACCCCTCCAAGAAGGAGGAGGCCGAGGCGGTGAAGGCCCAGGTGGCCGCCCAGGCCGCCCGGCTGGCGGAGCTGGAAAAGCTGGAGCCGGAGCTGGAAAAAGCCCTGACGGAAAAGCTCATGGTGATCCCCAACATCATCGACCCCTCCGTGCCCATCGGCCCGGACGACAGCGCCAACGTGGAGGTGGCCCGCTTTGGCGAGCCGGTGGTCCCGGATTTTGAGGTCCCCTACCACACGGATATCATGGAGCGCTTCAACGGCATCGACCTGGACGCCGCCCGCCGGGTGGCCGGCAACGGGTTCTATTACCTGAAAGGCGATATCGCCCGGCTCCACTCCGCCGTGCTGGCCTATGCCCGGGATTTCATGATCGACCGGGGCTTCGTTTACCACATCCCCCCCTTCATGATCCGCTCCAACGTAGTCACCGGCGTCATGTCCTTCGCGGAGATGGACGCCATGATGTACAAGATCGAGGGGGAGGACCTGTACCTAATCGGCACCAGCGAGCACTCCATGATCGGCTCCTTCATCGACCAGATCATCGACGAGAAGCAGCTGCCCATCACCTACACCAGTTATTCCCCCTGCTTCCGCAAGGAAAAGGGCGCCCACGGCATCGAGGAGCGGGGCGTGTACCGCATCCACCAGTTTGAAAAGCAGGAGATGATCGTGGTCTGCAAGCCCCAGGACAGCATGGACTGGTACGAGAAGATGTGGCGGCTGTCCGTGGAGCTGTTCCGCTCCCTGGACATCCCCGTCCGGCAGCTGGAGTGCTGCTCCGGCGACCTGGCGGATCTGAAGGTGAAAAGCTGCGACATCGAGGCCTGGAGCCCCCGGCAGCAGAAGTATTTCGAGGTCTGCTCCTGCTCCAACCTGGGCGACGC
>CANQNS010000026.1 GCA_947625285.1 uncultured Oscillospiraceae bacterium
AGCTGCGACATCGAGGCCTGGAGCCCCCGGCAGCAGAAGTATTTCGAGGTCTGCTCCTGCTCCAACCTGGGCGACGCCCAGGCCCGCCGGCTGCGGATCCGGGTCCGGGGCGCGGACGGGAAGCTGTATCTGGCCCACACCCTCAACAACACTGTGGTGGCGCCGCCCCGGATGCTCATCGCCTTTTTGGAGAACCACCTGCAGGCCGACGGCTCCGTCACCATCCCGGAGACCCTGCGGCCCTATATGGGCGGCAAGGAAGTGCTCATTCCCTGCAAATAATCCCCCCGTCACAGATAAAAGGAAAGCGCGGCCAGCCGGCCGCGCTTTTCATCGTATCGTTCAGCTCTCCTCCGCCGTGCAGAGCCGCAGGATCAGCTCCCGGCAGTCCTCCGCCGTCCATACCACCGGGCTCACATACCGGGCGTTGGCGGCGGCCGCGGCGATATCCGCGATCTCCGCCGCCTGGGCGGCCGTCACGCCTTCCAGGGTGTCCGGCAGACCCAGCCGGAACACCATGTTCCGGATGCGGCCGATCAACGCCTCCGCCCGCTCGCTGCGGCTGCCGGCGTCCGCCACGTCCGCCAACACCGCCAGCAGAGCCAGCCGGTTGTGGGCATAGCTTCCATATTTTTCCAATACCGCCGGCAGAATGGCGCCGCAGGCGGTACGAAAGTCCAGGCCGCAGACGGTCTGAGCCGCCCGGATCAGGGCTCTGGCGTAGCCGCCGCCGGCGGCGGTGGCCGCCCAGCCGCACAGACGGGTGGCCGTCAGCAGGTCGCCCCGCTCCTTTGCCGAGCCGCCGCTGTTCCAGCAGGGCTCCAGGCTGGTGAAGAGGTATTCCGCGGCCTCCGCCGCCATCTGCTGGGTGCGGCTGTCCCCATAGGGCGCGGCCAAAAAGGCCTCCACCGCCAGACACAGGCCGCTCAGTCCCGCGTCCGCCACCTTGTCCCGGGGCGCGTCGGCCAGCAGCTCCGGGTCCAGCACCGCCACCGGCGGCATCAGGCTCTCGTCCTCTATCACCAGCCGGGAGGCCTGTTCGTCCGCCACCACGGCGGCGGACAGACTGGCCGCGCCGGAGCCGCCCACCGTGGGGATCACGATCACAGGCGGCAGCTTCCGCCGGGGCACCCGCCGGAAGCCGGCCATGGCCGGTATGGTCCGGCCCCGGCTGACGCTCCGGGCCGCCGCGGCCTTCACCGCGTCCAGCACCTCGTCGTCTCCCAGGGCGATAAAGCAGTCGCAGCCCTCCTGCAGCCAGGCCAGGGCGATCTCCTCCGCATCCTCCACATGGGGCGTCGCCGGCAGGCCCTCGTATATGAAATGGTCCAGGGCCTCTTCCTCCAGGGTGTGTACCAGCTTGAACCGGGTCTGGGCCTCCCCCGCGCCGGGCACCACCAGCGGCTTACGCAGCCGCCGGTCCCGCAGCAGCTGTCCCACGGCGAACACCGCGCCGGAGCCGGTCTCCAACGCCTGCTTTTTTACCGGGTGGAGCTTTCGGCTCAGCCGGATGAAAGACTGCGCCGTCCGGCAGCGCACCGTAGTCAGCATATTCACGGGATCACCTCCCTGGAATTGGAAAATATTTCAAGACGTCACATTATAACATATTTTTGTGATATTGTACAGTCTTTCGACCCATTTCCGACGGAATCATGGTGACAAATGGTCCCATTCTTGTTATAATGGAGGCGATCGACTGGGAGGTGAGGGCGTATGCGGATAAAATGGCTGGGACACAGCTGCTTTTTGGTGACGGCGGAGGGGTACTCGGTGGTGTTCGACCCCTATGAGGACGGGAGCGTGCCGGGGCTTGCGCCGCTGCGGGTCACGGCGGACGCGGTATACTGCTCCCATGACCATCACGACCACAACGCAAGGTCCCTGGTGACCCTGACGGGCCGGGACTGCCCCCTGCGGGTGCAGGAGCTTGCCTGCTATCACGACGACCGGCACGGTCTTCTCCGGGGCCGCAACACGGTCCGCATCCTGTCCGGCGAGGGCCTGCGGGCGGCGCATCTGGGGGATCTGGGCCATATGCCCGGCAAAAAGCTGCTGGAGGCTTTGCGGGGCGTGGACGCGCTGCTGATCCCCGTGGGCGGCTATTTCACCATCGACGCGCCAACGGCCAAGGCCGTGGCGGAGGCGGTGGGGGCCCGGGTGGTGATCCCCATGCACTACCGGCTGGGGGGCATGGGCTACGACGTGATCGGGACCCTGGACGCCTTTACGGACCTTTGCGGCGACGTGCGGTATTATGCGGGCGACACCTTTGAACTTGGCGCGGACACTCCCGCGCAGACGGCGGTGCTGACTTATGGAAAATGAACGGTATTACGGCATAGACGTGGGCGGGACCACGGTGAAGATCGGCCTGGTGGAGAACGGCCTTCTCCGGGACAAGTGGAGCGTGCCCACGGACACGTCCGACGGGGGCAAGAACATCCTGTCGGATATCGTGCGGAGCCTGCCCGGGCCCGCCAAAGGCGCCGCGCTGGCGGTGCCCGGCGCGGTGCTGCCCGACGGGACGGTGAACCGCTGCGTGAATCTGGGCTGGGGCGTTTGCCGGCCCTCGGAGGAGTTCACGGCTCTGTCCGGCATCTCCTGCCGGGTGCTGAACGACGCCAACGCCGCGGCCCTGGCCGAGCAGCGGCTGGGGGGCGGCAAGGGCTTTGAGAGCATCCTGTTCGTGGCCCTGGGCACCGGCGTGGGCGCGGGGGTGGTCCTGGACGGGACAATCCGCAACGGGGCCCGTGGCGCGGCCGGGGAGCTGGGCCATCTGTGCCTGGACCCCGGAGACACCGCCGCGGCCTGCACCTGCGGCCACTTCGGGTGCGTGGAGCAGTACGCCAGCGCCACGGGCATCACCCGCCTGGCGGCCCGGGCGGGCTTTCCCGGCCTCACCTGCAAGCAGGTGATGGACGCGGCCGCCGCCGGCGATGAAAAGCTGGAGGATGTGGTGGACAAGGCCTGCGACGCCCTGGGCCGGGGCATCGCCGGGGCCTGCGCCATCATCGACCCGGAGGCGGTGGTGCTGGGCGGAGGCGTGGCCCAGGCCGGAGATTATCTGCGGCTGAAAGTGCAAAGCGCCTTTGACCGCTACTGCTTCCACGCCTGTCTGGGCACGGAGATACGGCTGGCGACCCTGGGCAGCGACGCCGGGATGCTGGGCTCGGCCCTGTACGCCATGGGATAAGGAGGTACGCCGCATTGGAAACCATTCGTCTGCTCCTCGGTAAGCTGCGGTCCGAGATGGACCGCTGCCGCAAGTATCTCATCCCCCTGGGCATCATGAGCGCGATATACCTTTTCGGCATCAGCGCCATTTTGCGGGCCAACTTCATTTATATCGACGACTTTCAGCGCATTTACGGCGGCTGGTCCGGGTGGGATGCGTGCAGCCGGTATCTCTCCAACTTCATCGCTACGATCCTGCACGCGGATCCCTTCCTCTCCGACGTATCGCCTCTGCCCCAGGTGTTCGCCTGCATTCTTCTGGCGGCGGCGTCGGTCTGCGTACTGCGCCTGGTCACCGGCCGGTCTCGGTTCACCTTTTGGGAATATGCCGCCGTGATCCCCCTGGGGCTGAACCCCTATATGCTGGAGTGCCTCTCTTTCCGGTACGACGCGCCGTATATGGCGCTGTCCGTGCTGGCCTCCGTTGCGCCGCTGCTTGCCATGGAGTCCCGGTGGTGGGTGTTGTCACTGTCCACCGCCCTGGGCGCGCTGGTGATGTGCAACACCTACCAGGCGGCCTCCGGCATCCTGCCCATGCTCACCGTGCTGCTGGCCTTCGTCATGTGGCAGCGGGGCCGCTCCTGGCGGGAGATCCTGCGCTTCGTCGCCTCCGCCGCCGCAGGGTACTGCGCCGGGATGCTGTTTTATAAATTCTTCATCATGGGCCCGCCCCAGGTGGATTACGCCTCCGCCGACCTGCCGTCGGCAGACGCGTTCTTCCCCACCGTCATCAACAACTACAAGACTTTCTATTCCCGGATCCTCTCCGATTTCGACCGCAAATGGCTGATCCTGATCGCCCTGTCCGGGGCGGCGTTCCTCTGGACGGCCCTGTGGGACTGCCGCCGGAGCCGGATCAAATCCCTGCTGCTGGCCGCGGCCGTCATGGTCCTGCTGGCCGCGCTGACCTTCGGGGTCTATCCGTTCATGAGTTGGCCGCTGATCCGGCCCCGCACCATGTACGGTCTCGGGGCCACGCTGGCCTTTTTGGCGGTCTACACCGCCGCCTCCCGGAAGATGCCGCCGGTAAAGGTGGTCTGTCTGGCGTTGAGCTGGTGCTTTTTCGTGTTCACTTTCACCTACGGCAACGCCCTCTATGTCCAGAAGACCTACACGGAGTTCCGGGTAGAGGAGGTCATCGACGGCCTCAAGGCCACGGATTCCGACCTGTTCACCTCTTCGGATACGGTCATGCTGGATATGAACGGCAGCATCGGCTACGCCCCCGCCCTGCGGGCCACCGTGGACCAGTTCCCGATGCTGCGCCGGCTCGTCCCCGCCACCCTGGACGAGTACGCCTGGATGAGCCAGTACAGCTTCGCCACATACTACGGACTGCCACCCATGACCTGGACGACCGGCACGGATGTGGATCTGTCGACCTTTGGTCTTCCCCTGCTGGACGACACGCTTTACCATACGATCTACGGCAACGATCACTTCCTGTTGATCGAATTGAAATGACCTTCCGCGCCGGACGGCCCCCGTCTTTGAAAGACGGGGGCCGTTCACTTTGGTCTTATGGGTCTTTTTCGCCGCCGGCGGTGGCGGCGTAGTCCCGGACGAAGGCGCGGGCCTCTTCCAAGATGCGCCGGCGGGAGTTGAGCCGCAGCGTGACGGCGGGCTTGCCGCCGGCCTCCACCTTCACCCGGCCCTTCCAGTCGGGCTGGGCGTACAGCGCGCTGACCCGGGCAAAATCGAACTGCGCGAAGGTGAAGCGCACCGCGCCCCCCTTTTGGGATATGTCCGCCACCCCCTGCCGGGAGGCCTCTCCCCGCAGCAGGGCCACCTGGATCAAGGCGTTGACGCTGGGCGGCGGGTCCCCAAACCGGTCGCAGAGCTCGTCGGTGATGTCGTCCGCCTCCGCCTCCGTGCGGATCAGGGCCACACGGCGGTAGATATCCATGCGCTGGGCCGCGCTTTTCACGTAAGTTTCCGGGATGTTGGCGTTCACCGCCAGGTCCGCCGCGCACTCGGTCCGCACCGGCAGCGGCTCGCCCTTTTCCTCCAGCACCGCTTCCTCCAGCAGCTTCAGGTACATATCGTAACCCACGTCGATCATGTGGCCGGACTGCTCCGCGCCCAGCAGGTTCCCCGCGCCCCGGATCTCCAGGTCCCGCATGGCGATGCGGAAGCCGGAGTTGAACTCGGCAAACTCCCGGATGGCCTCCAGCCGCTTCTCCGCGATCTCCGTCAGGACCTTGTCCTTCCGATAGGTCAGGTACGCGCAGGCCCGGCGGGCGGACCGGCCCACCCGGCCCCGGATCTGGTGAAGCTGGGCCAGGCCCATCTTGTCCGCGTCCTCGATGATCAGGGTGTTCACGTTGGGGATGTCGATGCCTGTCTCGATGATGGTGGTGCACACCAGCACCTGGGTCTGGCCCTGGGTCACCTTCTCCATGACGGCGGACAGCTCTGCCTCGTTCATCCGGCCGTGGGCCACGTCCACGCTCACCTCCGGCAGCAGCTGCATGATGCGCGCCGCAGTGCGCTCAATGTTGTCGATGCGGTTGTGCAGGTAGTAGACCTGCCCCCCGCGGGCGGCCTCCCGGCGGATGGCGTCCGCCACCACGCCCCAGTCGTGCTCCATCACATAGGTCTGCACCGGCAGCCGGTCCCGGGGCGGCTCCTCCAGCGTGGACATATCCCGGATGCCGGACAGGGCCATATTGAGGGTCCGGGGGATGGGCGTGGCGGACAAAGTCAGCACGTCCACCTGCTTGGCAAGCTCCTTGATGTGCTCCTTGTGGCCCACGCCGAAACGCTGCTCCTCATCCACCACCAGCAGCCCCAGCCGCTTGAACCGCACGTCCTTTTGCAGCAGCCGGTGGGTGCCGATGACGATGTCGCAGGAGCCGTCCTCCATGGCCGCCAGTGTGGCCTTCGCCTGGGCGGGGGTGCTGAACCGGGAGAGCATGGAAATGTGCACCGGGAAGCCGAAAAACCGGCCCACGGCGGTCTGGTAGTGCTGCTGGGCCAATACCGTGGTGGGCACCAGGATCGCCGCCTGCATCCCGTCCAGCACGCACTTCATCACCGCCCGCAGGGCCACCTCCGTCTTGCCGTAGCCCACGTCGCCGCACAGAAGCCTATCCATGGGGACCGGCTTTTCCATGTCCCGCTTGACCTCCTGCACGCATCGGAGCTGGTCCTCGGTCTCGGTATATTCAAAGGAGTCCTCGAACTCCCGCTGCCAGGGGCTGTCCGGGGCGAAGGCGTGGCCGGGGCTCTTCTGCCGGGCGGCGTACAGGCTGATAAGCTCGCCCGCCATCTCCCTGGCGGCGGCCTTGGCCCGGCTCCGGGCCCGGTTCCAGTCCGCGCCTCCCAGCCGGGACAGCTTCACGGGGGCGTCCTCTCCCGCGCCGATGTATTTTGTCACCAGATCCAGCTGGGTGGCCGGCACGTACAGACTGTCCGTCCCGGCGTAGCAGATCTTGATATAGTCCTTCTCCGCCCCGTCCACGGGCATTTTGAAGATGCCGGCGAACCGGCCGATGCCGTGGACCTCATGGACCACCAGGTCCCCCACGGCCAGGTCCTCGTAAGATCCCAGCCTTGCCCCGGCGGGCAGGGCCCGTTTGCGCCGGGCCGGGCGCAGGCCGCTTTTGGCGATCTGGGTGTCCGCCAGCACGGCCAGCTTGATCTGGGGGTATTCCAGCCCCGCCGACAGGCTCCCCACCGCCACGGCGCACTGGCCGGGTCCCGGAAGCCGCTCCAGAGCCGTGTCCCCATATACCTTCTTTACGCCCTTTTCCCGCAGCAGCTCCTCCAGGGCCCGGGCCCGGCGGGCGTCCCCCGCCAGCACCACGCACCGGTAGCCCTCCCCCTGCCAGTGGAGCACGTCCTCCACGGCCTGCTGGCCGCTGCCGGCATAGGAGGGGAGCTGCTTGGCGGAAAGGCCCACGGCCGTCCGGGGCGTCAGCGGGTACCGGCCCACGGTGAAGGCGTCCGCCATCACCACCGGCCACCGGTCCTCCAGCGTCTCCGCTGTCTGCTCCCAGGAGGCGTAAAACCGGGCCGTGCGGCCCAGCAGCGTGCCTCCCTCGATCAGCAGCCGCACATCCTCGTTGGCCTGCTTTAAAAGATCCCGGGCCCGCTGGACGCACTTGCCGGGCTGGTCCAGCACCACCAGCGCATCCGGGGGAAAATAGTCCAGCGCGGTGGCAAAGCGGGGATAAATGAGGTCCATATACCGATCCGCGGCGGCAAATTCGCCCCGCTCCTCCAGGGCCTCAATGTCCGAGGCCATGTTCTTGCGGAGCTTTTCCACGTCAAAGCGGGTGGCGCTGCGGTTCAGCTTTTCCCGCAGGGTGCGGAGGGTCTCCAGCAGGGCCTGCCGGCCCCCCTCCGCCAAGGAGGGAAGGGTCTCCGCCGCCGGCAGCACCCGCAGGGACTTCATTTTGCCTGTGCGCCGCTGGCTGTTGGAGTCGAAGGCGTTCAGATCCTCGATCTCGTCCCCCCAGAACTCCAGCCGGGCGGGAGAGCCCTCCCCGGTGGACCACACGTCCAGTATGCCGCCCCGGTGGGCGAACTGGCCCGGCCCCTCCACCTGCTCGGAGCGGCTATAGCCCGCCCGGAGCAGCCGGTCTTTCAGCTCCTCCGGGTCGACGCTGCCGCCCGCCTTGACCGTGAAGGCCGCCCGGCTCAGCGCGTCCGGCGGCATGGTCCTTGTCAAAAGGGCCGCCGCCGTGACGACCGCCGGCCTGCCGGACAGCATCCCGTCCAGCGCCCGGAGCCGCTTCTGCTCCGTCTGGCGGGACACCCCCTCCGCGGCGTAAAAGGTGAAGTCCCGGCCCGTCACCGTGACCACCTCGCTCCCCAAAAACGACCGCAGGTCCGCTCCCATGGCGTCCGCCGCCGCGTCGTCCGGCGTCACCACGCACAGGGGCCGGCCGCTCTTCAGGGCCAGGGCCGCCGCCAGGTGGGCCCGGTGGATGGGCCCCAAGCCCGACACCAGGGCAGGCAAAACGCCCCCCTCGATGCTGTCAGGGAGGGAGGTAAGATTCTTGTTTTCCAGGATCGCCAGGGTCAATGCTCTCACGTCGGATACCTCTTCATCCATTTTACCCCGCCGGTTTTCCGTATGCAAGTGGTTTTTGTGGAAAATCCCGGAAAAAAGCGGGTATTTTCCTGTTGTACACAGGCCAGAATAGTGTTATAATAAATCGATACATATTTTATATTATTAGAACTTCAAACAGACCATGTGGAAATACAAAATGCGGAGGGGAATATGGATTCCTTACACGACATTTGGCAAAGCGTCATAGCCAAGCTGGAGAGCGACGGCATGACCCCCACGGCGATCAACACCTGGTTCGCCTCCGACTGCGAGCCGGTGGCGTTGGAGGAGCGGCGGCTGGTGCTGCAGACCTCCTCCGATTTCAAGCGCAACGTTATTTTGCAGCGGTTCGGAGACACCATCAAAAAGGCCCTCTCCGACCTTTTCAGCTGTCAGTTCGATCTGCTGATCCTCACCAGCGACGAGATGGAGGAATACGACCAGGAAAAGCCCCTTGACGACGATCTGCCGGAGGCCGCCGCCTATACCTTCGACCGGTTCATCGTGGGCCAGTCCAACAAATTCGCCCACGCCGCCGCCATTGCCGTGGCGGACAATCCCGGCAAGGTGTATAATCCCCTCTTTCTTTACGGCAACTCCGGCCTGGGCAAGACCCATCTGCTGCTGGCTATCGGCCAGGCCATCCGGGAAAAGGACCCCGCCGTCAAGATCGGCTATGTGAAGGGCGACGAGTTCACCAACCAGATGATAACCTCCATCCGGGAGCAGACCCAGGAGGAATTCCGAAAAAAATACCGCAACGTGGACCTTTTCCTGGTGGACGATATCCAGTTCATCGCCGGAAAGCTGGGGGTGCAGGAGGAATTTTTCCATACCTTCAACGATATCTACGAATCCGGCCACCAGATCGTCATCACCTCCGACCGGCCGCCGCTGGATATGGTAAAGCTGGAGGACCGGCTGCGGACCCGCTTCGAGGGCGGGCTCATGGCGGACATCCAGCCGCCGGATCTGGAGACCCGCATGGCCATCATCCGCAACAAGAGCGCGGGGGTGGGCCTGGTCCTCTCCGACGAGACGGTGGAATACATAGCCAACAACATCACCGCCAACATCCGCCAGATCGAGGGGGTGGTCCACCGGCTCACCGCCTACCGGGATATGCTGGACGACACCATAACCATCTCCAGCGTGAAGCGCGCCATCAAGGATGTGATCCGCACAGGGGTCTTCGTCCCCACGCCGGAGGCCATCATCGCTGAGACCAGCCGCTATTACGGTATCCCGGAGGAGGATATCCGGGGCCAGCGGCGCAGCAAAAATACCGCCATGGCCCGACAGGTGGCTATGTACCTGATCCGCAGTTTGACGAACCTCTCTCTGGTGGACATAGGCGAGCAGTTTGAAAACCGCAACCACTCCACGGTACTCTCCTCCATCCGCAAGGTGGAGGACCTGATCCACTCCGACCAGGAGACCGCCGCCGCCATCCGGGACATCACTTCCAATCTGAACGCCAGAAATCAGTGACCTTTCCACATTTGGCTGTTGATTTACGGTTTAACTTGTGTTCAAAACTTCTTTTCAAAAAGAGAAATACGGGGGATGTTGAAAAGATGTCTGGTTTTCAACAAGGGTATGAACAGCGGTTTTCCTTGCTGTTTCGCCGGTTTTCGGACTTTTCCACATTTTCGACCCGCACTACTACAACTACTAAAATATATTCTTTCTATCTTTCTAGAGGAGGTACGATATGAAATTTTCCTGTGAGAAAGCGCTTTTGCAGGCGGCGGTTATCACGGCGGGCCGCTGCGCCTCGTCCAAAAGCCCCATCCCCGCGCTGGAGGGTCTGCTGATCCAGGCCGGCCAGGGCGTGAAGGTCACCGGCTACGATCTGAAAAAGGGCATCTATACCACCATCCCCGCGGATGTGGCGGAGGCCGGCTCCATCGTGTTGGGGGCCCGGTTTTTGAACGACGTGGTCCGCAGTCTGCCGGACGGCATCGTCACCGTCAGCACGGAAAACGGCTTGAACACCCGCATCGAATGCGGCGGCTCCCACTTTACCACCGTGGCCTCCGACAGCGGCGAATATCCCGAGCTGCCCGCCGTGGACAGGGAGAGGGCCATCTCCGTGCCCCAGGGAATCCTCAGCAAGATGATCCGGCAGACCGTGTTCTCCGTCAGCGACAACGAGAGCCGCCCAGTATACACCGGCGAGCTTTTTGAGGTCAAGGGAGATCAGCTCACCGTGGTGGCCGTGGACGGCTACCGGCTGGCCCTGCGGCGGGAGATCGTGGCGGCGGGGGATGTGGAGGACTGCTCCTTTATCGTGCCCGGCGCGTCGTTGAACGATCTGGAAAAGCTCTGCGGCGACACGGAGGATAAGGTCGCGGTGACGGTGGGCGCTAAGCACGTTTCCTTCCAGGTGGGCGACACGGTGCTGGTATCCCGGCGGCTGGAAGGGGAGTTTTTGAACTACAGCCGCTCCATCCCCTCGGAGTTCTCCGTTACGGTGGAGGCGGACAAAAACGAACTGGTCCAGGCAGTGAGCCGGGTGTCCATCATCATCGACGAACGGACGAAAAATCCCCTGCGGCTTATATTGGCGGATGGGGAGCTGACTATCGCCTGCAACACCGGCGTGAGCCAGGGCCGGGACGTGTGCCCGGTGAAGGGCGGCCGGGACGCCTCGCTGGAGATCGGCTTCAACAACCGCTATCTGCTGGACGCGCTGCGGGCGGCTCCGGCGGAGGAGCTGAAGCTGTGCTTCAATAACGCCTCCTCCCCCTGCGTGGTAACGCCCGCGGACGGGAACGGCAGCTTTTCCTATATGATCCTGCCCGTCCGTCTGAAAGCCGGCGCATGAGAGTCGAGCGCATCGCCCTGTCCGGCTTTCGCAACTATGACGAGGAGACGGTTTCCTTCGAGCCGGCGGTGAATGTGATCTGCGGCCCCAACGCCCAGGGAAAGACCAATCTTCTGGAGGCGGTGTATCTGCTGACAGGGGCCCACAGCTTTCGGACCCGGTTCGACCGGGAGCTGATCGGCTTCGACTGCGGCTGGGCCAGCGTCCTGGCGGATGTAGAGTCCGCCGGCCGGAGCCAGACGGTGCGGCTTCTCTTTCAAAAGGGCCAGCGGCGGCAGGTGACGGTCAACAGCGTGAAAAAAACGTCCGCGGCCCTGGCCGGGGTCATGACGGCGGTGCTGTTCTCCCCGGACGATCTGTTCCTCATAAAAGAGGGGGCGGCGGCCCGGCGGCGGCTCATGGACAACGCCATCTGCCAGCTGCGGCCCGGCTATGCCGCGCTGCTGGCGGACTACAACAAATTATATGAGAGCAAGACCCGCATCTTAAAGGACTGGCGGGAAAAGCCGGATCTTCTGGATGCTCTGGACGAATTTTCCGACGGTCTGGCCCGCTGCTCGGCCCGGATGATACGCTACCGGGCCTCCTTCGCGGAGCGGCTGGCCTCCGCCGCCGCGCCCATCCACCGGGATTTTTCGGGTGGGAAAGAGGACCTGTTCCTTTCATACAAGACCGTGAGCACGGTCACGGACCCCCGGGCTCCCGCCGAGGAGATATACCAGCAGGTGGCGGCCCACCAGGCGGCCCACCGCAAGGCGGAGCTGGAGGCGGGCCAGTGTCTCACCGGCATACACAAGGACGATCTGGAGATCGCTCTGAACGGGGCGCCCGCCAGAAATTACGCCTCCCAGGGCCAGGCCCGGACCGCCGCGCTGAGCATCAAGCTGGCGGAACGGGAGATATGCAAAGCGGAGACCGGGGAATACCCGGTGCTGCTTTTGGACGACGTACTCTCGGAGCTGGACAGCGCCCGTCAGGAGTTCGTTCTGAACCGGATCGGCGGGGGACAGACCCTCATCACCTGCTGTGAGGACGAGGACATCAGCCGCCGGACCGGCGGGCGGGTGTTCACCGTGAAGGAGGGCCGTATCCGGTGAGCCGGTACGTGTACCTGGGCGGGGACGCCGCTTTGGAGGACAGCCGGATCGTGGGGCTTTTCGACCTGGACAATACGTCCTGGTCCTGGCGGACCCGGGAATTTCTGTCCCGGGCGGAGCGGGACGGACGGGTGAAAAACGCGGCGGAGGACCTTCCCCGGTCCTTCGTGCTGTGCGCGGATGAAAACGTAATTTTGGCCCAGCCCACCGCCGCCACACTGGCGCGGCGGCTGGACGATCAGGAGAGGACATAATGGCAGAACTGAACGAAAAGGTAACACAGGAATACGACGCATCGAAGATCCAGGTCCTGGAGGGGCTGGAGGCTGTCCGTATGCGCCCGGGCATGTACATCGGCTCCACGTCCGCGTCGGGCCTGCACCATCTGGTGTACGAGATCGTGGACAACGCCATCGACGAGGCCCTGGCCGGGTACTGCGACCACATCGAGGTCACCATCGAGCCCGGGGATATCATCCGGGTCAGCGACAACGGCCGCGGCATCCCCGTGGATATCCAGGAACAGACCGGCAAGCCCGCTCTGGAGGTGGTGTACACCGTATTGCACGCCGGCGGCAAGTTCGGCGCGGGCGGGTACAAGGTCTCCGGCGGCCTGCACGGCGTGGGCGCCAGCGTGGTGAACGCCCTTTCCGACTGGCTGGAGGTGGACGTACACAAAAACGGCCAGATCTACCACATGGCCTTCTCCCGGGGCGAAAAGACCGAGGACATGCGCGTCACCGGCCGGACCGACCATACCGGCACGGTGGTCCGCTTCCACCCGGACCCGGAGATGTTCGACGAGACGGTCTATGACTATGAGACGCTGCACGTGCGTATGCGGGAACAGGCGTTTTTGAACGCGGGCCTGCGTATCTCCACCCGGGACGAGCGGCCCGGCAAAGAGGCCTTCGACGAGATGTATTACGAGGGCGGCATCCGGGAGTTCGTCTCCTTCATCAACCGCAACAAGACCCCGGTCCACGACCAGGTGATCTATATGTCCGGCGACCGGTCCGATTCCACCGCCGAGGTGGCTCTGCAGTGGAACGACAGCTATAACGAGGCCCTGGTGTCCTTCGCCAACAACATCCATACCCCGGAGGGCGGTATGCATGAGACCGGCTTCAAAACGGCCCTGACCCGGGTGCTGAACGCTTACGGCCACAAGGCAAAGCTTTTGAAGGACGACGAATCCCTCTCCGGCGACGATGTGCGGGAGGGCCTTACGGCCATCATCTCCGTGAAGCTCACTAACCCCCAGTTCGAGGGCCAGACCAAGGCCAAGCTGGGCAACTCCGAGATGCGGACCCTGGTGGACGGCGTGGTGAGCGACAAGCTGGAGCAGTTTTTGGAGGAGAACCCGGCCACGGGCAAGGTGGTGCTGGAAAAGGCCATGACCGCCTCCCGGGCCCGGGAAGCCGCCCGAAAAGCCAGGGAAAGCGTGCGCCGCAAGACAGGGCTGGAGTCCGGCCAGATGCCGGATAAGCTCAAAGACTGCAACGAGCGGGACCCGGCCCTGTGCGAGATATACATCGTGGAGGGCGACTCCGCCGCCGGCTCCGCCAACCAGGGCCGGGACAGCCGGTTCCAGGCGGTGCTCAGTATGTGGGGCAAGATGCTGAACGTGGAAAAGGCCCGTGCGGACAAGATCTACGGCAACGACAAGCTCTATCCCATGATCGTGGCCCTGGGCGCGGGCATCGGCCAGGAATTCAACATCGAAAAGCTCCGCTACCACAAGATCATCATCATGGCCGACGCGGACGTGGACGGCTCCCACATCCGCACGCTGCTGCTGACCTTCTTCTTCCGGTTCATGCGGCCGCTGATCGACAACGGCTATGTCTATTCCGCCGTGCCGCCCCTCTATAAGCTCACCCGCGGCAAGACCCAGAAGGTGGCCTATTCCGACGAGGAGCGGGACGCCATCTCCGCCGAGATGCGCTCCGACAACCCCAACGCCAAGGTGGAGATCAACCGCTTCAAGGGCCTGGGCGAGATGGACCCGGAGGAGCTTTGGGAGACCACCATGAACCCGGAGACCCGCACCCTGCGGCGCATCACCCTGGAGGACGCGGTGGCCGCCGACGCTATCTTCACCGTCCTCATGGGCGAGGAGGTGGAGCCTCGCAAGCAGTGGATCGAGGCCAACGCCAAATACGCCGTCAATCTGGATTACTGAGGAGGTGACGTGAAATGGCACATAACCGCGACTATAAGCCGGAGGACATCGCATTCCCTGAGCAGGCCATCGTGGAGAGCGAGCTGGTCAAGGAGATGCAGGACAGCTACCGGGACTACGCCATGAGCGTCATCGTGGGCCGGGCCCTGCCCGACGCCAGGGACGGCCTGAAGCCCGTCCACCGGCGCATCCTGTACGCCATGTACGAGGATGGCCTGACCAGGGACAAGCCCTTCCGCAAGTGCGCCACCGCCGTGGGTGATGTGCTGGGCCGGTACCACCCCCACGGGGATGCGTCGGTGTATGACGCGCTGGTGCGTCTGGCGCAGGACTTCTCCATGCGCTACCCCCTCATCGAAGGACACGGCAACTTCGGCTCCGTGGACGGGGACCCCCCCGCCGCCTACCGTTACACCGAGGCCCGTATGGCCCGCATGGCCGACGAGATGCTCCGGGACATCGACAAGGACACGGTGGACTGGGACCCCAACTTTGACGAGACCCGCAAGGAGCCGCGGGTGCTGCCCAGCCGGTTCCCCAACCTGCTGGTGAACGGCTCCAGCGGCATCGCCGTGGGCATGGCCACCAGCATCCCGCCCCACAATCTGGCGGAGGTCATCGACGCGGCCATCTGCGTGCTGGACAATGAGGACGCCACCCTGGAGGACCTGATGCAGCATGTGAAGGGTCCCGACTTCCCCACCAGGGGCATCATCATGGGCCGGGCCGGCATCCGCCAGGCCTACGCCACCGGCCGGGGCCGGATTACCGTCCGGGCCCGGACCGAGTTCGAGGAATACGGCCGGGACCACCGGACCCGCATCATCGTCACGGAACTGCCCTACCAGGTGAACAAACGGGCCCTGGTGGCCTCCATCGCCGACCAGGTCCGGGAAAAGCGGCTGGAGGGCATCTCCGACCTGCGGGACGAGACGGACCGCAACGGTATGCGCATCGTCATCGAGCTGAAGCGGGACGCCAACGCCCAGGTGGTGCTCAACAACCTTTTGAAGCAGACCCAGCTGCAGACCACCTTCTCCATCATCATGCTGGCTCTGGTGGAAAACCAGTCCCAGCCCCGCATCCTGTCCCTGCGCCACGCGCTGGACGAGTATTTGACCTTCCAGGAGCAGGTCATTGCCCGCCGGACGGAGTTCGACCTGAAAAAAGCCAGGGAGCGGGCCCATCTGCTGGAGGGTCTGCTGATCGCCCAGGACAACATCGACGAGGTGATCAAGACCATCCGTGAGAGCTATGACAACGCCCGTGAGAACCTGATGGAAAAATTCGGTCTGGACGAGGTCCAGGCCCAGGCTATCTGCGATATGCGGCTCATCGCCCTGCAGGGCCTGAACCGGGAGAAGCTGGAAAACGAGTACAAGGACCTGGAGGAAAAGATCGCCTGGTATGTGGAGCTGCTGGCGGACCCGGAGAAGCTGAAGGCCCTTCTGAAAGAGGAGCTGGCGGCCATCCGGGACAAGTACGGCGACAAGCGCCTGACCGAGATCCAGGACGTGTTCGGTGAGATCGACGCGGAGGACCTGATCCCGGAGGAAGAGTGCGTTTATACCATGAGCCACAACGGCTATATCAAGCGGTTGCCGGCCAGCGAGTACCGGGCCCAGAACCGGGGCGGCAAGGGCATCCGCGCCATGGCTACCCGGGAGGAGGACTATGTGGAGACGGTGTTCACCGCCTCCAGCCACGACCTGATCCTGTTCTTCACCTCCTTCGGCCGGGTGTACAGCCGCAAGGGATATCTGATCCCCGAGGCCAGCCGGACCAGCCGGGGCGCGCCCATCGTGAACTTCGTGCCGGTGGAGCCCGGCGAGCGGGTCCAGGCCATGCTCCACATCCGGGAGATGGAGGAGGATAAGTACCTGCTGTTCACCACCGCCCAGGGCACGGTGAAGCGGCTGCTGCTGACGGGCCTTCGGAACATCCGCAGCAACGGCATCCGGGCCCTCACCTTGGACGAGGGAGATCAGCTGGTGGACGTGTGCATCACCGACGGCGGGCAGAACATCCTCATCGCTACCGCCGGCGGCGCGGCTATCTGCTTCAAGGAGACGGACGTGCGGCCCATGGGCCGGACAGCCGCCGGCGTGCGGGGCATCCGGCTTCGTCCCGGCGACCGGGTCGTGGGCGCGGGAGCGGTCTCGGAGGGACAGATGGTCCTGTCCGTCACCGCCAACGGCTATGGCAAGCGGACCCCGGCGGCGGAGTACCTCCGGGGCGGCGAGGCCCAGGGCCGGGGCGGCTACGGCATGAAAAACTACAACGTCACCGACAAGACCGGCCCCGTGGTGGCTATGAAGCTGGTGGACGGCCGGGAGGACCTGCTGCTGGTATCGGACGACGGCACCATCCTGCGCACCGACGCGGGGGCCATCTCCGTCTACGGCCGGTCAACCCAGGGCGTGCGGCTCATGCGGGTATCGGACGGCAGCCGGATCATATCTATCGCCTGCACCGAGAAGGAGCAAGAGCAGGAGCCGGAGACGCCGGAAGCATGAAGGACGTGACGATCTACACCGACGGGGCCTGTTCGGGCAACCCGGGCCCCGGCGGGTGGGCGGCGGTGCTGCGCTACGGCGCGGCGGAGAAGGAGCTGTCCGGCGGGGAGGCGGCGACCACCAATAACCGCATGGAACTCACCGCCGTGATCCGGGCGCTGGAGGCCCTGAAAGAGTCCTGCGCCGTTACGGTCTACACCGACAGCCAGTATATTTCCCGGGCAATGGGCGAGGGGTGGCTGAAAAAATGGAAGGCCGCCGGCTTCACCAAAAAGGGCGGGCTGAAAAACGCGGAGCTGTGGCGGGAGCTGGACGGGCTGCTGCAAAAGCACGCCGTGACCTTCCGCTGGGTGAAGGGCCACGCGGACAACGATCTGAACAACCGCTGCGACCGCCTGGCCGTGGCCCAGCGGGATCGGTACGCGGGCAAATGAGGACCGCGGAAAGGCCGAGACCGGCCCCCGCCCGGCCCGGTAAGGGCCGGAGCCTGCTGCTGGCGGCGGAGGATTATACGTCCGTGGACATCGAGACCACCGGCCTGAGCCCCCGGTACAGCTCCATCATCGAGCTGGGCGCGGTGAAGGTCCGGGGCGGCCAGCCGGTGGACCAGGTGAGCCTGCTGGTGGATCCGGGCTTCTCCATCCCGGCGGAGATCACGGCCCTGACCGGCATCACGGACGACATGCTCTGGACAGCCCCGCCGCTCTGCGACGTGCTGCCCTATTTTCTGGACTTCGTTGGCGGCGACGTGATCGTGGGCCACAACGTACATTTCGACGTGAATTTCCTCTACGACAAGGCCCTGTCCATCGGCCTTCCGCCGGTCTCCAACGACTTTGTGGACACCATGCGGCTGAGCCGGAAGCTCTTCCCGCAGTACGGCCGCCACCGGCTGGCGGACCTGGCGGAGCGGTTCGGCGTGATGCCGGAGACGGCCCACCGGGCCCTGGCGGACTGCTACACCGCCGCGGCCTGTTACGAGCGCATGAAGCCGCTGCTGGCGGCGGGCACGGCAGGCATAATATTATAATGTAAGGGCGGCAGTCACAGACTGCCGCCTTTTTCGCTGCATAGCCGCTCTCTTTTCCGCCGGGGGATGGTGACAAGCCACAGCAGGACAAAGCCGCCGAACAGGACGGCGTCGCTGGCAAGGGGGATATATTGGTCCGACCACAGCTTCAGCTCCCAGGGGGGCAGGTCGAAAAAGAAGCTGCATCCAAAGACTGCGGCGGCCTCCAGCCAGAGGAGCCACCGGCCGCCCCGGAGGCTGCCCATAGGGAACTGGTCCGGCGTCGGCAGGCGGAAAATGGTGCGGACGGCCTCATGGGCGCAGCGCAGCAGCATGGCGCACAGCATCAGGTCCGCGCCCACCCAGGCGGTGATCACCACCGCCTCGATCCGGGGGACCAGATCCCCCAGGGAGATGCTGCGGATCATGATGAAAAAGGGGTAGGTCAGCGCGGCGGAGAGCTTCGGCCCGAACACGCACACCACCGAGGCGCAGATCACGCCCCCCAGACCCAGCAGCAGTATCATGGTCCCCAGAAGCCACAGTTGGTTTTTGGCCGGCTGCACATAGCCGGACAGAAAGGAGAAGCACCCGGCCACCGCGCCCACCGACGCCAGAGGCAGCGCGCCGGCCAGGATGGGGCCGGCGTCGTTCCAGCCCAGGGGCAGCAGCTGTTCCGGGTCCATATTGGGCACGGACAGGACCAGCACCGCCGCCAGCGTGCCCACCAGCACGGCCCGCATCAGCACCGCCGTCCGGGCCGCCGTGCCCAGCTCCCCCAACGCCACCGTCAGGCACAGGGCGATGGTGGCGGCTACGAACAGGTTCTGCCCGCTGCCGGGGTAGATGGTGGACACCAGCCGCTCCGCGCCGCTGCGCAGGATGAAGCCCCCGTAAAAGAGGAACCACCCGGCAAAGACAGCCAGCGCCGCCCGGCCCGCCACGGGCCCCAGCCACCGCAGCAGCAGCCCGCCCATCCCCTCGCCGGGGCGCATATACCGGCGGAAGGACGCCAGGATGGCCCCCAGCGCCAGCGGCGGGACCAGGGCCGGCAAAGCGGAGAGCCACGCCCCCCGCCCGGCCAGGGTCACCGCCGTCTGGGGCAGCAGCCGCAGCAGCGGCGACAGCAGCGACACCAGGATCACCGCCGCGAATTGTTTTCTTGTCATGCGCTCTTCGCTCATAAACGCCTCTCTCACTCGGCCAGGTCGTAGCTGCGGTCCACCCGGCCCTCCACGGATACGCTGACAGGCAGATCGGTCAATATCTCTCCCCAGCTGCCGCCCCATCGCTCCAACGCCTTCGAGGTGGGCAGCGCGCCGCTTCGCAGGCCCAGAAAGTCGCAGCCGCTTTCCTGGGCCAGCCGGATGCAGTCCGTCACCCATTCCCCCACGGTCCGGGACAGGGCGGCGTCCAGCTCCTCCGGCGAAAGGCTGTCCCGCCGGGACTTTTCCAGCACGCCGGTACGCAGCGAGCATTTCACCGAAAGCGACTCCGGCCGCCCGTCGGGAGAGGACTCTCCCTCGATCCGGGCGGAGCCGCTCAGGATCTCCATGGTGTTGCCCTTTACGGTGATGAGAAGCCCCGTGGGGTCGCCGGTGAGGAGTTCCGCGCCCATGGACTGCTCCGGCGTGAGAAAGTCCACCAGCCCGTCCGGTCCCAGCACCGCGTAGCCCGCCGGGACCAGGGCCTCGGACTGCATATCCGCGGTAAAGACGGCGTTTTCCGTATCAGCGGTCTCCACCGCCAGGCACAAGGCCCCGTCCCCCTGGCTGGTGGCGGCCGCCACTTCCCGGAGGGTGTGGATGGTCCAGCCGGCGGAGCGGGCCTGCCGGTCCAGGGAGGCCAGCCGCGCCGTCACATCGGTGCTGTTTTCAGAAGTATCGACCACCGCGTCCTCCGCCAAACCTTTTACGACCACCATGTTGGTGTCCATGCGCAGCGTGGGGCTCCGATCCACCCACTGTATCACGTTGTTCAGCTCGTTCCGGGCCGCCTCCCGCCCCAGGAGCAGATACTGCACATGGGCGTAAAAAAGCTGGTTTTCCGGAGAAAGGTCCTGCAGGTCCGCAATGGCCGCCTCGATGCCGCCGGCCCGGGCGGACATGACAAGGGCGGGCTTGTCCTCCGGCCCCAAGCCGGAGGAGACGCTGACGCGGACCTGGCCGTCCTCGCTGTCCAGCCCCATGGTCTGGATCAGCATCAGCCGCTCCGCGTCATGCCGGTCCGCCGACAGGGAAAAGCTGCAGCCGGACAGGAACGGCAGCGCGGCGCATACATATAATAGTAGCAGCGAACGCCTCATTTGCGCCTCCTGATATCGCCGCCGTTGATGACGGGGTCCCGGTACAGGTCCCGCCAGGGCGCCCGGCGGAGGAAGGTGCCGTTGCTGTCCCCGCCCCGGCCCCCGGTCAGAGGCGTCATGTAGGCGCGGCCGAAGCTCTGGATGGAGCACAGGTGCCAGATGAGGAACACCTCCCCCAAAATGATGCCGAACATCCCCGCCAGGGTGGCCGCCACCACCAGCAGGAACCGGGCGATGCGCAGCGCCGCGCCCATGTCCTGGCTGGGCATGGTGTAGCCGGCGATGCCCGCCAGGGCCACCACGATCACAGCGATGGGACTGACTACCTTGGCCTCCACGGCCGACTGGCCCACGATCAGCGCGCCGATGATGCTCACCGTCTGGCCCACCGGGTTCGGCAGCCGCAGGCCGGCCTCCTGCAGCAGCTCAAAGGAGATCAGCAGCCCCAATATCTCCACCGCCGTGGAAAAGGGCACGGACTGCTTCGATTCGATCACCGACAGGAGCAGCTTGGTGGGCAGCATCTCCGGGTGATAGGTGGCCACCGCCACATAGAAGGCCGGCAGCAGCAGCGTCATCACCAGGCTCGCCCACCGCAGCAGGCGGATGAAGGAGGCCGCCAGATAGTGTTGGGAGGCGTCCTCGGTGGTCTTGAAAAATTCCGGGAAAAAGGCCGGCGCGGCAAAACCCACCGGGATGCCCTCCACGATCACCCCTACCCGGCCCTCCAGCAGCAGCTGGGCGAACTTGTCCGGCCGCTCGGTGTGGATCAACTGGGGAAAAGGCGACTTGGGCGCGTCCACCAGGCCGCTCTCCAGCGTGTCCGGCATCAGGACCCCGTCTGTGTCCAGCTCCTCCAGCCGCCGGAGCATCTCCCGGGGCGTTTCCGGGTCTGCCACCCCCTCCAGCCACATCACCGCCGCCATGGAGCAGCTTTTCCGGCCCACCGTGGTCTGGGACAGCTTCAGCTTGGGCGTGTGCAGCCGGGAGCGGACCAGCCCCGTGTTCACCCGCAGCACCTCTACGAAGGAGTCCTTGCCGCCCTTGACGGACTTTTCCACCGTGGGCTCCTGGACGGAGCGGTGCTGGTCGGTCTTGACCTGAAAAACGAAGGCCGTGCCCGTGAACACCAGCGCGCAGTGGCCGTAGCCGATGGCGTCCACCAGATCGTCCATGGCGTCCACCTGCTTCATGGAGGGGCCGTAGACCCCGCCGGCCGCCAGCAGGTCGATGGTCTCCCGGGGCGTTTTGGTGCGGCCGAACCGGACCGGGTCGGTCAGCGGACGCAGCACCTGCTCCGCCACGTCCGAGCCGGATACCACCCCGTCCAGCCAGCATGCGTACACCATGGACCCTGTCCCCCCGGCAGAGACACGCCGGCTCTCGTAATCCTCGCATCCGGCGTACAGAGCGGCCGTATTATCCGGGGTTATGGGCATATCATAGGTCGGGACTGCCTTGGGGTGAAAGTCTACATCTTGTGGATAATCGGGTTTTTTATTCAACATACAGATAGTTTTCCCGCTGGTAAGGATTTCATGAAAAATTTTTAAAAAAATGAGCAAAAAAGTGTTGACAAGGGCATTTTGAGATGATATATTAGCAAGGCGCCTCGCGGGAGGGCCGTGTAGGTGCGCGTGTACCTTGTAAATTAAACAATGCAAACAGCTTATGCAAATAAGCACCAGAAGAGGGTTCTTAGAGAGACCAGA
>CANQNS010000027.1 GCA_947625285.1 uncultured Oscillospiraceae bacterium
TACTTGTGCTTGCCCGGCTCGTAGTTGCCGGCGTTGGCGATGTTGCCCACGCCCGCGTCGGTGAACCGGTCCGGGGTCAGGAAGCTGCGGCAGCCCATGCAGGTGTACACGTCGCCTTTCAGCTCCAGCATCTTCTTCTCGGAGATGTAGTCGGGCACCATGCGCTTGGCGGTGCACTTGGCCGCCAGCTTTGTCAGGTAATAGTAAGGCGTGCCCTCCTCCACGTTATCCTCTTCCAGCACGTAGATCAGCTTGGGGAACGCGGGCGTCACCCAGATGCCCTGCTCGTTCTTCACACCCTCGTAACGCTGGAGCAGCGTCTCCTCGATGATGATGGCAAGATCCTTCTTCTCCCGCTCGCTCTTGGCCTCGTTCAGATACATGAACACGGTCACGAAGGGAGCCTGGCCGTTGGTAGTCAAAAGCGTGACTACCTGGTACTGGATGGTCTGCACGCCCCGGCGGATCTCCTCCCGGAGCCGCTTTTCCACGATCTCGTCCACCTGCTCGCTGGTGGGGATCACGCCCAGGGTGCTGATCTCGTCCCGGACGATGGAGCGGATCTTCTCCCGGCTGACCTGCACGAAGGGGGCCAGGTGGGCCAGGGAGATGGACTGGCCGCCGTACTGGTTGGAGGCCACCTGGGCCACGATCTGGGTGGCGATGTTGCAGGCGGTGGCGAAGCTGTGGGGCCGCTCGATCAGGGTGTCGGTGATGACCGTGCCGTTTTGGAGCATATCCTCCAGATTCACCAGGTCGCAGTTGTGCATATGCTGGGCGTAATAGTCGGTGTCGTGGAAGTGGATGATGCCCTCTTCATGGGCCTCCACGATATCCTGGGGCAGCAGCAGGCGGGCGGTGATGTCCCGGCTGACCTCGCCGGCCATGTAGTCCCGCTGGGTGGAGTTCACCACGGGGTTTTTATTGGAATTCTCCTGCTTGGCCTCCTCGTTGTTGCACTCGATGAGGGTCAGGATCTTGTCGTCGGTGGTGTTGGACTGGCGGACCAGGGACCGGGTGTAACGGTAGGTGATGTACCGCTTGGCGACCTCATAGGCCCCGTGCGCCATGATCTGCTCCTCCACCATGTCCTGGATCTCCTCCACGGAGGGCGACCGCCCCAGCTCCACGCAGGCCTTCTCCACCGTGTCCGCGATGCGGTGGATCTGGGTGTTAGTCATACGCAGATCCTCGTCCACCACGTTGTTGGCCTTGCTGATGGCCGCGATGATCTTGGTGATGTCGAACGCGACCTCCGAACCGTTTCTCTTTATGATCTTCATCTTTCGTACCTCTCCCCGCGCACTTTCCGCCTTTTCGCGCCGCGGCTTTTCATCTTTGTCACCGTTTCTCTGTCCGCCGCGCCCTCTCTGCAAGAGAGTTTTTCGGTTACATAATCCCGGTAGACGTAATACTAGCACAACATCTTGTGTCTGTCAATAGTTTTCGTTTCAATATTTTGTAAGCTCCAAAAACCCGCAAAGCCTTGCAAATACTGGGTTTCGCGTTACTTTTTGTAATTTTTTGTAGTGTTCAGCACAAAAATTTTTACAAAAAATTTGTCGCTCCGGGAAGGCGTTTCACAAAATCTGGTGGGTGTGCCTGACTATCATACCTAGATATGGATATAAACAACATTGCAAACCGTGCTTGAATGATTGCAAAAATTGCCGTATCATATATAATGATGGCAGACCGTGTGGAAAGGGGGCGTTCCGGGTGAGCAGCAGCTACAGTCAGGAGGGGTATCTGAAAGAGAATTACCACGTCTTTCACCTGCGGGACACGGCGGGCCAGGAGCGGGATTTCCACTTCCACGACTTTGACAAGCTGGTGATCCTCCTGTCGGGCCGGGTGGACTATCTGGTGGAGCGGCGGGCCTTTGCCCTGCGGCCCTGGGACATTTTGCTGGTAGGCCATCATGTGATCCACAAGGCCCTCATCGACCAGACGGTGCCCTACGAGCGGGTGATCGTGTACCTGGACAGAAAGTATGTGGAGCGGGCCATGCCGGAGGCGGGGCTCATGGAGTGCTTCGAGCGGGCCGACAAGCAGGGCCGGTACCGGCTGACCCCGGACGAGACGGAGCGGCAGGCCATCCGGCAGCTTCTGGCCGCCATGGAGGCGGAGGAGACCGGGGGCCAGTTCGGGGCGCAGGCGTTCCGGGACACGCTGCTGATGCAGCTTCTCATCCTCATCGGCCGCGTCTCTCTGCGGGGCGGCGACGCCGCGGAGCTGGCCTCCCCCCAGTATGACCCCAAGATCGCCCGGACCCTGTCCTATATCAACGAGAACCTGGCCCGGCCTCTGACGGTGGAGGAGCTGGCGGAGCGGGTGTATCTGAGCAAATACCACTTCATGCGGCTATTCAAGGCCCAGACCGGCAGCTCGGTCCACGCCTATGTGCGCCAGCGGCGGCTTCTATACGCCGCCCAGCTGATCCGCACCGGGGTCAGCGCCAGCAAGGCGGCCGCCGACAGCGGCTTTGAGGAATACTCCACCTTCTTCCGGGCCTTCCGGGAGTGCTTCGGGGTCAGTCCCGGCCAGTTGAAGTGACGTTGGGAAAAAGATGAAAAAAATCTTGATTTCATAAAAGAGATATGGTATAGTAATCAGGCGAATTTTGAAAAAGGGTGAGATCGACATGACTATTTTTCTTTCTATATTGGACCTGATCGCCTGTGTGTTCCTGGTAGCCGTGATCCTGTTCCAGAGCGGCAAGCGTTCCGGCCTGTCCGGCGCCATCGCCGGCGGCGCGGACACCTTCATGACCAAGAGCAAGGCCAAGACCTGGGACGCCAAGCTGGCAAAGATGACTAAGTGGGTGGGTCTTGTGTTCGTGCTGCTCACCCTGGCCCTGAACTTCGTGTGATCTTTTCCTCTAAAACGATACGCGCCTGAGCCCGGCTCAGGCGCGTTTTTTGTTTGCTCTTTTCAGTTGCCGCTGTCCCAGACGATGCCGAACTCGCTCTTTTTCTCCCGCTTCATCAGCCCCCGGAAGACCTCCTCCGGGTCCATGTCCCGATAGAGGATGGCGTACACGCTCCGGCAGATGGGCACCTCCACGTCCAGCTTGTCGGCCAGGGATTTGATGCTGGCGGCGGCGTAATAGCCCTCCACCACGGCCCCCACTTCCCGCAGGGCTAGGGCCACCGGCGCGCCCCGGCCGATCAGCAGTCCCGCCTGCCGGTTCCGGGAGTGGACGGAAAGGCACGTCACGATCAGATCCCCCATGCCCGCCAGGCCGGAGCAGGTGGTCCGCTGGCCCCCCGCCTTCTGGCACAGCACGGCGATCTCCGCCATGGCGCGGGTCATGAACAGGGCCTTGGCGTTGTCCCCCAGGCCCAGGCCGTCGATGATGCCGCAGCCCAGGGCAACCACGTTCTTCACCGCCCCGCACAGCTCCACGCCCACCACGTCCTGGTTGACGTAGACCCGGAACATCTCGTTCATGAACACCTGCTGCACCAGCTCCGCCGCGGCCTGGTCCTCGCAGGCGGCCACGCAGCCGGTAGCCATCTGCCGGGACACCTCCTCCGCGTGGGAGGGGCCGGACAGGACCACCACCGGGCAGTCCTTCCCCACGCACTGGCGTATCACCTGGCTCATGCGCAGGTCGGTCCCCGCCTCGATGCCCTTGGTGGCAGACACCAGCGCCGTTCCGGGCCGGATGTGGGCCGAGGCGGTCTCCGCCGTGGAGCGCAGCACATTGGACGGGGACGCGAACAGCACAAGCCCGGCCGCCTCCGCCCCGGCCGGATCGCTGGTGACGGCCAGGTTCTCCGGCAGGAGCACGCCCGCCAGGGCCGGGTTTTTCCGGCTTCGGGCCATGGCCGCGGCCTTGTCCGGGTCGTGGGACCAGAGGGTCACCTCATGACCGTTGGCGCACAGCAGCATTGCCAGGGCGGTGCCCCAGGCGCCGCTTCCGAATACGAATGTTTTCACCGCATGTACCTCCAAAACGGCGGCCCGGCGGCCGCCGTTTTTTCCTTTTTTATTCCCAGTTTTTCCAAACGTCCGGGCAGTAGCCCACGGTGGCCTGTCTGCCGTTGCGGACAAGAGGCGTTTTCAAAAGCTCCGGGCATTCGTAGAGCTTTTCCAGCTTGTCGGCGTCGTAGGCAAGATAGGCGATCTCCGGCGCGTCGCTCATGGCGGCCGCGCCCACGGCGTTTTTCACGCCCGCCAGCTCCCCCCGGCTCATGCCGTAGCGGTCCACGTCCACGAACTGGAATTTGATCCGCCGCTCCTTGAACCACCGCTGGGCCTTTTTCGTGTCAAAGCACTTGTTTCTGCCAAATATCTGTATATTCACCGCATCGTCCCCCGCAGAAAGCCCCCCGGCCTGACGGCGGGGCGGCTATGGAGGCCCCGACGCTTGGCCGGTCCGCCTCAGTATAGCCCCATCCGGCCCGCCCTGTCAAGCGGACCGGGCCGCCGGCCCCGCTCCCCTGCCGGCCCGGTGCAAAAACCCTCCGCAAGCAAAAGAGACGGCCTCCAGGAGATTGGCCGTAAGACAGTACAGTATCGGATTTTGGAATGGCGTGGCGTTTCGGTTAAAATAGTCAGGGGCTGGTAGACACAAAAAGTAACAGGTTAGGCCACCGGTTCTGTACGAAACAGGCCTGGTGGTTTTCCGTTCAGCTTGCGGACAGGCCGGATGAAGTTGAAATAGTGGATACATTCAGCCACGACAGCATACAGGTCATCCCTCTCCCAGAACCGGAAGTGCTTGCGGAGCGTGTCCTTGAATCATCCCCAGAAGCTCTCCATCACTGCGTTGTCCCGGGGCATCCCCGCCCTTGACATACTCTGCAGGACGTTGTATTGTGTAAGCAGGTTGCAATAACCGGCAGATGAGTACTGTACGCCTTGATCGCTGTGGAAAAGGACTTGGCGTCCGGTACTCTCTGTTCGTTTTAGGAACCTTTCAGCGGGACGCATGACCAGAAGGTTGTCAAAGGTATCGCCCAGTTCCCACTTCAATATCTCGTTGCTATACAAGTCCAGAAAGGCGGCGAGATAGTGCCATTTGCCATGGTACTTTATGTGGGTGATATCCGTGACGATTTTCTGCATGGGAGCGTCTGCCTTGAAATCACGGTTCAGCAGATTGGGATAGCGGCTATGCGCAAGGCCAGACCCTGAGAGTTTGTACTTTCTCCTGCGCCTGTAACTGTGGATATGTAACCGCTTCATGGACTTGAATACGCTGGGGTCGCTCACCACAAGGCCGAACTGGAGGACAAGCATGTCCCGGATGGAGCGGTAGCCCATCATGGGATGATGGGCGTGGATGTCGTTCACATAGGCGTCCAGGACCCGCTGGGACTGCTCATAACGGTTGAGTTTTCCTTGCCGCTGGCGCCACTTGTAATAGCCGCTGCGGGATACGCCGTATATGCCGTAAAGCTCCGTTACGGAGTGCTTGTCTGTCTGCCGCTGTATCTCAGCATACATCTGCTGGATCACTTTCTTTGGGCATCGCCCTCCTTTCGTGCGTTGCGTTGTTTTAAACGGGCTACCTCCGCTTCCTTTACTGCCAGTTCACGCTTGAGCAGCTCGATTTGGTACTGGAGCTGCTCCGTGTAGGTGAGCTCCTTGCGGCGTTCATAACGAGACAGAGGATTACCCGGTTTCTTCTTCGCTTCCAGCCCTGCCTCACCCTCGGTCTGGTATTTCGTTACCCACTGCCTCACTTGTTCGTTACGAACATCTGGTTCCCAGGCGCGGACAGATTTTCCTGCCAGCACCTTTTTTACGATTGCCTGCTTTTCTTCTTTGCTCCGCATCGTATATTTTCGCGCCATGGTTATCACCCCTTTCCCTCATTTTAACACAAAAGATGGTAGGCACTTTTCGTGTCTACCATCTTTTTACCACGGCAGCCTGCGGGCTGCCGCTTTCGCGCTCGATATGTACTACGCTCTGGGATGGGCCTTGTTGTAGACGTCCTTCAGCTGCTTTTTCACGAGCTGGGAATAGATCTGGGTGGAGCTGATGTCCGCGTGGCCCAGCATCTCCTGGATGGAGCGCAGGTCCGCGCCGTTCTCCAGCAGATGGGTGGCAAAGCTGTGGCGCAGGGTGTGGGGCGTGATGTCCTTTTCGATGCCCGCCTTCTGCTGGTAGCTCTTGACGATCTTCCAAAAGCCCTGGCGGCTCATGCGCTCGCCGCTGACGTTCACGAACAGCGCCCTCTCCCCCGGCGTGGCGATCATCTCCGGGCGGATGAAGTCCACATAGTCCTTCAACGCCTTGATGGCCTTGGGGTACAGAGGGATGGAGCGGACCCGGTTCCGGCCCCGGCAGTTGATGATGCCGGCGGACAGGTTCACGTCGGTGATGTCCAGGCCGATCAGCTCGCTGACCCGGATGCCGGTGGCGTACAGCAGCTCCAGCATGGCCCGGTCCCGGTAGCCTTTCCGATCCGTACACTCCGGCTGGGACAGCAGCAGCTCCACCTCCTGGGACGTCAGCACCTCCGGCAGCTTGTGGTCGGCCTTGTCCGGCACCAGCTTCCCGGTGGGGGCGTGCTCCACATAGCCGTGCATCTGCAGCCACACATAGAAGTTCCGCAGCGACGCGATGGACCGGGACACGGTAGCCACGGACTTGCCCTCGGCCCGAAGATGGTCTATATACTCGCACAGCACATCCTCGTCCGCCGCGACATAATCCCCCTCGCCGTTGGCGTCCAGATACTCCCCAAACTGGCGGATGTCCCGCAGATAGGAGTTGAGCGTATTCTTGCTGGCCCGCTTTTCATCGGCCAGATACCGCTCATACTTGCTCAGGCAATCCGAATTGGTCACTGTGGCCACGCTCCTCTGCTGTCGCTTGACATAATTATCGTGACCCCAATATAATACAAATTCAATTTGTAATCAAGGGTTTTTCGCAAAAAATGTCATTTTTGTTACTTTTAACGGACGATTTTCTGCGATTTTTCTTAAATTAGTTACATTTTGTAATTTATAAATGCCGAAAGTACCGGGAATATCCCCATTTCTAGTATTATTGGTTACAATTTATAACGACATTTGGTATTTTTGTTACCTCTTATGTCCACCACCGACACTATAACTATATGTTATCAAAAGTGCCTAACGACGGCGTTTTTTATGGCTATTTCGACGAACGCCGGCCATCGCGCCCGCCAGGCCCCCCGCCAGCGCCGCGCCGGCCAGGTACGCAAGCCATGGTCCAAAGGCGCATTTCGCCCCGCCCAGGGCGCAGCACAGGGCCGCCAGCGTCAGCGTTCCCAGCGCGACGGCGCCGCCGGTAGCCAGAGCCTCCCTGCCCCGGACCTTGGCGATCACCGCCGTGGCGGCCAGCACGGCCAGGCCCGCGACCACCAGCGCGGCCGTCCGGCCCGCCTGCTCCGGCACCAGTCCCGCCGACACGGCCCAGGCCGCCGGCAGCAGGACCAGCGCGGTCAACACCAGGGCCGCCCCCGTCCCCATGGCCGCGGCGGCGGCGAAGCCGCTCTTTTTTAAAAACGACATAATAACATCCCTCCGTTTTCAGGCTGTTCAAGCCTATTCACGGAGGGATGGATTTATTTACTGAATTTTGCCGTCAGTTCTGGGGCTCCTCGGTCTGCTTGCCCACGCTGGACACGGCCCACTTGGCAAGCTGCATCCGGACCCGGTCCTCGCTGGTCTCGATGATGATGTTGTTTTCACGGACGCTGACGATCTTGCCCATGATGCCGCCGATGGTGGTGATGGTGTCGCCCACGGCCAGGTTGTCGCGCATCTGCTGGGCCTGCTTTTTCCGTTTGTTCTCCGGCCGGATCATGAAGAAGTAAAACACGCCGATCATGACCACCAGCATGATGATCATGCTCATGCCGCCGCCGGCGGCGGTGGCGGCTCCGTCCGTTCCGGCGGCCGAAGTATCAGCCGCAAGGCACCCGGACAGCAGAAAAACGGCCGAGACGGCCAGCATCAAAAGGGCGCATACCCTGAAAAGGCGGGAAAGTTTCATTTGATTACCTCCAAAAAAGTTGCTTCTATTATATAGTTAGTCATATCCTTGTGTCAAGAAGTTTGGCATATTTTGCCCGGTAGTCCGCAAAGGAGCCTTCCTCCAGGGCCTGGCGTATCTCCGCCATGAGGGTGTTATAGAACCACAGGTTGTGCATCACGGCCAGCCGCAGGCCCAGCGCCTCCTCCGCCTTAAAGAGATGGCGGACATAGGCGCGGCTGTAGCGGCGGCACACGGGACAGCCGCACGCCGGGTCGATGGGGCTCTCGTCCCGGGCATACCGCTCGTTCTTCAGATTGATGACGCCCCGCTTGGTAAAGAGGTGGCCGTGGCGGCCGTTCCGGGCGGGCATCACGCAGTCGAAAAGGTCCACCCCCCGCCAGACACCCTCGATGATGTTGCCGGGAGTGCCCACGCCCATAAGGTACCGGGGCCGGTCAGCGGGCATATGCTCCTGGACCAGCTCGATGGTGTCATACATCTGCTGGTGTGTCTCCCCCACCGCCAGGCCGCCGATGGCGTAGCCGGGCAGGTCCAGCTCCGCGATGGCCTTCATGTGCTCCACCCGCAGGTCCGGGTATATCCCCCCCTGGTTGATGCCGAAGAGCATCTGGCCGGGATTCACCGCGTCCGGCTGGGCGTTATATTCCGCCAGGGCCTTTTTGCATCGGACCAGCCACCGATAGGTCCTCTGGTTGGCGGCCTCAAAGTACGACCGGGGCGAGGGGATCTTCACGCACTCGTCAAAGGCCATGGCTACGTCGCTGCCCAGGTTGGCCTGGATACGCATGCTCTGCTCCGGGCCGATGAACAGCCGCCGGCCGTCCACATGGCTCTGGAAGGACACGCCCTCCTCCGTCACCTTCCGCAGCCCCGCCAGGGAGAACACCTGAAAGCCGCCGCTGTCGGTGAGGATGGGGCCGTTCCAGCCCATGAACCGGTGCAGGCCGCCCATCTCCTTTATGAGCTCGTCCCCGGGCCGGACGTGCAGGTGGTAGGTGTTGGAAAGCTCCACCTGACAGCCCACCTCCTCCAGATCCCTGGCGGACAGGCCCCCCTTGATGGCGGCCGCGGTGCCCACGTTCATAAAGGCCGGCGTCTGGACCGTGCCGTGGGGGGTGGTGAACTCCCCCCGCCGGGCGCGGCCCTCGGCCTGTTTCAGCAGTTTATACATAAAACCCTCTCAGATCGTCATATAATGATGTGCCGCGTTACTTTCCCGCTTTTGGCACCGTGATGTTTTTATTCCTCGCGACAGGCGCGATCATTACACGCCCCGTCCCACGGTAGACATTTACAAGCCCCTCACCGGAGGCAGCAGAACCCACCAGGGTCTTTGTTGTCCGCTCAACCGTGAAATCCAGCGTGCTAGACCACGCGATCGCCATATTCCCGTCGATCTTGACCTCATCTTTCACCAAATCAACAATAACCAGTTCTTCGGAGGGAACGGGGCTCTCCAATACGGCAATTCCCTCACCGACAAGGGCGGTATTGAACAGGCCCTCATTTCCCAAGATCGCTGAGGACAGGGAGCTTCTGGCAGTGACCTTCATCCCTACGGAATCGTCGCAGGCCAGGAACATGCCGTCCTCTATCACCATGCTCCCATCCCAATCTGCCAGGTTCTCGAACAATATATATCGGTAGGTAGGCTCCAATACCAACAGGCCGGCCCCCTCGTACCGCGGCTTTATTGCCGTCTCGCCTGTGACCCTGCTACCAACATATTTTCTCATGAGATCACCGGCTCCATTGACATTTGTCGCGGCGCGCAGCTTCCCGATCATCATCTGCATAGCACCTGCCTGTACAATGACACCTCCGTCATTATTTAATCGGGCGATCACCTGTTTTTTGTGTACATTCATTTTTGCCGCAAAGAACGCCGCCCCCGCCGTTTCCGGCGTAACAGATATATCCTTTCCATACTCCAGCAGATAGAACCGCCCTGCATTCGCAACGATCTCGTGCGCGTCAGATGCCTTAAACAGATTTGTCTTTATCATATCCTTACCCCCCGTCAGCAACTCAAATGAGCTGTATTGCAATTATAACATGCGTTTAGTTCTGTTACAACCCAACTTACCACCAGCCCCGCAAAAAAGAATCCCGTGTCCTTGCGGTCGTGAGTCTTCACGGGCACACCTTTTTGCATTGCATTCCTCATAAGCATGGCGTTGCCCGGACTTGATCAACCATGTGCATTTGTACTGCACAGATCGACTGCTCAATATGCACAGAAAACGCCCTGACTATCTGTCAGGGCGTTTTGTTGTCAGTATCAAGTTATATGACGATGTCAGTTATCGGTTAAGACATCATAAAAAACGGTTGTGTCAAAAATACTCAGTAAGGTTTTTTCAGTGTTCTGGTCATTTAGCAAATTTAGTACGAGGTATACATCCTCTCTGCCAGCAGTATCTATCACCCCTCGGATAGACTTTGCAACCGACACAAGCCCATCCTTTAAAGCGGCCCAGTCAGCGTTATTTTCATCGCCGCCGGAAGTTTGAATAGCAGCAAGTTCAAGCGCAATACCATCATGCCATACTCCAATGGTAATGGAAGAATCATCGTGTTCAATACTGTAGTGGTCATAGTTTTGAGCAAGGACGGATTCTATAGCTGCGCACAGGCTATCTAACGGCCAGCTATTCTCACCAGGTGCAGCCGTGTTTTGAACAACACCTGATTCGCTCTGTCTTTGGGAAATCTTATCAGATGCAGCCTGATAATGCTCAATTCGTTGCGTTTCAGGCGGGAAATATCTTGCTTCGCCAAGGCCACCATATTCGGACATATCGAGCGTGCCAATGTTTGCCTTATCGTTGACAACTTTACCATACTCACCGAAGTCCACGGTAATCGTATCCCATAAAGTGTCATACTGATCTCCGATTTCCAGAATAGCTTCTGAAGTAGAATCACTGTCCGTCATAAGAAAGTCATCAATGGTTTCTTCGGTTGCATAATTCCAGATAGATGATCCTGATATATCGATCATCACATGTAGATCACGTCCATTGAGCGCGATATCAGTTATGGATTCTCCCTCTCTTATGGTCTTCTCCATAGTGGCATCTCGTACAAGCGAGAGAAACTCCTCGGCAGCGTTGGTTTCTTCTGTCATAGTAGCAGGACTCTCAACTTCAGTCTTACCACCCTTGCCGAACAGCATCGTTATACCGCCCATGACCATCAACAAAACGTAGAAAGCCGTAATGCCAAGAACGATTCTCTTCCATTTTGCTTTCTTCTTTGCATCCTTTTTTCCGGCGGCAGATTCCCGCTTTTGCTGGTACGAGGGCATTGCCTGTATTGTTATTTGGGTGATTGATTCAAAAGCCCGCTTGAACTGTACTGCCTCGGCATATTGATCATCATCAAAATAAATGCAGTCACCGCGAGAATCTCCGGCAATGCGGATGTGGATAAATCCCTCGTACTCTTCAGTGGGACGTCTCACTGCGACAGAGATTACATTAATTATCGGGATGACCTTGCCTTGCTTGTCGCCAGCGTGCTGGATCTTCAATGCTTTCTCAGAAAACGCGATACCGCCATCATACGATACAAACTTCGCAATAGCAGCCATGACTAATTCCTCACATTCCCCATGATAGTGTCACAGGAACAACACCTAACGGGTATTTCTATATTACATCACATCGTGTCTCCTATGAACATGGCGTCCCCAAAGGAGAAGAACCGATACTCCTCCCGGATGGCCTCGGCGTAGGCGTTCAGGATGTTCTCCCGGCCCGCCAGGGCGGACACCAGCATCACCAGCGTGGAGCCGGGCAGATGGAAGTTCGTCACCAGCGCGTCGATGCATTTGAATTTATAGCCCGGATAAATGAAGATATCCGTCCAGCCGCTGCCGGTCCGCAGAACGCCGTCGTCCCCGGTGAAGCTCTCCAATGTCCGGCAGGAGGTGGTGCCCACGGCCACGATACGGTTTCCGGCGGCCTTGGCGGCGTTGACCGCATCCGCCGTCTCCGGCGGCACGGTGCAAAACTCGCTGTGCATCTCATGGCTCTCCACGTCCTCCACCTGCACGGGCCGGAAGGTGCCCAGCCCCACATGGAGGGTGACGAAGCAGACCTGAACGCCCATGTCCCGGATGCGCTGCAAAAGCTCCTGGGTGAAATGCAGCCCCGCCGTAGGCGCGGCCGCGCTGCCGGGATGGACGGAGTACACGGTCTGGTACCGCTCCGGGTCGTCCAACTGGGTCTTGATATAGGGCGGCAGCGGCATCCGGCCCAGACGCTCCAGCACCTCCAGGAATATGCCCTCATACTCGAAGCGGATGACGCGGTTGCCCCCCTCGGCCACGGCCTCCACCGTGCCGGTGAGCTCTCCGTCGCCGCCGAAGGTGACGGTCGTGCCGGGACGCATCTTCCGCCCCGGCCGGGTCAGGCACTCCCAGCGGCCTTCCCCCAGGTCCCGCAGCAGCACCACCTCCGCCGCGCCGCCGGTGGCGCGCACGCCGATGAGTCGGGCGGGTATCACCCGGGAGTCGTTCAGCACCAGGCAGTCCCCGGCGCGCAGATATTCCGGCAGGTCATAAAAATGGCGGTGCCCGGTCTGGCCGGTGCTCTTATCCAGCACCAGCATCCGGGACCCGTCCCTGCGGGGGAGCGGCGTCTGGGCGATCAGCCGCTCCGGCAGGTCATACATAAAATCTGATGTCTTCAAGTGATCTATGCTCCGTATTGCAGATTCGTCCCCGGGAAATAGAAGCCCAGGATCACGTCGTAGGTCTTGCCGTATACCTTTGCCATAGAATAGGCTCCCCACTGGCTCATGCCCACCCGGTGGCTGGCGCTGACCATGCCGGCGTAGTTGCTGATCTCCCCGGCCACCGCCGCCTCATAGGGGTCGGCCTTGCTCACCAGATAGGGCTTCGCGCCCCAGCCGGCCTCGGCGGAGCTTGCGATCGTGCCGCCGTTGCAGGCGGAGTACGCCGTGACGCAGAGCTGGCCGCCGTAGGTGAGATACAGCCCCGCGGTGGCGTCCGCCGCCAGGTCGGAATTCTCTCCGCCGCTGGTAGTCACGCCCCGGTATGTCTGGCTGCCGTCGTTGGCTACCACGTCCATGCCATAGGCGTTGTACGCCCCGTTTACCATGGACATGATGTGGGTCCGGGCGGTCACCGCCGCCGCCTTCAAAGTCTCCATGGGCCAGTAGGTACCGAACTCGTTGGGCAGTACGCCCTTCACAAAGTCCTCGATGCCCACGAAGTTGATGACGCTGATATAGCCCGGCATGCCGGAGGCCTGCCGCAGCTCGATGCAGCCCCGGTAGGTCCGGGAGCCCGCGCTGGTGTTCAGGGTGGTGGCCCCGCCGTAGGGACGCACCGCGAAGGCGTCGCCGGACACGGTGTAGCTCGCCCCCGCGCCGTCCACGGCGGTAAAGGTGTAGCCATCGGTGGTGATGGTGACGGAGCCGCTGGCGGTGCTGCCGCCGGCCACGAAAGTCCGGCCGCTCATGGAGCCATACTCAAAGCCGGAGCCTCCCGCGTCGTACAATGTCACGCTGGTGGCGGAGGACCTGTACGAGCCGGTAGTCACCAGACCGGGCAGACCCACCCGGATCACGCTGGCGGGGATGCTGACCGCGCTGCCAAGCTGGGTAGCGGGGGTGTCCACGCCGGGGTCCAGGGCAGGCGGCGTGCCGCCGCTGCTTCCGCTGTCACCGCTGCTGCTTCCGCTTCCGCCGCTGCTGCCGCCCGTAGACGGCGGCGTGGTGGTCTGGCCGGAGCTTCCCTGCTCGGGCGCACGCTGCACCCCGCAGGAGAAGCCGCCGCAGGCGGTATCGAACCGCTGGATCATGGCGGCGGTCTCCGCCCGTGTGACGGCGTTTTTCGGATTGAACGCGCCGGTTTCGGTGCCCTTGACTACGCCGCTGTGCTGCATGGCGTAAACGCTGTCCTTGGCCCAGGAGCTGATGCTCCCGTCGTCGGTGAAGGTAGTGGCCCCCACGCTCTGGGAGAGGCTGACGCCCATGACGGAGGCGAACCGGTTCAGCATGGTGCAGACCTCCTGGCGGGTGATGTTCCCGTTGGGGTTGAAGCTGCTGGCGGAGCCGTCGCCGGAGACGATGCTCTTTTCAAAGGCCCAGACGGCGTAGCCGGCGTAATACTGGCCGTAGGACACGTCGGAGAAGCTGTGAAAGCTGGGGGAAACGTAGCTGGCGTTTATGTACCCGTCGCCGGAGCCGGTGCTGACCTGATACCAGTCGCCGGTGCGGCCCTTGATGGTGACGGCCGCGCCCTGGTTCAAAACGGTAATGACGCCGGCGTTCATGCCCGCGCCGGAGCGCAGATTCACGCCGGAGCCGGTGACCTTTCCCGCCAGCCAGGAGCCGGCGTCAACGTTGGCGTACCGGCCCAGGACCGTGATGAACATCCCGCGGGTCATGGGCGAGCCGGGACTGAAGGCCGTGTTGGACGTGCCCTGGAACAGACCCTTGCCCACCACGTAGTCCACGGCGTCGTGATACCAGTCGGAGGCGGAAACATCGCCAAAGGACGCGGCCGCCGCCGTCGTGAACGGCGTCAGGACCATGACCGCCGCAAGAAGCAGCGCGGCCCCGGCGCGCAGCATCCGTTTTCTGCCTGCCATGTATTATCCTCCTTCCGGGTAAACCGTCGCATTGACGCGAATAAAAAGCTATGTTATACTTTATTGCAAGTATTATAAACAAAAAATTACAAAATGTCAACATTGTGTCATCAATTATGTCACCTGACACAGATATTTTCTCCCGGCATAGACTGATCTAGGAGGTCAACGACATGGAAAAGCTGAAAGTCGGCGTCATTGGCGGCACCGGTATGGTGGGCCAACGCTTTGTATCTCTGCTGGCGGAGCACCCCTGGTTCGAGCTGACGGTGATCGCCGCCAGCGCCCGGAGCGCGGGCAAGACCTATGAGCAGGCCGCGGGCGGCCGCTGGGCTCTGGAGACGCCCATGCCGGAAAAGGCAAAGGGCATCGTGGTAAAGAGCGCGGTGGACGACATGGCCGCCATCGCAAAAGAGGTGGACCTGGTCTTTTCCGCGGTGGACATGAAAACGGAGGAGATCCGCGCCTTGGAGGAGGCTTACGCCAAACTGGAGTGCCCGGTGGTGTCCAACAACAGCGCGCACCGCTGGACGCCGGACGTGCCCATGGTGGTGCCGGAGATCAACCCGGAGCATCTGGCCGTGATCCCGGCCCAGCGCAAGCGGCTGGGGACGAAGCGGGGCTTCATCGCCGTGAAGAGCAACTGCTCTCTGCAGAGCTATGTGCCCGCGCTGCACCCGCTGAAGGACGAGTTCGGGCTGAATAAGGCGCTGGTGTGCACCTATCAGGCCATATCCGGGGCCGGCAAGACCTTTGAGACCTGGCCGGAGATGCTGGACAATGTGATCCCCTACATCGGCGGCGAGGAGGAAAAGAGCGAGCGGGAGCCCATGAAGCTCTGGGGCCATGTGGCGGGCGACCATATCGAGAACGCAGTCGCCCCGTCCGTCACCGCCCAGTGCCTGCGGGTCCCCTGCTCCAACGGCCACATGGCCGCCGTGTTCGCCAGCTTCGACAAAAAGCCGTCCCGGGAAGAGATCCTGGCCCGCTGGGCCGCCTTTTCCGGCAAGCCGCAGAAGCTCTCTCTCCCCTCCGCGCCCAAGCAGTTCCTGCACTATTTTCAGCAGGACGACCGGCCTCAGACGAGGCTGGACCGGGACCTGGAGGGCGGCATGGCCGTCAGCATCGGCCGGCTGCGGGAGGACGCGCAGTACGACTATAAATTCGTGTGTCTGAGCCACAACACCCTGCGGGGCGCGGCCGGCGGCGCGGTGCTGCTGGCGGAACTGCTGCGGGCGGAGGGCTGGCTGGACCGCTGACCTCCTGACAGATCGTAACGAAAGACGCCGTGGGCCGATCGTCCGCGGCGTCTTTGCTTTGGGAGGAAATTTCTTTGAGATCGCCAATATTCACCGGCTCCGGCACCGCCATCGTGACGCCCCTGGCCGGCGATAAGATAGACTTTGGGGCCTTTGCCCGGATGGTGGAGGCCCAGGCCGCCGGCGGCACCGCCGCGCTGATCGTCTGCGGCACCACCGGCGAGGGGGCCACCCTGTCCCCCGCCGAGCACGAGGCCCTTTTCCGCTTCGCCGCGGAGAGGGCGGCCGGCCGGATGAAGATCATCGCCGGCATCGGCTCCAACGACACCGCCGCCGCCCTGGACATGGCCCATGTGGCGGAGCAGGCCGGCGCGGACGGGCTTTTGATGGTGACGCCCTATTACAATAAGACCACCCAGGCGGGACTGGTGGAGCACTTCACCTATGTGGCGGACCGGGCGGAGCTGCCCCTGATCGTCTACAACGTCCCCAGCCGGACAGGCGTGGGCGTGACGCCGGAGACATACGCCATTTTGGCGGACCACCCCAACATCAGCGGCGTGAAGGAGGCAAACGGCGACATCGCCGCCTTCGCCCGGACCAAGGCCCTGTGCGGCGACAAGCTCACCTTCTACAGCGGCAACGACTCCGACACCGTGGCTATGATGGCCCTGGGCGCAAAGGGCGTGATATCCGTGGCGTCCAACCTGGTCCCCGGCGCGGTGAGCCGGCTGTGCGCGCTGTGCCTGGCGGGGGACTTCACAGCCGCCGCCGCCCTGAGCGAGCAGTACATGGACCTTTTCACCGCCCTCTTCTGGGAGGTGAACCCCATCCCCGTCAAGACGGCTATGGCCCTGGCGGGCCAGTGCGGCGGCGAGATGCGTCTGCCGCTGGTGCCCATGAGCCCGGCCCATCGGGACGCGTTGAGAGAGGTCATGGAGCGGCACGGCCTGCTGCAAGCATAACGAAACACGGCGGCCCGGACCATCAAGGTCCGGGCCGTTTTGGGTCACTGCTTCGCGCTGGGGCTGGGAGAGACCGTGTTGTTCTTGCCGCTCTTGGAGCCGCCGTCGCTGTTGGCGTCGGTGGCGTCGCCGGACTTTTTGTTGTCGGTCACGTCGTCCACCGCGTCCTCGCCCGCGTCCACCACATCGTCCACCATGTCCTCGCCCGCGCCGACAACGCCGTCCACGGCGTCCTTGCCCTCGTCGATCACGCCGTCAGCAGAGCTGTCGGTCGCCTTGGGAGAGGCAGAGGGCTTGTCGGTCGCCTTGGCTTCGGTGGTGGCCGTAGCGGCGGGGGTATTTCTGGTCTCGCCGCTCATATCCCGCGCACAGCCGCTGAGCACAGAGATCAGCGTCAGGGCTGCCAGCAGGGTCGATAAGATGGTCTTCATCTTTCCGCCTCCGTAAAATCATATTGTACAGTCCTATTATGCCAACTTATCGCAAAAACTTTCATGGACCGCAAAAATTTTTTTGCCGGAAAAAGCGATTGCAATGGGCGGTCCGCTGTGCCATAATGGGCCCATGGAACGAGAACGCACCTGCTGCTTCACCGGCCACCGGGCCGAGAAGCTGCCCTGGAAAAACGACGAGCGCGCCCCCGGCTGTCTGCGTTTGAAGACAGCCATCCAGGACGTGCTCGGCAGCTTATACGACGCGGGCTTCCGCCACTTCCTCTGCGGCATGGCTACCGGCGCGGATATGTATTTCGGTGAGGCCGTGGCCGCGCTGCGGGAGGAACATCCCGACGTGACGCTGGAGGCGGCGGTCCCCTTTTCCGGCCAGGAGAAAAGCTGGCCGGTCTTTTGGCAGCGGCGGTACTTCCGTCTGGCGGAGGCCTGCGATGATATAGCGGTGCTGCACAAGAGCTACACGCCCACCTGCATGATGGACCGCAACCGGTACATGGTGGACCGCTCCGCCGTTTTGGTCGCGGCCTACAGCGGCGCGCCCGGCGGCACCCGTGCCACCGTCCGCTACGCTCTGCGCCAGGGCCTGCAGGTCATCGAGCTGCCTGTGGAGGACGACGCCTCCGCCGGGCCGAGGCCCAAATGAAAAACGGCTTGCAGCAGCAAGCCGTTTTTCATTTGGTGGACGATACAAGACTCGAACTTGTGACCTCCCGCACGTCAAGCGGATGCGCTACCAGCTGCGCCAATCGTCCGTCAGCGTGCATTATTTTACTTCATGCGCCCCCGCTTGTCAAGGAAAAAATGCAAAACGAAAGAGAGACGCGCCCGGCGCGTCTCTCTTTTCATCATGAGCAGAGGACCTGGATGGACTCCTCACGCTCGTTGACCTTGATGTGCAAAACGGTCTCCGTGTCCGGTTCGCCCACGAACTCGCATTCGCAGGTCTGGCCGTCCTCGCTGGGCGTGATCTTGAGAACGGACTCGTCCTCCACGGACCACTCCGGCACGGCCGGGACGTTGCCGGGGTACCAGGTGAGCTTCAACTGCATACTGGAACCGGAGGGCAGGCCAAAGTAGCCGGTGTCGATGTAGTCGATCTCGTTGTCAGCGATGGGGCTGGTGCACTCCAGATCGCTCAACGCCGGCAGCGGCGAGGGCGACGGGGTGGGCGTCGGCGTAGGCAGCGGCAGGGCCGTGGTCTGGATCTCGTCCTGGATCTGCTTCTCCACATCGGCCCGGTCGGTGGCGTCCCGGCCCACGTTGAAGGTCACCATCACCAGCGCGATCACGATGACCGCCAGCAGCAGCACCGTTCCCATGAGCATTTGCAGATTCATGGTCTCGGCGGCGTTTTTGGAGGCCTGGGTACCGGGCACCGCGCTGTCCGTTTCCGGCACGGGGCTTCGCACCTGCTTTTCCTTCTTCGTGCCGCAATAGGGGCAGCGAGATTTGTATGACGGATACTGCCGGTGGCAGCGGCGACAGGTCGTATTGGGAACGATACTCATTCGGATCACACCTTTCTCACGCAATTATAACAAAAGTTACAGAAAGATACAACCCTTTTTTCTGATTTATTGAAACTTTTTAGGAAAAATCTGCTTCTTTCCTGTCAGATGGTGAGAGTACCGTTCTCATCCTCCAGGAGAATGAGTATTTTTTCCTCCGCGCCGGTCATGGCGTTGACGTAGAGGAGATACTTCTCCCCCGCCTCGGTCTGGCACAGGAATTCGTGGCACAGCCGCTCCTGGCCTCCGTCGGAGGGGATAACGGCCAGGCTGTAACTCTGCACGCTCAGGGCTTGGGACAGGCCGCTCTGGGCGTCCTCCCGGGACACCGCCGGCGCGGGCAGGTCCCGGTGGGTGTGGGAGCAGATATAGCCCTGGGCGTCGTAGCTCATGATGGTGCCGTTATCCAGCGCCACGCCCAGCTTTATCAGGTCGGGATAGCAGCGCACACCGTCCTGGCTGTACTGGAAATTCACCAGCAGCACCCCGTCGTCGGATACGGTGTGATAGCTCTCCTCCAGGCCCTGCAGGCCCCACCGGCCCACATAATCCTCCGCGATCGTCAGGCCCTGCCGGATGGAATAGCTCTGCTCGCCCAAGGCCCGCGCCCCCAGCGCGCTCCATATCTGCCCGCCCTGCTTAGTCACATACACCGTGTACCGGCCGCCGTTGACATTGCCGGCGCAGACCCAGCAGGGCACGTCCCCGCCGCACTCGCCTGTGACGGACAGGTCCTTCCGGTCGGTGCCCAGAAACTCCGCGGCGGCCTTCACGGCGGCGTCCTCGTCCACCTGTTCCATATCCAGCAGATAGAGCGGCGTGCGGCTCGCCATAGTCTCGGAGAAGGGCCCGTCGTAGATCAGGGTAGGCAGCTCCGGGAACTGCTGCTCGATGGACTGGAACACGCTGCCGGCCAGGGGCGTGGGGTCCTCCCCGCCCTGGGCGTTATCGGTCTTGCGGTACACGTCCTCGATAGTCAGCTCTCCGGCGGCCATGCGGGCCTGCATATCCTGCAGGTTCATCTTCATCACCGCGGCGGTCTCCGCCAGGCTGCGGAGATTATTCAGCTCCTCCTCGGAATAGCCCCCGTTGCCGCCCACGGTCCGGGACAGGACGCTGGCGTAGTCCCCCGCCTTGGCAACGAAGCTGGCGGTCTGTTCCAGCTCCTGGGAGGCGTACGGCAGCACGCCCATAGCCATCTGTGCGGTCATGGCGCGGCCGAATATCTGGGTACACAGCGCGCTCTCCAAAGCCGGGTCGGACAGATACTGGCTCTTATCCAGCGCGTTGGCAAGCTCGCTGACGCTGGTGACAAGCTCGTTGAAGGCGTGTTCGGTATTGGCCCGGGCGTACAGCTCCAGGGAGTCGGCCTTGCGGGTGTTGCGCCAGGCGAACACCCCCGCCACCACCAGCGCGGCGGTCAAAAACGTGATGATCCGTATAGCAGGTCGTTTTCTCATAAAAAATGCACCTCTTGCGGTAGTTTTACCGCAAAAAGGCGCATTTGCGATATCAAATTCTGCCAATCAGCCCAGCTTATCCAGCCCGCTCCGCATCCGGCGCAGCGTTTCGTCCCGGCCCAGGATGCGGCACAGCTCCACCGCGCCGCCGGGGGTGACGGCGGTGCCGGTGACGGCGATGCGCACAGGCCACATGAGCTTGGCGTTTTTGACCTCCAGCCTCTCGGCCAGGCCCGTCAGCGCGTCGTGGATATGCTGGTCGTCCCAGACCTCCAGCGCCTCCAACACCGGCAGGGCCTCCCGCAGCATCTGGCGGGCGCTGTCCCGGTCGCTCTTGGACTTCTTGTGGACGAAAAGCTCCGTGTCGTACTCCGGCAGCGCGTCGAAAAAGCCCAGCTTGCCGGGGATATCGGTGAGCACCTCGGTCCGCTGCTGCAGCAGCGCGGCGATGGCGGCGGGGTCGATGGCGGGATCTTTCACCGCCTGGCGGATATAGGGCTCCGCCACAGCGGCGAAGTCCTCCGGGGCCATGGCCCGGATGTATTCGGCGTTGAAATAGGTGAGCTTTTCCATGTCGAAGATGGCCTGGCTCTTGGAGATGCCGCTGAGGTCGAAAGCCTCCGCCAGCTCCCGGATGGAGAATATCTCCCGCTCGCCGCCGGGGGCCCAGCCCAGCAGGGCCACATAGTTGACGATGGCGGCGCGCAGATAGCCCTTTTCCACCAGGTCCTCATAGGAGGGGTCCCCGTGGCGTTTCGACATCTTGTTGTGGGCGTCCCGCATCACCGGCGAGCAGTGGACATACTTGGGCACGGGCCAGCCGAAGCCCTCATACAAGAGGTTATACTTGGGCGCGCTGGACAGGTACTCCGAGCCCCGGACCACATGGGTGATACCCATCAGGTGGTCGTCGATCACGTTGGCGAAGTTATAGGTGGGCAGGCCGTCCCGCTTGATGAGCACCTGGTCGTCCAGGTCCTTGTTGGGGGCGGA
>CANQNS010000028.1 GCA_947625285.1 uncultured Oscillospiraceae bacterium
CCCTGGGCAGGCAACAAGGAGCTTCTCATCATCCCCGACGCAGTCCACACCGACCTCTATGACGGCGGCGGCAAGAACGCCATCCCCTTCGATAAGCTGGTGGCGTTCTTCCGGGAGAATCTGTCATGAGGCGGGCCGTCTCCCTGCTGCTGGCCATATGCCTGTGCCTTTGTCTGACGGTGCCTGCGGCGGCAGAGGCCAGCGGCAAAGTGCTGGTCGCCTATTTCTCCGCCACCGGCACCACCAAGGCGATTGCGGACCATGCGGCGGACATCCTGGGCGCGGACATCTATGAGATCGTGCCAGCCGAGCCCTACACGGACGCGGACCTGGCCTACTATACCGGCGGGCGCGCCGACCAGGAGCAGAACGACCCCTCCGCCCGTCCTGCCATCGCGGGCCATGTGGAGGATATGGGACAGTATGACACTGTGCTGCTGGGCTATCCTATATGGCACGGCCAGGCGCCCCGGATCATCAGCACCTTCCTGGAGAGCTATGATCTCTCCGGCAAGACCATCCTGCCCTTCTGCACGTCCCACTCCAGTGGTATCGGTTCCAGTGATGACGACCTGCACCCCCTGGCACCGGACGCCGGCTGGCTGGACGGGACCCGTTTCCCCGCAGGGACGACCAGGGATGAGATCGCCGCATGGCTGGATGAGTGCGGCATAGAGGCCGCTCCGCAGACCGGCATATTCGACTTTGAAAGGAAAACCGTTATGCTCAATTCCGGCTATGAAATGCCCATCATGGGCCTGGGGACATACAGCCTCTCCGACGAGGAGTGCTACGATTCCGTCACTGCCTTGCTGGAAGCCGGCGGACGGCTCATAGACACGGCGTACATGTACGGCAACGAGGCCGCTGTGGGCCGGGCTGTCCGGGACTCTGGCATACCCCGTGAGGAGATATTCGTCATTACAAAAATATATCCCGGAGCGCAGTACGCGAACCCCGAACAGGCCATCCAGGAGGCCCTCGATAAACTGGACATCGGCTATATCGACATGATGCTGCTCCACCACCCCGGCACCAACGACGTGAAAGCATACAAGGCCATGGAACAGGCGGTGGCAGAGGGCAAGATACATTCCCTGGGTCTTTCCAACTGGTATGTGAAGGAGCTGGAGGAGTTTCTGCCCCAGGTGAATATCATGCCCGCGCTGGTGCAGAACGAGATACACCCCTACTACCAGGAGAACGACGTGATACCCTATATCCAGAGCCTGGGGATCGTGGTCCAGGGCTGGTATCCCTTCGGCGGGCGCGGCTACACGGCGGACCTTTTGGGAAACGAGACGATCTCCGCCATCGCAGCGGCCCATGGCGTGTCCTCCGCGCAGATCATTTTGCGGTGGAATCTGCAAAAGGGCGTAGTGGTCATTCCCGGCTCCAGCAACCCGGACCACATTCGTGAGAACCTGGATCTGTTCGGCTTTGCGCTTACCCAGGACGAGATGGATCAGATCAACGCCTTGGACCGGGGCGAGAAGCACGACTGGTATTGACCGCGACGCTGATACGACAAACGCAACGCTCCCCCCAAAAGCGTTGCATTGTATCAAATAGCGCGATCCTTTGCCATATAGCCGCTGCCGCAGGCGATGCATATCGCCTGCGGCAGCGTTATTTTTTTGCGTGGCGGCGGCGGTTCAGCCGGGGCCGATGGTCTCCAGGTCCCGGCCCAGATCCCGCTGCTCCGCGGCGAACTTTTCCGCCTGCCGCTTCTGCCACTCGGTGGCCTCCTTGAACTCCACGGGCTGGTTGACTACCACCTGGGGGAAGGGCACGTTGATCTTGTACTTGTCGAAGATCAGCTTCATCTCCCGGTTCAGATCCCTGCCCATCTGGATGCGGTCGCCCTCGGCGCACTGGGCCACCACCTTGATGACTACGCAGGAGTCGGCCAGGGACGCCACGCCCTTGTAGAAAGGTCCGTCCGTGATGGCCGGCAGCCGCTCCCGGACCTTGGGCAGCTCTTTTGCCAGGATGGCCTCCACCCGCTCCAGGCTCTCGCCGTACTCGATGCCGATGTCGCAGGAGGCGAAGGATTCCTTGCGGGTCATGTTTATCACGTTGGAGATGGCGCTGTTGTTGATGATCTTGATGTTCTTGCCAGGCTCCTCGATCTTGGTGGTGCGTACGCCGATCTCCACCACGGTGCCCCGCCAGTCCCCGACGGTCACGATGTCGCCCACCCGGAACTCGCCCTCGAAGATGATGAACAGCCCCGCCACGATGTCTTTCACCAGGTCCTGGGCGCCCAGGCCGATGACAAGGCTCAGGATGCCGGCAGAGGCCAGCAGCGTGGCGGTGTCCACGCCGAACATGGCAAAGCAGAAGTACATCGCCACGATGACCGAAACGTACTTGACCAGATTGTTCACCAGCCGGATCACCGTCTCGCCCCGGGCGCTCATGCTCCGGCTCAGGAATTTGAGGATGGTCCGCAGCACCATGCTCACCACGCAGATCACGCACAGGATCATGACGCTGGCGGTGACGGCGAACACGTTCACACCTCTTGTCCAGGTGCCGTCGATGACATACCGAAACACGCTGGTGCGGGTAAAGGCCGTCTCCTTGTTCGCCACGGCCACCACGATGAAGGCGGCCAGCACGCCCATCAGGATCTTCATCACCAGCAGGGTCTTCTGCTCCGCCGTCAGCTCGCTCCAGCCGATGAACTCATTGCTCCATCGGCTGAACGCGCTCTCGGTGCGCTTCACCGTGCCGTCCGGCATGACTACTTCCACCATCCGGGCCCGCTTGCCGCCGGGCTCCCGGCTCTCGGCGGGTCCCGCCTCCGGCTGGATCTCTCCGCGCTGCTCCAGGCCCAGCAGCAGGCACATCAGCACCAGGCAGATCAGGCTCGCCCCGCCGGTGGACAGGCTCACCAGGACGCGGTCTCCGAAAAGCTCTCCCGCAGGCATGACTACATAGATGAACGCCTCGTCCGTCTCGATGGCGGAGCCGTAATACTTGTCCATGCCAAGGGTGACATAGCCGCTGTCCCCGTCCTTGAACATCTTCTCTCCCATGCCGTGATCCACCGCGCTGCGGCCCACATACCGCTCGTCCGGGTAGTAGATGAAGTTCTTGCTGTCCCGGTCAATGGCGAAGGCAAAGCCGTTGACGCCCACCCGGATATTTTGCAGCACCGCGCTCAGGCTCAGCTGCTCCACCGCGTCAGCCAGCAGCTCCGGCTGGACGGACACCTGCACGAAGCCGTTGGCGTCGCCGTTCTCGTCCCGGATGGTGACGCCCACATACTGGCGGTACACGCCCACGTCGTCCTTCTGGGCCGGCTGGACCAGGTAGGGAACGCCCTGCAATAGCTGCCGGAACTCATAGGACTGGTCCGCCGGGTCGTCGCTGAGGACGAAGTTGGTATAGGGGGAGTCGGTGGCAACGATCTGGCCCTCGGCGTCAAAGACGAAGATGTATTCCACGCCGATGGCCTTGCTCAAGGCTGCCAGCCGGTCCTTGTCCGCAAAGATGTCCGGCCGCTTGCTCAGGATGTAGGAGGCCGTCTCGCCCTTGCTGACGTAGCTTTTGTTGTACTGCTGGGTGAGCATATCCACATTCTTCTGGTACCGGTCCAGCGTCATGTCGATCTCCTCCAGCCGCTGGGTATTGGTGAGGGAGGCCCGGCTCATGGAAAACAGCGTCTGCATGTAGAAAGATATGACCAGGATGCACAACAGGCCCACCACTGAGACGGTGTTGATCTTCCGGCCCACGCGCCTATTATAGCGCAGGCCGCCCATGTTCTTATAATCGCTCTCCGCCCGGGCCAGGCCGCCGCGCCGCTCCTCCCGCAGCAGCAGGATGGCGTACAGGGCCACCAGCGTCAGCACCGCGAAGCACACGAACAGCACCACGATCACCGTGATGGCGTTGGCGGAGTTGATCTCGTCCCGGCCCACGGCGCACAAAATATACACGTCGCCGGCCTGGATCACCCCGCAGAACAGCTCCTGTCCGTTCACGGTCATCCAGCAGCTTCCACCGTCCTCCAGGTCCTCCACCCGGACGCCCGCGTCCAGCGCGTCCAGGCCGATCATAGTCTCGTCCGGGTGATAGAGGAAGGTGTAGTCCTTGGCGGAGATCACGAAGGAATACCCCTCCAGGCCCACGCTCACGTTCTCCAGCACGCTCTTCCAGGAGGATGTCTCCTCCGTGAGCTGGTCCAGCTCCGCCGGGTCCTGGGCCACCACGGCCATGCGGCTGTGGTCGATCATGGCCCCGTAATAGCGCAACTGGCTGTCCCCCATATCCACCTCGAAGGCATGGGAGGGCTGCTCGTCGCTGAACACCGTCCGCAGCTGGTTGTACCGGGCCCGGGTGAAGTCCACGCCGGTGGGCTGGGCCTTATACAGCCTCTCCCCGTCCCCATCCAGCACCAGGACGTTGTTCACGCCCAATATCTGCCGGTAATTTTCCAGCACCGCGTCGTTCAGCTCCGCGTCGACCTGCTCCCGGACCATATAGGCCAGGCTCACAGCCTTGGACTGGTAGATGCCGTCCACCGTCTCCTTCAGCTGCTGGGTGGCCTCCTGGGTGGACTGGACCAGCTCCCGGATCTGGCCGATCTTCTGGTCCGTGTCCCGCTGCTGCTGCTGCAAAGACAGATGGTTCTGCATCAGCGTCAGGTATACGCCCAGCGCGACCAGGCACACCACCTCCAGGACGACCACCGCGATCGCTTTCTTCTTCAGCCTATCCATCGCAGCCTCCTCAGTCCCACTTTTCGATGTACGCGGCCACCGTGCCGTCGGCCAGCATCTCGTCCACGGCCTCGGCCACCTGCTGGCTCAGAGCCGAGCCCTTGGCCGTTGCCACGCCGTAATTCTGGGTAGCCAGGGACCCGGGCAGATAGGCCCGGTCCTCGTTCATATACGCCTGGGCGATGCACCCGTCCATGCACACCGCGTCCACGTCGCCCCGCTCCAGAGCGTCGGACAGGGCCTGGTAGGTGTCCTGCTCCGCCAAGGTGACGCCCTTGTGGCTGTACACCTTCATGACATCCGTCACCAGCTCGCCGGTGTTGGAGCCGGTCAGCACCCCCACGGTCATGCCCCCCAGATCCATCCACCGCTCAAAGCGGGAGGAGGTCTGGACCATAAAGACCGTGTCGTCGGTGTAATAGGGGGCGGAGAAGTCAAACAGCTCCTCCCGCTCCTGGTCGATGGAGTAGCAGGCTATGAGGCAGTCCACCTGGCCGCTTTGCAGGACCTCCTCCCGGGTGGCGGGGGTCACGGTGACGAACTCCACCCCGCTCCGGCCCAGGCGGGAGGCCAGCTCCTTCGCCAGATCGATCTCCAGACCGTAATACTTCCCGGTAGTCTCGTTCAAGAAGCCGAAATTCACGATGTCGTCCCGAACGCCCACCACCAGCGGCGCTCCCGCCGCCAGGGCCCGCTGCCCGCCGGCGAACAGATTCGCCGCCAGCAGCGCCAGCAGCGCCAGCGACAGCGCACGGATCTTCTTCATCTCTACATCCTCCCCTCGGCAGTTGGTCGGAGCTTTTTGCGCTACAGAGCCATTATAACATTCCGGCCTTGCGCTTGTCCACAAAAAAGAACGCGGGCCGGTTCCGGCGGGCCGCCGGGCGGGCTTTTCACCGGCGGGCGGGCTTTCCCCAGCCGATTGACGAATGGAAATATTAGTTGTATAATCGAAAAAACACCTGATATCCGGCGTTTTCCGCCGGTATGGGAGGTAACATATGCCTGAACGATATACCCGCCGGCGCATGACCGATCGCCGGGACGGAAGGCGGCTGCGGACCATCTCCCCCCTCTTTCAGCTGTCTCCTTTCACCATGCTCTCCCCCGCGGACGCCGCCTGCGGCTTTTCCGACGCGGCGGACGTGTCCGCCATTGAGACATGGCTCCGGGGCCGCCGGGCCGCCGGGGACGAGAACATCTCCCTGCTGCATCTGGTGGTGGCCGCCTATGTGCGTACGCTGGCCCTGCGCCCGGCCCTGAACCGGTTCGTGGCGGGCCGGTTCATCTATGCCCGGGACGCCATCGACATCGTGCTCCCCGCCGGGGGCGTGGGCGCGGCGGACACGGGGGCCATGTCCGTCACCGTGCGCTTTCAGAGCACGGACACGGTCTACGACGTGTATCGGAAGATCAACACCCGGGTGGACAATCTGAAGGCGGACCAGTCCGCCGACCGGCTGGAGCGGCTGGCCTCCACCCTGGTAAAGACCCCCCGGTTCATCCTCCGCTTCGCCATCGCCGTGCTGCGCTGGCTGGACTATCACGGCTGGCTCCGCTCCGGCCTCACCTCCAAAAGCCCCTACCATGGCTCCGCCATGATATCCGACGACGGCGCGTTCTATCTGCCCCCCGTGTTCCGCGCCATCAACAGCACCGGCACCCTGCCCGTCAACATCTCCGTGGGCCGCATCCGCACCGTCACGGAGGCGGACAAGGCCGGCCAGGTCCATGACCGCAAGCTGATGGACTACGCCGTCGCCTATGACGGCCGCATCGTGGATAACGCCTACGTGGGCTCCGCCTTCCGCTATTTCCGCTATTTCCTGGCTAACCCCGACACCCTGGAAAATCCCCCCGAACGGGTCAACGAGGACGCATTATAAAAAGTCGATCAAATGCAAGCATTTGATCGAGAAGGCATCGGCCCGCTGCAGCGCAAAGCACCCCCGCCCGATGGGCGGGGGTGTTCACGTTTGCGGGCCGCAAAGAATGATTTCCGACGCACATGTCGCCGGAAATCATATCCAACTTCATTTGCGCCTGCGGGCGCAAACTCTGCGAGGCTTTATTGTACGGGGATCTCTACCAAGAATTTCAGCGCGTTGTTTTTCACCAGGTCCGCCGCGGCGTGGGACACCAGATAATACGTCTCCCCGTTGACTACGCACAGGTACCGGCTGCTGTCGTAGCTCTGGAACGCCACCGTCACGGTGGGGTACAGCTCGTTATCCTGTTCAAACGTCATAGTCATCACCGTGTCCCGGCCCTGAACGGCGTCGACGCGGCTTTCCGCCGTCAGCGCGTCCATGCTCTGCTGCCAGGCGGCCACATCCGCCCCCTCCAGGCTCCGCTGGCCCAGGGTGTAGATATCCTCCGGCTCCTCCCCCTCGCCAGCGGGGGTGGTGACGGTGCGGATCACCTCATAGCTGTCCTGGCCGATGTCCAACGTCACGCTCCGCATCCTGTCCCAGTCCAGGGCGCAGGGGTCCAGGGCCGCCATGGCGTCAAAGTCCGGGTACATGAGCCCGTCCAGCACCGTGCCGCTTACCAGGTAGACCATCTTGGAGCCGGCCAGGCGCACGTACACGTCCCCGTCCTTGTAGTCGCCGAACTCCAGCACGAAGCTCTCCAAAGACCCCTCTGTGGACAGATACCCCACCAGCGCGGAGCCCTGGGGCTGGTCCAGGCCGTACCCGGCCAGGTCCCCGGCGTTCCAGTCCACGCATTTTTCAAAGGTCAGGCCCGTAGCCAGGCCGTACAGGGCCTCCGTCTGGTCGGTGTTCAGAGGCCGGACCGGGTCCTCGTTTTCATCCACCAGGAACCAGGGGTCCGCCCCGGTGTACCACACGTCGGACGCCTGGTCCAGATATCGCAGCTCATAGGTCCCCGCGTCTGTCTCCACCGTCAGGTCCACCACGGAGGAGATGTCCGACGGAATGGTCTCCATCTCCAGCACATCGTCCAGGGAGATCTGGAAGCAGGCGGCCAACTGGCCGGACTCCACATACACCGCGTCCTCCCCGTTCATACGCACGTAATACTCCCCCGTGGAGCTCTCGCCGCCCACGGCGTAGGTATTGACCTGCTCCGCGGTGCCGGCCACCACGGTGAAGGCCGGGTCCGCCAGGCCGTACTGTTCAAGATCCGTCACGTCCTCGATCTTATCGGAGGCCGTCAGGGACGCCACCGCCTGGGCCAGAGGCTGGACCGCCTTCTGGTCGATGGGGCACGCGCCGTCGTCGGCGTTGACCCACTGGCCGTCCTCCAGCGACAGGCTCACCGCGTCGCCGAAATAGTCCCAGGCCAGGGCGATCACGTCCTCCGCCGGGCCCGTGGAGATGTCCACGGCGTCTTTTTCTTTGGCCTCCTCCGCCTGGCGGGCCTGCTGCCGGTGGGACAGCTCCCCCGCCAGATACCACGCGCCCACCAGCACCAGCAACGCCACAAAAAGCACTATAAGCCGCGCTCCGCGCTTCATCAGCGACGCCTCCTTTTCACAAACACGCCTATGCCCGCCGCCAGAAACAGCGCCGGGACCACCACCGTCAACGCCACCTTCAGGCCCCCGGCCGCGCTGTCGGTAAAGGTGAGATACTCGCTGGTCAGGGTCTTGGGATGGATGGAGATGCTCTGCTCCTGCCGGCAGAGCCAGCCCGCGCCGTTCAAAAACAGGTCCAGGTTGGCCCCGGACACCAGGTCGCTGAAATCCGATTCCATAAACCGGGTGGAGCCAAAGACCACCAGCCGTGCGCCGGTGTCCTCCCGCTCCGAGGCCGCCCCCACCAGGAAAGGCCCCTCTGGGTCGTCGTCCGTCTGGTCGTAGTCGGTCCGGCCCTCCACGTCCAGCTTCACATAGCTGGTGGCGGAGCTTGTCAAAAGCGGCGTCACGGCGGCGGGGCTCGTCTCCGTGGTGATATCCGCCAGGGCCTGGGAGTCGGGCATGACGATGGTATAGCTCTCCCCGTCCAGCAGGGGCGCGGTGATCGTGTGCTCGCCCAGGGCGGGCAGGATCAGGTCGATATAGCCATAGTTATAATACCGGCTGTCGGACTCCATCACATATCCGCCGATCAGGTCCAGGCCGAAGCCCTCCAGCAGCTCGTCCAGGTTGGGGGTCTCTCCGTCCGCGTAGGCGGTGGTGACAAGCACCTGCCCGCCGTCCGCCACATAGTCCCCCACCAGCTCCGCCTCCCGGTCGGTCAGGTCCCGGACCGGCCCGAACAGGGCCAGCGCGGCGCAGTCGGCCGGCACGGCCTTCTCCGTCAGCAGATTCAGCTCCTCCGCACGGATGTTCACCATAGCCAGGGCGTTTTTCACGCTCTCGGACACCCCGGTCTCCCCGTGGCCGGTCAGGTAGTACAGGATGGGCTGCCGGTCGCTTGTCACGGACAGGATGGCCCCGGTCAGCTGCTCCTCCCCGGTGAACACGTCCAGATACTCCTGGCCGTAGTAGTTCAGATAATAGGAATACTGCTCATAATCGGAGTAGGTCCACATATCGGAGTAGGGGATATACAGGCTCCGGTCGCCGCAGGTGACAAGGAGGCTGTTGTCCGTCACCTCTTCGCTGGTGTACTCGGCGGCAAAGCCCGGGTACCGCACCGGGTCCACCCGGGTCACGGCGGCGTGTTCATACTCGGCGTATTTGTTGAGCATCTGCTGGACCGTCACGTTTTCGTGGCCGTCCTGGACCAGCCAGTACACGTCCACGTCCCGGTCCAAGGCCGCCAGCACCTGCTCCGTGCCCTCGGTGATGGAATAGAGCTTATTGGCCGTCATGTCCTTCTGGGTCATGGAGGCGGGCAAGGCCGACACCGCCAGATCCGCCACCACCGCCATGGCGATCACCAGCACGGCGGCGAACACGCTGTAGGCCCCCGCCCGCCAGCTTCGTGTGGCGAAGGATGCGCGCAGCTTCGCAAACAGCTTTTTCACGCCGCCCACCTCCTGCGCTCCATGGACTGGACCGTGAGGAACAGGAACACCGCCGCCACCGATATGTAATACACGATGGACCGCAGGTCGAATATATCATAGCTGAAGCTGTCGAATCGGTCGAAAACTGCCAGCTTCCCCACCACCTCGGCAAAAAGCCCGCCGAAGCGGGTCCGCCACAGGGCGAAGCACGCCCCCAGCGCGGCCTCCAGCGCCGCCGTAAAGACCAGGGCGAAGCCCCCGTTGCGGGTCAGACGCCACAAAATGATACCAAACACCGCCGCCGCCAGACAAAAGGCGGTCAGGGACGCGGCGGGGCTGTCGGAGATGTACCCGGTCAGAGGCGTGAGGAAGTACAAAACCAGCATCACCACGAAGCAGGCCCCCGCCGCCAGGCCCACGTTCTCCATGAGGCTGGAGACGAAAAGGCCGATGGCCGTCAGGGCCAGACCCAGGAACACGAAGCCCACCAGGGCCCCATACGCGCTTTTCAGCGGGATGGTCCCGCTCTCCGCCAGGGCGTTCACCACCGGCGGGTACAGCCCCAGGATCAGCACCGGGATCACCATCACCGTCGCCAGGGCCAGATATTTGCCCAGCACGATCCTGGTCATGCTCAAAGGCAGGCTGTAGAGAAGCTGGTCGGTCTTCTGGTGGCGCTCCTCAGCGATGGAGCGCATAGTCAGCAGGGGGATGCCGATCAGGAAGATGAAGGTCATGCTGTACAGCACATAGGTGAAGTCCACGGACCCCTCCAGGTGGTAGGCCATCACATAGATGCCGCCGAACAGCAGCATCAGCGCGCCGTACACATACCCGGTCAGGCCGTTCATCAGGCTGTCCAGCTCCCGCTCATAGATGGCCGTCATGACGCCTGCGCCTCCTTCCTCTTTCTCCGTTTCCTTTTGCCCTCCGGCTGGCCGCCGGTCCCGGCGTCCCGCGTCAGGGCCAGGAACACGTCCTCCAGGCTGGCCTGCTCCCGCTCCAGCCGCAGCACGGGGATGCGCTTATCGCTCAGGGCGAAGCTGAGCTTCTCGTCCATATCCCCGTCCGGGTCCGTCACGGACACCTCCAGCGCGCACCGGCCCGCCTCGTCGGGCTTTGCCAGCACCTCCGTCACCCCCGGCACCGGCTCCAACGCCTCCCGGGCCTCCAGAGGCCCGGCCTTCACTGTGATGCGGTAGGTGATCTTCCCGGCGAACTGGCTCTCCAGCTCCGCCGGGGTGCCGCTGGCTACCAGACGGCCCCGGTGGATCATCAGCACCCGGTCGCACACCGCCTGGACCTCGCTGAGAATGTGGCTGGACAATATCACCGTCCGCTCCCTGCCCAGCGAGCGGATCAGCTCCCGTATCTCCACGATCTGCAGGGGGTCCAGCCCCACGGTGGGCTCGTCCAGGATGATGACGGAGGGGTCGGCCAGCAACGCCTGGGCGATGCCCACCCGCTGGCGGTATCCCTTGGACAGATTGCGGATCAGCCGGTCCGCCACGTCGGTGACGCCGGTGACGGTCATGGCCCGCTCCAGCTCCCCGTCCAGCGCGGCGGTCCTCACGCCCTTGGCCCGGGCCACGAAGGACAGATACTCCCGCACGGTCATGCCCGTGTACAGGGGCGGCTGCTCCGGCAGATAGCCCACCCGGGCCTTGGCCTTGGCGGGCTGTTCAAATATATCGAATCCGTCGATGGTCACCTGGCCCTCCGTGGCGGCCAGGCACCCGGTCAGGATATTCATCGTGGTGCTCTTGCCCGCCCCGTTGGGGCCCAGGAACCCATAGACCAGGCCGCTCTCCACGGTGAAGGTCAGATCCTCCACGGCGGTCCGGTCCCCATATCGCTTGGTAAGATGGCTCACCTGGATCAAATGCGTTCGCCTCCTTTGGCAAATCCTTGTCCATTGTACACCCATACGCAACGGGTTTTGTGACCGAATGATGAAGTTTTTTACAAAACTTTCACCCGGCCTGCCGGGACAGCCGCCTCTTGCATTCCACCGGCGATTATTCTATAATAACGCCGTTGACGAGACCCCGGAGGAACAGCGTTATGCGGATGCGGAACAAGAAAAATCTCATACCCCGGATGGAGCGGTGCGCGGCGGTGCAGGTGAAGGACCCGGCGGCCCTGCGGGGCCGGTGGGCGTCGCTGCTGCCCGGCTGTAAGGACGTCCGGGCGGAGATGGGCTGCGGCAAGGGCGCCTTCACCGCCGGCGTGGCCCGGCGGGACCCGGACGCGCTGGTGGTGGCCTTGGAAAAGGTCCCCAACGCCATGGTGGTAGCCATGGAGCGGGTCTGCGCCCAGCAGATACCCAACGTCCGCTTCATCGACACCGACGCGGCCAACGCCGCCGGTATCTTCGCCCCCGGCGAGGTGTCGGTCATATACATCAACTTCCCGGACCCCTGGCCCCGGAAAAAGGAGGCCAAGCACCGGCTGACGGCCCCGTCGTTCCTGGCCCTGTACTGGGATATGCTGCCCGTGGGCGGCCGCGTGGAGTATAAGACCGACCAGAGCTGGCTCTTCGACTGGTCCCTGGAGCAGTTCGCCGCTATGGGCTACGAGCTCACGGAGGTGACGCGGGACCTGCACGCCAACGGCCCCGCGGGGATCATGACCGACTACGAGGCCAAGTTCCATGAGCAGGGCGTCCCCATCTGCCGGTGCGTGGCCCGCAAGACCCGGCCGGAGCACGCGCCCCTGCCGGAGCCGGAAAAGCGGCGTCACGCGCCGGAAGGCCCGGTCCCGGCATGACCGAAGAGCGGACAAGACTGGCCGCGCCGGACCTGCTGCGGGCAGCTGCCATCTTCATCGTGGGGTGGTTCCATATCTGGCAGCAGAGCTGGCTGGACCCGGGCTTCCGGGTGGGGCAGTATTATGTAAACTTGGAGCAGGTGGTCCGCCACGGGTATATGATGGTAGACCTGATGCTGCTGCTGTCGGGGTTTTTGCTGGCGATGCCGGTGGCGCGGCAGGGGATGCGGCCGCTGACGCTGCGGCAGGCGGGGGATTTTTACGCCCGGCGGTTCTGGCGCATCGCGCCCAGCTATTATCTGTGCGTGATCCTGACTACGCTGCTGTACGCCCTGCCCCGGGGGCTTTACTATTCCGGCGGGTTTCTGGCTAAAGACCTCATCATGCACTTCACCTTCACCCACACCCTGGCCTATGACACGTATCTTTTCTCCCCCACGGCGTCCACGCTCTGGACCCTGGCGGTGGAGGTGCAGTTTTATCTGTTCTGGCCCCTGATCGGGCGGCTGTTCTGCAAAAAGCCCGGCTGGACCTGTCTGGGCCTGGCGGCGGCGGGGCTGCTGTTCCGGGCCTGGGTGGCGGGCCACAGCGACACCACGTTCCTTTTCAACCAGCTCCCCGCCCAGCTGGACCTGTACGCCTGCGGCATGATGGCGGCGTATGTATACGTCCGTCTGGACCAGGCGGGCCGGCCCTCGGAAAAGGTCCGGCGTTGGCTGGCCCCGGCGGGGATGCTGGGCAGCTTCGCGGTGATGTGCCAGATCATGTACGTGCAGCCTGTGGGCGACTATGAGGCCGTCCGGGCGGGACAGATGTTCTGGCGGCTGCCTCTGGGGCTGCTGGGGGCGGTGTTTCTGGTGTGCGGATGCCTGGCCCCGGCGGGGCTGGAACGGGCCCTGGGCAATCGGGTCACCCGGTTTCTGGCAGACATATCCTATAACTTCTACATCTGGCACCAGTTTTTGGCCTGCCGGCTGAAGGACTGGCACATCCCCCCCTATCACACGGTGGGGACCCTGCCCAACATGGCCTATGAACAGCCCTGGCAGACCACCTACACCCTCACCTGCTTTTTCGCGGCGGCGGCCCTGGCGGCGGCGTGTACGTATCTGTGGGAAAAGCCCCTCCGCCGCCTGGCGGAAAGGCTGTCCAGGCAAAAAACATCTGCGGCCTCCTGACGGGCCGCAGATGTTTTTCTTTTCAAAAGAGGTCTTTCAGCTTATCCCAAAATCCCGGCTGTTCCTCCTGCGCCGGCTCCGTCACGGACGGGGCCGGTTTTTCGATGGGCGGGGTGCGGATCACGAACTGGACCGCCGCCACGTCCCGGTTCCTCCAGGAGACGAAGGACCGGGCCGGTCCGTCCGAGCCGGTGACGCCGGAGAGGAGCTGGCCGATCTGGTCCTGGATCTTGCCGTCCATACCGTCGGTCTGCCGGGCCATCTCCGCCGTGCCCTCGGCCATCTGGCCGGCCCCCTGGCCCAGAGCCGCCACGCCCTCCGCCAGCGACGCCGCCCCTTCGGTCAGGCTCCCCGCCCCGGAGGCCAGCTCTCCGCTGCCCTCCGCCAGCGACGCCGCGCCGCCGACGATGGAGCCAAAGCCGCTCTGCAGCCGGGCCACCCCGGCGGCGTAGGCAGCCACACCCGCGTCCAGGTCCGACGCCCCCGCCGCCAGCGCGTCCACCGCGGTCTTTAAAGCCTGCATATTGTCCGGCAAAGCGCCCATGGACCCAGCCATTTTCTCTATCGCTGCGGAAAAGGCGGTAAACCCGTTTTGGAGCTTGGTCATACCGTCGGACAGCGTGGTCAGACCGCCGGACAGAGATGACAGACCACTGAGGACCGTGTTGTCCTGCGTAAGAACGTCAATGACCTTCTGCAAATCCGGGAATAACGACACATAGCTGCTCAGGCCGCCGATCGCCGCCTGATTTCCCGCTATCAGCGTGGGCAGTTGGGACATATCCATGGCGTCGATCCCGGCCTGCAAGTCATCCACCCCGGCCTTCATCGCCGCCAGCGTGGCGGTCATGTCGGCGGCCCCCTGTTGGAGCTGGGCGATCTGGTCCGGAGTGATGGACGCGCCGGCCAGGGTCTGCTGCATCTGGGCCAGGCCGTCCTTGACCGCCCGGGCCCCGCCGGTCAGACCGGCGGACTGTCCCGCCAGGGCGTCCAGGCCCGACTGGAATTGATAGGCGCCGCTCTCCAGGCTGGCCGCGCCGCTCTGCAGCTCCGCCGCGCCGGAGCGGACCGCCCCGGCTCCCCCGTTCAGCGCGTCCGCGCCGGTCTGCAGGTCCGCCACGCCCCCGGACAGGGCCTCGGCCCCCTCGTTCAGCGTGTCCACCGCGTCCGTCAGCTCCGATACCTTGTCCAGAAGCTCCCCGTCGTCCACCTGCACGTCCAGGGCCAGCGACACCCCGTTGATGGCGATGGGCTCCATGGCAAAGTCCGTCACCCGGGCCTTCACGGTGATGTCCGCCCCCTGGCCCGGCAGGATGGTGTAGGTCAGCTGCTTGTCGCCGCCCACGTTGGCCTCCGTGGCGCCGGGGGCCTCGATGTCCGCGCACCGTTCCCCGTCCAGGGTCAGCGACGCCTGCAGGGCGTGGCTGTCAAAGAAGTCCCCCTTGCAGTCCGGGTCCTCCCGGACCGACAGCCGTATCTCCAACGCCCCGCTCTTGCCGGCGATACCGGCGGCGTCCTGCTCCTTGCCGTCCAGAAAATATCGGATGTCGAACAGCCAGGGGATGGCCGCGTCGGACAGCTCCCCCTCGTAATAGACCCGGCCGGGGCCGGCCTGGATAGTCACGGTGTCCCCCTCCAGAGCCACCGGCTCCGTGCCGGTCATGTTCCGCACGGCGGTATACGCCCCGTGGTCCACGATCTGGCCCTCTTGGGCCAGGTCGAAGATGTTCACCACGCTGACGGAGGACACGCCGCCGGAGCTGTCCAGATTTATGTAAACCACTTCCTCCTTCTCCCCGCGCTCCCCGTCCGCCAGGGCGGGACCGGCGCAGAGGGTCAGGACCGTGGCGGCGGCCAGGGCCGCCGCCAGGAGCTTTTTCATTTTTTTCATACCGCCGCCTCCCTTCATGCTTTCATATGCTTTGGCGCCGTCTTTTCCCGGCCCATCACCAGCCGGTCCGTCACGCCCAGCAGCCCCGGCAGCACCAGCAGCACCGCCCCCAGGCTCATCAGGGCCCCCCGGCCCAGCAGCAGGCCCAGTTGGGCCAGGAGCTGGTTGGAGGACAGATACCCCATCAGCAGCCCCACCACCGCCAGCACGCTGCCGGAGGTCAGGATGGACACCGCCGTGTCTGCCACGGTCTTCACCGCCGCCTCCCCTCTCGCCAGGGCCCGCCGGTTCTCCCGGTACCGGTCCGTCATGAGGATGGCGTAGTCCACCGTGGCCCCCAGTTGGATGGAGCTGATGATAAGATAGGTGATGTAAAAGATGGGCGTGTTCATGAAATAGGGCACCGACAAGTTCAGCCAGATGGCCGTCTCGATGGTGAGCACCAGCAGCACCGGCAGCCACAGCGACCGCATAGTCAGCAGCAGCACCAGGAACACCGCCCCGATAGCCACCAGGTTCACCTTCGTCAGATCCGCCGTCACCGTGTCCATCAGATCGTAGGTGCTGACCCCGCCTCCGGCCAGATAGTACCCACCCGGATAGTACCGCTCCGCCGCCGAGCGGACCGCCTCCACCAGCGCGAAGGTCTCCGGCCCCTCGGGGGGCACGTCCACGGTCAGCACCATGCGGCTGTAGTTTTCGCTCATGAGAAGCCCCAGCGTGTTCTCGTCCAGATAATCCAGGGGTATCTCCGCCCCGGCCATGTCCACGTAGGAGATGATGCTCTTTACGTGGTCCAGTCCATGCAGGTCCCGGGACAGCTCCGCCTGCACCGCCGTGTCCCGGCCCGGCACCATCAGCACATAGGTGTCGCTGCGGCCGAAGGCCGCCTCGATGGCGGCGGTGTCCCGGCCGTAGGTGGAGTCGGGGCTGAACATCTGTGACGAGCCGTAGTAAAAGTCGTTGGCGTTGGAGGCCAGATACGCCGGCGCGATGATGATGAGAAACGCCGGCACCGTTATCACCGTCAGCCGCCGGACCAGCCGCCCGAAGCCTCCAAAGCCCGGCAGCAGCGGCCGGTGGCGGAGCCGGTCGGCCAGGGGGCGGGCCGTGAGAAACAGCGCGGGCATGAACACCAGGGCCGTTATCAGGCTGATGGCGATGCCTTTCGCCAGCGCCAGCCCCAGGTCCGCCCCCAGCCGGAAGCGCATCAGCACCAGCGCCAGAAAGCCGATCACCGTGGTAAGGCCGCTGGAGAGAATGGAGGACGTGGACTTGCACAGGGCCTCCACCATGGCCTCGTCCCGGTCCGCGCTCTGCTCCCGGCACTCCTCGAACCGGTGCAGCAGGAACACGGAATAATCCAGGCTCACCGCCATCTGCAAAATGCTGCCGCAGGCGTTGGTGACGAAGGAAATCTCCCCGAACAGCAGATTCGTCCCGCCGTTTATGAATACCGCCACCCCCAGCCCCAGCAGCACCAGCAGCGGGTCCAGCCAGGAGCCGGTAGTCAACGCCAGCACCAGCAGCGCGAAGGCCACCCCGAACGCCCCGATCACCTGCACCTCGTTCATGGTGCCCGTGGCGGACTCGGTCTGGGAAACCGCGCTGCCCGTGGCGGCCCCCCGGTCGCCTATGACGGCCCGGATGCCGGTGATGGCGTTTACATAATCTGTCTCCGAGACCGTGACGGTATACAGGGCTGCGCCGTCCCGGTAATAGGTGTCCAGCGCGTCCCGGTCCATGTAGGACAGGGGCACGGTCACGGAGGCGGTATCGTCCAGCCAGGCCACGGACAGCACGCCCTCCACCTGGGACAGTTTTTCCTTATACTCCAACGCCTCCGGGATAGTCACGTCCCGGACCATGACCCGGGCGTTGGGGATGCCGCCGGGAAATTCCTGGCCCAGCACGTCGATGGCAACGGTGGAGGCGGTGCCGGCGGGCAGGTATTTGTTCACGTCATAATTGACCCGCACCAGGCCTTTCAGGGCCACGCCCCCGGCGGCGGCCAGCAGAAAAAGGACGAGAACGGCCCGCTTGTGCTTGACGACGCCCGTATAAAACCGCCTCACGGCCATCCCCTCCTTTCCGACCGGACGGGAGCAATTATACGCTTTTGAGCGTAAAAGTGCAATGGGCATTGCCTGCCATATGTCCGGGCCGACGGATAAAAAAAGCGCGCCGCTTTCGCGGCGCGCCATGTCCACCTGGCTATTGCAAATACCAGTCCTCCAGCCTGCTTATCTGCTCCGGGCCCACGTTCAGGGCCAGCTCCAGATAGTTCTGCACGCTGCCGTACTCTGTCTCCACGCAGTCGAAGTAATAGACCGCGTTGCGCTCGAACACCGGGAACACCTCCCCCATCAGGGCAAGCTCCTCCTCCGCGGCCCGGGCAAGACGCATACCGTCCAGCTGCTTTTGGGCAAACTGGTTGGTACGCATATATTCCTCGATCACGGCCTCCCGGTCGAAGCCCAGCGCGCTCATGAGCAGCATACCGCCCACGCCGGTCCGGTCCTTGCCCTGGGTGCAGTGCCACAGCACCGGCGACCCCTCCGCAGCCAGAAGCTCCCGGAAAAACCGCTCATAGGCCCCGATGGCGTCCGGGTGCAGGCTCAGGAGCCTGTAAAACTCGTGGAACACCTCCCGGACCTCCCGGGGCACGATGCTCTTGATGGGGATGACGGCCTCCAGGTCCGTCACCGGCGGGCACCAGACGTTCTCCGCCCCCGGCACGGCCCGGTCCGGGGAACGGCGGCGTTCGTTTTTGTCCCGCATATCGATGACCCGCTTCACGCCCCAGTCCGCCAGCCGCTCTATATCCCCGTCGGCGGCCCGGCCCAGGTGGCCGGAGCGGAACAGGACCTTGTCCTTTATCCTGGCCCCGTCCGGCCGGGTCAGGCCCCCCAGGTCCCGGACGTTTTCCATGCCTTCAAATTCAAAAAACATTATTATGTATTATCCTTTTCATAAGTCTGGCACCACCGCTTCACGCAACAGTCCCCGCATTTGGGCGACCGGGCCGTACACACCGCCCGGCCGTGGTACACGATCCTGTGACAGAAATCGGAACAGCCCTCCGGCGGCAATATGGCCCGCAAAGCCGTCTCGATCTTGGGCGGGTCCTTCATGTCGTCCACCAGCCCCAGCCGGTTGGACAGCCGGATGCAGTGGGTGTCCACCACCACGCTGCCGGGCTTGCGGTACACGTCCCCCAATATCAGGTTCGCGCTCTTGCGGCCCACGCCGGGCAGCTTCAAAAGGTCCTCCATATTGTCCGGCACCACGCCGCCAAAGTCCTCCACCAGCATCCGGGCCGCCCCCACGATGTCACGGGCCTTGCCGTGATAAAACCCGCAGGAGCGTATGTAAGGCTCCACGTCCTCCGGCTCCGCGGCGGCCATGGCCTCCGCGCTGGGGAACCGGGCGAACAGGGCCGGGGATATCATATTCACCCGCTCGTCCGTGCACTGGGCCGCCAGGCGCACCTGCACCAGCAGCTCCCAGGCCCCGTTGTGGTCCAGCGTACAGTCCGCCAGGGGGTATTCCGCCGCCAGGCCCTCCACGATATGCTCCACCTGCTCCGGCGTGCGCATAAAAAACACCTGCCTTGTCTTTCTCTACGGGAAATCTTATCACGGCCTGTTGCAAAATGAAAGTGGTTTCTATATAATTTGTATATCTTACCGACAAAGAAAGGGGCGCAGCGCGCTATGTACCGTCCGCTGGCAGATGAATTCAGACCCCGGACACTGGACGAGGTGGTAGGCCAGGAGCATATCCTGGGCCCGGACGGCATGCTCCGGCGCATCGCGGCCAGCGGCCGCATCCCCTGCATGATCTTTTACGGCCCCTCCGGCACCGGCAAGACCACCGTGGCCCGGATCATCGCCCAGAACACCGACCGGCCCCTGCGCCGGCTGAACGCCACCACGGCGGGCCTGGCGGACATCAAGGCCATCATCGAGGAGCTGGACACCCTGCTGGCCCCCGACGGGGTGCTGCTGTATCTGGACGAGATACAGTACTTCAACAAAAAACAGCAGCAGTCGCTGCTGGACTTCATCGAAAACGGCAAGATCACCCTCATCGCCTCCACCACGGAAAACCCCTACTTCTGCGTGTTCAACGCCATACTGTCCCGCAGCACGGTCTTTGAGTTCAAGCAGCTTGGCCCGGCCGACGTGGAAAAGGCCATGGAGCGGGTGCTGGGTCTTTTGCAGGAGCGGGACGGCGTTTCCATCGGGGCGGAGGACGGGGTCATCCCCTATATCGCCTCCGCCTGCGGCGGCGACGTCAGAAAGAGCCTGAACACCCTGGAGCTTCTCTACACCACCGCCATGCCGGACAAAAACGGGGCCGTGACCTTCACCCTGGCGGACGCCCGGGCCGTCACCCAGCGCAGCGCCATGCGCTACGACCGGGACGGGGACGAGCATTACGACATCCTCTCCGCGCTGATGAAATCCATGCGGGGCTCGGACCCGGACGCGGCGGTGCACTATCTGGCCCGGTTCCTGGAGACCGGGGACCTGCTGGGGGCCTGCCGGCGCATATTGTGCTCCGCCAGCGAGGACATCGGCCTGGCCTATCCCATGGCGGTGCCCATCGTGAAGGCCTGCGTGGACTCGGCGCTGCAGCTGGGGCTGCCGGAGGCCCGGCTGCCCTTGGCGGAGGCGGTGATCTTTCTGGCTACCTGTCCCAAGTCCAACACAGGCTGCCTGGCTATCGACGGGGCCATCGCGGACGTGCGCGCCGGAAAAAGCGGGCCCATCCCCCGCCAGCTTCAAAACGTCCACGCCGACGGCACGGGCTTTGAGCGGGAGCAGGGGTATCTTTACCCCCACAACTTCCCGGGCCGCTGGGTGGACCAGCAGTATCTGCCGGACGCTATCAAGGACGCGCACTATTACGAATTTGGCGACAACAAGACCGAGCAGGCCGCCAAAAAGTACTGGGATCTCATCAAGGGCAGGAAATAAAAGGGCCTTGCACGCCTCGCAGAGTTTGCGCCCGCAGGCGCAAATCAAGTGGGATTGTGAATTGTCAAGTTAAGTGCAACAGGGAATCAAAGAAGATTTCGTAAGGGGAAAGCCATT
>CANQNS010000029.1 GCA_947625285.1 uncultured Oscillospiraceae bacterium
GCGATCCACAGCTGGCGGAAATCGCGCTTGCGCTGCTTGCGGCCCACATAGGCGTAACGCAGGCTCTTCATCACGGCCTGGTTGGCCATCTTATAGTGACGGGACTTGCTGCCCCAATAACCCTTGGCCATGCCAAGGACTTTATTCCTGTGCTTGCGCGTCATCATCGCGCCCTTGATACGTGCCATCTTTCGTTATCCTCCTTATTTGTACGGGATCATGCGCTTGACGGTGGCGGCGTTGGTGCTGTCGGCGTAGGCGCCCTTGCGCAGGCCGCGCTTACGCTTGGTGGTCTTGCCGTGGCCGTTGAGCAGATGGCTCTTGAAGGCGTGGGCACGCTTGACCTTGCCGTTCTTGGTCAGGGAGAAGCGCTTTTTGGAAGCGCTGTGGGTCTTCAGTTTCGGCATATCAGTTCGTCTCCTTTGCTTTTTCTTGCTTGGGCTGTTTCTTGGGCGGGGTCTGGGTCTTGGGCGAGAGGAACTCGGTCATCAGCCGGCCCTCCAGCTTGGCCCCCTTGTCCAGCTTGGCTATCTCGGCGCATTCCGCGGCAAACCGCTCCAAAAGCTGCCTGCCCAGGTCCGTATGCGCCATCTCACGGCCGCGGAACCGCACCGTCACCTTCAGGCGGTTGCCTTCGGTCAGGAATTTCTGGCCGTTGCGAAGCTTGACCAAGAAGTCGTTCTCACCGATAGACGGCGACATACGGATCTCCTTGACCTCAATGACGTGTTGATTCTTCCGGGCCTCTTTCTCCCGCTTGGACTGCTCAAAGCGGTACTTGCCGTAATCCATGATCTTGCACACAGGCGGCTTCGCCTGGGGGGAGATCATCACCAGGTCAAGGTCCCGCTCCTCAGCGATCCGCAGCGCGTCCTCCGAGGACATGATCCCCAGCTGCTCGCCGTCGTCAGCGATCAGCCGCACCTGCGGTTCCCGGATATCCTCGTTGAGAGGATGTGTCATGTTCGCTATTGCCAGAGCACCTCCTTTTTTCGATAGCAAAAGCGCGGATACGTGACGTATCCGCGCATGACCTGTCTCTGGCCTTGCTGCCGCGGCGCGCTCAAATGGCGGCCGGGCGAGGACGGATACCGCCGCGTCCTGCTTCGTGCCCGAATAATATACCAGCCCCGGCGGGCTTTGTCAAGTCTATTTTTCCCAGATCAGGGGAAAAACATAGGTATGAGAGCTTTGGAACTATCCGCCGTCCTGGTCCTGGGCGGCCTGGCCTACGGCCTGATCGAGATACTCTGGCGGGGCCGGACCCACTGGACCATGCTTTTGACCGGCGGGGTCGGCTTCCTGTTCATGTACCTGATCGCCGTCCGGCCCGGCCTGCCCATGCCGGTGCGGTACGTCTGGTGCGCGGCGGTCATCACCGCGCTGGAATTCCTCTCCGGCGCGGTGGTGAACCTGTCGCTTGGCTGGGGGGTGTGGGACTACTCCCGCCGGCCCCTGAATCTCTACGGGCAGATCTGCGCCCGGTATACGCTCTTCTGGCTTTTGCTCAGCGTGCCGGGCTGCGCTCTGGCCCGGCTCATATACGGCTCAGTATTCCACCGGGCCCTCTGAGGGGGCCTGGTCGGCGGCGGGCCAGTCGGGCGCTTCCGCCTCCGGCTCCGGAGCGCTCTCCGGGGCGGCCGGCGTAGGGGCGGGGGCGGGAGCCGTCACCGGGGCGGCCGGCGCGGGCATGGCGGCCACGGCCTGCTTCTCCATCTCGATGGCCAGCTTCACGATGCGGCTGGTGCCCAGCCGCTCCGCGCCCAGGGCGATCATGTCCTCCGCGTCCTGCATGGTCTTGATGCCGCCGGAGGCCTTCACCTTCACATGGGGCCCGCAGCAGTCCCGCAGCAGCTTCACGTCCTCCCGGGTGGCCCCGCCGGTGGAGAAGCCCGTGGAGGTCTTGATGTAGTCCGCGCCGGAGGAGGACACCACCTCGCACATCTTCCGCTTCTCCTCCTCGGTGAGCAGGCATGTCTCGATGATGACCTTCAGGATATAGCCCTGGGTGGCGTCCCGGACCGCCTCGATCTCCCGGAGCACCTCGTCCCAGCAGCCGTCCTTGACCATAGCCAGGTTGATGACCATGTCGATCTCCGACGCGCCGTTGGCGATGGCGTCCCGGGCCTCCTGGACCTTCACGGCGGTGGTGTTGTAGCCGTTGGGGAAGCCGATCACCGTACACACCGCCATCCTGGGCCCCACATACCGCTTGGCCCCCGCCACATGGCAGGGAGGGATGCAGACACTGGCGCAGTTATAGCGGATGGCCTCGTCGCAAAGCTGGCGGATCTCCCGGACCGTGGCGTCCTGCCGCAGCAGGGTGTGGTCGCACCGGCGCAATATTTCATGAAGTTCCATTATACCTACCTCCTAAGCGGCGCGGCGCGCCGCGTATTTGTTTTCATATCCGTCCGGGCAGGCTCATAAGCTGGGATATCAACGCTTGTGAGGTGCCACAATGGACGAGGTATTCGTCGCCAACCGGGCGGAGCTGTGCGGCCGGGTGACCGCGCTCCCCCGCTACTCCCACGACAGCCGGGGCATCCGGTTCTACACCTTTCCCCTGGAGACCTGCCGGCTCAGCGGCACGGCGGACACGCTGAACATCGTGGCCCGCCGGGAGCTGCTGCCGGAGGACGGCCTGCTGCAGACGGGGCCCGTGCGGGTGGTGGGCGAGCTGCGCTCGTTCAACAACAAGAGCGGCGTGGGCAACCGCCTGGTGCTGACTATCTACGCCCGCCAGATCGGCCCGGGCGAGACGGACGAGAACCGCATCGCCCTCACCGGCGCGGTCTGCAAGCCGCCTACCCTGCGGGTGACGCCCATGGGCCGGGAGATATGCGACATCATCCTGGCGGTGCCCCGCCGGTACCGGCGCAGCGATTATATCCCCATCATCGCCTGGGGCCAGCAGGCCAGGGACGTGGCCCAGTCCCCCGTGGGGACCCAGCTGGCCGTCCGGGGCCGGCTCCAGAGCCGGGCCTACACCAAGGTCATCGACGGGGAGAGCTTCCAGCGGCAGGCCTTCGAGGTGTCCGCCGCCGATATCTTCCCCCTGTGACGCGCCGGCGTGATCGCGTAATCGGTTTTATTTTAATATAACATCTTTCTTCTGTCAATTATTGAAAAATCTTCCCGGATGGTATATGATAGGTTTGGTGAATATCACAATGGCCGCCAATTCTATCGAGGGGAGAGCATCGCGCCATGAGCGTATTGAACGACTGTACATACCGGGCCTATGAGACCCTGGGGTGCCATCCGGACGGGGAGGGCTTTGTTTTCCGGGTCTGGGCCCCCAACGCCCAAGCCGTCTCCGTGGTGGGAGACTTCAACTACTGGGACGCCGCCGCCGCGCCCATGACCCGGGACCCGGAGGGCTACTGGTCCGTCACGGTCCCCAACGCCAGGCCGGGACAGATCTACAAATACTCCGTCACCGGCCCCAACGGCCGGCGCATCCTGAAGGCGGACCCCTTCGCCTTCCACGCCGAGACCGGCCCGGCCACCGGCTCCAAGGTCTGGACCATCGACGGATACGAATGGGGCGACGGCAAGTGGATGCAGGCCCGGCCCAAGACCACGCTGCGGACCGAGCCCGTGAACATATACGAGATGCACATCGGCTCCTGGCGTCTCAAGGAGGGGGAGACTTTCCCCAACTATAAGAACATCGCGCCCATCCTGGCGGATTACTGCCAGCAGATGGGCTATACCCATGTGGAGCTGCTGCCCGTCACCGAGTTCCCCTTCGTGGGCAGCTGGGGCTATCAGGCCACGGGCTATTTCGCCCCCACCAGCCGCTACGGTACGCCCCAGGACTTCATGGCATTCGTGGACATTCTCCACCAGGCGGGCATCGGCGTGATCGTGGACTGGGTGGCGGCCCACTTCCCACGGGACGAACACGGTCTTGCCAAGTTCGACGGCACGGCCCTTTATGAATACGCCGACCCCCGGATGGGCGAGCACGCCGAGTGGGGCACGCTGGTGTTCGATTACGCCAGTCCCGACGTGCGGGGCTTTTTGATCACGTCGGCCCTGTTCTTCCTGGAGCAGTACCATGTGGACGGGCTCCGGTGCGACGCGGTCAGCTCCATGCTGTATCTGGACTACGGCCGCAAGGCCGGCCAGTGGGTGCCCAACAAGGACGGCGGCAACATCAACTACGACGCCCACTCCTTCTGGCAGCAGTTCAACACCGCCGTGGCGGAGCGGTGCCCCGGCTGCTTCACCGTGGCGGAGGAGTCCACCGCCTACGCCAAGATCACCGCGCCGGTGTCCGACGGGGGCCTGGGCTTCACCTTCAAGTGGGACATGGGCTTCATGCACGACACCCTGGACTACTTCAAGCTGGACCCCTACTTCCGCTCCTTTAACCACGACAAGCTCACCTTCTCCATGATGTACGCCTTCTCCGAGTACTACGTCCTGGCCTACTCCCACGACGAGGTGGTCCACGGAAAGTGCTCCATGGTCCAGAAGATGTCCGGGCTTTACGAGGACAAGTTCGCCAACCTGCGGGCCCTGTACGGCTACCAGTTCGCCCATCCGGGCAAGAAGCTGACCTTCATGGGCGGGGAATTTGCCCAGTTCATCGAGTGGAATTATGAACAGCAGCTGGACTGGCTGCTGCTGGATTACCCCAAGCACAAGCAGACCCAGGACTGGTGCGCGGCCTTGGGCCAGGTATACAAGACCCATCCGGCTCTGTGGCAGATCGAGGACAGTTGGGAGGGCTTCACCTGGCTGAATCCCGACGACCGGGACCGCAGCTCCATCGCCTTCATCCGCTGGCCCAAGGATCGGAAAAAGGACAGGCCCGTGGTGTGCGTGTGCAACTTCACCCCCATGGACTATGACGATTTCGTCATCGGCCTGCCCGCCGCCGGAAAGCTGAAGCCCCTGCTCAACAGCGACGATGAGAGATTCGGCGGCTGGGGCCGGAAGCTGGGCAAGATCAAATACGAGGCCGAGGGCTTCCGGGAGTTCTCCCATCGGGCCCATGTGCCTCTGCCGCCGCTGTCGGCGCAATACTTTGAATTCGTGGAGGAGAAAAAGCCATGCAAGTCAAAGAAATAAGAGAGCAGCTGGCGGCTATGGCCGCCGAAAAGGGTCTGGACCGTCCGGCCCGCATCCTTCTCACCGCCGCGGAGTGCGCTCCGCTGGCTAAGACCGGCGGTCTGGCCGACGTGGTGGGCACCCTGCCCAAGTACCTGAACAAGCTGGGCTTCGACGCCCGGGTCATGGTCCCCTATCACCGGATCATCAAGGAGCGGTACGGGGACCAGGTGGAATACCTCTTCAGCTTCTATGTGTCCCTGGGCTGGCGGACCAAGTTCGTGGGCGTGAACAAGCTGGAGCTGGACGGGGTGTGCATATGGCTGATCGAGAACGAGGAATACTTCTCCGGCCCCATCTACATGCCCGACCGGGAGGGCGAGCAGTACGCTTTCTTCACCCGGGCCGTGCCGGAGGCCCTGTTCCGGCTGGACTTCATCCCCGACGTGATGCACTGCAACGACTGGCACACGGGGATGCTGCCCCTGCTCCTCAAGACCCAGTACATCGACTCTGCCATGGGCGGCACCAGAACGCTGCTGACCATCCACAACATCGCCTATCAGGGCCTTTGCAAGTTCGACTTCGTTCAGGACTTCCTCAGCATCCCTGACGGCTGCCTGGGGCTCATGGAGCGGTACGGCATGGCGGACTTTTTGAAAGCCGGCTGCGTGATGGCGGACCGGGTGAACACGGTCAGTCCCTCCTATGCCCGTGAGATATGCACCTGGGAATACGGCGAGGGCCTGGACCCGGTGCTGTCGTTCCGGGGCGACGTGGACGGCATCGTCAACGGCATCGACAAGGCGGTCTGGCGTCCCGGCACGGACAAGCGCATCCCCGCCAACTACACCCGCTCCAAGCTCCAGGGCAAGGCCAAGTGCAAGGCCGCGCTCATGGAGGAGACCGGCCTGGAGGTCGATCTTGGCCGGCCCCTGATCGGCATGGTTACCCGTCTGGTGGAGCAGAAGGGCCTGGAGCTGGTAATGGGGGGCATCGACCAGCTTCTGTGGGACACCGACTGCGCCTTCATCCTGCTGGGCAACGGCAATCGGAAGTATGAGGAATGGCTCCGGGGCCTGGAGAGCCGGCACCCGGGCCGGGCCTGCGCCTGGATCGGCTACGACGACGATCTGAGCCACCACATCTACGCCGGGTGCGACTTCTTCCTGATGCCCTCCAGGTTCGAGCCCTGCGGTATCTCCCAGCTGATCTCCATGGCCTACGGCACCCTGCCCATCGTCCGGGAGACCGGCGGACTGCGGGACACGGTCCAGCCCTACAACCAGTACACCGGCGAGGGCACCGGCTTCACCTTCCAGTGGGCCGACAGCCTGGATATGTCCGACGCCTGCCGCCGGGCCATCGACGTGTATTATAACAACAAGCCCGCCATGGAGACCCTCATCAAAAACGCCATGGCCGTGGACTACAGCTGTGAGTCCTGGGCCTTTGAATACGGAAAACTCTATCTGTCCATGCTGTGAGATCAAGCAAGACGGCGGGCCGTGCCCGCCGTCTTTTTTTGTCTTTTTCCTTTTCCGTGCGACCGGACCCGTTTTTTCGGCAGTATAAGGGTAAAGGACCCTGAAAGAAAGGAGGCGGCGACCATGGAGGACCGGGAGATACTGGCGCTGTTCTTTGCCCGCTCGGAGCGGGCCCTGAACGAGACCCAGGCCAAATACGCCCGCTACTGCCGGACCGTCGCCGGAAACATCCTGCCGGACAGCCGGGATGCGGAGGAAGCCGTCAACGACGCGCTTCTGGCCGCCTGGCGCTCCATCCCGCCCCAGGAGCCGCAGTCCCTGCGGACCTATCTGGCTAAACTGACCCGCCGGGCGGCTTTGAAACGCTGGCGTGCCCGGGACGCCCAAAAGCGGGGCGGCGGCCAGACAGAGGCTGCTTTGGAGGAGCTTGCCGGGGTCCTTCCCGGCGGAACGGACCCCGTCCAAACAGCGGAAGCCGGGCTGCTGGCCGAGAGCCTGGACCGATTTTTGGCCGCGCTGCCGGAGACAGAGCGGCAGGTGTTCCTGCGGCGGTACTGGTTTATGGACCCCATCGCCGCCATCTGTGCGCGCTGCGGCTTTTCCCAGAGCAAGGTCAAATCCATGCTGGCCCGGACCCGGGCCCGGCTGCGGCGGCACTTGGAAAAGGAGGGATTGCTTTGAACGCCGAGAGCATCTTATCCGCCCTGACCGACGTGCGGGACGGTTTCATCAACGACGCGGACGCGCCCGTCCGCAAAGGGCGGCCCGTCATTCGCCGGATCGCCGTGCTGGCGGCGGCGCTGGTCCTGTGCGTGGCATTGGCCGCCACGGCGGCGGCCTATACCGACGTGGGCTACGCCATTTTGTACGACTTCTCCCCCGCCATAGCCCAGACGCTCAAGCCCGTGAACGAGTCCTGCGAGGCCAACGGCGTGCGCATGACGGTGACAGACGCCGGCATCGACGGCAGCAACGCCTGGTTTCGCATTGCCATGACGGACCTGGAGGGAGACCTTTTCGACGGCTCCATCGACCTGTGCGACAGCTACCACATCAACCGCTTCTTCGACTCCGTCGGCTCCTGCTACCGGGAAAGCTACGACGAGTCCACCCACACCGCCACCTTCCTGGCCCAGCTGGGCGCCATGGACGGCTCTGCCATCAAGCCCGGCAAGGTGACATTCCGCGTGCGGGAATTCAGCGGCCACACGGAAAAATGGGACGGCGCGGTGGACAGCGTGGACCTGTCCTCTCTGCCGGAGGCGGACCAGACCGTGAAGCGGGAGGGCTTTGCCATGAATATGGATACGGGCTTGCTGGAATACCCCGAGATCGACTGCCTTGTCCCGGGAGAGCCCACCCCGATATGCCCCGGCGCGGCCCTCACCGGCGCCGCCTGGGTGGACGGCAAGCTCCACATCCAGACCCGGGCGAAGATGTTCTCCGCCAGCGGCATCGTCTATCTCACGCCCGCGCCGGAGGACGACATGGAGGCTCCCGGCGCCATTCTGGACGCCGTCCGGGCCAATTTCTACAACGGAAACGGCGAGGACGGCTATGCCTACGAGGAGTTCATCTTCGACGTGACGCCGGAGCAGGCGCAAAACCTGACCCTGAAAGGCTGGTTCTACCTCATGGACGCGCCCACGGAGGGCCCCTGGGAGGTCACCTTCCGGCTGAAATAAACCTTAGCAAACTGTTTATGAGCGCGAAAAGCCGCCGGTTTCCCGGCGGCTTTTTACGCAGACAGACTTATTCCTCCTCGCCGGCGGAGTCGATATACACCTCCTCCGCCTCATACAACGCCTTTTGCAGTTTCTCCCGCCCCGCCCGGTTTTCCGCCGTCGCCGGCAGCAAATCCAACGCCTCCGACCCGGCCGCGCACAGGATCGCGTACATTTTCCGATAGTCCGCCATGGTGGCTCTCCTTTCCGGTAGTTATTTTTATCGTTAAAATTATACGATAAACAATATTAAAATGCAACGCTTTATCACAGTATAATTAACGAAAACCACAAGTGGGACGGGTATACTGTGAAAGACATCCTATCTGCCATCACCACATACCGGCAGGCGCGGGGCTGGTCGGAGTACCAGCTTGCGGAGCAGTCCGGCCTGCCGCAATCCACCATCTCCTCCTGGTACCGCAAGCGCATGGTCCCCACGGTACCGTCGCTGGAGAAGATATGCGCCGCCTTTGGCATCACGCTCTCCCAGCTTTTCGCGGAGGGCGGCGACCCGGTGTCCCTGACCACCTCCCAGCGGGAGCTGCTGGAACGCTGGTCCCGGCTGGACCCGGAGCAGCAAAACGCCATTTTCCAGCTCATTGACCGCTTTTGAGCCTTAGCAAACTGTTTATGAGCGCGAAAAGCCGCCGGTTTCCCGGCGGCTTTTTGGTCATTATCCCTCTTGTTCCCGGTATGGTTATAGGTTACAATGACCCACTGTATACAGGGTATAACAAACCGTGTTCCAACGCCGGGAGGACCTTATATGATAACCTATTACGGCGACGCGCAGAAGCTGGCGCAAAAGGAATTCCGCCGCTGCATCGCGGCGGGCGAACACCCCTACCCGCCTGTGCTGGACGCCTTCATCCCCGCCGAGCAGATGGCCGGCGGCGTGGATCTGGGCCTGGTGCAGATCCCCATGGAGTTCATCGTGGGCACCCGCACCCAGGGCCGGACCAACGCCTTCGCACGCAACTTCATGCCTCTGATGCCCGGCGACTCCGAGTTCGCCGCCAAGTGGGAGCATTTGTGCCAGGCCCACCTGGACGAAGGCATCCGGGAGCCTGTCAAGGTATATGAGTACATGAACCGCTTCTATGTGCAGGAGGGCAACAAGCGCGTCAGCGTGCTGAAATACTTCGGCGCGGAGACCGTGGACGGTCAGGTGACGCGCATCATGCCGGAGGTCCGCAACGAGGAGACGGAGCGGTATTTCGAGTTCGTGGAGTTTTACCGGGCCAGCCGGGTCAACTACATCGAGTTCTCCAAGTCCGGCGGCTACGCCCGGCTCCAGCGGCTGCTGGGCAAGTCCGTGGGCGAGGTCTGGTCGGACGAGGACCGCATGGCCTTTCACGGGGCCTACACCTTCTTCCGCAAGGCATACGAGGCCTGCGGCGGCACGAAGCTCACCTCCACGGTGGGCGACGCCATGCTGGCCTATATGCAGGTCTACGGCTATCAGGACCTGTGCAGCAAGACCGGCGCGGAGATCAAAAAGTCCGTTTCCCAGCTCTGGGAGGAGATCAAGCTCCAGCAGGAGCCGGCCCCCATCGACGTGAAGCTGGACCCGGAGCAGGAAAAGCATGAGGGGCTTCTGGCAAAGGTGCTGCCCAAGTCCGACAAGGCCATAAAGGTTGCCTTCATCCACGACAAGGCCCCGGCCCTGTCCGGCTGGACCTATGCCCATGAGCTGGGCCGGGAGCACGTGGAGCGGGTCTTTGGCGGTGAGATCGAGACAGAGACGTTCTTCAACGCCCTTGACAGCGACCCGGCGGAGCTGCTGGAAAAGGCGGTGGAGGACGGCTGCTCCGTCATATTCACCACCTCTCCCCGGCTGCTGCCCGCCAGCCTCCGGGCGGCGGTGGACCACCCCAAGGTGACGGTGCTCAACTGCTCGCTGAATATGTCCCACCGCTATATCCGCACCTACTACGCCCGGATGTACGAGGCCAAGTTCATCGCCGGGATCATCGCCGGCTCCCTGGCCGGCTGCCACGACGTGGGCTATATCTGCGACTATCCCATCTTCGGCCAGGTGGCGGGCATCAACGCCTTCGCCCTTGGCGTGCAGACAGCCGACCCCTGCGGGAAAGTCCATCTGGAATGGTCCTCCGTTGGGGGCGTGGAGGCGGCCACGGCCCGGCTCACGGAGCGGGGCATCAAGCTCATCTCCTCCCAGGACCTGGCCCGGCTCCGGGACCGGGGCAGCACGCCCTTCGGCCTGGCCGTGGTGGACGGTCCCGCCCGGACCATCCTGGCCACGCCCGTTTGGCAGTGGGGCGCATACTACGAGGCCCTGCTCCGGCGCATCCGGGACAAGAGCTTTCAGTCCGAGTACACCGAGAGCCGCAAGGCCCTGAACTACTATTGGGGCATGTCCGCCGGGGTGGTGGGGATGCGCTATTCTGACGACCTGCCCGACGCCACCCGCAAGCTGGCGGGGCTGCTGGAAAAGAGCATCCGCGCCGGCCTGTGCGACCCCTTCCGGGGCCCCCTCTACGACCAGAAGGGCCGGCAGATCCTGGCTCCGGGCCAGGCTCTCAGCGTGGAGCAGATCATCGACATGAGCTGGCTCAACGAGAACGTGCTGGGGTCCATCCCGGCCTATGAGGACCTGTCCGACACCGGCAAGGCCACCGTGGGCATCGCCGGCATCATGACCCGGCGGCAGGAGGGCCGCCCATGAGGATACTGGCTGTATCGGACGTGCCCAGCCGGCGGTACTATGAGTTTTACGAGCCCGGCCGGCTGGACGGGTTCGACCTGATCCTGGCCTGCGGGGACCTGCGGCGGACCTATCTGGAATTTCTGGTGACTATGGCCCGGTGCCCGGTGGTCTACGTCCGGGGCAATCACGACGACGAGTACCTGGACGATCCCCCGGAGGGGTGCGTGTGCGCCGAGGACGACGTGGTGGAGGTAGGCGGCGTGCGCATCCTGGGCCTGGGCGGGTCCTACCGCTACCGGGACGGCGGGTGTATGTACACGGAGAAGCAGATGCGCCGGCGGGTCCGGCGGCTGTGGCTGAAGCTGGCGCGGTCCGGGGGGTTCGACATCCTGCTGACCCACGCTCCCGCCCGGCACCTCAACGACTTCGACACCCTTTCCCACCGGGGCTTCGAGTGCTTCCGGGACCTGCTGGACAAGTACCGGCCCCGGTACTTCGTCCACGGGCACATCCACCGCACCTACGGCCAGAACATCCCCCAACGCTGCCAGTACGGGGACACGGTAGTGATCAACGCCTTCGACAGCTATGAATTTGAATATTAAAAGACAGCGGATCGCTCCGCTGTCTTTTCTCATGCTGTCCGCCAGTCGGTCAGGACCTCGTCCCCCAGGGCCCGCAGGTCCGGCCACCGGTCCGCGGAGTGCTCGTCGTACACCGCCACCAGGTAATAGCCCGCTTTTTTGGCGGTCAGGGCCGCCTCGTAATTGTCCTCATAAACGGCCGCCTCGCCGGGGGACGCACCCAGCAGCCGCGCCGCGGCGTGATACACGTCCGGCCGGCTCTTGCCCACGCCTACGCTCTCGCAGGACACTAGCGCGTCGAAATACCGCCGGACCCCCAGCCGGGTCAGGCACGCCTCCACCAGCGGCTCCGCCGTGGCCGACGCCACCGCCATGGACACGCCCCGGTCCCGGAGCCCGCTCAAATACCGCTCCACGCCGGGCCGCAGCATGATGTCCCGGCGGTAATGCTCCGCCATTACGGCGGTCATCTCCGCCATGGCGTCCTCCGGCCGGTCCGGCAGGTGGAACGCCCGCAGCAGCGCCGTCGTCGTCTCCTCCAGCATCATGGACAGAGTGCGCTCCAAAAGCGCGTCGGGCACCCGCTCTATCCCCCGGCGGGCCAGGTAGTCCGGGCCCATCCGCCGCCAGTAGCCCATAGAGTCCACCAGCGTGCCGTCCAGGTCAAAAATGGCGAAGGGTCTGTCCATCCGCCCTCAGTACAGCCCCGCGATGATGTCCACGCACCGGTCGATGCCGATGGCGTCGCTGTCCAGGGAGATGTGGTAGTGCTGGGACTTGCCCCACTCGGTGTCGGTGTAGAACTGGTAATAGGCGGCGCGCCGCTTATCCTTGTCCCGCAGGCGTTTTTCCGGGGATTCGGAAGTCTCGCCATAGAGCTTGACGATCCGCTCCGCCCGCTTGTCCATGGGGGCGTGGATGAACACCTTCAGCAGATCCGCCTTGCCCTCCAGGATGTAGTCCGCGCACCGGCCCACGATGACGCAGGACTCCTTCTCCGCCAGCTCCAGAATGAGCTTGCGCTGGACGGTCCACAGGTAGTCCTGGACAGACAGGCCGTTGACGGACCGGTCCGCGAAGGCGGTAGCCAGCCAGCCGCCCCGAGGGGTATACTCCCCCCGTTCGGCTATGTATTCCTTGGCAAGACCGCTCTCCTCGGCGATCTTTTCCAGAAGCTCGTTGTCATAGCAGGGGATGCCCAGCTTTTCCGCCGTGTGCTTGCCCACGGTGCGCCCGCCGCTGCCGAATTCGCGGCTGATGGTGATGACTCGGTTTGCCATATCGTCTCCTTTCCCCGGCGGTGGATCGGCTCTGCCCCACCGGCGCGGGTCCTTGGACCTATGATAGCAGAATTTGCCCGTCCCGTCAACGCCAAGCGGGGCCCCGGACCGGGGCCGCCGCACTTGCAACCGGCGGCGGATTCGGGTATAATGGGACTGCCGGGCGGGTATGGTGGAATTGGCAGACACGATGGATTTAGGTTCCATTGGGCGACCGTGCAGGTTCAAATCCTGTTACCCGCACCATATAATGCTGCCGCAGGCGATGTATATCGCCTGCGGCAGCGTTATTTTTTTGCACGGCGCACCAGGGCTTCCCGCCCTGGCGCGTTGTATTTTGTCCGCTGCGCCGCCGGTATGACACGGTTTTGAGAGGGACTCTCGGGGTGAAAACCCGCGCTCTGGTGAGCCGCTGCCGTTAAATCGCCGGGGTCCGGTAAAAGACCGATTATGGTTCCGTGCGCTGCCTCGTGTTCATTTCTCTCTGGATGCTTTCCAGAAAACGCTCCGCGATAGGGGAAAAGACCTGATACTTCCTCCACACCAGGTATATCCGGGTCTCCAGCCGGGGTGACAGGGGCCGGAACACCAGGCCGCTGCCCCGGCTCGTGTCGATAAGATGGTCGAAGGTCAAAAGAAGCCCCAGTCCCTCCCTGACAAAGAGTGAGCCGTTGTAGGAAAGCCGGAAAGACCCCTCCAGGTGCAGTTCATCCATGCGCTCGCCACACCACTTGGGAATGTCGTTGGTCCACCCCTGCTCCGAGCAGAACAGGGGCAATCCCGCCAGATCGTCTACGGTGACGGCCTCTTTCCGGGCCAGGATATGGCTGTCCGGCATCACTGCGCCCCAAAGGTCCGGCTCGGAAAAGGGCAGATGGTTGTACTTGGCGGTATTGGGCTCATCCGCCAACACCGCGAAGTCCAACAGGCCCTTGTCCAGCTTCTCCGTGACCTGTTCCGTGTCGCCGCTGGTGATATGGTAGCGCAGGCCTGGGTAGGTCTGCTTGAACCTCTTGATCTGGCGGGCCAAGCTGCGTATCTGGTAGGATTCCGCCAGTCCCAGATACACATCCCCGCCGGTCACATCGTCCAGCGCCGCAAATTCCCCCGCGATCTTGTCCGCCATGGATACCAGGTCCTCCGCCCGCTTTCGCAGGAGCATCCCCTCCTCGGTCAGTTCGATGCTGAAGCTGTGCCGGACAAACAGCTTTTTCCCCAGTTCATCCTCCAGCGCTTGTATCTGTTTGGACAGCGTGGGCTGTGTGACGTGCAGCAGCTCTGCCGCCCGTGTCATGTTCTCCTCCCTGGCCACCGCGAGGAAATAACGCATCGTCCGCAGTTCCATGATACCCTCCATGATATTCATAAATTCTATATCACGATATAAATTATAACTATTTGTCGCCGAATAATCAAGAGTGGTATGATCGCTCTTGACAGGGGGTGCAGGCCAATGGACGAGCTTATACAAAGCATGAAAGACGCCGGCTGTGATAAAGAGACGATCGGCACTGTCTGCCGGTTATATGACGGCGGGCAGGTAGAGGACGCGGTGAAGGTGCTGCGCCGCCACCGCTGTGCATTGATGGATGAGGTCCATGAAAGTCAGGCTAAAGTGGACTGCCTCGATTTTCTGTTGAGAAACATCCATAAGAAAGTTCTGAAACAAAAAACTTGAAATTTGAAAGGATGAGAAAAATGGCTGAAACGATGAAATTGGAATTGACGAATGGCTGGGACAAGACTTTCCCCAAAAGCGAAAAGGTGGAGCATCGGAAGGTGACATTCCCCAACCGCTACGGCATCACTCTGGCGGCGGACCTGTATACGCCCAAGGGCGCGGCAGGACCGCTGGCGGCCATCGCGGTGTGCGGTCCCTTCGGCGCGGTGAAGGAGCAGGCGGCGGGGCTTTATGCCCAGACCATGGCGGAGCGGGGATTTCTCACCCTGGCCTTTGACCCCTCCTTCACCGGCGAGAGCGGCGGTACGCCCCGGTACATGGCCTCCCCGGACATCAACACCGAGGACTTCCAGGCGGCGGTGGATTTTCTGTCTGTCCAGGATAACGTGGACCCGGACCGGATCGGCATCATCGGCATCTGCGGCTGGGGCGGCATGGCCATCAATACGGCGGCCCTGGACACACGGGTGAAGGCAACGGCGGCCATGACCATGTATGACATGACCCGGGTCAACGCCAACGGGTATTTCGACGCGGAGGACTCCGCCGACGCCCGCTATGAGAAGAAAAAGGCCATGAATGCCCAGCGCATCGCGGACTTCAAGGCAGGCAGCTATGCCCTGGGCGGCGGCGTGGTGGACGAGCTTCCGGAGGACGCTCCCTTTTTCGTGAAGGACTACTACGACTATTACAAGACCCCGCGGGGCTATCACCCCCGGTCCCTCAACTCCAACGGCGGCTGGAACGTCATCGGCTGCATGAGCTTCATGAACCAGCCCATCCTGCGCTATTCCAACGAGATACGGTCCGCCATGCTGCTCGTCCACGGGGAGAAGGCCCACTCCTGCTACTTCAGTCGGGATGCTTACGCCGCCATGGTGAAGGACAATCCCTGGGCAGGCAACAAGGAGCTTCTCATCATCCCCGACGCAGTCCACACCGACCTCTATGACGGCGGCGGCAAGAA
>CANQNS010000030.1 GCA_947625285.1 uncultured Oscillospiraceae bacterium
ACCCCGGACCGGTTCACCGACGCGGGCGTGGGCAACATCGCCAACGCCGGCAACTACGAGCCGGGCAAGCACAAGTACTATGGCCGCTTCAACCAGGGCGTTGTCACCATCAACCTGCCGGACGTGGCGTTGAGCTCCGGCGGCAGCCTGGAGAAGTTCTGGAAGATATTCGACGAGCGGCTGGAGCTGTGCCACCGGGCCCTGCGCTGCCGCCATGAGCGGCTGAAAGGGACCCTCTCCGACGCGGCCCCCATCCTGTGGCAGTACGGCGCGCTGGCCCGCCTGCAGAAAGGCGAGCCCATCGACAAGCTGCTCTACGGCGGGTACTCCACCATCTCCCTGGGCTACGCGGGCCTTTATGAGTGCGTCAAGTACATGACCGGCAAGAGCCACACGGACCCCGCCGCCACGCCCTTCGCCCTGGATGTCATGCAGCGCATGAACGACAAGTGCAAGGAGTGGAAGCAGGCGGAGAACATCGACTACTCCCTGTACGGCACGCCCCTGGAGAGCACCACCTATAAATTCGCCAAGTGCCTGCAGAAGCGGTTCGGCATCATCGAGGGCATCACCGACAAGGGCTATATCACCAACTCCTACCACGTCCATGTGACGGAGGAGATCGACGCCTTCACCAAGCTGAAGTTCGAGGCCCAGTTCCAGCATCTGTCTCCCGGCGGCGCCATCAGCTATGTGGAGGTGCCGGATATGCAGAACAACCTGGAGGCGGTGCTGCAGGTCATGAAGTTCATCTACGACAACATCATTTACGCCGAGCTGAACACCAAGAGCGACTACTGCCAGATATGCGGCTGGGACGGCGAGATCGAGATCGTGGAGGACGACGGCAAGCTCATCTGGCGGTGCCCCCGCTGCGGCAACACCGACCAGGACAAGATGAACGTGGCCCGGCGGACCTGCGGTTACATCGGCACCCAGTTCTGGAACCAGGGCCGGACCCAGGAGATCAAGGACCGGGTCCTGCACCTGTAAGAAAAACGCGCTGACGAGACGCCCGCGGGCCTGTGCCCGCGAGCGTCTTTTGGACAGGGGCCGGGAGCGGCCGCAATAAGCAAAGGGAGGCATTGCCATGAACGTATTGATGATAAACGGGAGCCCCCGGCCGGGCGGCAACACCGCCATCGCGCTGCGGGAGATGGAGACGGTCTTTGCCGCGGAGGGGATCGGGACGGAGACGGTCCAGATCGGCGGCAGGGACATCCGGGGCTGCGCCGCCTGCGGCGGCTGCTTTGAAACGGGCAGATGCGTCTTTGACGACGCCGTGAACGAGATCGCCCCCCGGTTCGCCGCCAGCGACGCGCTGGTGGTGGCCACGCCGGTCTATTACGGCTCCGCCAACGGCACGCTGATCTCGTTTCTGGACCGGCTTTTCTACAGCACCCATTTCGATAAGACCATGAAGGTGGGGGCCGGCGTGGTCGGGGCCCGGCGGGGCGGCCTGTCCGCCACCTTCGACGAGCTGAACAAGTATTTCACCATCTCCGGCATGCCCGTGGCCTCCAGCCAGTACTGGAACAGCGTCCACGGCCGGGAGAAGGGCGAGGCGGCCCAGGACGCGGAGGGGCTGCAGACCATGCGGACCCTGGCCCGGAACATGGCCTTTCTCATGAAGAGCATCGCCTTGGGAAAGGAGCGGTACGGTCTTCCGGAGGGGGAGCCGTTCCAGCGCACGGACTTTATCCGCTGACGCGGCGGCCCTATGTTTTTGTTGCATTTGGAGCGCCGGGGTAGTATCATAAGACCATGAATTACGGAGAGATCAAAAACTGCGATATCGCCAACGGCGTGGGCGTGCGGATCACGCTCTTCGTGTCCGGCTGCACCAACCGCTGTCCCGGCTGTTTCCAGCCGGAGACCTGGGATTTCGATTACGGCGAGCCCTTCACGGCCCAGACGGAGGACACGATCCTGGAGATGCTGGCCCCCGGCTATATCAACGGCCTGACCCTGCTGGGGGGCGACCCCTTTGAGCCGGACAACCAGCGGGCTCTGACGCCCTTTCTGCGCCGTGTCCGGGCCGCCTATCCCCAAAAGACCGTCTGGGCCTTCACGGGCTTTCTCTACGAGGACCTGCTGCGGGAGGGGAGCCACCCCCGCTGCGAGGTCACGGATGAGATGCTGAGCATGATCGACGTGCTGGTGGACGGGCCCTTCGTGGAGCGGCTGAAGGATATCAGCCTGCGGTTCCGGGGCTCGGCCAACCAGCGGCTCATCGACATGAACAGGACCAGGGCGGAGGGAAACGTCGTTTTGTGGGACGACGGCATGACAAGATGATAGACGCCGCCCTCCCGGATGCGGGAGGGCGTTTTTTTCGGGAGGAGCGAGGCAGCTATGGAAAACAGCTTTGAAAAGGACTTCACCGTCGTGTCCAGCGTGACGGACCCGGCGGGGCGGTTGTCCATACCGGGGATATTCGACCTCTGCATGGACCTGGCGTCGGAGCACGCCGGCCGCCTGGGGGTGGGCTTTGACGACATGGCCGCCCGCCACGCCTATTGGGTGGCGGTGCGGACGCGGGTGCGGATCTATGAGCGGCCCCGGCTGATGGAGCGGGTCCGGGCCCGGACCTGGCCGGGGGAGCCGGGGATGGTCAAGTGCGACCGGTTCTACCGGCTCAGCCGGGGGGACGAGATCTTGGCCGAGGGCCGGACCGAGTGGATAGGCCAGAACACGGACACGGGCCGGGTCATGAAGATCGGTGAATTTGGCTACCCCACCGAGCTGGAGCATCTGCCGGAGAAGGTCTGCCAGGAACGGTTCACCCGGTTTTTGGACCGGCCCGGGCCGGAGGACCTGCTGTGCCGCTGCACCGTGGGCTCCCGGGACATCGACATGGGCCGGCATATGAACAACGTGGCCTATGTGCGGCTGCTTCTGGGCACCTTTTCCGTGGCGGAGCTGGAGGCCATGGACGTGGCCGAGGCGGAGGTGTCCTACGTCAACGCCTGCCGGGAGGGGGAGGAGCTGGACGTCTTTCGCTGGCGGGACGGCGGGGGCTGGCGGTTCCTCATCCAAAAGGCCGGCGACGGAAGCCCCGCCGTGCAGATGGCTCTGCGGCTGCGGTAAGATCAACGCCCCGGAACGGCTTGCTGACCGTTCCGGGGCGCGTTTTGTTTCCGGCTCTGCTCAGACCCCGCTGGCGCCGTAGTTTGCCAGCACACGGGCGCTGGGGTCGTTCACGTCGCAGCCGGCCCAGTCCTTGTTCGGCATCCAGAAGTCCCGGATCATGGGGGCCTGGCCGGGGTAGTACTTTTCAAATATCTCCCGGTACAGCAGGCTCTCCTTGGTAAAGGGCCGGGCAAAGTCGTAGGCCATGCGCTTTTTCTCGTACTCCGCGTCGGTGTAAAAGCCCTCGGCGTATTCTTTCAGGTCGTCCACCATGGAGTGGCCCACCGCGTCGGAGAAGGCCGCCTTCTGCCGCCAGAGGATGGAGTCAGGCAGGATGTGGTCCTTTTCAAATGCTCTGCGCAGCAGGTATTTGCCCATGTTATAGGAGTTCACCTTCAGCCTGGGGTCGATGCTCATCACATATTTGACGAATTCCAGGTCCCCAAAGGGCACCCGGGCCTCGATGGAGTTTGCGCTGATGCACCGGTCCGCCCGGAGCACGTCGTACATATACAGCTCGTCCACCCGCTTTTTGGCCTCCGCCTGGAACGCCTCCGGGGAGGGGGCGAAGTCGGTGTACTTGTAGCCAAACAGCTCGTCGGATATCTCCCCGGTCAGCAGCACCCGCACGTCGGACCGGTCGTGGATGGCCTTGCAGCACAGATACATCCCCATGCTGGCCCGGATGGTGGTGATGTCCCAGGTGCCCAGCATGGCGACGACCACCTCCAGGCTGTCCAGCACCTGCTGGCGGGTCATGTACACCTCCGTGTGGTCCGCGCCGATGTATTCCGCCGCCTGGCGGGCGTATTTCAGGTCTATGGCGTCGGTGTCCATGCCGATGGCGAAGGTGCGGATGTGCCTGCCCAGGATGCGGGCGGAGATGGCGCAGACCAGGCTGGAATCCAGGCCCCCGGAGAGAAGAAAGCCCAGCGGCGCGTCCGCGTCCAGCCGCTTATCCACGGCCAGGATCAGCTTTTCCCGGATGTTGGCGCAGATGTCGTCCAGGTCCCCGTTTATGTATTTGTCCACCGCCGTCACGTCGGCGTAGCGGACGAAGCGGCCTCCGGCGTAGTAGTGCCCCGGCGGGAACGGGATTATCTCCCGGCACAGCCCCACCGGGTTTTTCGCCTCGCTGGCAAAGACCATGCTGCCGTCGTCCAGATACCCGTAAAAGAGGGGCCGGATGCCGATGGGGTCCCGGGCCGCGATCAGCTCTCCCCGCCGGCTGTCGTAGATGAGCATGGCGAACTCCGCGTCCAGCATGGCGAACATATCCAGCCCGTACCGGCGGTAGAGGGGCAGAATGATCTCGCAGTCCGACTGGCTGTGAAAGGTATATTCCTTGGCAAGCTCCGCTTTCAGCGGGCGAAAGAGGTACAGCTCCCCGTTGCACACCGCCATGTCCCCGTCCAGGTGGAACGGCTGCATCCCGTCCGGGTGCAGGCCCATGATGGCGAGCCTGTGGAAGCACAGCCACCCGTCGCCGGCCTCCTCCACCCGGGTCATATCCGGGCCCCGGAAGCAGGTCCGGTCAAAGTAGGGCCGTAGCTCGTCTTTTGTGAGGGTTCGTTTGGTAAATCCCATGATGCCGCACATGATGCTTTCTCCTTATCCGCAACAAAAAAAGAGCAAAGGCGTTTTGCAGAACGTCTTTGCTCTTGGGGCTATTATAGGCGCGGCCGGCGGGATTGTCAAGTGTTTTCCGTCTCGGCCTTCGGCTGGGGCTCCCGGAAGTATTTTTCATAGTTCTCCCGGAAAAGACGCCGGTATGCCTCGTTGTCCGAGTGGTGCAGCTCATGCAGGTACTGGTGCTCCTGGCCGGTGATGGCGCTGTCCTCCCGGCTGAGGATGTACACCGCCAGGTCCGAGCACTGGTCGGACACCCGCTCCAGGCTCTGCAACACGTTCTGGTAGGTGATGCCGGTGACCACGTCGCACACGCCCTTAGTCATGCGGGCCACGTGCCGGGCCTTCATGGCCTCTATCAGATCGTCTATGACCTCCTCCAAGGGCTCCACGGCCCGGGCCCGGGCGATGTCGTTTTCCTTGAAGGCGCGGACCGACAGTTTCAGGATGTCCGTCACCGCGCTGATGGCGTTTTGCAGGTCCTGCCGGGCCAGGTCCGACATGGGCTTGACGCCGTCGGCGTGGAGGCTCTGGCCGTCGTGCTCGATGCTCACCGCCAGATCACCGATGCGCTCAAAGCAGGTGAGAGCCTTGACCTGGAAGTTCTGGTTGCGGTTGTCCGCCTCCTGCATTATGTGGGGGGACAGATCCACGATATACTGGTTGGTGGCGTCCGCCATCCGGTCCAGCAGCTCCTCCCGGCGGGCAATGCGCTCGGTGCGCTTGGGGTCAAGATCGAAAAGCTGCTCCGCGGCGATGGAGAAGTTGCTGACGGACACGTCCGCCATGTGGCCGATCAGGTGGGCGGACTGGTCCAGGGCGATGCGGGGGTTGGTGACCAGGTGGGCGTCCAGCTCCCGGAGATTTTCCACGATGTCCAGATATTCCGGCGGGGCGGGCTTGTCCGGCACCAGCTTTTCCGCCAGCCTGGCGAACGCCCCCGACAGGGGCAGGAACAGCACCGCCGGTATCAGCCGGAACAGGCCGTGGACGTTGGCTACGCCGCCGGAGTCCAGCGTGGCGTACCACAGCTCGTCGCCCACCAGCCCCGCGCCGCGGGCGATGGCAAGCGCGGCGGAGATCAGCAGCGCGGCGCAGATGTTGTAGATCACATGGACCGTCACTGTACGGATCTGCTCGGGCTTGGCCCCGATGCGGCAGACCAGGAAGGTAGTCAGGCAGTCTCCGATGTTCACGCCGATGATAACGGCCACCACGCCGCAGAAACGCACGCCCACGGAGCTTGCGAAGGACTGGAGGATGCCGATGACCGCGGAGGAACTTTGGATGACGCCTGTAACGGCGGTGCCGGCCAGAAAGCCCAGGAAGTAGTTGCCCTCAAAGGCGGTGAGCAGGCTGCTCAGGCCGCTGCCGAAGGAGCTGACCGCGTCGCTCATGAAGATCAGGCCCATGAACAGCACGCCGAAGCCGATGGCGATGGTGCCCGCGTTCTGGGCGGAGCCGCGCTTGACGAACATGATCAGCACGATGCCGGCGATCAGAGCCAGGGGGGCCAGATTCTCCGCGTTGAAAAGGTACAGGATGCTGTTGGAGCCGCTCTCCACATCCATGAGCCGGATGATCTGGGCGGTGATGGCGGTGCCCACGTTGGCGCCCAGCACGATGCCGATGGACTGGCGGAAGGTGAGAAAGCCCGCGCCCACCAGACCCACCGTCAGCACGATGGTGGCGGTGGAGCTCTGGATCATGCAGGTCACCAGCATCCCCAGCAGAAAGCCCAGCGCGGGGCTGCCGGTCACTTTTGCCAGGGCCGCCTTCATGGCGCTGCCGGAGCAGCTTTTCAGCCCGTCGCCCATGACACGCATGCCGTACAGGAACATGGAAAGCCCGCCCAGCAGGGCGATGAGCTTGTAAAACAGGTCCATCGAATCATCTCCTATGTCGAAAAGACGAACAAACCCAAATTTTCCTAAATTATATACTACACTACCAGACCAGCCCGGACAAGTTAAAATTGGTGTCATTTGGTTACGCTTATGTCGAAAACCGCCGGGCGCGGGGCCGGCGGAAATAGTCATAATGGCTAAAATCCGCCGCTTCTTTGGTGGAATATTATCCCACGGAAAGCGGGGGGATGAATTGACTTTACGCCGGGCCTTTTGTTATAATAGTACCCACAACAGGACAAAGCGAATTGGCAGCTTACGGTACGTAGATACGCGGGAAGCCGGGCTCGCTGCTTTATGCCACTGTCCGGGCAGCTCTGTATGGATACGCAGGGCTGCTCTGACCGTATAAAAGGAGCGCGCAAAAGAGGCCGGCCTCCGGGCGGCGGGCGTACCATCGAAAGGAGACAGCATATGGCACACTATTACAGCGAACCGTCCCACACCTTCAGCGAATATCTGCTCATCCCCGGCTACACCTCCGAACAGTGCGTGCCGGACAATATCAGCCTGAAGACCCCGCTGGTGCGGTACAAAAAGGGGGAGGAGCCGGCCATCACCCTGAATATCCCCCTGACCTCCGCCATCATGCAGTCCGTTTCCAACGATACCCTTGCCATCGCCCTGGCCCGGGAGGGGGGCCTGTCTTTCATCTACGGCTCCCAGTCCGTGGAGGACGAGGCCGCCATGGTGGCCCGGGTGAAGAACCACAAGTCCGGCTTCGTAGTCAGCGCGTCCAACGTGACGCCGGACGCCACTTTGGGCGATATCCTGGACCTGAAGGCCAAAAACGGCTTTTCCACCGTGGCCGTCACCGCCGACGGCACCGCTAATGGCAGGCTCCTGGGCCTGGTCACCAGCCGGGACTACCGCGTCAGCCGTATGTCCGCCGGCGAGGTGGTCCGGGACTTCATGACCCCGCTGGAAAAGCTGGTGACCGCCCCGGACGGCACCAGCCTCAAGGCAGCCAACGACATCATCTGGGAGCATAAGCTCAACTGTCTGCCCATCGTCACCAGCGACGGACGGCTGGCCTATTTCGTGTTCCGCAAGGACTATGCCAGCCACAAGGAGAACCCGGACGAGCTGCTGGACGCGAAAAAGCGTCTGCTGGTGGGCGCGGGCATCAACTCCCGGGACTATGCGGCGCGGGTGCCCGCGCTGGTGGAGGCCGGGGCGGACGTGCTGTGCATCGACTCCTCCGAGGGCCATTCCGTCTGGCAGAAGAACACCATCGCCTGGATCCGGGACCACTACGGCGAGAGCGTGAAGGTGGGCGCGGGCAACGTGGTGGACGCCGAGGGCTTCCGCTTTCTGGCGGACGCGGGCGCGGATTTCGTGAAGATCGGCATCGGCGGCGGCTCTATCTGCATCACACGGGAGACCAAGGGCATCGGCCGGGGCCAGGCCACGGCGGTCATCGAGGTGGCAAAGGCCCGGGACGAGTATTTTAAAGAAACGGGCGTTTATGTGCCCCTGTGCTCCGACGGTGGCATCGTCCACGATCACCATATCACCCTGGCCCTTGCCATGGGAGCGGATTTCGTGATGCTGGGCCGGTACTTCGCCCGCTTCGACGAAAGCCCCACGCCCCGGCTGAACGTCAACGGCACCTATGTGAAGGAATACTGGGGCGAGGGGTCCAACCGGGCCCGGAACTGGCAGCGGTACGATCTGGGCGGCGGCGAGGGCCTCAGCTTCGAGGAGGGCGTGGACAGCTACGTCACCTATGCCGGCGGCCTGCATGAGAACGTGCAGATGACCCTTTACAAAGTCAAGTCCACCATGTGCAACTGCGGCGTCACCGATATCCCGTCTTTGCAGCGGGACGCCAAGCTGACCCTGGTGAGCGAGACCAGCATCGTGGAGGGCGGCTATCACGACGTGACGCTGCGTAACACCAGCACAATAAAGGGATAAGGGGGGACAGCGCTGTGACCGATATCGAGATCGCCCAGGCCAACGTGATGGAGCCCATCGCCGCCATCGCGGCGCGGGCCGGCGTGGATGAAAAATATCTGGAGCCCTATGGCAAGTATAAGGCCAAGGTGGACTATGCCCTGCTGGACCAGTCGACCCGGCCGGATGGCAAGCTGATCCTGGTGACGGCCATCACCCCCACTCCGGCGGGCGAGGGCAAGACCACCACCAGCATCGGCCTGGCGGACGGCCTGCGCCGGATCGGCAAAAACGCCGTTCTGGCCCTGCGGGAGCCCTCTCTGGGCCCTGTGTTCGGCGTCAAGGGCGGGGCCGCCGGCGGCGGGTATGCCCAGGTGGTGCCCATGGAGGACATCAACCTGCACTTCACCGGGGACTTCCACGCCATCGGCGCGGCCAACAATCTGCTGGCCGCCATGCTGGATAACCATATCTATCAGGGCAACGCCCTGCATATCGACCCCAAGACCGTCACCTGGAAGCGGTGCGTGGACATGAACGACCGGCAGCTGCGCCATGTGATCGACGGCATCGGCGGCAAGGTCAACGGCGTGCCCCGGGAGGACGGCTACGACATCACCGTTGCCACGGAGATCATGGCGGTGTTCTGCCTGGCAAGCTCCATCCGGGACCTGAAGGAGCGGCTGGGCCGGATCGTGGTGGCCTACACCTATGACGGCGCGCCGGTGACGGCGAAGGACCTGAAAGCGGTGGGGGCCATGGCGGCGCTTTTGAAGGACGCTTTGAAGCCCAATCTGGTCCAGACCCTGGAGGGGACCCCGGCCTTCGTACACGGCGGGCCCTTCGCTAACATCGCCCACGGCTGCAACAGCGTGCTGGCGACGCGGATGGCTATGAAGCTGGGCGATTACGCCGTCACCGAGGCCGGCTTCGGCGCGGACCTGGGCGCGGAGAAGTTTTTGGACATCAAATGCCGCTGCGCGGGCCTGACTCCCTCGGCGGTGGTGGTAGTCGCCACCATCCGGGCGTTGAAGATGCACGGGGGCCTTGCCAGGACCGAGCTGGGCAGGGAGGATCTGGCCGCGCTGGAAAAGGGCATGCCAAATCTGCTGCGGCACGTCTCTAACATCAAAAACGTTTACGGCCTGCCCTGCGTGGTGGCGGTGAACCGCTTCCCCACGGACACGGACGCGGAGGTGGAGCAGGTCATCGCCGGCTGCGCCAAGCTGGGCGTAAAGGCGGTGCTGGGCGACTTCTGGGCCAGGGGCGGCGCGGGGGCCGAGGACCTGGCGGCGGAGGTGGTCCGGGTGTGCCAGGAGGAGAAGCCGGACTTCCGCTTCAGCTATGAGCTGGACCAGACCCTGGAGGAAAAGATCGCGGCCGTGGTGCAAAAGGTCTACGGCGGCGCGGGGATCAGCGTCCTGCCGGCGGCGCGAAAGCAGATCGACCGTCTCACGGAGCTGGGCTTCGGAGGCCTGCCCGTGTGCATCGCCAAGACCCAGTACAGCTTTTCCGACGACCCCGCCAAGCTGGGTGCGCCGGAGGGCTTCACCGTCACGGTGAAGGAGGTCAAGGTCTCCGCCGGAGCGGGCTTCGCCGTGGTCCTGACGGGGGACATCATGACTATGCCGGGCCTGCCCCGGGTCCCGGCGGCGGAAAAGATCGACGTGGATGACAGGGGCGTCATCACGGGGCTGTTTTGAATCGGACGGCTGCCGGGGAATTATTAAAAAAATTTAAAAAACGCAAAAATGTGATTGATTTTCCTCCCGAAGTGCGGTATGGTTATTAGGTACGACTGATTGTTAAGATGGAGAGGACATAGACAGATGATGAGACACTTTCTGGCCCTGCTTCTCGCGCTGGTCATGACGCTGACCCTGACCGCCTGCGGCGGTTCCGGCGGCGGCGAAAAGACGGAAGCGGAGCCGGATGCCACCGAGCAGACCGCCGGGGAGGCGGACCAGGAGGCCGACGCGGAGGCGGAGGACGGCCAGGAGGACGACGGGGAAGAGCCGACGCCCAGTACGGCCGCGTCCAGCGCGGCATCCTGGCGGCCGACCATGCCGATCACGATGATCGTCAACAGCGGGGCGAATCAGGGCGCGGACGCCAAGACCCGGCTCCTGTGCCAGTTCGCGGAAAAGTATATCGGCCAGACTGTCTATTTTGAGAACATGGTGGGCGAGACCGGCACCCAGGGCTGGGAGGAGCTGGCCGCACGGGAGCCGGACGGCATGACCCTGAGCGTGGTGGAGCTGCCGGCGTTCAACCGTTTCCTCCGGGACCGCCGGCCGGATTATTCCCCCAGAAAATACACCCCGGTCTGCACTTTCATATCCGACTGCGCGGCGATCGTGGTCCGCAAAAACGACAGCCGCTTTGATACGGTGGACGAGCTGGTGGCCTTCGGCCAGGCCCATCCCGGCGAGCTGATCTCCGCCGCCAACGGCGAGCGGGGCGCCATGCACCTGGCTACCCAGGCCTTTGCCAAATCGGCGGTGTTTACCTACACTCCCGCCCATTACGGCAGCCCCACGGAGGCCGTGGAGGCGGTGCGTAACGGCACGGCCGACTTCTGCACCCCGGAGATAGACGAGCTGCTGTACCGGGACGACGATCTGCAGGTGCTGGCGGTGTTTTCCGAGAAGCCCATCGCCGCTTATCCCGACGCGCCCACGCTGGGTGAGCTGGGCTATTATGATCAGTGGCTGGGCGACGCCACCTGCATCGTGGCCCCGGACAATACCCCGGACGAGATCCTTGACTTCTATTCCAAGGCCATCCAGAGCACGCTGGAGGAGGAGAGCTTTTTGGAGGCGGCGGACGGGACGCTGTCCATCGAATTTCGGGACGCGGCCGAGACCGGCATTTTGCTGCGCAAACAGCAGCAGTTTTTGGAGAGCATGACGGAGGACTTCTGGACCATCGTGCTGCCCACGCCGGAGCCGGACCCCAACGCGGAAGTACCGGCGGAGTGACAGAATGAAAAAGGAAAGGGCAGGGGCACCTGCCCTTTTTTCCTGGACGCGGACGTCCGGGCGGGAGGAGCCATATGGAGAAAAAGGGAAAACTCATCGTGATCGAGGGCGTGGACGGCAGCGGCAAGGCCACCCAGGCCAAGCTGCTGTATGAGTCGCTGCAGGACAGGGGCGTGCCGGTCATGGCCGTTTCCTTTCCCAACTATGACAGCGACGCTTCGGCGCTTGTGAAGATGTACCTGCGGGGCGACTTCGGCCATGAGCCGGGGGATGTGAACGCCTATGCCGCCTCCAGCTTTTACGCCGTGGACCGCTACGCCAGCTATAAAAAGGACTGGGCCTGGTTTTATGAGGACGGGGGCGTGGTGGTGGCGGACCGGTACACCACCTCCAACGCGGTCCATCAGTGTTCCAAGCTCCCGGAGGAACAGTGGCCGGGTTTTCTGCGGTGGCTGTTCCATTTTGAGTATGAGCTTTTGGGCATCCCCGCGCCGGACCGGGTGTTCTATTTGCAGACCGAGGCGTCGGTGACGGAGGGCCTGCTCTTGAAACGCTACGGCGGCGACGAGAGCAAGGAGGACATCCATGAGGCGGACCGGGAATATATGGCCCGTTCCCGCCGGGCGGCGGAGTACTGTGCGGAACATCTGGGCTGGACTGTGGTCCGCTGCGTGCGGGACGGAAAAATGCGCGGCGTGGAGGATATCCGCCGGGAGATCGTGAGCCAGATCGAGGCGTGACGCCCAGCTTGATAAAGGGAAAAGCCTGCCTCGGCGTTCCGCGGCAGGCGTTTCATTTATGAGATCACTTACAACTGTGTGAAACGGCTTTTAGGAGGCGAAAAATGAAGTACACGAAACTGGGAAAGTCCGACCTGACCGTATCCCGCATCTGCATGGGGTGCATGGGCTTTGGCAACGCGGCCACAGGGCAGCATAGCTGGACGGTGGGCGAGGCCGAGACACGCGAGATCATCAAGCGGGGCCTGGACCTGGGCGTCAATTTCTATGACACCGCCATCGCCTACCAGAACGGCACCAGCGAGCAGTATGTGGGCAAGGCCCTGCGGGAGCTTGCCAAGCGGGACGATTATGTGATCGCCACCAAGTTCACGCCCCGGACCCAGCAGGAGATCGACGCTGGCGTCACCGGGCAGAAGCACATCGAAAACTATCTGGACCAGAGCCTGAAGAATCTGGGGCTGGACTATGTGGACCTCTACATCTATCACATGTGGGACTACCACACGCCCATGGAGGAGATCATGGAGGGCCTGCACAGCGCGGTGAAGGCGGGCAAGGTGCGGGCCATCGGTATCTCCAACTGTTTCGCCTGGCAGCTTGCCAAGGCCAACTTTTACGCCAGGGAAAACGGCCTGACGGAATTCGTGTCCGTCCAGACCCACTACAATCTGCTGGCCCGGGAGGAGGAGCGGGAGATGGCTCCTTTCTGCGCTGACCAGAGCATCGCCATGACGCCCTACAGCGCCCTTGCCAGCGGCAGGCTCTCCCGCCACCCCGGCGAGACATCCAAGCGTTTGGAGCAGGACGCCTACGCCAAATTCAAGTATGACGCCACGGCGGAGGCGGACGGGAAGATCATCGCCCGTGTGGCGGAGATCGCGGACAGGCGGGGCGTGTCCATGACGGAGGTGTCCCTGGCGTGGCTGCTGACAAAGGTGACCGCCCCGGTGGTGGGCGCGACGAAGTTCTCCCATGTGGAGGGCGCGGCAAAGGCCGTGGACTTGGAGCTGACCCCGGAGGAAATAGAATACTTGGAGGAGCTGTATGTCCCCCACGCCCTGGTGGGCGTCATGGCCCAGAACGGCAAGCAAAAGGCCGGAAACGTAGTCTGACGAATATGAAAGGACCGCGCAAAATGAGGATCATGGCCGCCGCGCTGGCGCTGTGCCTGTGCGCTGCCCTGGCCGGCTGCAGAGGCGGCCCAGACCGGGCGGCGGAGGATACGCCGGCCTTGGCGGCGGAACAGGATCAGACGGAGGAGGAAACGGCGATGAATATGACGATCGGTGACACATCCGTGACCGTGGCGTGGGAGGATAATGCGTCCATGGAGGCGCTGAAAGCGCTGTGCGCCAGCGGGCCGCTCACCATCGAACTGCATATGTACGGCGGCTTTGAGCAGGTGGGCGATATCGGCCAGAGCCTGCCCAGTGACGATGTCCAGACTACCACTCAGGCGGGGGATATCGTGCTCTATTCCGGCGACCAGATGGTGGTGTTTTACGGCTCCAATTCCTGGGCCTATACACGCCTGGGGCACATCACGGATCAGGACGCGGATGGGATGCGCGCGCTTTTAGGAAACGGCGACGTGACCGTCACGCTCACGGTGAAATAAGGAGGCTGCTATGCAATATCGCACACTGCCCCACGGCGGGGAGAAGATCGGCGTCATCGGCATGGGCTCGGCGGTGGTGGGCCAGCAGAAGGAGAAAGACATCATCGAGACGGTGCGCACGGCGGTGGAGCTGGGCGTCAACTACTTCGACCTGGCAGCGGGCCACGCTGCCTGCTTCCCGGCCTACGGGAAGGCCCTGGCCGACTGCCGGAAAAACGTGTACTTACAGATCCACTTCGGCGCCAACTACACCACCGGCGAGTACGGCTGGACCACCGACCTGGAGGCCATCAAGCGCTCCATCGGCTGGCAGTTGGACAATCTGAAAACAGATACCATCGACTTCGGCTTCATCCACTGTCTGGACGAGCGGACCGACGTGGAGGCCTACGGAAAGAGCGGGGCGCTGCAATATGTGCTGGACATGAAGGCCCAGGGGGTGGTGCGGCACATCGGCCTTTCCTCCCACAACCCGGACACGGTCAACCATGTGCTGGACAAGGGCATCGTGGACATGCTCATGTTCTCCATCAACCCCATGTACGACTACGGCCAGGGAGAGTACGCCATCGGCTCCGACGGGGAGCGGCAGGCGCTCTATCGCCGGTGCGAGGCGGAGGGCGTAGGCATCGCGGTGATGAAGCCCTTTAACGCGGGGCAGCTTTTGGACGCGAAGCAGTCCCCCTTCAAGCGGGCGTTGACGCAAGCCCAGTGCATCCAGTACGCACTGGATAAGCCCGGCGTGCTGACGGTGCTTCCCGGTGCGGCCAATGTGGAGGAGCTGAAACGGAATCTTGCTTACTTGGACGCATCCGACGAGGAGCGGGACTATTCCGTTATCGCCAGCCTCACCCCGGAGGAGTCCAGGGGCCGATGCGTGTACTGCAACCACTGCGCGCCCTGCCCGGCAGGGCTGAACGTGGGCCTTATCAACAAGTATTATGACCTGGCCAAAGCGGGGGACCCACTGGCGGCGGAGCACTATCACACCCTCGCCAAGACCGCCGCGGACTGCGTGGGCTGCGGGCACTGCGACGGCCGCTGCCCCTTCCATGTGGAGCAGTCGGCCCGGATGC
>CANQNS010000031.1 GCA_947625285.1 uncultured Oscillospiraceae bacterium
CCGGAGCAGGCGGCGTTCTCCTTGGCCCAGGCCACCATGCCCTTGGCCGCGTCCACGTGGCACACCTCCGCCCCGGCCGCCAGGCAGGCCGCCGTGGCGGCCCCGGTGTAGGCGAACAGGTTCAGCACCCGGACGGGCCGGCGGGCGGCGCGGATCTTGTCCATGGCCCAGTCCCAGTTGGCGGCCTGCTCCGGGAACAGGCCCGTGTGCTTGAAGCTCATGGGCTTGACCTGGAAGGTCAGCTCCCCGTACCGTACGCGCCAGCTTGGGGGCAGGTCGTTTTTCTCCCAGGCCCCGCCGCCGGAGCTGGACCGGCGGTACGCCGCGTCCGGCGTTTTCCACCGGGGGTCCGTCCGCTCCGTGCGCCAGATGGCCTGGGGGTCCGGCCGCAGCAGGATATGGCTGCCCCAACGCTCCAGCTTTTCCCCGCCGGAGGCGTCCAGCAGCTCATAATCCTTCCACTTGTCCGCTATCCACATACTTTGCTCCAGATACAAATTAACAGTCTATGTTATACATCGTTTTTATATAATTGTCAATTTAAAGCGGCTGCCGGCCCGCCTCACCAAAAGGGGGCAAAGGGCATATTCTGCAATATACGGACAGAACCGTTCGGATGTTGGAGGAAAGGTCTTTGCATATTCTGGAACAATTCTTGCTGGTGCTGGGGCTGGCTATGGACGGCTTCGCGGCGTCGGTGTGTATGGGCATGGCGGCGGGCCGGCGGGTCTGGCCCATCGTGTGTCTGGTGAGCGGTTTCCATGTTGTCATGCTGCTGACGGGCTGCGGCCTGGGGGCCAGCCTGCCGGACAGTCTGGCGGCGGCCTATCCCTGGGCGGCGGCGGCGCTGCTGCTGGGCATGGGGGCCAACATGATCCGGCAGGCGCGCCAGCCGGAGACGGAGCCCTGCGCCAAGACCCAGCTGGCGGGCATGGCCGCCCTGGCCCTTGCCACCAGCCTGGACGCCATGACCGTGGGGGTGGCCTTCGCGCTGCTGGGGGTCTCCCCCTGGTTCGCCGGAGGGCTCATGGGCGTGGTGATGGTGACGCTGAGCCTGGTGGGGAGCCTGTTCGGCAGCCGCGTCGGCCGGGGCCGCCGCCGGGCGGCCCGGACTGCGGGCGGCGTTATTTTATGCCTGCTGGGCGTGAAACTGCTCTTGAACGCCATGGGCGCAGTCAGCTTCTGAAAACGTACACAAAAGCCCGGAGAGCGGCCGCTCTCCGGGCTTTATCCTTTTGGCTCTCAGACGCTCCGCCTCTCCCGGACGGGGCTCGCCCGCCAGGCGGCGGCCCAGCCCACGGCGGACAGGGGCAGCGCCGCCAGCACGTCCAGAACGGAGTGCTGCTTGATGAACACGGTGGAGACGCAGATGAGCGCGGTCATGGCGGTGAACGCCGCCCGCCAGGGCCCTGTCCGGAACCGGGGACTGTCCCAGGCGGCCGCCGACACCGCCACGGCCCCCAGCACATGGATGGAGGGACAGACGTTGGTGTTGGTGTCGAAGGCGTAGAACCACCCCAAAAACCGGGTGAGAAAGTTATCCCGGGGGAAGGCGTCCGGCCGGAGCTGCTGGCAGGTGGGCCAGAGCAGGTAGATCACGATGGTGACGGAGTAGGTCACCATGATAAAGACCATCATCCGCCGGAAGGAGGGCACGTCGAAGAAAAACGTGTAGACCAGCGCGCCCGCCATATACACGAACCAGAACAGGTACGGCAGCAGAAACCACTCGTTGAAGGGGATCAGATCGTCCAGCGCGCAGCGCACCGCCGTGTAGCTGTCCATGGACAAAAGCCGCTCCACAGCCAGAAACAGCAGCCCGTAAGCCGGCCAGTACAGCAGCAGCAGCACGTGCCGGAAGGCGGGGCTCGTTACGTTGGACGGGCGCAGCGCCCGGTAATCATAGGGTTCAGGCGTGTTCAAGTGTTCTCGCCTCCGCCCGCTCCAGGGTCCCGGCCAGACGCAGCAGCCGGGGCCGGTTGTAACGCTGGATCATGATGAAGGGCACGTTCCCCAGCGCGTACACCGCCCACAGGACCCCGCCCCGCCAGCCGGGCCAGATGAACAGCACCGGCGCCGCCAGCACGATCAGCCACAGATGCACGGTCTCCGCCAGGCAGGTCTCCTGCACCAGCAGCCGCGCCTGCTCCGCGGACCGGGACCGCACGGCCTTCCGGGGCAGAAAGCGCAGCAGCCTGCTCATGTCCGGCAGCCGGTCCTTCCACTTGCGGATGCCCAGCTTCTCGTAAAACCGGCCCTGCCGCTCGAAGGCGTAGGGCCGGAAGGGGAACTGGTCCGGCCGGAAACGGCGGCGGGAAAAGACCGCCGCCCCGTTGGACAGCGCGCTCACCGCCGCCAGATACAGGATGCTGTACCAGAACCGCTTCATGCCACGGTCTCCTTCCTGACCAGGTGGGAGCATATCTCCGCCGCCGCGTCCCCCCGCCGGGGGAACGCCGCGCTCATCCGGCGCAGCGCGGCAGGGTCCTCCAGCAGCGACAGGCACAGCCGGACCAGATCCTCCTGCCGGTCCGCCGTCACCGCGCCGCCGGATTGGCAGAAATAGCGCAGGTTATATTCCTCGCACCCGGCCACCGTGTCCACCAGCACCATGGGCAGGCCCTTGATGGCAGCCTCGGAGGTGCTGATGCCGCCGGGCTTGGTCAGATACAGGTCCGCGCAGTCCATCAAAAGGGCCACATCGTCGCAGTAGCCCAGGATGCGTACGTCCTCCCGGCCGGCGAAGATGCGCGACAGCTTTTTCTGCAGCCGCACGTTGGTGCCGCAGACCACGGCCATCAGCTGGCCGGGGGAGAGCCTGTCCGCCACCAGCTCCGCCAGGGCGTCCAGGTGGCCGCAGCCCATGCTGCCGCACATAGCCAGCAGCATCCGCCCCTCCTGGGGCAGACCGAGCCGCCGCCGGGCCTCGGAGCGGTCCACATGCCGGAAAAATTCCCGCCGCACCGGGATGCCCGCCGTCATCACGATGCGCTCCGCCGGGATGCCCGCCGCCAGAAACTCCTCCCGCGCCCCCGCCGAGGGGACGAAAAACCAGTCCATGTCGCAGTCGATCACCGTGGGGCTGCAGGTATAGTCCGTGGCGATGAAGCTGGCCGGGACGGAGCACGCGTCCGGGTACATCCGGCGCATCTGGGTCACCATCAGCCCGGAAAAGGCGTGGGGACAGATCAGGCAGTCGTAGCCGCTGGCCTGGATGTGCTCCCACAGCCGCTCCGCGCCCACCGTGAGGATGCGGGCGATGAACCCGTCCTCCTCCAGCACGGAGGGGTGCTGCTCCATGAACTGATAGCTCCGGCGAAAGGCCCCGGGCATATGGCGGTATATGCTGGTATGTACGCCCGATATGGCCTCCGACGCCCGCTCGGACAGGAACGAGAGCGCGTCCGTCACGTCGCAGGCCGTTCCGGCCGCAGAAAAGACCTGCCGTACCGCCTCGGCCACCGAATTGTGGCCCTCGCCGGTGTTGCAGGTCAGGATCAACACTTTCATATTGGACATGACCTCTGAAAAAGCTGAAAAATGAGATTTCCCCACCAATAATGCCCCAGAACTTGCGAGACTGTCAATATGCAGAACGACCAAATGGGGCCGGGAAAAATTGGGCAAAAAGGCCGCCCCGTTATTTTTCTGACCTGGCCCGTCCGGGCCAAAAAGCCAATGACAGCGGGCGGAAAATATGGTATGATGGCGGTATGGTACGGACGATATTGGGCCGGGCCGGCGCGGGCAAGACCGCGCAGGTGTTCCGGGAGATAGGAGAATATGTGGCCCAGGGCCGGAGCGGGCTGGTCCTGCTGGTGCCGGAGCAGTACAGCCACGAGGCGGAGCGGGAGCTATGCGCCGCGGCGGGGGACGGACTGAGCCGGTATGGGGAGGCGTTGTCCTTTACGGGGCTGGCCCGGAAGGTGTTCTCCCAGGTGGGAGGCGCACGGCCCATGCTGGACGGGGCCGGCCGGGTGCTGTGCATGGCGGTGGCGGTCCAGGCCGTGGGCGAGCGGCTGGGGGTCTACCGGCAGAGCCGCCGGGAGGCCCGGCTGCTGGACAGCCTGACCCGGGCGGTGGAGGAGCTGAAAAACGCCGGCGTGGGGACGGAGGAGCTTCTGGCCGCCGCCGGCCAGACCGAGGGCCTGCTGGCGGACAAGCTCCGGGACCTGGCCCTGCTGTTGGAGGCCTATACGGCCGTGCAGCAGCGCAGCGGCGCGGACGGCGCGGACCGGCTGGCGGCGTTGGCGGACCTGATCGGGGACAGCCCCGCCGTGAACGGGATATTCTATGTGGACGGCTTTTCCGATTTTACCGCGCTGGAGAAAAACGTCCTGCGCCAGATCATCCGGGCCGGCGCGGACCTGACCGTGTGCCTGACATGCGACAGGACCGGGACCGGGGCCTTTGCCCTGCCCATGGCTACGGCCCGGTGGCTGGAGGCTGTGGCCGGGGAGTACGGCGCGGCGTATCGGGAGCAGTGGCTGGAGCGGCCTGAGGCCCAGGGCGGCCCCGCCGCCTATCTGTGCGATCACCTTTTCGACTTTGCCGCGGCCGGGCCCGCGCCGGAAAACGATGGCGCGGTGACGGCGGTGTACGCCGCGGATATCGCCCAGGAGTGCGAGCTGGCGGCGGCCCGGATGGCGGAGCTGGCCCGGTCGGGCTGCCGGTGGCGGGACATGGCGGTGGCGGCCCGGGGCTTTGGGGATTACCGCACCGCGCTGGAGAGCGCCTGCGCCCGGTACGGGGTGCCGCTTTTCCTGTCCGGCCGGGGGGATATGCTGCAAAAGAGCGTGCCGCTGGCCGTGTCGTCGGCGTTGGAGGCGGTGATCCGGGGATATGAGTACGAGGCCGTGTTCAGCTATCTGAAAACGGGCCTGTCCCCCCTGCCGCTGGAGCAGGTGGACGAGCTGGAAAACTATGTGCTGCTGTGGGGCATCCGGGGCGGCGGTTGGGACCGGGAGTGGACCATGCACCCGGAGGGCTACAACCGGGACATGGACGAGCCGGCCCGGGCCCGCCTGGCGAAGCTCAACGCCATGCGCCGGGCGGTGATCGGACCGTTGAAGGCCCTGGAGAAGCGCAGCGGGGCCGCCTCCACGGCGGCGGAGCAGGCGGCGGCCCTGGCGGATTTTCTGGGCGACATCCGCCTGGCCGAGCGGCTTCGGGACCGGGCGGCGGAGCTGGCGGCCCAGGGCCGGCATGAGACCGGGGCGGAGTGCGCCCGGTTGTGGGAGACCGTGTGCGATGCTTTGGAGCAGTTCGCGGCGGCCCTGGGGGATATGCCCATGGACGCCGAGGGATTTCAGGGCCTGTTCACCCTGATGCTGTCCAAATACGACGTGAGCGTGATCCCCGTGTCTCTGGACCGGGTCGGCGCGGGGGACATCGACGGCATGCGCCGGCGGCACATCCGCCACCTGCTGCTGCTGGGCGCGGCGGACGGACGCCTCCCGGCGGCGGAGGAGGCCGGCGGCGTGTTCACCGCCGACGAGCGGGAGGCCCTTACCGCGCTGGGCCTGGCCCTGGGCGGCGCGGAGGAGGATGTGAGCCGGGAGCTGGGCCGCATATACAACTGTCTGAGCCTGCCGTCGGAGACGCTTTATATGAGCTGGCCCGTCACGGACAGCGAGGGCGGCGAGGGCCGGCCCTCCCTGGTCGTCGACCGGGCCAGGGTCCTGCTGGGCGTGGAGCCGGTCCGGGGTGATATCCTCCGGGCCCGGACCTTCGCGGCGGCCCCGGCCTTCGCCCTGGCCCTGCAGGGTCAGACGGGGGACGACGAGCCTGTCTGCCTGGCGGCGCGGGAGCATTTTGTCCGGGCCGGCCGGGAGGCGGAGCTGATCCGGCTGGCGGGGGCGGCCCAGGCGGCGCAGGGGAGCCTTTCCCCCGGCTCGGTCCGGGCCCTGTACGGCCCCGCGCCGGTGCTGACCGCCACCCGTGCGGAGCGGTTCGCTGACTGCCGGTTCGGGTACTTCCTCCAATACGGCCTGAAAGCCCGGCCCCGGCAGCGGGCGGTGTTCGACCCCAGGGATTACGGCACGTTCATGCACTACATCCTGGAGAACGTGGCCCGGGAGGTGCTGGACCTGGGGGGCTTTGCCGGGGTGGACGAAAAGCAGATCACCGCCCTGGCGGACAAGTATGTGGATCAATACATCACCGAGCAGATGCACGGCTTCGCGGACAAGACCGCCCGGTTCGCCTATCTTTTCCGGCGGCTGCGCGCCACGGTCCGGCAGGTGACGGTGGATATGTGGCAGGAGTTGAAGGACTCCCGGTTCCAGCCCATAGACCTGGAGCTGGACCTGGGGGCCCAGGGGGTGCTGGCCCCCGGCGGGCCGTCGGACACGCCTCTCACCGGCCGGGCGGACCGGGTGGACGGCTGGGTCCACGACGGGACGCTGTATCTGCGCATCACGGATTACAAGACCGGGGTGAAGAAATTCGACCTGTCGGACGTGTGCCAGGGGCTCAATATGCAGATGCTGCTGTATCTGTTCGCGCTGGAAAAGCGGGGCGGGGCCTATCTGAAGGCGGAGCGCATCCGCCCGGCGGGGGTGCTGTACTCCCCCGCCCGGTTCGACGTGGTCCGGGCGGACAGCGACGTGACGGAGGAGGAGCTGGCGGCCCTGCGGAAGAACACCGCCCGCCGCAGCGGTCTGGTGCTGGACGACGCGGCGGTCATCGAGGCCATGGAGCCGGGAGAGGACAAGCGGTTCCTGCCCGTAAAGCTCTCCAAACAGGGCGGCTGGACCAAGTCCAGCCAGGCCAGTCTTGCCACGCTGGAGCAGTTCGGGGCCCTGAGCCGGTACATCGACGCCACCCTGGCGGAGCTGGCGGAGCAGCTTCGGTCCGGCAGCGTCCGGGTGGACCCCTGGTACAAGACCGGCCGGGACAACGCCTGCGCCTTCTGCGATTACCGGCAGGCGTGCCTGTTCGACGATTCCGGCGACGGCTGGCGGCTGCGGACGAAGCTGTCCCCGGAGGAGGCGTGGAGGAGGATAGAAGGCCATGGGTGAGATGAAATGGACGCCCTCCCAGGAGCGCGCCATCCGGACCAGGGGCGGCCCCGTGCTGGTCAGCGCGGGGGCGGGCAGCGGCAAGACGCGGGTGCTGACCGAGCGGCTCATCGCCCGGGTGCTGGAGGGAGAGGACGTCACCCGCTTTCTGGTGATCACCTTCACCAGAGCGGCGGCGGCGGAACTGCGCAGCCGCATCCTGACGGAGCTGAACGCCCGTGCCGCGGCGGACCCGGCCGACAAGCGGCTGCGGCGGCAGAGCGCGCTGCTGTACCGGGCCCAGATCGGCACCATCGACAGCTTCTGCGCCGCGCTGGTCCGGGAAAACGCCCACCTGCTGGGCATAGCCCCCAGCTTCGCCGTTCTGGACGAGGACCGGGCCCAGACCATGCGCGCCAAGGCCTTGGAGGACGTGCTGGACCGGGCCTATGAGACCATAGAGGAAAACGAGGGCCTGCGGCTGCTGGTGGACAGCGTGGGCGCGGGCCGGGATGACAGCCGCCTTGCGGAGCTGGTGCTGGCCTTGGACAGCCAGATGCAGAGCCACGCCTTCCCGGAGAAGTGGGCGGCGGAGAAGCTGGCCGGGCTGGACACCGCCGGGCTCACCGACGCGGGCCAGACCCCCTGGGGCCGGTACCTGCTGGATGACGCGGCGGCGGAGGCGGTCTATCGGGCGGCGGCGTTGGAGGACGCCATCGCCTTTATGAACGGACCCGGCAATGAGCCGCTGGCAAAGAGCTACGGCCCGGCCTTTTCCGAGCTGGCTCTGCGGTTCCGTGACGCGGCCCGCTCCGCGGCGGAGGGCTGGGACAAGACCCGGCGGATCCTCTCTCAGCCCGCGCCAAGGCTGAACGCGGTCCGGGGCTTTTCCGACGAGGCGGCCAAGGACCGGGTCAAGAGCGTCTGGGACGGGGCCAAAAAGAGCCTGGAAAAGCTCCGCCGGGACCTGGCGGGGGACAGCGCGAGCCTGCTGGCGGGCACGGCGGCGTCCCGTGGGCCGCTCACCGCGCTGATGGACCTGGTGTGGGCCCTGCAGCGGGAGTACGCCCTGCGAAAACGCCGGGCGGACGCCTGCGACTTTGCCGATGTGGAGCATTTCTGCGTAAGGCTGCTGTGCGATGAAGTGGGCGGCCCCACGGACCTGGCCCGGACCGTCTCCGGCCGGTTCGCGGAGGTGATGGTGGACGAGTACCAGGACGTGAACGCCGTCCAGGAGCTCATCTTCCGGCGGGTGTCCGGCGAGGGGGAAAACCTCTTTATGGTGGGGGACGTGAAGCAGTCCATCTACCGCTTTCGGCTGGCGGAGCCGGCCATATTCAACGCCAAGTACGAGGCCTTTGGCCGGCCGGGCCAGGGCGAGCGGGTGCTGCTGCGGGAGAACTTCCGCAGCCGGGCTGCGGTGCTGGACGCCTGCAACGGGACGTTTTCCCGGATCATGTCCCGGCAGCTGGGGGACGTTACATACGACGAGGACGCCGCGCTGATCCCCGGCGCGTCCTACCCCCCGGAGGGGGAGGTAAAGCCGGAGCTGTGCATCCTGGACAGCGACGCCGCCGCCGAGGGCGACGAGACGCCGGACAAGGTGCGGCTGGAGGCCCGGTATGTGGCCGGGCGCATCCGCGCCATGGTGGAGGGCCGGGAGCGCATATCCGACGGCGCGGGAGGCACAAGGCCGGTCCGATACGGGGATATCGCGCTGCTGCTGCGTACGCCGGGGACCACCGGCGGGGCCTTCCGCCGGGCCTTGACCGAGGCGGGGGTGCCCGTCAACGCCCGGCAGGGCGGGGCGTTCTTCGCCCAGCCGGAGGTGAGCTTTGCCCTGTCGATGCTGTCGGTGGTGGACAATCCCCGGCAGGACGTGCCCCTTGTGGCTGCCCTGCGGGGGCTGCCCTTCGGCTTCACCCCGGACGAGCTCACCGCGGTCCGGGCGGCGGCCAGGGGCGAGCTGTGGGACGCGCTGTGCGTCCGGGCGCGGACGGATGCCCGGTGCGGGCAGTTCGTGGAGCTGGTGAAGGAGCTTCGCAGCTATGCCCGGGAGGAGGCCACGGACAGCCTGCTCCGGCGGCTTTACGACCGGACGGAGCTGATGACCGTGTGCGGCGTCATGACCGACGCGGGCCGGCGGACGGCCGATCTGATGCAGCTATATGAATACGCCCGGCGGTTCGAGCAGGGCGGCGGACGGGGCCTTTTTCGGTTCGTGGGCTGGCTGCGGGAGCTGGAACAGCGGGGCCTGGAGCCTCCGGCCCCCGCCGGCGGCGACGCGGTGCAGCTGATGAGCATCCACAAGTCCAAGGGCCTGGAATTTCCCGTGGTGTTTTTGGCGGACCAGAGCCACGGCTGGAACGCCCGGGGCGGCGCGCAGGTGCTGTGCCACAGCCGTCTGGGCCTGGGTATGCGCATGACGGACACGGTCCGGGCCGTCCAGTGGCCCACCCTGCCCTGGCGGGCCATCGACCGGCTCAGCCGCCGGGAGGAGCTGTCCGAGCAGGAGCGGGTGCTGTATGTGGCTATGACCCGGGCCAAAGAGCGGCTCATCATCACCTGCGTGCAGCGGTCGGCGGCGGAGAAGCTGGCGGCGTGCGGCGGTGCCGCCCAGGGGCCCATCGACCCACGGGCGCTGCTGTCGGCCCGCAGCGCGGCGGACTGGCTGCTGGCGGCCGCCGGAGCGGACGGCGGCCGGACCATGCGGACGAGCGTGGTCGCGCCGGACCAGGCGGCGGCGGAGCCGGGGGCGCCGGTGCGGGAGCGTCCCGCCCCGGACGAGGCTTTGACGGAGGAGATCGGCCGGCGGCTGGCCTGGCGGTATCCCTATGAGGCGGCGGTGGCTCTGCCCTCCAAGCTGACGGCCACGGCCGTCAGCGAGATGGCCGCCGGCGGGGCGGACCCGGAGGCGGCGGAGCTGCCCCGGCCCATGCCGGTAACGGACCGGCTGCGCCGGCCTGACTTCGGTCGGGACGCCAGGCCCCTCACCGGCCCGGAGCGGGGCGTGGCGGCCCATCTGGTCATGCAGCACATCGACCTGGAAAAGACCGGCTCGGAGGCGGACGTCCGGGCGGAGATCGCCCGGCTGGAGCGCATGGGATTTCTGGAGCCGCGGCAGGCCGCGGCGGTGGACCCGGCCGATATCCTGGCCTTTTTCCGCTCGGAGCTGGGGACCCGGCTGCGGGGGGCGGAAAAGGTGATACGGGAGTTTCGGTTCTCCCTGCTGTGCCCGGCGGAGCAGTGGTACCCCCAGGCCCCGGCGGGAGAGCAGGTGCTGCTGCAGGGCGTGGTGGACTGCTGCATCCGGGAGGCGGGCGCCCTCACGGTCATCGACTTCAAGACCGACGGCCGGGTGGAGCCGGGCCGGTACGACGGCCAGCTGCGGGCCTACGCCGCCGCCTTGGAGCGCATCTATGAAACGCCCGTGAAGGAGGCCGCGCTGTGGTATCTGCGGCTGCGGCAGGCGGTCCCGGTCCCCCTGTTGGAGAAAAAATAGCCATTTTTCCCGGAAAAAACCGTTGCACTTTCCGAAAAGCTATGGTAATATAACTTTTGCGTCTTGTAACGGCGGGCGGCTCGCCCGCACTCAAGACAGCCTGATCTGAGGTGAAAGACAATGAAGGAAGGCATCCATCCCAAGTACTACAAGACCACCATCCGCTGCGCCTGCGGCAACGTGATCGAGACCGGATCCACCCGGGAGAACATCACCGTGGAGATCTGCTCCAAGTGCCACCCGTTCTTCACCGGCAAGCAGAAGCTGGTGGACACCAGCGGCCGCGTGGACAAGTTCAACAAGAAGTACGGCCTGGCCAAGTAAGGTTTGCCATAGCAAAACCCCCGCTCAGTGGAGCGGGGGTTTTGCTATATACTTTTCTCGTTAAGATAGTAACATGCGGTCGTTGTCCAGGGCCTTGCCCACGTTCTCCTTGAACATCCGCAGCAGATCGTCCACGGTCAGGCCCTCCCGCCGAGGCCCTTTCAGGTCCAGCAGGATGCGCCCCGCGTCCATCATCAGCGTCCGGTTGCCCAGTTCCAGGGCCGAGGACATATTGTGGGTTATCATCAGGCAGGTGAGGCCCCCCTCCCGGACGATGGACTCGGTGAGGGCTAGGACCTTTTCCGCAGTGCCCGGGTCCAGGGCGGCGGTGTGCTCGTCCAGCAGCAGCAGCTTGGGGGGCACCATGGTGGCCATCAACAGCGTCAGAGCCTGCCGCTGGCCGCCTGACAGCAGCCCCACCGGCTGGCGCATCCGGTCTTCCAGGCCCATGTCCAGCAGGGCCAGACGGTCCCGGAAGGCGGCCTTCTCCGCCTTGGACACATGGCTGAGCCAGCCGCCGCCCCCGGCCGCCAGGGCCAGGTTCTCCTCGATAGTCATGCCGGGCGCGCTGCCCCGCATGGGGTCCTGGAACAGCCGGCCGATGGCCTTGGCCCGCTTGAATTCCGGCTGGAAGGTCACGTCCTGGCCGTCCAGGATGATGGAGCCGGTGTCGGGCAGAAAGCTGCCGGCGATGGCGTTGAACAGCGTGCTCTTGCCCGCCCCGTTGGCGCCGATGACGGTGACGAAATCCCCTTTGTCCAGGTGCAGGTCCAGGCCGGTCAGGGCGGTCTTTTCGTTGACGGTGCCGGGGTTGAAGGTCTTGGAGATGTTTTTCAGCGTGAGCATCTCACCGGCCCTCCTTCCCGGACCCGGCCAGCCGCCGCCGGAGCAGAGGAAGCTGGGTCTTGAAGTAGGGCCCCGCGATGGCGACGATCACGATCACGGAGCTTACCAGCTTCAGCATGAAGGCCGGCATATTGAACCGCAGGGCGATGGTGTATACCAGCCGAAAGATGATGGAGCCGAACACCACCCCGGCGGCCCGCTTGGCGATGGAGCCCTTGCCGAAGAAGGTCTGGCCGATGAGAAGGCTCGCCAGGGCGATGGTCACCATGCCGGAGCCGATGTCGATGTTCACGGATTTCTGGCTCTGGGCCAGCAGGCACCCGGAAAGGCCCGTGAAGGCGTTGGCGACGCACAGGCCCACCGTGGTGGTAAAGATGGGGTTGATGGAGGAGGAGCGGACCATGTCCGGGTTGTTGCCGGTGGCCCGGATAGCCAGGCCCAGCCGGGTCCGCAGAAACAGCGCCAGAAACACGATGACCAGTATCACCGCGATGAAGGGCACGATCAGGTCCTGGGTCCCGGCTAGCGGCGTGTCCGCCAGCAGGGACTTCAGCCCGGTGAACACGGTGACGGTCTTGTTCATATTCAAAAGCGACGACCCGCCCATGACGGCGATGTTCACGGAGTAAAGGCCCGTGTTGACGATGATGCCGGCCAGCAGGCTGTCGATGCCCATGCGGGTCTGCAGCACGGCGGTGACGAAGCCGCTGAGGACCCCCGCGCCCATGGCGGCGGGAATGCTCAGCCAGGGGTGGCCGGCGATGGCTACCACCGCCCCCACCGTGGCCCCCAGGGTAAAGCAGCCGTCGGTGCTCAAATCGCACACGTTCAGCATGGAATAGCTCAAAAACAGGGCCAGTACGGTCAGCGAGCAGGTCAGGCCCAGCTCCAGCGCGGTCTGCGCCAGCCCCCACATAGCGGATAGTGACATGGATGTTTCTCCTCCAGAACAAGGTCATAGGGGCAGGGGCCTGGCGGCCCCTGTCCCCGATCGGTTTTTCAGGTCTTACTCGGCGGCTTCGTCAAAGCTTTCCGCGGTCTCGATGGGCTTCACGGCGGTGCACAGGTCTGCGAACAGCTCCGCCAGCTCGTCAAAGGTCTTGCCAGTGATCTGCTCGCAGTAGTCGGTGTTGATGGTGGCGGTGCCGTTGTCGAAGGTCATGACAGGCAGCTCGGCGGGGTCGGCGCCGTCAACGAGGACCTGGGCGATCATGTTGGCGGTCTCCACGCCCAGATTGGCGTAGTCCACGCCGTAGCCCAAAAACGCGCCGTTCAGGGCGAAGGAGTCGGCCCCGGTGTAGTGGGGGATGCCGGCCTCGGCCAGATCCTCATAGATGCTGAGCTCGGCGGTCATGATGGTGTTGTCGGAGGGGGTGAACACCGCGTCCACGCCGTCGGCGATCAGCTGGCTCACCGCCTGCTGGACCTCGGGAATGGAGGTGCCGTTATACTCCTTGTACTCGACGCCCTTCTCATCCAGAAATTCCTTGGCGGCGGCGATGGGGGTCGTGGAGGAGTCCTGGCCCGGGTCATAGAGCAGGCCGATGAGGTCGGCGTCGGGGTCCTGGGCGAAGATCAGGTTCATGATGGCGGTGGTGTCCAGGAAGTCGGAGGTGCCGGTGATGTTGGCGCCGGGGGCCTCGTTGCTGTCCACCAGGCCGGCGGCCTCCGGGTCGGAAACGGCGGAGAAGACCACGGGGATCTGGTTATCCTCGGTGTCCGCCTGCATGGCAACAGCCACGGGGGTGGCGACGCCCACCATCAGGTCCACCTCGTCAGCGATGAAGTTCTGGATGATCTGCTCCATGACGGTGGGGTCGGCGTTGCAGTTGTCGACGCTCACATCAAAGGCGACGTCCTTGTCCTTGCCGATGGCCTCCAGCTGGGTCTGGATGTTCTCCACGATCTGGTTCAGGGACGCGTCGTCCACATAGTTGCAGATGCCGATCTTGTAGGTCTCGCCGTCAGCGAAGGCCGCCGAGGACAGGCTGAGGACCATGACGAGTGCCAGTACGGTGCAAACGAGCTTTTTCATTTTGAGAGCCTCCTTATATGCTTTCTCATTTTAGTTTTTTAGGTCGGTAGATGTTCCTGTTTCACGGATGTCCTTCACGCCCGCCATCGTTTGGACAGTATAAACATTTTCATGTACCTCCTGTAAAATAAAGATCCTGTCCCTGCATTTCTGCTGGGACAGGATGTTGTAAACTCCTGCGGTGCCACCCGGCTTGACGCTCACGCGTCCGCTTTGCTCCGCGCTGTCACGCGGCGGCGTTTTTAACGGAGCGCCTTCTCCGTCTCACATAGGGCGGCTGGTATGACCGCCTTCCGATCGCCCTCCGAAGTCCATTCGCACATTCCGGCCCGTACCGCGCTCCCAGCCCCCGCGGCTCTCTGTGACGCGCCTGGAAAGGTTACTTGCTCTTCATCAACGGTTTATCGTATTAAATTGACTGCATTATAAACCGGGCTTTTCGGTTTGTCAACCCCTTTTTTACTGTCAGTTTTTGACAGTCAAAGCCTGCACAGCTCCGCGGCCGTATCGGCGGCCAGTGCGGCGTTGTTGAGGACCAGCTGGATGTTGGACTCCAGGCTGTCCCCGCCAGTGAGCTCCTTGACCCGGGCCAGCAGGAAGGGGGTCACCTTCTTGCCCTTGACGCCCTGGGCCACGCTCTCGGCCACGGCCTGGTCGATGGCGGCGTTGATGACCGCCGGCTCCATGGAATAGGCCTCCGGGATGGGGTTGGCGCACAGCATCCCGCCGGGATAGCCCAGCACCCGCTGGGCGTGGAAGGCCGCCGCCAGCTCGGCGGGGCTGTCGGCCCGGAAGTCCACGCCGAAGCCGCTGGTGCGGGTGTAGAAGGCGGGCAGCTCGTCGGTCTGATA
>CANQNS010000032.1 GCA_947625285.1 uncultured Oscillospiraceae bacterium
GCGGGGCTGTCGGCCCGGAAGTCCACGCCGAAGCCGCTGGTGCGGGTGTAGAAGGCGGGCAGCTCGTCGGTCTGATAGCCGCACACGGCCACGCCCTTTGTCTCCAGATACTCCAGCGTCAGGCCCAGGTCCAGGATGGACTTGGCCCCGGCGCAGACCACCAGCACCGGCGTGCGGGCCAGCTCCTCCAGGTCGGCGGAGATATCCATGGTGGTCTCGGCCCCCCGGTGGACGCCGCCGATGCCGCCGGTGGCGAACACCTGAATCCCCGCCAGGGCGGCCACGATCATGGTGGCGGCCACGGTGGTGGCCCCGTCCTCATGCCGGGCGCACAGCACCGGCAGGTCCCGGCGGCTGGCCTTGGTGACGGCCTGGCCCTTCTTGGCAAGGTATTCGATCTCGTCCTTCTCCAGTCCCGCCTTCAGCCGGCCGCCGATGACGGCGATGGTGGCGGGCACGGCCCCGTGGGCGCGGATGGTGTCCTCCACCGCGAAAGCGGTCTCGGCGTTCTGGGGCCAGGGCATGCCGTGGGAGATGATGGTGCTCTCCAGCGCCACCACGGGCTTGCCGGCCGCCAGGGCCTGGGCCACCTCGGGTTTTATGTCCAGATAACGATCCATGCTTGACGCACCTCCGTAAAAACTCTACAATGGAAAGGGCCCGTCCTCACCGGGACACGGCCCAGAAAAGACAGAGAAAAAAACCTATCTGGCAGACCAGGATCACCGGCACGCCCACGGCAAACAGCTTCTTGCGGGTCTTGTGATGGAAAAGGATCATCCCCGCCAGAGCGCCGATGCCGCCGCCCACGGCCACCAGGGCCATCAGCGCGGCCTCCGGGAACCGTTCCCGGTGGACCCTGGCCCGGTGTTTGTCCAGACCGAACGCCGCCAGCGTCAGCAGATTCACCGCTTCCAGATAGATGAACAAGACGGTATAGATATCCATGAGCGCAGTATACACTTTTTTTCCGGGGAGGTCAACCGATGGACACCAGAAAGCTCTATTACGAGGACGCCTACATCAAGACGTTCCAGGCCCGGGTCCTGGACTGCGAGCAGACGAAAAAGGGCTGGGCCGTGACCCTGGACGCCACCGCCTTTTTCCCGGAGGGAGGCGGCCAGGCGGCGGACAGGGGGACATTGGGGGGCGTGCGGGTGCTGGACGCCCATGAGCGGGATGGCGTGGTCGTCCACTATACGGACGGACCGCTGACCGTTGGGGAGACGGTCCAGGGCGCGATCGACTGGCCGGTCCGATTCTGTCGGATGCAGAACCACACCGGCGAGCACATCCTGTCCGGGCTGGTCCACGCCCGGTACGGCTATGACAACGTGGGATTCAGCCTGACCGACGAGGGCTGTACGGTGGACTTCAACGGGGAGCTGACCCGGGAGCAGCTGGACCGGCTGGAGCGGGACGCTGACCAGGCGGTGTGGGACGACCGGCCCGTGACGGCCCGGTTCCCCGGGCCGGAGGAGCTGGCGGCCATGGAATACCGCAGCAAGCTGGCCCTGACCCACGACGTGCGCATCGTCACCGTGGAGGGGATAGACCGGTGCGCCTGCTGCGCGCCCCATGTCTCCTCCACCGGGCAGGTGGGCCTTATCAAGATCCTGGACTTCATGCGCCACCGGGGCGGGGTCCGGCTGTGGATGAAGTCCGGCGGCGCGGCCCTGGAGGATTACCGGGCCCGGTACGGGGCCTCGGCGGCCATATCCGGGCTTTTGAACGTGCCCCAGACGGACGTGGCCGCCGGCGTGGAGAAGCTGCTGAGCCAGCGGGACGAGCTGAAGCGGCAGCTGGCGGACCTGCGCCGGGCTCTGGCGGAGGACCGGGCCGCCTCTCTGGGGGAGACGGCGGGGAACATCCTGCTGTTCTTCCAGGGGGACGAGGACTCGCTGCGGCTGCTGGCTAACGCCGGGATGGAAAAGTGCGGCGGCGTGTGCGGCGTGTTCGCCGGCGCCGACGGGGATTACCGCTTCGTCATGGCAAGCCGGACGGAGGATATGCGTGCCTTCATCCGGGCCAACGGCCCGGCCCTGCGGGCGAAGGGCGGCGGCAAAGAGCGGATGATCTCCGGCCGCTGCGGGGCCTCCCGCCAGGAGCTGGAAGCCTTTTTTGACCGATAGCCCGCAAGCCTCATAAGCCTCGCAGAGTTTGCGCCCGCAGAGCCGTCCCGCCTCACAAGCCTCGCAGAGTTTGCGCCCGCCGCCCCGCTTTGCTTCGTAAGCCTCGCAGAGTTTGCGCCCGCAGGCGCAAATAGATTTAAATCGTTTTTTCCAAGGACATGCGCCTTGGAAAAAACACTTATCGGCTCACGAAGTGTGGAAACGCTCCTGCCAATGGCAGGAGCGTTTATGCGCGTATGTGAGCCGCGATCCCCTCGCGAAAATGCTTGCATTTTCGCGAAATGATTTAGCCGGAGGTGCTGCTGAAAGACGGGCCCACGTTGTTGGGGTCCTGGGCCAGCGTCAGGATGGCGGAGCGCAGGTCGTTCATGGCGTCGGCGTCGCAGAGGTGGTCGTAGCCCACCATCTGCTGGACCGTGTCGCCGGTGAAGACCACGATGGGGCCGGACTGGTCGGACAGGGTAACATACACGGTGATCTTCTCCCCGGAAGGCTCCGTGGTATCGGCTGCGGCGTTGATATAGGCCATCCGCTGGATGAAGCCTGTGGCGGCGGAGCCGTCCAGAGTCAGATACCCGTGCTGGCCGTCGATGGTGTAGTCCACATATACCCCGTCCACCGTCACGTCCGGCAGCTCGCCGTTGGCGGCGGCCAGGCCCCGGGCGATCTCCTCCCGCATGCTGTACAGGGGCCCGCCGGCGAAGGTGGGCACCGTGCTCTCCGGCAGGATCGCCATACTGGCCAGCTCGTCGATACCGGTGAGCCAGTAGTACACCGGGCCGAAATCGGCGTTGGCCGTCACCTGCAGGCAGGGTCCGGCAAAGGTGAAGGTGTAGTAGGTCCCGTCGGCCATGGTGAATACATAGTCCGTCAGCTGGGTCAGGTCGATGTCCTGATCGGGGCTGTCCTCCACCCGGTCCACGGCGGCGTCCCGGAAAAGCTGGAACGCCTGGCTCACCACGGCAGGGTCCTCGCTTGTCATGGTGGCCCCTCCGTTGTACCGGCGGCCCACGGACACCGGGGTGTTGACGTTGAACTCGTCCGCGAAGGCGCGGATGTCGTCGTCATAGTATAGGTCGAACACGTCAAAGCCGTCGGAGTAGCCGGGAAACCGCAGCTCCTCCAGCGCGTCCAGCCCGGTGACGGTGTACTGGCCGGCGTACAGGCTCAGCTCCCCGTCGGAGAAGGCCACGGCGTACTCGTCCCCGTTTTTCATGGTGAAGGTATAGACCGTCTGCCGGTCCTCGGCGGGGACGGTCTCGGACCGGCCCGTCACGGTCATGGACCGGAGCGCGTCGCAGGCGGCGATGATGCTGGCCCGGTCAAAGACGGGGGAGGCATAGCCCTTCTGGGCGGAGCGGATGCTCAGGGCGATGGGGGTGTCGGAGTAGTACCGGGCGGCGAATTCCTTCCAGCCCATGAAATCCATGAGCCCTGTCTCCTCGAAGGCGTCCAGGGTCTGGGGCAGGTCCGGGTCGGTCTCGCCGCTCCCGGCCGAGCCGGGCATGATGCTGACAAAATGTCCGCAGGCGGTCAGGCCCAGGCACAGCGCAAGCGTCGCCATGGCGGTCAAAAGTTTTTTCATATGGCAGCGTCTCCCTTCCCGGCAGAGCGATAAAAGCATTTGAGACAGTATACCACGTCGGCGGCGGCCTGTCAAAACCGGGCCGGCCGCAAAAAAGTCGTCGGAGCAAAGTTTCCCTTGCTCCGACGAAGCCCGCCCTGCCGTGGGGGCCTGATTTGTAACCTGCACAGCTCGGCAGGTGGGTCGCCTCGTGGCGGTTTCCGTGCTTCCAACGTCCGGCCTGAAGCCGGGAGGCCTGCGCTCCGCCGCCGTATATGGCGTCCCTTATGATAGATGTGGGTCCAACCGGGCCCTTGAGACCACGCACAGGGCAGGTTTGGTTCGCGTCTGGGTCATTCCTCTAAGGGCGGATCGTCCTCCTCGGCAAAGACCATTTCCATATAGCGGTCGTACACCCGCTGCAGCTTATCCTCGTCGTCCTCGGACACAAGCTGCTCCTCGCCGTCGGCCTCCTCCACCCGGAGGATGATGAAGCCGTAATCCGGGTCGTCCTCGTCCATGTCGGCGGGGAGAAAGACCATGTACTCCGCTCCCTCGAACTCCAGGGTGCTAAGGTGTTCCAGCTCAAACTCGTTGCCGTCGTCGTCCTCGATGGTGATGTAGTCGGCTCCAAATCCAGCGTCCATAGCCACGCCCCCTCTCTGCCTATATTGTAAAGCCTGACGGGGGAGAATGCAAGAGGGAAAATAGGGGAACCGGGTCAGGCGCCGTAATCCTCCAGCAGACGGATCACCTGGTCGTAATCGGCCGCGGCGACGCCCCCCGACAGGGCGAGCCTGTCCGCCACGGGCAGGTCACGGACCCGGATGTCCGTAATGGTGCCGGGCTGCTCGGCTCCCGGCGGGCTGAACACCGCCACATAGCCCTCCCAGGCGCGCAGCTCATAGTCCGGCTCCGCCCCGGCCTGGGCTGCGGGCAGCACCCCCAGGTCCGCCAGCACCGTGATGAGGCTGGCCGCCGCGAAGGCCATCAAAAGCACGCACAGCACGATCTTTGTGCTCGTTTTCATATTCCCACCGCTCCTTCCAGAACAGTAGTATGCCCACACAAAAAGCCCCTCATGCGGCGAAAAGCGGGAGAAAAGCGCAAATCTTAATAAATTGGATATACATTCCGTGAAAAACGTGCTATAATAACTATGTTTGTACCTGAACATTTCAAAACCGTTACAGTGTTCGCGGAAAATACGGAGGGACATTGTGAGTATATTTTCCAAGATCATCGAGAGATTTCGGCGCGTGAAGGCCTGGTACACCAGCCGCAAGGTCCGCCGGGCCCGGCGGGTGACCGGGGCGGTGGTGGACACGGCCGCCGCCGGCACGGGCCTTGTGCTGCGCACGGCCTTCAAGGCGGTGGTCACGGTGCTGCTGGTGTTCGTCACCACCGGCATGATCCTGGCCTGCATCTTCGCCGTGTATGTCAAGACCTGCATGAACGAGGAGCTGGACCTGACGCCGGAGGAGCTGGACAGCGCGCTGTCCAGCCACATCTGGGCCGAGACCAGCCTGGGCAGCGGCGACTGGCAGGAGATCGCCACCCTTTACGCCACCGAGAACCGTATCTGGGTGGACTATGACCAGATCCCCATCAACATGGTCCACGCCGCCGTGGCTATCGAGGACCAGCGGTTCTACACCCACAAGGGCGTGGACTGGTGGCGTACCATCGGCGCCTTCGGCAGTATGTTCCTGAGCATGGACGACACCTTTGGCGGCTCCACATTGACCCAGCAGCTCATCAAAAACCTCACCGGCAAAAACGAGGTCACGGTCCAGCGTAAGCTGCTGGAGATGTTCCGGGCCCTGGAATTTGAGAAGAAATACACAAAAGAAGAGATCGTCACCTGGTATCTGAACGAGATATTCCTGGGAGAAGGCTGCTACGGCGTGGGCGCGGCGGCCCGGGAGTATTTCGGCAAGGAGGTCTGGGACCTGGACCTGGCCGAGAGCGCGGCGCTGATCGGCATCACCAACAACCCCTCCCTGTACGACCCCTACATCGGCCCCAAGAGCACCGAGCGCAACAAGAACCGTCAGGAGCTGATCCTGAAGGAGATGTACGACCAGCAGTACATCACCTATGACGAGTATGTCCGGGCCAAGTACGAGCCCTTGCAGTTCAAGCGGGGCGAGGGCGAGCAGCGGCAGATCCCCATCAACTCCTACTATGTGGACTCCCTGGTCTGGGAGCTGGTGGACGACCTGGCCGCAGAAAAGGGCATCACCTACCGCCAGGCGGAGAACCTGCTCTACAACGGCGGATACAATATATATTCCTGCATGATCCCCAGCATCCAGGGGATCGTGGACAGCTATTACCAGCACCCGGAGAACCTGCCCTCGGCCTACTATAACCCCACCGGCCAGAAGCTCAGCTCCGCCATCGTGATCATCAATCCCTATGACGGCGCCATCGTGGCCCTGGCGGGCGACACCGGCGTCAAGCCCGGCAGCTTAACCGACAACTATGCCACCGAGCTCGTCCGCCGGCCCGGCTCCTCCTTCAAGCCCGTGGCGGTGTACGCCCCGGCCCTGGACCTGGGCCTCATCACCCAGAACACCACCGTCAACGACTCCCCCAACGTGTCGCTGCACGGCACCAGCTGGTACCCCCGCAACGACGGGGGCGGGTACAGCGGCGCCATCTCCATCCGCACCGCCCTGGTCCTGTCCCGGAACACCGTGGCGGCCCAGGTGCTGGACCGGATCGGCCTGCAGGCCAGCTGGAACTATCTGACCCAGCGGTTCGGCTTCACCTCCCTGGTCTATGACCATCTGGACGAGAGCACCGGCAATACCGTCACCGACTATGCCTACGCCGCCCTGGGCCTGGGGCAGCTTTCCTACGGCGTCACCTGCAAGGAGATGGCCCAGGCCTATACCGCCTTCGTCAACGACGGCGTCATGAGCAAGGGCCGGACCTATACCATGGTAACGGACGACGAGGGCAAGGTGGTCCTCAACAACCCCGCCGAACAGAACGTGGCCATCAAGCCCAACACGGCCTGGAACATCTCCGATATGCTCCAGTCCGCCGTCAGCAGCGGTACCGGTACCGCGGCCTATTTCGGCAGCACCGCCGTGGCCGGCAAGACCGGCACCACCAGCAACAACCAGGACCGTTACTTCGTGGGCTTCACCAAGTACTATGTGGCCGCCGTGTGGACCGGGTATAAATACCCGTCGCAGATGTACTTCTACTCCAACCCCTCGGCCCAGATCTGGCGCAATGTCATGAGCACCGTCCATTCCGGCTTGGGCTGGTGGAGCTTCAACGCCCCCAGCGTGGGCGGCGGCGGCACCCTTTGGGGCGGCGCGGAGCAGCCGACGCCCCAGCAGGTATCGGGGGAGGCCCCGCCTACCTACGTTGAACAGGCCGCCACGCCCGCCGAGTACGCCGCGCCCCCCGCGGCCGTCGCGCCCGTCGCTCCCGCCGTGCCCCCTGCGACAAACGTCGATGAAGGCGAGACCGGCGGCGGCAGCGAAGGCGAAAGCAGCGGCGGCAACATGCCCGGCGAAGGCGAATAAAATACAGAAAGACAGACGCGCATATCCGCTCGGCCTCCCGGCTTTTTTGGGAGGCCGGGCGGTCGTTTTTTCCCGTCCATCAGAGCTCCGAAAAAAGGCCGAGGAAAATTTTGAAAAATTTGTGTAATTATGTTGACATCATTGAAACAATGTGTTACAATTCAGTTACATATCCCGAGGGAGGCATCAATATGGCCGAGAAGAAGACCGCGACCCTGCAGTACAAGGGCCATCCCCTGCGCCGGAAGGACAACCTGATCTACTTCGGCAGCATGGCGGAGAAATATATCATCATGCTCCAGATCCTGGACACGAAGAAGATCAAGGACCTGGACGTAGCCACCAAGGTGTCCGTGCAGCTTCAGCTGACGGACCCGGACCTGAAAAGCCGGGACCGGGTGGTGAAAAAGAGTGAGAAGGACAGCCTGTACGCGGCCATGGACGTGGCCTCGGTGTGGCTGGACCGGGCTCTGGCGGCGCGGTGAACGGATATGGATAGAGAGAGAAAGGTTTCCACGCTGCTTCGGGCGGCGGTCATTATCGGCATCATCATCTGCCTGACGGCGGCCGTAGGCGCGGGTCAGGCGCAGGCGGCCGGGACCAGCGGCACCGTGACGGCCTCGGGACTGAACCTGCGCAGCGAGCCCAATACCTCCAGCAGCATCCTGGCCGTCGCGCCCCGGGGAGCCACCGTGCAGATCATCGAGACCCTGGACGGCTGGTATAAGGTCACCTATCAGGGCAGGACCGGCTACATGAGCAAGGACTACCTGAGCGTGTCCGGGTCGGCGGACAGCTCCTCCGGCACCGGCTATGTGAAGGGCACCTATGTGAACGTGCGCTCCGGCCCGGGCCTTGGCTACAGCGTCATCGGCAGCACCAACACCGGCGACAGCTACACGGTCTCCGGCAAGTCCGGCGACTGGTACAAGATCGCGTACAAGGGGACCACCGCCTATATCAACAGCAGCTATCTGTCTGTGGGCGGCAGCGGCTCCTCCGGCGGTTCCACCTCCACCCCTGAGACCCAGAGCGGGACCCAGACCACCGGCGTCATCACCGGCAACTATGTGAATCTGCGCTCCGGCCCCGCCACCAGCTACGCCAGCCTGGGTACATACAACAACGGCACCAAAATGACCATCACCGGCCAGTCCGGCGACTGGTACGCGGTGACGTACAACGGCGTCAAGGGCTATGTGTACAAGCAGTACCTGTCCACGTCCGGCACGTCCGTCAACGTGGAGAGCATGACAAACACCCCCGCCGTCACCACCACCGCGGTGAACATGCGGGAGGGCCCCTCCACCGCTTATAAGAGCAAGCAGGTCCTGGCGGCGGGCGCCGCCGTCACCCTGACCGGCAAGTCCGGCCAGTGGTACCGGGTCACCTACGGCAACGACAGCGGCTTCATCCTGGGGACCTATATCTCCACCAATACCTCCTCCGGCAGCGGCAGCGCAGGCTCGCCCTCCGCCCAGTCCACCGCCGCGGGCGAGCGGATCGTGGTGGAGGCCAAGAAGTACCTGGGCGTGCCCTATGTCTACGGTGGGACGAGCCCCTCCGGCTTCGACTGCTCCGGCTTTGTCTACTATGTGTACAAGCAGTGCGGCTATTCCATCTCCCGCACCGCCACCGCCCAGAACAGCAACGGCACCCAGGTCGCCCGGAGCGATCTGCAGCCCGGCGACATCATCATCTTCTACAACGGCTACAAGAGCGCCATCGGCCACGCCGGCCTCTACATCGGCAACAACCAGTTCATCCACGCCTCCTCCGGCGGCGGCAAGGTGATGATCTCCAACCTGTCGGAGACCTATTACGACACCCGCTTCTACAGCGCGCGGCGCGTCGTCAAGTGAATCTGACCGGTAAAACGGCCTGTCCCACGGGACAGGCCGTTTTTGCCGTTGATTTTTTGCCCTTATGATGGTAATATTACAAAACGTGTGAAACCATTGGTAACGAGGTCAAGTTTATGTCCGATTTGAAAAGCGAGATCGACCGCCGCAGGACCTTTGCCATCATCTCCCACCCGGACGCCGGCAAGACCACCCTGACGGAAAAGCTGCTGCTGTACGGAGGCGCGATCCAACTGGCCGGGGCGGTAAAGGGCAAGGCGTCCGCCCGCCACGCGGTCAGCGACTGGATGGAGCTGGAAAAGCAGCGTGGCATCTCCATCACCTCCTCCGTCATGCAGTTCGAGTACGACGGCCGGTGCGTCAACATCCTGGACACCCCCGGCCACCAGGACTTCTCCGAGGACACCTATCGGACCCTCATGGCCGCGGACAGCGCGGTGATGGTCATCGACGCGGCCAAGGGCATCGAGCCTCAGACGAGGAAGCTGTTCAAGGTCTGCGCCATGCGCCATATCCCCATCTTCACCTTCATCAACAAGCTGGACCGGGAGGCCCGCAGTCCCTATGACCTCATCGAGCAGCTGGAAAACGAGTTCGGCATCGGCACCTATCCCATGAACTGGCCCATCGGCTGCGGCCGGGATTTCAAGGGGGTCTATGACCGCCGGAGCGGGAAGATCCTGTCCTTTGGCGACGCCCACCGGGGCTCGGCCCGCATCCAGGCGGAGGAGCACGGCCTGGCCGACACCGCCGCGCTGGACGCGCTTTTGGGCCGGAGCCTCCGGGAGACGCTGGAGGCGGACGTGGAGCTGCTGGACGGCGCGGGCTATGAGTTCGACCTGGACCGGGTCCACAAGGGACAGTTGAGCCCGGTGTTTTTCGGCTCGGCCCTGACAAACTTCGGCGTGGAGCCCTTTTTGAAGAGCTTTCTGGCCCTGACGCCCCCGCCTCTGCCCCGGCAGGCGGCGGAGGGGGAGGTGGACCCCTTCGACGAGCATTTTTCCGCCTTCGTGTTCAAGATCCAGGCCAACATGAACAAGGCCCACCGGGACCGGATCGCCTTCATGCGGGTGGTCTCCGGCAAATTCGAGCGGGACAGGGAATACCTGCACGTCCAGGGGGGCAAGACCCTCCGTCTGGCCCAGCCCCAGCAGATGATGGCGGAGAACCGCCAGATCATTGACGAGGCCTACGCCGGGGACATCATCGGCATCTTCGACCCGGGCATATTCGCCATCGGAGATACGGTGTGCGACAAGGCGAAAAAGGTCACCTTCGAGGGCATCCCCACCTTCGCCCCGGAGATATTCGCCGCCGTGGAGCGCATCGACACCATGAAGCGCAAGCAGTTTGAAAAGGGCATGATGGAGATCGCCCAGGAGGGCGCCATCCAGATCTTCCACGCCCCCGGCTCCGGCTTGGAGGAGGTCATCGTGGGGGTGGTGGGCGTGCTGCAGCTGGAGGTGCTGGAGTACCGGCTCAAGACCGAGTACGGTGTGGATGTGCGCCGGCGGGGCCTGCCCTATCAGTTCGTCCGCTGGGTGGAGAACACCGACATGGACCTGAGCCGCCTCAACCTGGGCACCGACTCCCGCTGGGTCCAGGACTTTCGGGGCAACGACCTGCTGGTATTTGGGGGCCAGTGGTCCATCCGCTGGGCGGAGGAAAAGAATCCAGGACTGATATTGCGGGAATTCAAGCAGAATTGAAAACCCCCGGACGCGGCCTCCTGCCGCGTCCGGGGGTTGCTTTATCGTGGTATCGGAGCCAGTCCGAAAGTATCCCTCGCCCGCACGGTTTCGCTACGCTTCTCATCATGCGGGGCGAGGGATACTTCCGGTCCTGGCTCTCAAACCGTTACTGCCAAGGCCCGCCCCCAGGGGAGCGGAGCACCGAAAGGCCGAGGACCAGAGCCGGCAGCGTTTCCGCCACGCGATTTCGGGCGCGAAGCGAGCCGCGAGCGTGCGGAAATGCTGTCGGGCTGGTCCCGATACCGAAATAGAGCGTCTAACGTGGTGTCGGAGCCAGTCCGAAAGTATCTCTCGCCCGCACAGTTTCGCTGCGCTTCTCATCATGCGGGTCGAGAGACACTTCCGGTCCTGGCTCTCAAACCATTACTGCCAAGGCCGCGCCCCCAGGGGAGCGGCGCACCAACGGGCCGATCACTGCCCGTCCACGGCGGCGGTCAGGTCCGCAGTGCAGTGGGCGCACTTGGTTGCCCCGGCGGGGATCTCGCTCAGACAGTAGGGGCAGAGCTTGGTGGCGGGGGCCTCCTCCACGGGCTCCTCTTTCCGATGGGCCAGGGAGCTTGCCTTGTTCAAGGCCTTCACCATCAGGAAGATCACGAAGGCCATGATGAGAAAGTCGATGACTGCGGAGATAAACGCGCCGTAATTGAAGGTAGTCACCCCCAGCTCTGTGGCGGTGGCAAGGCTCGTGACCTGGGAAGCCTCCACGCCCTCCGGCAGCCGCAGGATGAAAAAGGCGTCGTTGAAGTTGGAATTGCCGGTGATGAGGCCGATGAGGGGCATCACCAGATCGTTGACCGCGGAGGTCACGATCTTCTGGAAGGCCGCGCCGATGATAACGCCGACGGCCAGGTCCACCACATTGCCCCGGGTGGCGAACGCCTTGAATTCCTGGAAAAATTTTTTCATGTCTCTACCTCTCTGTCAAATTGTTTTTTACTATTTTAACGGCATACGCGCCGTTCGTCAACCTGTCGCCGCGCCTGGCCCGTCACGGGGAGCTGAACTGCCGCATATGCGCCAGATATAGCTGCTCGGCGGGGGACAACGCCTCGGCGTTCCGATAGCCCAGGCCGTAGGCGAAGGTGAGGGCCGGCTCCACGGGGACGGAAACGATCTCCCCGCTCCGATCCAGCGCGGCGGCGAACTCCCTGGCGTGCAGGGCCACGCCCATACCGCCCCGGACCAGGTCGATGCAGCCGGTGGAGCTGCCCTCGTATATCACCGCCGGCTCCAGCCCCTCCCGGTGGAAGGCGCCGCGGATCAGCGCGGACAGGGCCCCGTTCCGGGCCGGCAGCAGCAGCCGCTCCCCGGCCAGGTCCCGGAGACTGACGCTCTCCGCCCCGGCGCAGGGGTGGTCCCGGCCCAGCAGAGCCACCACTGCGCTCTCCGCCAGGGGCATGAACAGGAAATTTTCCACGCCCCGGAAGGTGGAGAAGGTGGGAAAGACGTTCACCAGCCGCTTCTGGAACAGGTCGTAGAGCTGGAACTCGTCCCCCTCGATCATGGAAAAGGCCAGGTCCGGGTGGGCCTGCCGGAAGCTTATGATGTATTTTGCCATGTCGTAATACTGGGGGTTTTGCATGATGGCGATGGTAAGAGAGGTGCTGGCCCGGCGTTTGAAGTCGTCCATGGCCGCGTCCGCGGCGGCGGCCAGGGAGATCATCTGCTTGGCGTAGGGCAGATACACTGCCCCCGCGTTGCTGAGCCGGATGGCCCGGGTAGTCCGCACGAACAGGGCCGCGCCCAATGACCGCTCCAGGGTCTTGATGTGCTTCGACAGGGACGACTGGGAGATAAAAAGCCGCTCCGCCGCCTCGCTGAAATTCAGACAGTCCGCCAGCATCACAAACTCCCGGATGTATTCCGTGTCCATCCTGTCCGCCTCCCAAAATTCGACGATTTATTCCCGAGCGGAATAAATTATATCGCAAATCGAATTGTTTTACAACAGGGGGAACGATATATTTAAAAATGTGAATAAATCGTGAACGGCTGTCGGCCGCTCACACTGTTTTACGGGAGGGTGAAAAAATGCTTTTCCAAGTGTACGGCGAAAACTCCATCTATCAGGTGGTGGGCTGGATCCTGGTGTTCCTGGGCCTCATCATCACCAACGAGATCCAGCGGCGGACCAAGCTGGGCGGCTACGGCTTCTTCGTAGGCGTTCTGGGCGCCCTGACGGTGTACTTCATCGCCATTTATGTGGGCGCGGCCCGGGGCGCGGAGTGGGCTCTGAAAAATCCCACCTATGTGTACATGAACAGCTGGTTCCACTATGCCAAGCTCTACGCGGCCAGCATCGGGTGCATCGGCTTCATGATGCTCAAGTACAAGACCGGGCTGGGCAAGAAGGACTGGTTCAAGCCCTTCCCCTTCATCATCGTGGCAATCAACATCCTGATCGCTGTCGCCAGCGACTTCGAGAGCGCGGTCAAGGGCTCCCTGGCCCTGGCCCAGAACGGCGACCGCTGGTGGCTGTCCAGCGAGGGCGTGTGGGTCTACGGCGGCTGGTGGAACTGGGCCAACGGCCTGGCGGGCATCATCAACATCCTGTGCATGACCGGCTGGTGGGGCATCTACTCCTCCAAGAAGAAGGACGATATGCTCTGGCCCGACATGACCTGGGTGTATATCCTGGCCTACGACGTGTGGAACTTTGAATATACCTATCTGAATCTGCCCACCCACGCCTGGTACTGCGGCTTTGCGCTGCTGCTGGCCCCCACCGTGGCGGCCATCTTCTGGAACAAGGGCGGCTGGATCCAGAACCGGGCCAACACCCTGGC
>CANQNS010000033.1 GCA_947625285.1 uncultured Oscillospiraceae bacterium
GGGAACTCCATCAGCACGTCGGTCATCTCGTTGCCCCGCTCGCCGCAGCCGATGTAGACCACGATGTCCACGTCGGACCACTTGGCCAGCTGGTGCTGGACCACGGTCTTGCCGCTGCCGAAGGGGCCGGGCACGGCGGCCGTGCCGCCCTTGGCGATGGGGAACAGGGTGTCGATGACCCGCTGGCCGCTGTTCATGGGCCGGCTGGGCATATACTTGTGCTTGTAGGGGCGGGCCACACGGACCGGCCACTTCTGCAGCATGGTGACCGGATGCTCCGCGCCCTTGTCGTCCTTCACCACGGCCACCGTCTCGTCCACGGTGTACTTGCCGTTGGAGATGGACTGCACCACGCCGGCCACGCCGTTGGGGACCATGATCTTGTGGAGGATCGCGCTGGTCTCCTGGACGGTGCCCAGCACGTCGCCGGCCCGGACCATGTCGCCCTTCTTGGCGGTGGCGGTGAAGTCCCAGACCTTCTTTCGGTTCAGGCTGGCCACCTCCACGCCCCGGGCGATGGTATCGCCGGTGGCGTCCCGGATCTCGGTCAGGGGCCGCTGGATGCCGTCATATATGTTGGTCAGAAGGCCCGGCCCCAGCTCCACGCTCAGGGGGGTGCCGGTGGTCTCCACCTGGGCCCCCGGGCCCAGGCCGGAGGTCTCCTCATAGACCTGGATGGAGGCGCTGTCCCCCTTCATCTGGAGGATCTCTCCGATGAGCCGCTGGCTGCCCACGCGCACCACGTCGGAGACATTGGCGTCCGCCAGGCCGGTGGCTACCACCAGCGGGCCGGAAACTTTCGTGATCGTTCCGCTCATGCTTCAACCTTCTTTCGGTAAAGATAGCCCTCCCACGGAGGGGACGATTTACAAAATGTTCGCTCCCACGGCACGCTCCACGGCGGCCTGCAGGGCCGACTGGCCCAGGCCAAGAGAGCCGTCCTTGCCGGGAATCAGGATCACCGCGGGACGGGGGCTGTCCTTAAAGCGGTCGATGTCCGCCTTCAAAGCTTCCGCCAGGTTCTCCTCCAGGTAGATGATGGCATACTCGTCCGGCTGGTCCGGCCGGGTGATGGTCTTGAATATCTCATGGGCCTTGGCCGCCTCCCGCACGGGGAAGGTATCCAACCCCAGGGCCTTGAAGCCGATGACCGTGTCCGGCCCGCCGATGACCGCGATCTTATACATAGCTCACACGCAACCTTTCCCGCAGCGCGTCGGGGCTCAGTCCGCCCCGCTTGCCCTGCAGCACCATCCGGGCCGCCGTGATCTCCGCCTCCAGCCCGGCCAGATACGCCACGGCCACCTCCGGGCCGAAGCTCACCCGCTTGGCGGACTGCATATAGACCGTCAAGGCGTTGTCACAGGCCCGCTCGAAGGCCGCCAGAGGCGCCCCCTCCACAGCCTGCTGGCCCAGCTCCGCGCACTTTTCCAGCGCCCGGTCCGCGAACACCGCCGTCACGCCCTCGGCGTAGACCCGCCGCACGCTCTCCACCGGCACGTTCCCGCCGGGGATCAGGGCCGTCCGCAGAAGCCCCTCGTCCATGCGGCCCCGGATGCAGCGCACCGCGCTGCGCAGGTTCGCCACGTCGATGGCAAGGCGCACATATCCGGCGAAAAAGCCGGTGGACACGGTCTCCGCCATAGCCAGCCACGCCGCGAAATAGGCCCGGTCCAGCTCCATGTCGGAAAGCTGGGGGTTGGAGGTGCGGGCCAGGGTGGTGCGGGCGCTCCGGATGGCCGCCGCCAGATCCTCCGGCACGGCCTGCCAGCTGTCCTGCTCATAGGCTTCCAGAAGGACTTCGGGCGATACCCGGCCGCAGGCGGACAGCAGCCGCTCCTGCTCCGCGCTCATGCCCTCGCCTTTCACCAGGACCTTGGCGTTGTGATAGTCGTATTTCAGGCGGCAGGCGGTGACGATCTGCTTTTCCGGGCAGAGCTTTTCAAACTCGTCCAGAAAGGCCGCCCGCCGGGCCGCGAAGGCCTCCTCCATCTGGGCGTCGGACGCGCCCGTCAGATCGGGAAAGCCGCACTCCGTAAGGACCTTGGCCGCCTCGTCGAAGTCCGCCGCCTCCGCCATCTGCTCCAGCCGCTTCTCACCCAGCAGGGAATTTTCCCTGGCCCGGATGTAGGTGGACAGGAACAGATATTCTGTACTCTTGACTTTTGACAAGTTCTTACCTCCTTGTCAAGTGGTTGTTCCGCTCACGCAAACAGCTCCGCGGCCACGTCGGAAGCCATGTCCTCCCGGGCCTGGGCCATCAGGGCCTCCACGGTGCAGTTGACGGACACGCTCCCCTGCCGGCAGACCAGGCCCCTGGCGAAACCGCCCTCCTGGTCGGACAGGGTGAGAGAGCCGGTCCGGCCGGCCTTTTTCAGCGCGGCGTTGGCCCGCTCCACCACCTTGGGGCCGTAAGCGGCCTTGTCGGCGGCGGAGAGCACCAGCTCCTCCGTGCCGGTGACAGAGGCCCGAACGGCCAGCGCGGCCAGGAAGGACACATACTCGTCCCCCTCCATGGCGTTCAGCCTGGCCTCGGCCTTGTCAAAGGCGTCCGCCACGATGCCCTGCTTGAAGCTCAACACGCTCTTGCGGGCCTCCATATCGGCGGTCTTAGCCAGCCGCTGGACCCGGTCCTCCGCGGCGGCCACGCCCTGGCGGACCTTCTCCCAATAGCCCTCCTGGGCCTTTTTCTCCCCCTCGGCGCGGATGGTCTCGCACTGGGTCTTGACCTCCCCGGCGATGCGGGCGGCGTCCGCCACGGCGTCCGTCTCGATGCGGGCCGTGATCTTGTCGATGCCGTTCATGTCCTTTATCCTTTCGCCGCGGCGGTCACAGCCACAGCAGCATCAGCATGGAGGCCAGCAGGGACAAGATCGCATAGAACTCCACGATGCCGCAGAGGATCAGGCCCTTGGACCAGTCGTCGGGCTTCTTTGCCAGGATATTGATGGAGCCGGCGGCCACGCGCCCCTGGGCGATGGCGGACAGCAGGCCGCCCAGCGCCATGGGCATGCAGGCCACGAAATACTGCAGGCCCTCCTGCACGGTCAGGTCCACATTGCCGCTCATCATGCCGATGCGGATCAGGCAGAAGAACCAGACCACCAGGCCGTACAGGCCCTGGGTGCCGGGCAGGAGCTGCAGCACCATGACCTTACCGGACTTGGAGGGGTCCTCGCTCAAAAGGCCGGTACCGGCCTCGCCGGCGATGCCGGTGCCCTTCGCGGAGCCCACGCAGCTAAGGCCCACCGCCAGGCCGGAGCCCAGCAGAGCCAGAGCCAGGCCGCCAAAGGATTCAAAGAAACTCATTTGATTTGTCCTCCTTGTTATTCTTTCACGATATCAACAAATTTCGTTTCCATATCTAAAGGACGGAAGGGCTTGCCGCCGTCCTCATAGAACCGTCCGAAGAACTCCAGGCACTGCAGGCGCATGTCGTGGACGAAGCAGCCCAGCAGGTTCAGCGCGAAGTTCAGGGCGTTGCCCACCATGGAGATCAGCACGAAGGAGATCACGTTGCCGGTGATGCCCCCAAGGGTGTTGAACACCTGGGCGATCACCGCGCCGGCCAGCATCAGGGCCATGAGCCGGGAGTAGGACAGGATATCGCTGAAATAGCCCGTGATGTTGTTATACAGCGATCCGCCCACGCCCGTCAGGGTACCCAGGACGATCTTCACCGGGCCGCCGCCGGCCTTGGCCGCCTTGTACGCGCTGCCAAAGACCAGCATCGCCCCGCCCGCGATCAGGCCGACGGGGGTCTTCAATGCCGCGAACAGGCCCAGCCCCGCCAGGATCACGGTCCAGGTGCCCTCCTCAAAGAGCGCGCCCAGCTTGTCCCCGTCCTTGCACTTTTTCCACGCGCTCACCGCCATGCCGGTCAGGATCTGCACCACGCCCAGGGCCAGGGAGCCCACCAGCACCGCCAGAGCGTCGTCCAGCGGGCTGAACAGGGCCGGCAGGGCAAAGGTGCTGTCCGGGTCGATGAGCTTTGCCAGCTGGGGCAGGAAATCCCCGAAGAAACCGCCGGTGATGGCCCCGAAGAAGAAGGTGCTCACACCGCACAGGCCCAGCAGCGGGAACATGTTCCGCACCGTGGGGCCCCGGGGCTTGACCTTTTTCATCACGATCAGGCTCACCAGCATCATGATCAGCCCGTAGCCCATATCCGCCATCATCATGCCGTAGAACAGGATGAAGAACGGCGCCATCAGGGGGTTGGGGTCCACGCCGGTATAGGCCGGCAGGGCGTACATATCCGTAACCATGTTCAAAGGCCGGGTCACGATGTTGTTTTTCAGCTTCACCGGCACCTCCGGGTATTCCTCCGGGGCCGGGTCGGAGAACTCCCAGGCGCAGTCGAAGGCTTTCAGGCTCTCCTCCAGCCGGCCGGCGTCCTCCGCCGGGCACCATCCCTCCAGGGCCACCACGCTGTCGGTGCCCCGCAGCCGCTCCGACGCCTCCGCCTGGGCCTCCTCCGCGGTCAGCCGGTCCGCGCTCAGCTGCAGGCGGCCGGTCATGTCCTTTTCCTGGGTGATGCGCTCCACATACTCCCGCCGCTTGACCTCCAGCGAGCGCAGCTGCTGCTGGCGCAGGGCGATGTTGTCCCGGGCCGTGCCGGTGACGCCCGGGAACGTGACGGGGGTGCCGCCCACGGAACGCATGGCGTCCTGCAGGGCGGGCATATCCTGTTTCAGCGACACGATCAGAAAGCACTTCTGCCGCTCGTCCTGGCTGACCAGGATCAGCTGGACCTCCTCGGTCACGGCCTCGGCGGCGTCCGCCACCGATTCCATGTCCACCTCGGCGGGCACGTTGGCCAGCGCGACGGCGCAGGTCTTGGTGCCCTCGGTCTCCAGGGGCATATCCAGCGCGGCCCAGGGGGTCAGAGCTTCGATCTCGTCCCGGAGCCGGGCCTCGTCGGCCGCCGTCTTACGCAGCTTGCTCTCCCAGTCGTTGATCTGCCGGGCCAGGGCCAGGTCCTCCTCCAGAGCCGTCTTGTCCAGGAACTGATCCTCCGCTACCTCCGGCCGGGGCGTCAGCAGCCCCCGCTTCACCGGGGCATACTGGCCCAGGGTCTTCAGGGCGGACCCCAGCTCCGCCTGCCGGTTCCGCACGGCAGTCAGTCCGGCCCGCTCCGGCCGCAGGATCGCCGCAGCGTCCGCGTCGGAGAGCATCCCCTCCGGCTCATGGACCTCCACGCAGCCCAGACGCAGAAGCTGGCGCATCAGCTCGTCCCGCTGCCTGCGAAGGACGATGACGCGCAGCTTTTTCATCTTGACAATGGCCATCAGCCGTTCACGATCCTTTCCACGATCTTATCCACGACCTGCTCCATCTTCCGGTCGGCGCGGGCCTTCATGGCCGCCTGCCGGTTGCGGGTGTTGGATGCCAGCACGCTCGCGTCCTCCTTGGCCTTCTCGTCGGCCTTGCGGATCAGGTCCTTGACCTCCGCCTCCGCCTTGCCGTCCGCGGCGGCCACGGCCGCCTGCACCGCTTCCTCCGCCTTCTGTACGGAGCGTTTGGCCTCCGCCTGGGCGGCGGCCCGGATCTGGCGCGCCTTTTCCTCCGCTGCGGCTATGGTATCCAGTGCCTCCAATGACATATGAAAAACACCTCCGGGTCGGTTGGGCTCGGATGAGCCTCTTACACTTATATCTAAACTGTAATATCCTAAACCTTACTTATAATACATGAGCTTTGACCCTATTGCAATAGTTATTTTCCATTTTCACCCGGTTTTTTGACTACGGCGGACACCCTGCCAAGCTCCTCCGGCCGCAGGGCCTCCACCGCCTCCCGCTCCGCGCTCCGGGCCAGGATGCGCAGGGCCTCCAGAGCCGCGTTCCGGGTCTTGTCGTCCATATCCGTGGCCGCCCGGTAGAAGCTCCTGGCCGTCTCAAACCAGTTTTCCCGCATCTCATGCATGGTCTTCATGTTGGGCGCGCAAAGCACCTCGTATATGGCGTCCACGAACACCCGGAACTGCTCCGGGCTCATGTCCTGGATCCAGTCCTTGACCGCGCTGTCCACGAACCGGCTGCCGGCGGTCACCGTCTCCAGACAGATGAACCGGGGCCCCAGCACCTCCCAGGAGTACACGTCGTGCTGCATCAGGCCGGTCTCGGTGGAGTGCACCACCGTCCGCTCCTCCTCCCGGCCCAGGAGCATGCCCACCACGGAGAACTGGGGCACGAAGGTGTGGATCCGGCCGCAGATCGCCCGGTATTGCTCCGTGTGCAGGATCTTGTCCAGAAAGCCCGGGCCGTCGTAGTTGTACACCGCGTCGATGCGCCCCTGCACGTCCGCCCCGCAGAAGGCCGCGGCGTACACCGCCAGGTTGCCCCCCTTGGAGTGGCCGCCGAAGATGAACCGGCCGGGGAGCTTTTCCGCCACCCGCCGGGCGTATTCCGCCGCCATCTCCTGACCCGGTATGGGGCACAGAAAGCTCATGTTCAGGTCCTCTTTCCAGCCCACCACCGTGTTGTCCGTGCCCCGGAAGGAGAGGAACCACAGCCCCTCCCCCAGCCGGATGGTGACGGCGGAGAACTGGGTCTGGAGCTCCTCGTCCAGCTTGCCGCCCTGACAGCATATAGTCAGGTCCCCATACCGGGCGGAGTCAGCCATGGCCCGCAGCAGCTCGTCGTCCTGCTGCTTCCACCGCTCCCCGGCCCGGAGCGCGTCGTCCGCCAACGCCTGCGCCGCCAGGTCCCGGATAGTCACCCCCTCCCCGGACAGGGGGACGGTGAGGTACTCGAAGGGTATGTAGGAAAACCGGGCCAGGACACAGGCGTCCACCTCGTTGAGCGGGTCCCGGTCGAAGGTCAGGTCTCCCCGCCAGGTAAAATACTCGGTCCACTCCGCCATTCGTATATCACTCCTTACAGACAGTTCTCGATATAAGCCGCCGGGTCAAAGGGGTCCAGGCCGCTGTCTCTGCGCAGATACAGCGGGTGGTGGGGGTGGCCCTTTCTGGACCGGGCCCCGGCGGTGTACCAGCGGGCCTCGTACCGGCGGCCGATGTCCAGCATATCCAGCAGGCACCCGCGCAGATAGCCCCGGCTCTCGATGATGTTCCCCCAGGCCGCCCACACCGCCGGGGCCGGCCCGGCGTGGGACAGCACGTACTCGAACGCCGCCATGTTCTCCCGGTGCAGAAAGGGGTTCATCTCCCGCTCCATATCCTCCGGCCGGGTGGCCCGCTGGGCGTAAACGTTGAACATGACGAAGCTGTCAAAGCCGTTTCCCAGGGCGATGCGCTCCACGCTTTTGAGGGTGTTGTCCAGATCCCCCGGCGCGGCGGTGGAGGGGTTGATGCCGATGCAGATCAGGGGCCGCCGCCCCCGGGTACCCAATATGTACCGGTAGTCGGCGTAAAAGTCCGGCACATACAGCCACCTGTCCCGGTCGTAGCCCCCGGTCCGGCCGGACCGGGCCAGGGCCTCGTCAAAGGACAGGATATCCAGCTCCGTCGTAGGCGCGGATGGCACGTGCATGACGCCACCCCCTTTCCATGCCCCATTATAATTGACAAGATCGGAAAAGGGAAGTAAAATCAACAAAAATCGGAAGGAGGCGCGCACCGTGAACAGGCCGGAGATCCTGGCCCCCGCCGGCGGGCCGGAGCAGCTTCTGGCGGCGGTCCGCTGCGGAGCGGACAGCGTGTATCTGGGCGCGCCCGCCTTCAACGCCCGGCGGGCCGCCGCCAACTTCACCTTTGCCCAGCTCTCTGAGGCCGTCCGCTATTGCCGGACCCACGGCGTGAAGGTCTATGTGACCGTGAACACCCTGGTGCTGGACAATGAGATGGACGCCCTGGCCGAGACAGCGGACGCCATCGCCGCCGCCGGGGCCGACGCCGTCATATTGCAGGACATGGCCGCCTTACGGCTGTTCGCGGAGAAATACCCCTCCCTGCGCCGGGTGGCCTCCACCCAGACCGCCGTCCACAACACGGACGGGGCCCGGTTTTTGCAGGACGCGGGCTTTGACGGCTTCGTGCTGGCACGGGAGCTGACCCTGGCGGAGATGGAAAAGATATGCGCCGCCGTGTCCATCCCGGCGGAGGCCTTCGTCCACGGGGCCCACTGCATGAGCCTGTCCGGGGCCTGCGCCCTGTCCGCCATGCTGGGGGGCCGCAGCGGCGACCGGGGCCTGTGCGCCCAGCCCTGCCGGCTGGACTGGCGGTGCGGCGGCGGGGACCATGTGCTGAGCCTGAAGGACATGAGCCTGATCGGCCGCATCCGCGCCCTGGCGGACGCGGGGGTGTCCGCCCTGAAGATCGAGGGACGGATGAAGCGGCCGGAGTATGTGGCCGCCGCCGTCACCGCCTGCGTCAACGCCCGGGCGGGACGGCCCTATGACGAGGCCGGCCTGGCGGCGGTGTTCTCCCGCAGCGGCTTCACCGACGGCTACCTCACCGGAAAGCGGGACAAGTCCATGTTCGGCTATCGGACCCGGGAGGACGTGACGGCGGCGGCGGAAAAGCTGCCCGCCCTGGCCGCCCTATACCGAAAGGAAACGCCCCGGGTGCCGGTGGACATGGCCTTTTCCATGGACAGGACCGGCTCCCGCCTGACTGTCTCCGACGGGACCCATACCGTCGCGGCAGAGGGTCCCGCGCCGGAGGCTGCCCGGACCCGTCCTCTGGACCCGGACCGGGCCGGGGAGAGCCTGTCCAGGACCGGCGGGACGCAATATTATGTAAACTCATTTCGGGCGGATATCGCCCCCGGCCTGACGCTGCCGGCGGCCGCTCTGAACGGTCTGCGGCGGGCCGCGCTGGCGGAGCTGGAGGCGGTCCGGGGACAGGCCCCCGTGACCGAGGCCATGCCCTACGCGCCCCGTGTCCCGGTCCGGCGGGCGCATCCCTCCCCCTCGCCTCTGTGGGCCCGGTTCCCGGACCCGGCGCAGATCGTCCGGGACCAGGCCCTGGAGCGGATCATCCTGCCTGTGGAGACGGTGACGGCGGGGCTCATCGCCCGGTACAGGGACGCTCTGGCGGCGGCCCTGCCGGCGGTGGCGTTCCCCGCCGACGAGGACCCGCTGGAGGCCCGGCTGACCGCGCTGCGGGACGCGGGGCTCCGGGCGGTGTGGACGGAGAACGTGTACGGCCTGGAGCTGGGCCGGCGGCTGGGCCTGGCGGTCTACGGGGGCTTTGGCCTGAACGCGGCAAACTGCCAGGCGCTGGACTTTTTCGCGTCCCGGGGCCTGGCCGCCGTCACGGTGAGCTTCCAGCTTCCCATGAAGCGGATAAAGGCTATGGACGGCCCCGTGCCCTGGGGCATAGCCGCTTACGGATATCTGCCGCTGATGCGCTTTCGCGCCTGCCCGGTCCGGGTCAACATCGGCTGCGAGAAGTGCGGGGGCCGGGGCTGCCTCACGGACCGGCGGGGGACGGCGTTCCCCGTGGAGTGCGGGGAGAAAAAATACGCCACGCTTTTGAACAGCGTCCCCCTGCACATGGCCGGCCGGGACGACCCGGGGGATTTCCGGCTGCTGTGGTTCACCCGGGAAACGCGGCCCCAGTGCGGCGCGGTCATAGAGGACTTTCTGCTGGACCGGGCCCCGGCGGGCCCCCGGACCGGGGGGCTCTATTATCGGCAACTTTTATGACGCCGATACTTTTGCTGCGCAAAAGTCCTCGCGCTGCTCGCCGCGCTTCGCGCGGGGCGTCCGATCCCATCCGAGGCGGGGCTCCCGCCCCCCTCGGGCTCTCCCCTGCATAACGAACAAGCCACGGCTTATATACATAAATGATACGATGATAAGGAGGCAGACGATGGGCCTTTGGGAGCTTTTCATACTGGCCTTGGGTCTTTCCATGGACGCCTTCGCGGTGAGCGTGTGCAAGGGCCTGGGACTGGGCAAAATACAGCCCCGGCATATGTGTCTGGCCGGGGCCTGGTTCGGCGCCTTTCAGGCGTTGATGCCCCTGATCGGCTTTTATCTGGGCCGGTTCTTCGCCCAGATGATCACCGCCTACGACCACTGGATCGCCTTCATTTTGCTGGCGGTCATCGGCGGGAAGATGGTCTGGGAGGCCCTGAGCGGCCAGGAGGAGGACGTGGACGCGGCCATGGACTGGAAGGCCATGCTGCCCCTGGCGGTGGCTACCAGCATCGACGCGCTGGCGGTGGGGGTCACCTTCGCCTTTCTGGAGGTGGACATCCTGCCGGCGGTGACGTTCATCGGCTGCGTCACCTTCGCCTGCTCGGCGGCGGGGGTGAAGGCGGGCAGCGTGTTCGGGGCCCGGTACAAGCGGAAGGCGGAGCTGGCCGGCGGGGGCGTTCTGGTTCTCATTGGACTGAAAATATTGTTAGACGGCTTAGGGGTTTTGTGATAGAATCGTCCAAAAAATGCAACGGAGGAATGCGTAATGAACGGCATTTGCAATTTTTTTCACGCAAAATGGGAAAAACTTCGAGACAATCGGATAAACGAGAAGCATCTGTTTTATCTCTCTTTATCCGCTCTGATCCTGTTGTTGATCCCCATGCTCATCATCGCCTTTTACGATGTTCCCAGCGTAGATGATTTCGGTTACGGTCTGGCGCCCCACCAAACCTGGTTGGAAAGCCACAGCATCTTTCTGGTCCTGCAGACCGTGGTCCAGCAGATCAAGCACGTATATCATACCTGGCAGGGCTCCTTTTTCTCCATCTTTCTCTTTTCCCTCCAGCCCGGCGTATTTAACGAGCGGTTCTATTTTCTGACCCCTTTTATCATGCTGGCCTCGCTCTGCGGCGGCACAGTGTTTTTTTTGAAAGTCGTGCTGGGCGACCTGTTGGGCGCAAGCATTTATCAGCGCGGCATCGTCACCGTCATGGTCCTGGCCGCCTGCCTGGAGTTCTGTCCCAACCCGGCCCAGGCGTTTTACTGGTACAACGGTTCGGTCTATTACACATTCACCTCTGGGCTTTCTCTCATTCTCTTCGGAGAGCTTCTCTCTGTCTTCGGCCGAAAAGTTACCCCCCCCGCATGGTCGTTGACATCGCTTTCGCCTCTGTTTTATCCGTGCTCATCGGCGGCTCCAACTTGGTGACGGGCCTGTTTACCGGGCTTATTTATATCTGCATTCTCCTCGCAGCTTCCATCTCCCGCCAACGGCGGGGACTGGTGCTGGTCATTCCGTTTTTATTCTTCATCCTCGCTTTCTCCGTGAATTTGCTCGCACCCGGAAACGCTATCCGGCAGGCGGACTCGTCGGCAGTGAACATGGGCGTGTTTCCGGCGATATATCGCTCTTTCTGCGAGGCTTTGGCCGCCGTGCAAAGCTGGTTCACGCTCCCATATATCTGCTTGCTGGCGCTGATGGTTCCGGTCCTGTACGCCATAGCTGCCAAGACTTCTTTCCGTTTTCCCTGCCCGCTGCTCGTTTTCGGGTTTTCGTTCTGTCTTTTGTCCGCCTCCTTTTGCCCGCCCGTCTATTCGATCAATTATCGGCCCGGGCGGCTCATGGACGCGCTATTTTATATTTTTGTGTTCCTTTCTGTGGGCGATCTGTTCTATCTCCTGGGCTGGCTGCACCACCGCTTTTTCACCCCCGATAAAGATACCGCCATTCAGGCAAAAACGCCGGGATATTCCGCCGCGTCCGTCATGGTGACAGCGGCTTTGCTTCTGGTAGGGATCCTGTTGACCGGCCCGCTGCACTGCACCTCTTCCAACGCTCTTTACTGCCTTTGCAACGGCGACGCATCCGCCTATCACGAAACGTTTGAACGGCGGCTGGATATCCTCCTGGACGATACGCAGCCTGTGGCGGTGCTTCCCGCCTATCCCGCAAAGCCGTACGTTCTTTTTTTTGACGATATCACCGGCGATCCTACAAATTGGCGCAACACGGGCTTGCAGTTATACTACAACAAGGATATCGTCATATTACGAGAAGAGTGACCGCCGGGATCTTCAGCCCACCGACGGGAAAGGAAAAGCGTCCCGTTGCGGCAGGGACACGTTCGTGCTCATCGGACTGAAAATTCTACTGGACGGCTTAGGGCTCGTTTGAAGAATGTCAACATGCCCAATAATGGATCTTTTTTCGCCATCCCGCGTTGTTTTTCCTTGCAATACACAAAGTATTGCCGCGTAAAAACGCCTTGTCTGGCAAAAAAATCTCTCATTTTTGGGCACATCGCCCATTTTTCAAACGACCCCCGGGATTTTGTGATAAATGCCGGGGCGCGCCCGGTTGTAAACCGGCCAAAAAATGTGTATAATCAAATATCATTTTTGACATAAGAGATCTTCAACATACCAGAGAGGTGAGACGCGACCATGGACGAGAACGCGAAAAACTTTATCCTTGACTTTGTGGCGGAGGACATCGGCCCCGGAGGCCGGTTCGAGGGCCGGCAGGTCCACACCCGTTTCCCGCCGGAGCCCAACGGCTATCTGCACATCGGCCACTGCAAGGCCCTGTGCATCGACTTCGGCACGGCGGAGCGTTTCGGCGGCATCACCAACCTGCGCAT
>CANQNS010000034.1 GCA_947625285.1 uncultured Oscillospiraceae bacterium
CGGGCGATGGGAATCGAACCCACGTCCCCAGCTTGGAAGGCTGGTGCACTAGCCGTTGTGCTACGCCCGCAAGCTAGAAAATTCTATCATCCAAACGGGGGATTGTCAAGTGCCAGGAGCGCAAAAGTTACTTTTTTTCCTCCACCAAGCTCATGGGCCGCCGGGCCTCGTCGCCCTCCTTGCGGATGACGTGGATCACGCCGGTGTCGTCCAGGCTCTTGATGATGGCGCAGGCGATGGGCAGGCCCAGCAGGCCGATGCCCCCGAAGAGCTTGGTGCCCACCAGCATAGCCATGAGCGTGACCAGCGGATGCAGGCCCACCTGATGGCCCACGATACGGGGCTCCAGAAACTGCCGTATGACGGTTATGACGATGTACAAAGCCAGCAGGCCGATGCCCTTAGCCAGCGCGCCGCCCGCCAGGGTAGCCACGCTCCAGGGCACCAGGAAAAGCCCCGCGCCGATCACGGGGAAGATGTCGAAGATGGCGATGAGCAGCGCCAGCAGCAGAGCCTTTCTCTGCCGGAGGATCAGCAGCCCCACGGACAGCTCCACAAAGGTGATCACCATGATGATGCCGTAGCTCTTGCCGTATTTTTTCAGCACGGAGATCAGCGATTCCTTGGCCTTGACTACCACCAGCCGGGTCCGCTCGGACATCTGCCGCAGCAGAAAAGCGGTGATGCGGTGGAAGTCGAAGGTCATGAACACCGTGGCGATGATGCAGATCACGGTGGAGAGCATCCGTCCGGGCAGCTTGGTGACCCAGCCGGTGACCGCTCCCACGGCCTTCACGGAGAAGTCGCTGACCGAGGAGCTCACGGAGGAGATGATGTTGCCGAAGGTGCTGGTGACTACGGCGGTGGCGTCCGGGTCCAGCCGGCCCACGAAATCCTCCGCCCAGGCGGTGGCGTCCCGGAGCATGGGCTCCACGGTGCCGGCATAAAACGGCGGCAGCCACGCCACCAGCTCCTGGACCCAGGAGACGATGTTGAGGATGACCGCCAGCAGCAGTCCCCCCACCAGCCCGAAAAACAGCACCAGGCACAGGGCGGCGGAGATGCCGTACTTGATGTGGCACTTGACCGTCAGCGTCCGCACGATGGGCGTCAGGGCCCAGGAGAAGATAAACGCCAGGAAAAACGGCCATATGAGCCCCAGCAGATAGCGCACCACGAAAAGGACGATGGCGGCAAGGATGGCCCAGTACGCCGCGTTGATGATGAACTTTTTCCGATGGTCCAGGTTTGGCGTGTGGCTCCCCTCCTCCATGCGCGGCCGCGGGCCGGCGGTATATCTTTCCGCCTTTAAAGCATACCATCGGCGGGGCGGAAAGTCAATCGGGCGGGGCTATTTTTCCGCTCACCCCAGCCGCTGGGCCAGCGCGTTCCACCACTCCGCCACCCGGAACCGCACCGTATAGCCCCGGCCGGAGCAGGCGATCAGGTCCTGGGAGCCGTCGGACAGCGCGGCGAAGGCGTCCCGGTCCGGCTCCGCCAACGCCTCGGTGCACAGCGGCGGGAATATCACGCACCACCAGTTGCGGCCCTGGCCCGCGCCCAGTATGACCCGCAGCGACACATATTCCCCCGCCGGCAGGGAGAAGCTCCCATAGTCCCGGGTGGGATAGTACTCCGTGCCCAACGCCACGGAAACGTCCCCCAACGCCTCTATGTCCCGTCGGTGAGAAAGTATTATGTTAACCGCTTCGTCCCGGTCCCGGCAGTCCGCCAGCAGGGGGGACAGCAGCGTTAGGACCCGGTCCCGCATTTGCAGCTTGGCGGCCTGGTCCGCCTCCGAGTCGGAATTGGCGATCACGTGCAGCCGCACCAGGCCCCCCGCCAGCTCCCGCTGGGCGGACCGGGCCCAGACGCCGGAGGCGAAAAACACGCACAGGGCCAGCAGGCCCGCGATCTCCCAGGGTTTCAGTTTTTGCTTTGTCATAAAAAGTCACCGCCCAGATTATGGGCGGCGGCATGGCGTTTTATACCTCCGATGGCCCGCAGGGGCGGGTCAGGAAACACTCCTGATATTGCCGGGAGAGGGCCTCGAAAGCGGCTTGGGCGGCGGCCTCGTCGTCAAACAGGCCGAACACCGCGCTGCCGGTGCCGGTCATCACCGCGCCCAGCGCGCCCCGGTCCGCCAGGACCCGCTTGATGGAGAACACGTCCCCCTGCCGCCGGTCCAGCACGTCCTCGAACACGTTGTAAAGCCGCCGGGCCACCCCGGCCAGGTCCCCGGCCTCCAGCGCGGCGAGGATGCCGGGCGTGTCCGGCCGCAGGCGGCTCTTCCGCCCGTCCACCCGGCCGAACAGCTCCGGGGTGGAGATGGCGAAGGCGGGCTTGCACACCACGATGGAGCAGTCCGGCAGCGTGGGCAGCCGGGTGAGCTTCTCCCCCCGGCCCTCCGCCAAGGCGGTCCCGTCCAGCACGCAGAAGGGCACGTCGCTGCCCGCCTGGAGGCCAAGTTTACATAATTCTTCCGCCGGCAGCCGGCGGCCGGTGAGAGCGTTCAGGGCCCGCAGCACGGCGGCCGCGTCGGCGGAGCCGCCGCCCATCCCGGCGCAGACCGGGATGCGTTTGGTGACCCGGATGGCGGCGCCAAGGCCCGTGCCGGCCAGAAACAGCCTGGCGGCCTTCAGGGCCAGGTTCCGTCCGTCGGCGGGCAGATAGCTCTGGCCCGGGTCGATGGTGAAGCGGCCGTCCCGGGTCAGCTCCACGTCCAGGTCGTCACCAAATTCCACCGCCTGCATCACCATCCGCAGGTCGTGATAACCGTCGGCGGTCCGGCCCAGCACGTCCAGAGACAGATTCAGTTTCCCGTGAGCGCGGACGATCATAGCTGAAAGAGCCGGTCCAGCAGCACGGTTCCGTCGGGCAGGTACAGGCCGGTGCTGAGGCCGTTGGCCTCGGTGTAGGTCAGGCCGGAGCGGACGGGCTCCCGGCTGTCATAGATGATAAACGGCACCGGCGCGGCGTCGTGGGCCCGGTTGGAGGTCAGGGTCTTGTGGTCGGACAGGATCAGGATGCGGAAGTCCTCCCCGGTGGAGCGGAGGTATTCCAGGATGGGGGCCGTTTCCCGGCTGGACAGCCAGGAGATGGACTGGAGCTTGCCGGGGGTGTCCCCGTTGTGGGTGCACTCGTCCGGGGCCTCGATGTGCAGCGCGGCGAAGTCGCACCGGGACAGGATCTCGATGGTCTTTTGGCACTTGCCCTCCCAGTTGGTGTCGATCTCCCCGGTGACGCCCTCCACCAAGGGGGCGGGCAGACCGCTGAGCCGGGCGATGCCCCGGACCAGAGGCACGGCGGAGACCACCTCGCCGGTGTGGCCGTACTTTTCCGCGAAGTCCGGCAGCAGGGCGGCGGTGCCCTCGGCCCAGAACCAGATGGCGTTGGCGGGCAGCTTCCCGGCGGCCCGGCGGGCCTGGTTCAGCGGGTGCCGGTCCAGATACCGGAAGGCGGCCCGCTGGAGCGCGTCCAGCTTCTCCGCCACGGCGCAGCCGGCGGGGGCCAGCGGGCCGATCTGTTCGCCCAGGTGGTCATGGGGCGGGATGAGCCGGAGGCCGGCGATGTCCGCCCGGTGCATGACGGCGAAGTGCCGGAAGGAGGAGCCGGGGTGGATCTCCATGTCGCACGCCCGCGCCAGGGCGGCGAACTCCGGGCTGGCCCAGAGGTCTTTTATGAGCGCGTCGGAGGTCTCCCCGTCGATGGAGCCCGCGCTGTGGGACAGGATGCGCCGCTTTTCATAGGGCAGGTCGGCGTCCTCCAGCGTGACCATATTGCACCGGCAGGCCATGTCCCCGTCAGCGAGGGCGATGCCCTGGGCGGCGGCCTCCAAAGGCCCCCGGCCGTGGTAATAGCGCAGGGGGGAGGCCCCGAAAATGGACAGGATGGCGGTGGCGGAGCCGGGCTCGAAGGCGGCGGGACAGTTGGAAACGCTGCCCAGCTCGCCGTTTTTCGCCAGCTCGTCGATGACGGGCTTATCCGCCGCTTCCAGAGGGGTCCTGCCCCCCAGCTCCGGGACGGGATCGTCCGCCATGCCGTCGCCAATGATGAGAAGATACTTCATATTCTGCTCCCGCGTATATATTTTTTGCCATTGTATCACGAAAAATGCGGCAGGGCAACGCAAAAAAACGCCGGACGCGAAGGCGTCCGGCGGCGGATATGGGCGGCTATGGCTGGGCGACGGTGTCCTTTTTCTCGTCCTTTTTGTGGGCGAAGCGGTACTGGCCGGGCTTTTCCGGCAGATGGCCGCCGTTGTACATGGCCTCGATCTTGGCCTCCTTGCCGATCTCCCAATAGATCATGGCGGCCACGATGCCCCGCAGGAGGATGATGGCGAAGATGCTGACAAGCTCCCGGGTCTCGGTGGCGATCACGGTGCGCAGCACCTCGCCCCCCATCTTGAAGGCCAGGGCCAGCAATATGCCCTGGGAGATGGTGGTACGCACATCCGGGCTCCGGCGCAGCCATTTTACCATGCTGATGATGCCGGTGATCATCAGCACCACCGTGCCGAAAAACTCCAGCAGCAGGATGCCGGATTCCACCAGGTAGTGGAACAGGGTGTCGGCGCGGGCCAGTATCTCGGTCATAGACAGCCTCCTTCCTCGTGGGCGGGGGATACAATAATTATAAAGGGGCCGCTGTTTTTTGTCAATACGGCCCCCGCCGGCGGCGTTTTTGCCCCTTGTCACCGGGGCGGTTTTGCCTTATAATGACATGGATAGGGGTGATATGACGGTGGATATAAAAAAGAGACTGCTGCCCGCCGCGCTGATCGTGGTGGTCACGTTCGGGTGCATCCTTCTGAGCCGGTTCACCCGGGTGGCGTTTTTCCTGGCGTTGGCCATCGCCTCCGCCGCCGAGCTGCAGCGGGTCCTGTTCCAGTCCGGCCAGCCCATGAGCCGGAGCGTGCCCGTGGTCTACTGTGCGGCGCAGGCGGTGTTGTGCTGGTTCCATGCGCCGGCGGCCTGGATGGCGGCGGCGTACGCTCTGGCGGCCTTCGCGGTCTTTTTCTGGGGCGTGCTGAAGCCGGAGCGGGGCATGGGCTTCGTGATGGTGAATCTTTTCGTGCTGATGTGGCCCTTCGGCTTTTATGCCATCGTGCTCCACGCCGCCGCCAGCGATATCTGGCTCAAGACGCTGATGCTGGGCGTCCTGGGGACCTGGGCCTGCGACAGCATGGCCCTGTTCGGCGGCAAGTGGTTCGGCAAAAATAAGCTGGCCCCCACGGTGAGCCCCCACAAGACCTGGGAGGGGGCCGTGGTGGGCGCGGCGTCCGCGCCTCTGGCGGGCGCGCTGATCGCGCTGGTGATGGGCTGGGACTTCGGCATGTGCGTGGTGACGGCCTTCGCAGCCAGCAGCTTCGGCCAGGTGGGCGATCTGGCCGCGTCGCTGGTGAAGCGTTACGCCGGGGTGAAGGATTACGGCCATCTCATGCCGGAGCACGGCGGGATCATGGACAAGATGGACAGTATGCTCTTCGCCATCCCCGCGGCGTATTTTATCGTATATCTCTTTTTGCGCTGAGGCCGTTACAGCCCAAAGGCCCCGTCGCAGCCGATGACCTGGCCGGTGATGAAGGCGGCGTCGTCGGAGGCCAGGAAGGCGATGAGCGCGGCCACGTCCTCCGGCCTTCCCAGGCGGCCCAGAGGGGTCCGGTCGATAAGGGCCTGCCGGTCCGCCTGGTCGAACTGGGCCAGCATATCCGTGTCGATGACCCCGGGACACACGCAGTTGACCCGGATGCCGGAGGGCCCCAGCTCCTTGGCGAGCGCTTTGCTCAGGCCGATGAGAGCCGCTTTTGAGGCGGAGTAGGCCGCCTCGCAGCTGGCCCCGTAAACGCCCCACACGGAGCTGACAAGCACGATGCAGCCGGCCTTTTGCCGGACCATGTGGGCCATGGCCTCCCGGCAGCAGCGGTAGGCCCCGTCGGTGTTCACCGCCAGCACCTGCCGCCAGGCGTCTTCGTCCGTGTCGGACAAAAGACCGTACTGGGCCACGCCGGCGTTACATACCAATAGGTCCACGTCCCCTACGGCGGCGAACAGGCCCTTCACCTGGGCCGGGTCCGTCACGTCGGCCCGGATGGCCCGGACCCCGAGCTCCTTTGCCAAGGCCAGGGCGGCTTTTTCCGACTCGTTGTAGTGGACGCACACGTCCCAGCCCGACCCGGCCAGCCGCCTCACGGCCGCCGCGCCGATGCCCCTGGACGAGCCGGTGACAAGAGCGGTCTTTCCCATGTCGATGCCCTCCGTTTGTCGAGGTTTATGTCATAGTGAGTATACCATATCTGCCCGCGTAAAGGTAGGATAAAATGCGTATGGATCAAAACGGTCGAGAGAAAAGCTGGACGGAGGAGAACGGCGGCCAGTGGACCAAGGAGCAGGCGAAGCAGGACCGCCGGTTCGACTTTGAGGCGTTCCTGGGCCCGGACAGCCTGGAGGACCGGGTGACGGACGTGCTGGACGGCAAGGACGTGCTCCGGGAGGGGCCTCTGCAGTCCGATTATGTGCCCCGCCGGGCCGCTGCCGGCGAGCGGGGCCGCCATGAGGCGCCGGGCCCGGACCCGGAGGAGGAAGAGGAGCCTCAGGAGGACCTGGAGCCGGAGGAGTCCTTCGACGACGGCCTGGACACCCGGCGGTTCGACCAGGACGGCGCGCTGCCGCCCCGGACGGCCCCCGGCGCGCCGCCGGAGTTCCGGCAGGAGAACGCCGCGCCCCGGTTCAACGTGGACGACCCGCCGCCCCGGCCCAAGGTGGTGGTGGCGGAGCCCGCGCCCCGGGTGGTAGTCACCCCCCAGCAGGAATACCCCGACGACCGCTCCGGCGGCGGAGGAGGCGGCAAGGGCATGAAGTGGCTCATGGCCCTGCTGATCAGCCTGGTGATAGTGGCGGTCGTGGTGGTGGCGGTCGTGAGCCTGCTGCCGGGCGGCGGCAGCTCCGCTCCCCAGGCCTCGCCCAACGGCTCCAGCGGCCTGCTGGACGGCCTGCTGCGGCCTCTGCCCACCCAGCCCCCGGCTACCCAGCAGCCTCCCGCGGCGGTGACGGACCCGCCCGTGGTCCATCACACTATCACCGTGACGGTGGGCCCCGGCGGCAGTGTGTCTCCCTCCGGCTCGGTGGAGGTGGAGGCGGGACGCAGCGTCAGCTTCACCATCGCCCCCGATCCGGGCTATGAGCTGAGCCAGCTTCTGGTGGACGGCGCCCTCGCCGCCTTGCAGGACACCTACACCTTCTCCGATGTGGAGCGGGACCACACCCTCTACGCGGTGTTCCAGCCCGCCCAGACCGCCCCGCCCACGGCGGAGCCCACCGAAGAGCCCACGCCGGAGCCTACCGACGACCCCGGCATCCCGCCCATGGGCGGCCTGGTAGGCGACCTGGGTCCGGGATGAAAACAGACCGAATAACAGGCCGGGCGGCTTTGCCGCCCGGCGTTTTTATGTTGAACGAAAAATATTTATCGTAAAACATTAAAAACTTGTTGACAAACATAAAACAGCGTGCTATGCTGTACCCATCGGACCGGTTTGAAAGATATATTGATTTGGAGGGTACAGCTATGAAGGGGAAAGCAAAGGCGGGGTATATCGTGGTCCGCGTGTTGGAGGCGCTGCACTGGCTGGGCGCGGCAATGTGTCTGTTCATGGCGGTTTCTCGGCCCCTGGCGCCGGACTGGTTTTTCAGCCTGTATGAGCCGGAGGGAGAGATCATGTCTTTCCAGATAGTCCAGTATGGCTTCATGGGCGGCCTCAATATGGTAGTCACGAGCCAGACGGGCTTTGACGCCGGCTTGCAGGCGCTTATGGCCGTGGGCAGCGCGGTAACGTCGGTGTTGGGGGCGCTTACTTTCCGCCGCTTGGGGCAGGTCATCGAACTCTGCTATGGCGGCACGCCCTTCCAGAAGCCGGTGGTGGACAGGGTCCGGCAGATCGGCTGGCTGGTCGTTGCCAGCCCTCTGGTGACGGTGGCGGTGAGCCTGTTGTCATATGCGCTGTGCTGGCCCGGCTACTCGTTCCAGATAGACGTGTCCGGCATCATCATGGGCGTGATCGTGCTGGCGCTGAGCAATATATTCGCCTATGGGACGAAGCTGGAGGACGATGTGGAGGGGCTTTTGTAAGATGGGAAAGATCGTGCTGCGGCTGGACCGGGTGATGGCGGACCGAAAAATGTCTTTAAATGAGCTGGCCCAGCGGGTGGGCATCTCCAACGTGAACCTCAGCAAGCTGAAAAACAACCGGGTCACGGCCATCCGCTTCTCCACCCTCCAGGCCATCTGCGAGGCCCTGGACTGCCAGCCGGGGGATATTTTGGAGTTTGAAAGGGAATGAGCAGTAAGTATAGGAAAGGCGCGGACCGGCCGGTCCGCGCCTTACATGGTGTGGTTACTTTTTCTCCGGGTCCGTCATGACCTCTTTGAAGGCGGTGGCAAGACCCGCCAGGCCCTGTATCTCGGAGGGGATGATGATCTTGGTGGCCTGGCCGTTGGCGGCGGCGGAGAAGGCTTCCAGAGCCTTCAACTGGACGATGGGCTCCGTGGGGGAGGCAGCGTTCAACAGCTTCAAGCCCTCGGCGGTGGCCTCGTTCACGGCCAGGATGGCCTGGGCCTTGCCCTGGGCCTCCAGGATGGCGGCCTCCTTCTTGGCCTCGGCCCGCAGCACGGCGGATTCCTTCTCGCCCTCGGCCTCCAAAATGGCGGCCCGCTTCTCGCCCTCGGCCCGGAGGATGGACTCACGCCGCTCCCGCTCGGCCTTCATCTGCTTCTCCATGGCGTTCTGGATCTCCTTGGGCGGGGTGATGTTCTTCAGCTCCACCCGGTTGACCTTGATGCCCCAGGAGTCGGTGGCCTCGTCCAGTATCTGCTGCATCTTGGCGTTGATGGTGTCCCGGCTGGTGAGCGATTCGTCCAGCTCCAGCTCACCGATGATGTTCCGCAATGTGGTGGCGGTCAGGTTCTCGATGGCCAGCATGGGATTTTCCACGCCGTAGGTGTACAGCTTCGGGTCGGTGATCTGGAAGTAGATCACCGTGTCGATCTGCATGGTGACGTTATCCTTGGTGATAACGGGCTGGGGCGGGAAGTCCGCCACCTGCTCCTTCAAAGACACCACCTTGGCGATGCGCTCGATGAAGGGGATCTTGAAGTGCAGCCCCACAGTCCAGGTGGCGTGATAGGCGCCCAGCCGCTCCACCACGAAGGCGCGGGCCTGCTGCACGATGCGGATGTTGCGGATCAGGACGATGATGACGAGCAGAACCACCACCGTCACGAAAGCGGGGCCCAATGCGTATCCAATGCTGTACATGGTTCATATCCTCCCTTTGATCTTGATCTACGAGCGAACGGCCTCCCGGACAGGGGAGACCATGAGCTTCACGCCCTGGATGCTGACGGCGGTGACTACCGCGCCCGGTTCGATGGGCTGGCCGTCGGCGGAGCGGGCGGTCCAGGTCCTGCCGCCCACCGTCACCGCGCCGGTGCCGGCCAGATTGTCCACCCGCTGGGTGACGACGCACTCCTGGCCGATGACCATATCGGCGTTGGTGGGGTGGCGGTCCTTGCGCAGCAGGTCCTTCAGCCGGGGATAGAGCAGGGCGAAGCAGAGGCCGGACACGGTCACGAACAGCAGCGCCTGCGCCCATATGGGCGCGCCCAGCGCGGCGGCGGCTAATGCCGCCAGAGAGCCCGCCACGAACCAGATGGAGCTCATGGCGGTGGTAACGGCCTCGACGATGAGAAACACCGCCGCGGCGGCGAGCCAGACTGCGATCATGGCGTCACTTCCTTTCCAGTTTCAAATATAGTATAACATACGGCGCGGTGAAAAGATAGTGAAATAATTGTCTTTTTGGTCTTTACTTTCAAGGTTTACTGTTGTAAAATAAAAACAGTTAAGCAGAATAACGGGAGGAATGCGTTACATGAACAAGATAAACCGCAAACCCCGCAATGAGATGATGTACAAGGCGATCCTTTCTCTGAAGACCATGGATGAGTGCGTGCAGTTTTTCGACGACCTGTGCACGGTGACGGAGCTGCAGGCGTTGGAGCAGCGGTTCCAGGTGGCGTGGCTTTTGAACAAGGGGATGATCTACAACGACATCCTGCAGGAGACCGGCGCTTCCAGCGCGACCATCAGCCGTGTGAAGCGGAGTTTGCAGTACGGGCGGGACGGCTATGCCGCCGTGTTCGAGAGGCTGGAAAAGGAAGAGAACGGCTGAGGGGATTTTCCCCCTCGGCCGAATTTTTTTGTTGACATTGGGTCCACTGTGCTTTATAATAGCAGAGCCGCTTGAAAAGCGGGCGCTCCATGGGAGCATAGCTCAGCTGGTTAGAGCACCTGCCTTACAAGCAGGGGGCCACAGGTTCGAGTCCTGTTGTTCCCACCA
>CANQNS010000035.1 GCA_947625285.1 uncultured Oscillospiraceae bacterium
ATTATGCGATTTTTTAGTCTCTGCACCGTTTTTAGCACCGATTGGTGTAAATTTGGTGTAAAGAGGTAAATTTATTCAGTTTGGAAAGTCCCGAAACCCGCATAAACACTGGCTTTTTCTTACTTGTCGTTCGGTAAGGACTTCATTGTGGGGAAGAGTATCACATCCCGGATGGTGTCCACGCCGGCCAGGAGCATGACGGCCCGGTCGATGCCCACACCCAGGCCGCCGGTGGGCGGCATGCCGTATTCCAATGCCTCGCAGTAGTCCACGTCCATGTCGCTGGCCTCGGCGTCGCCCTTGGCCTTCAGGGCCATCTGGGCCTGGAACCGCAGCCGCTGGTCCAGGGGGTCGTTCAGCTCCGAGAAGGCGTTGCCCATCTCGCAGGCGTTGATGAACGCCTCGAACCGCTCGGTGAGCCGTCCGTCCGCCGGGCTCCGCTTGGCAAGGGGCGACACCTCCACCGGGTACATGGTGATGAAGGTGGGCTGGATCAGCTTCTCCTCCACCTTCTGGTCGAAAGTCTCATAAAGGGCCACGCCCCAGGTGGGCTCCTTGCCGTCCATATCCACCCCGGCGGCCTTGGCCGCCGCCACGGCCTCCCCGTCGTCGGAGAGCGCGCCGAAGTCCACGCCGGCGTATTCCTTCACGGCCTCGATCATGGTGAGCCTGCGCCAGCCGGGACTCATGTCGATCTCATTGCCGCCCCAGGTCAGCTCATAGGTGCCCCGCAGCTCGATGGCCGCGGAGGACAGCATCCCCTCCACATAGTCCATCATGGTCTCGAAGTTGGCATAGCTCTCGTACATCTCCAGGGTGGTGAACTCCGGGTTGTGCTTGGTGTCCATGCCCTCGTTGCGGAAGATGCGGCCGATCTCATAGACCCGCTCCATGCCCCCCACGATGAGCCGCTTCAGGTTCAGCTCCGTGGCGATACGCATGTACATATCCAGGTCCAGGGTGTTGTGATGGGTCACGAAAGGCCGGGCGGCAGCGCCCCCCTGGATGGTGCCCAGCACCGGGGTCTCCACCTCCAGATAGCCTCTCTCGTCCAGATACCGGCGGATGTGGCTGATGAACCGGGTCCGCAGCTCAAATACCCGCCGGGATTCGTCGTTGGTGATCAGGTCCAGGTACCGGCGGCGGTACCGCTGGTCCGTGTCCGTCAGGCCGTGGAACTTCTCCGGCAGGGGCCGCAGGCTCTTGGCAAGGAGCCCGATCTTCTGCACATGCACGGATATGGCCTCCGTGCGGGTCTTGAACACGAAGCCCTCCGCCCCCACGATGTCGCCCACGTCCCAGCTCTTGACCTCCGCCAGCCCCTCCGGGCCCAGCTCGTTGACGCTGACGTAAAGCTGGATGCGGCCCCGGTCGTCCGCCAGGTCCATGAAGCCGGCCTTGCCCTGCACCCGTTTTGCCATGATCCGTCCGGCGACCCGCACATCCTTGCCCTCCAGCTCGTCATAGCCGTCCTTGATCTGCTGGGAGAAGTGGGTGCGGGTGAATTTGGTGATCTGATAGGGGTCGCGGCCGGCGTCCTGGAGCTTGAAGAGCTTCTCCCGGCGCACGCGCATCTCGTCGGACAGGCCCTCCGGCTCCGTCCGATACCCCGGCGCGTATTGGAACATGGTCAAACTTCCTTCCTTGTATGTCTTTCAGAACGTGACGTTCAGTATCTCGAACCGCAGCTCGCCGGCGGGGGCCTCCACGGTGACGGTCTCGCCTATCTTGTGGCCGATGAGGCCCTTGCCGAAGGGGGAGTCGTCAGAGATGCGCCCGGTCATGGGGTTGGCCTCCTGGCTGCCCACGATCTGGTACTCCGACTGCTCGTTCATCTCCAGGTCCAGCACCGTGACCCGGCTGCCGATGCCCACCACGCCGGCCCGGTGGGTGTGCTCAACGATCTCCGCGTTCTCCAGCAGGTTTTTCAGCTCCGCGATCTTGGAGTACAGCTTGCCCTGCTCGGTCTTGGCCTCGTCATACTCGCTGTTCTCCGAAAGGTCGCCGTAGCTCCGGGCCTCCTTGATAAGCTCCGAGACTTCCTTCTCCCGGACGGTCTGCAGGTATTCCAGCTCCTTCTGGATCTCCTCGTACCGCTCCCGGCTCATCTTATACTTGGTGTCCGCCATGGTCTTGCCTCCCTCATGATGATTGGTCCGCGAATATTGAATATTATAGTTATCCGTGCCCTGCCTGTCAAGCGTCCAGAAGCCCCACGGCGGCCTGCACCTGGGGGTCGTCCGCCGGGCTCAGCCGGCCCGCCGCGTACAGCGTCTGCTCCTCCTGGGACAGCTCCGCCGCCGCGTCCGGCTCCAGGCCCCCCTCTTCATACAGGTCCCTCCTGTCGGGGGTCAGATAGGAATAGCGGGAGATATGCACCGCGCTGCCGTCCCAGAGGGAATAGGTCACCTGGCTGCGGGCCTTGCCCGTGGTGGGCTGGCCGGCGATCTTCGCCCAGTCATAATCCCGCAGGGCCGCGGCGAAAAACTCCGCCGCGCTGTAGCTCTCCGAGTTGACCACCACCGCCATGGGCAGCTCCACGCACACGGCGTCGGACTTTTCCGCCTGCTCCCGGCCGTGCCGGTCCGTCTGGATGAACAGCTCCCCCTCCGGCAGCAGCCTGTCCAGGATAGTCACCATCTCCGACACCTGCCCGCCGGGGTTATTCCGCACGTCGAACACGAAGCTGTCCGCCCCCTGCTCCAGAAGCTCCTCCACCGCCGCCACGGATCTCTCTCCCGCGCCCTGGTGGAAGTTGGCGATCCGCACATAGCCGATGTGCCCCTCCAGCAGCTCATAGGACACGGGATCGGTATAGATGGCCTCGCAGGATACGGCCACATCCTCCTCTGTGCCGTCGGCGTGCCGGACCGTTACCAGCGCGTCCTTGCCGTAGTCCGCCTGGATCAGCGCCCGCAGGTCCTCCACGGCCCCGCCGGCCACGGATACGCCGTCCACCGCCAGGATCGTGTCCCCCGCCACAAGGCCCGCCCGGTCCGCCGGGCCGTCCTTATTGGTTATCTCGATGACAAAGCCCTCGCCGGTCCCATCCGTGCGGATAGTCACGCCGATGCCCTGATAGAGATTGGCGGAGCGGTCCTGATAGGCGTCGTAGCTGTCCGCGTCCATATAGTAGCTCCAGTCGTCGTCGATGGTGTCCACCGCCATAGCCAGAGCCGCGTCCGCGGCCGCGTCCAAGTCGTAGTCCCCCACGAACTGGGTGTCGATGATGCGCATGACCGCGGCGAACTTGGCCGCCCGGCCGAAGCCCCGGAAGCCGCCAAAGCCCAGTATCAGGATGATCAGCACGGTCAGCGCGCCCGCCAGCGCGCATATCAGGCCCTTTCCAGCGCCTTTCCCTTTGAATGACATATCTGCCGGTGCCCCCTAAAAAAGCCGGGCGACGTGGGTCGCCCGGTGCGTAGACAGGATCTGGTCCGTCAATAGTAGACAAAGCTCATGGGGTCCACGGAGCCGCTGGAGGTGCGGACCTCAAAGTGCAGGTGGGGCCCGGTGACTCTGCCGGTGGCCCCCACCAGGCCCACCACCTGGCCCTGGCTCACGCTCTGCCCGTAGGAGACGGAGATGGACGACATATGGGCGTAAAGGGTAGTATACCCGTTGCCGTGGCTTATCATGACGCAGTTGCCGTAGCCGCCGTTCTCCCGGGCCATGATGACCGTGCCGGCGGCGGCGGCATAGATGCTGGTGCCGTAGCCCGCGCCGATGTCGATGCCGTCATGGAAGGTGGACTTGCCCGTGACGGGATGGACGGGCCGGGGCCCGTAGTGGTCAGTCAACTGCCGGGTATAGCTGGGCCAGATCATCCAGGCCCCGCTGCCGGAGGAGCCGCCGCTGCTGCCGCTGTCGGTACTGCCCGAGCTGTCCGCGCTGCCGGAACTGTCCGCGCCGCTGTCCCCGGCGGCGGGCGCGTCCTGCTGCTGGGCGGCCTGCTGGGCCGCCAGAGCCGCCTGCCGGGCGGCCTCCTCCCGGGCCCGGGCCTCCGCCAGCTCGGTCTCCTTTTGGATGATAAGGGACTGGACCTCCGCCTGGGTCTGCTCCTCTTGGGCCAGGATCTCCTCGTATTCCTCGGTGTCCTGTTCCATCTGGGCGATCAGAGCGCAGGCCGCCTCGATGTCCGTCTGAAGCTGAGCCTGCTTGCTGACAAGCTCCTGCCGGCGGGCGTCGTTTTCAGCGAACATATCCTCCGCCTGGGTCTCCAGCGTTTCCACCCGCTGGCGGGCGGAGATGTACTCCTGCTCCAGACTCTCGTCATAGTTCATGATCTCGCTGACCAGGTCCAGCCGGGTCAGCAGGTCGGAGAGGCTGCTGGCGTTGAACAGCACGTCCATGTAGCCCGCGTCCGTCTTTTCCTCCATGGCGCGCACGCGGGTCAGAAACCGCTCCCGCTGGTACGCCTCCTCTTCCCGGGCGTCGGCCAGGTCCTGCTGCATATTGGCGATCAGGCTGTCGATGATGGTTATCTGCTCCTGGATCACGTCCAGCTCCTCCTGGGCCAGTTGGTTGCGCCGGTCCAGGTACTGCTTCTTCTCCAGGGTATTGGCCTTTTCATAGTCCAGGCTGTCGATCTCCGCCTGGATGTCGTCCATACGGGACTGGATCTCGTTCTGGCGGCTGGTGAGGCCGTATATCTCCGTCTGGATCTGGTCGCTGGAGGCGGCCCAGGCCGACGGGGCCAGCACCATGATGGAGATGGACAGCAGCATCAGCACCGCCAGGATGATGCACACCACCTGGATGAACAGCTTGCGTTTTTTCATGGGTACCTCCTTTGCAGGGAGCAGGCTGCGGCTTGGAGAGGGCCGCAGCCTTGTGGCTTTTGCTTTTGAACGTCTTTCCGACGGCTTTTACACTTCCAGATAATTGCGGATGGCGATGGAGCTGCCGAACACGCCCACCACCAGGCCCACAGCCATAAAGATAGCCATCACCGAGCCGCTGACCGTGTTGAAGGGGATCACGGTTATCAGCCGGCCCAGCATGCCGCTCATGATCTTGTTGGCTACCACGTCGTAGATGCCCCACTGGATCACGAAGGCCAGAAAACCGCCCAGCAGGCCCAGCACCAGCCCCTCCACCACGAAAGGGAAGCGGATGAAGCCGTTGGACGCGCCCACCATCTTCATGATGGCGATCTCGTCCCGGCGGCTCAAAGTCGCCAGCTTCACGGTGTTGGACATGATGAACACGCATACCAGCACCAGCACCACGATCAGTATCACGCTGACCGCGCTGACTACGTTACGCACGTTCACCAGCGCGTCCGCCACCTCCACATGGGCGCTGATATCCGCCACGCCGATGATCTGGCTAAGCTGGTCCAGGGTCTCGTCCATCAGGGAGATGTCGTCGAAGTAGATTATGTACCGGTCCCGGAGGATGCTGGCGTCCACGTCCTGGAACAGCGTCTGGTCCTGGAACTGGGAGGCGTAGGACTCCATGGCCTGCTGCCGGGGCACGAACTGGCAGCTCTTCACGTTGTCCAGATACTCGATCTCCGTCTGCAGGCCCCGGGCCTCCTCGTCCGTGAAGGTCTCCTCCACATAGGCCACCACCTCGATCTGGCTCTCCACTTCGTCCAGGATGCCGCCGATGTTCACGCCGATCAGGGTGAAGCTGCCCATGATCACCAGGCACGCCACCACGATGGTCACCGACGCGAAGGACATGAACCCGTGGGTCCCTATGCTCTTGAATCCCTCTTTGATGAGGTAGCCTAATTTACTGGATCTCATAGCTGTAATACCCGTCCATTCCGTCGGAGACCACCTGGCCCTCGTCGATGGCGATGACCCGCTTGGAGAAGGAGTTCACCAGCTCCTTTTCGTGGGTCACGACCAGCACCGTGGTGCCGGATTCGTTGTCGTTGATGCGTTCCATCAGCAGCATCAGCTCCAGGCTCCTTGCCGGGTCCAGGTTGCCCGTGGGCTCGTCCGCGATCAGAAGCTGGGGGCTGTTCACGATGGCCCGGGCCACCGCCACGCGCTGCTGCTCGCCGCCGGACACCTCCCGGGGGTAGCGGCGTTCACACCCCTGCAGGCCCACCAGCTCCAGCACATAGGGCACCCGCTGGCGGATATCCCGGTTGGACGCGCCCACCACATGCATGGCAAAGGCCACGTTTTCATAGATGGTCTTATCCTCGATCAGCCGGAAATCCTGGAAAATGACCCCCACCGTCCGGCGCATCATGGGCAGCTTCCGCCGCCGCATATGCCGCAGGTCGTAGCCGTTCACGTTCAGCACGCCGGCGTCCGCCATCACCTCGCCGGTGATCAGCTTGATGATGGACGTCTTGCCGCTGCCCGAGGGCCCCACCAGAAACACGAATTCCCCGTCGTCGATGGAGAAGGTCATATCGTCTATGGCGGGGAAATCCCCGCCGGGATAGGTCATGGATACGTTCTCAAACAGGACCATGAAACGGAGCCTCCGAAGCGATTCAATAACGTGTGTTCTGGGAGTCCAGATACTGCTTGACCATCAACGCCACCTTGAACACGATGGCGTGATCGAACTCCCGCAGGTCCAGGCCGGTGAGCTTCTTGATCTTCTCAAGCCGGTACACCAGGGTGTTGCGGTGTACGAACAGCTTCCGGCTGGTCTCCGACACGTTCAGGTTGTTCTCGAAAAACTTGTTGATGGTGTACAGGGTCTCCTGGTCCAGACTCTCGATGGGGCTCTTCTTGAACACTTCCGCCAGGAACATCTCGCACAAAGTCGTGGGCAGCTGGTAGATGATCCGCCCGATGCCCAGGCTCTCGTAGCTGATGACCGTCTGGTCGTTCTCAAAGACCTTGCCCACGTCGATGGCCGTCTGGGCCTCCTTGTACCGGTCGGCCAGCTCCCGCAGGTGCAGCACCGGCGAGCCGATGCCCACCACGGAGTGGATGCCCATGTCCTGCTCCAGACTGCGCTGGATCTGCTGGGCCGTCCGCTCCAGCTCCCCGGCGTCGAAGCCCGGCTGCAGCTCCCGGATCACCACCACGTCCGTCTCGCTCATGGACAGGACGAAATCCTTCTCACGGGAGGGGAACAGGTTTTGCAGATACTCCAGCACCGCCATCTCCGCCCCGGCGTTCTGGCGCACCACGAACACGCCCCGGGGCATCTCCGCGTTGAAGCCCAGCTCCTTGGCCCGGACGTACACATCTCCGGGCAGGATGTTGTCGGAGATGATGTTTTTCACGAAGGTCGTAGTGTCGTGCTTGTCGTCATAGCTGCTCTTGGCCTCGGCCAGCGCCACGGAGATCAGGATGCAGATGCTCCGGGCCGTCTCGTCCTGGCCGTCCACGAAGGCGATATACGTGCCCCGGCCGCCGGCCCCGATCACCCGGCAGGTGCGCCCGGCCGCCACGAACAGGTCCGTTCCCGCTTCCTGGGCCGCCAGGTGGATCTCGCCGATGGAAAAGCCCATCAGAGAAAGGTCGCTGCTGGCGATCACATTCCCCTGCTCGTCCACCACGCCGAAGCAGCGTTTGCTTGCGTCCTTCATCTGCAGGATCACGCTTTGGAAAATTCGGCTCGACATATCATTACCCCCACAATTGACATACAATTATTGTAAATCATTCTCTGTCATATTGCAATAGAAACAGGTCAAAAAATTGTGAACTTTTTCACCTGATTTCGGAATCATTCCCAATTTGCACAATTTTTGGTAGACAAATTAGATAAATTTTTGAAAGCACTTGTCAATTTCTTCCTTTTCCAGCCGCCGAATGGCCCCCGGCGGCAGAGCTCCGTCCAGGGAAAGCGCGCCGATCCGCAGCCGCCGCATGGCCTCCACGCGCCGGCCGCAGGCGGCCAGCAGGTTTTTCACCTCATGGTATTTTCCCTCCGTGACCGTCACGAGACCCCGCCGGGGGTCCGCGCTGTCGATGTCCAGTCTGGCCGGCCGGTAGACCGTGCCATCGGTCCATGTGACGCCGGCGGCCAGTCTGGCGGCGTCCGCCGCCGTGAGAGGTCCGTCCGCGTATATCTCGTATGCCTTTTCGATCTCCGACCGGGGCGCGGTGACCCGGTGGGCGAAGGCCCCGTCGTCCGTCAGGAGAATAAGGCCCGTCACGTCCGCGTCCAGCCGGCCGGCGGGAAACAGGCCGCGGGCCCGCAGATGCCGGGGCAGCAGACTTGTCACCGCGGGATAGGCCCCGTCCTCGGTGGCGCAGATGGTGTTTGGGGGCTTGTTCATCATATAGTATGCGTGCTCCGCGCCGTCCACGGTCCGGCCGCCGGCCACGATGGACGCGGTCCGGCTCACCTTCTCCTCCGGCCGACGCACGGTGCGCCCGTCCACGGTCACGGCCCCGGCCAGGACCGCCGCCCGGGCCTGGGACCGGGTGTACAGGCCGGAGCCGGCCAATATTTTGTCGATCCGTTCATCCCGCATACATACGTCCCCTCCCGCCCGCATAGGCTGTACCATGAAAAAGTGGATCACACCAAAGACACGGACCTTTCTGATCGTCCTGGCGGTGCTGGCGTTCATCGCCGTGCTGCTCATCACCGGATGCGACGTGGGCGGCGTGAAGCTCCTGGCCCGGGACGAGGCCTCCACCACCGAAAAGCGCGTCGATTATCTGTCCGGCTGCGGCTGGCAGGTGGACCCCGCCTCCGAGCAGGCCCAGCAGATCCTTATCCCCGACCACTTCTCCTCCGTCTATGAGAAGTACAACCAGCTCCAGCAGCAACAGGGCTTCGACCTTGCCAAGTACGCCGGACGCAGCTGTGTGCTGTACACCTATTCGGTGGTGAACTACCCGGACAAGGACCAGACCGTCATAGCGGACCTGTATGTATACAAAAACCAGGTGATCGGCGGGGACATACACTCCACCAACCTGAACGGGTTCATGATCGGACTAAGGTAACGCAAAACTCCCGCAGCCAGGCTGCGGGAGTTTTTGCGTATCGGATTACTCCTCGACCTCGATGACGACGCCGGAACCCACGGTACGGCCGCCCTCACGGATGGCGAAGCGCAGGCCCACCTCGATGGCGATCGGGGTGATCAGCTCCACGTTCATGTCCACGTTATCGCCGGGCATGCACATCTCAACGCCCTCAGGCAGATTGATGACGCCGGTCACGTCGGTGGTACGGAAGTAGAACTGGGGCCGGTAGTTGTTGAAGAACGGGGTGTGACGGCCGCCCTCTTCCTTGCTGAGAACGTACACCTGGCCCTTGAACTTGGTGTGGGGATGGATGCTCTTGGGAGCAGCCAGCACCTGACCGCGGACCACGGCCTTCTTGTCGATGCCGCGCAGCAGGCAGCCCACGTTGTCGCCGGCCTCGGCGTACTCCAGGGTCTTGTGGAACATCTCGGTGCCGGTCACGACGGTCTCCTGGGTCTCACGGATACCGACGATCTCCACCTTGTCGCCCACCTTGACCTGGCCGCGCTCCACACGGCCAGTGACCACGGTGCCGCGGCCGGAGATGGTGAACACGTCCTCGATGGGCATCAGGAAGGGCTTGTCGG
>CANQNS010000036.1 GCA_947625285.1 uncultured Oscillospiraceae bacterium
GCCGTCATAGACTTTCTTGAGATCTTTCAATACGACTTCGGACATAGCTCACGTTCTGACAGCCGGGCCTCCGCCCGACGGTCTCGCAGATGCGCGCTTTCGTCGCATCCACATTACGACAGGTCTCCACACTGCCGCACCCGGAACGCTCGGGTCTCTTCCTCCTTTTCGTATGTACGCCCGCCCATTGAGGTGGAGTGGACTGACGCCATTTAATAATGGGGCACATAGTATGTACCTATAGTAGAATATCACAAACGCCGCCGGTTGTCTATTGCACATTTTCGACAGATTATCCAGTTTGTTTTTGGCGCACTTGCCCAGGCGGCTCTCCCTGCCAGCATATGCCTCCGCCGGCCGCTTCATGCCGGCGTCCGTGGCCGCGCCCGCGCTCTTGCAATTCCCCCCGCCATTGGGTATAATACGCCGTACATATAAGTGTGCGGGCCCGTCCCCATGACGGACCCTGCCGGTCGAAGGAGAGCGCGCCATGAGCATCGTCTATGACAAAGCCAGCGGTCTGATCTCGCTGCACACCCGCCGCAGCACCTATCAAATGAAAGCGGACGAGCTGGGCTTTCTGCTGCACGTCCACTACGGCGGCCGCCTGGCCGACGCCGACGATCTTTCCGGCCAGCTCTGCCTTGTGGACCGGGGCCTGTGCGGCAACCCCTACGAGTGCGGCCGGGACCGGCGGGAATACTCCCTGGACGTGCTGCCCCAGGAGTACCCCTGCTTCGGCACGGGGGACTTCCGCACCGCCGCGCTGCATGTCCGCAGCGCCGACGGCAGCCGGGCGGCCCAGCTGCGCTTCGCCGGCTGCCGGACGGAGAAGGGCAAGTACGCCCTGGAGGGCCTGCCGGCCCTTTACGGGGACGAGGCGGAGGCGGAGAGCCTGATCGTCACCCTGCGTGACCCGGCCTCCGCGCTGGAGGTGGAGCTGCAATACGGCGTGCTGGAGGACCTGGACGTGATATGCCGCTCGGCGCGGATCGTCAACCGGGGCGATGGGCCGGTGGTGCTGGAAAAGGCCGCCAGCTTCTGTCTGGACTGGCCCTTTGGCAAGTTCGACTGGCTCACCTTCCACGGCCGCCACGCCATGGAGCGCAATATGACCCGCCAGGGCCTGCGCCACGGCGTCCAGTCCGTGGGCTGCGCCCGGGGCGCCAGCAGCCACCAGTATAACCCCTTTTCCATCCTGTGCGCGCCCGACGCCACCGAGACGGCCGGGGAGTGCTGGGGGGCCTGCTTCGTGTACAGCGGGGAGTTTTTGATGGAGGCGGAGCTGGACCAGGTGGACCAGACGAGGCTCGTCTGCTCCATCCACCCGGATGACTTTGCCTGGACGCTGGCCCCCGGGGAGAGCTTTCAGACCCCGGAGGCCATCCTGGCCTACAGCGATCGGGGCCTGGGCGGGCTCAGCCGCGTCTTTCACCGGGCCATCCGGGAGCATATATGCCGGGGCCCCTGGCGGGACCGGCGGCGGCCGGTGCTCCTGAACGACTGGGAGGCCACCTATTTCGACTTCACCGGCGACAAGCTGGTCTCCATCGCCCAAAAGGCGGCGGAGCTGGGCATGGAGCTGTTCGTCATGGACGACGGCTGGTTCGGCCGCCGAGAGGACGACAACGGCGGTCTTGGCGACTGGTATCCCAACGAGGAAAAGCTGGGCTGCACCCTCCGGGAGCTGGCCGGGCGCATCAACGCCCTGGGCCTGGACTTCGGCATCTGGTTCGAGCCGGAGGCCGTCAGCGAGGACAGCGGCCTTTACAAGACCCACCCGGACTGGGCCGTGCGCGTCCCCGGCCGGGACCCCTGCCTGGCCCGGAACCAGTTGGTCCTTGACTTCTCCCGCCGGGACGTCCAGGACCATATCATCGGGGAGCTGTCCGGCATCCTGGCCGGCGCGCCCATCAGCTATGTGAAGTGGGACATGAACCGCAGCATCTGCGACAAGTTCACCGCCTCCCTGCCCCCGGAGCGGCAGGGGGAGTTCGCCCATCGGTACGTGCTGGGACTGTACCGGGTGCTGGAGGAGCTGACCGCCGCCTTCCCCCAGGTGCTCTTTGAGGGCTGCTCCGGCGGCGGCGGCCGGTTCGACGCGGGGATGCTCTATTACACCCCCCAGATCTGGTGCAGCGACAACACCGACCCCATCAACCGCCTGGACATCCAGTACGGCACCAGCTTCTGCTACCCCGCCTGTACCATGGGCTCCCATGTGTCCGCCGCGCCCAACCACCAGACAGGCCGGACCACCCCCCTGTCCACCCGGGGCTGCGTTGCCATGGCGGGCTGCTTCGGCTATGAGCTGGACGTGACCAGGCTGTCCCCGGCGGAGCAGGCGGAGGTGCGCGGCCAGATCGCCTGCTTCCGCCAGTACGCCGATCTGATCCGGCTGGGGGACCATTACCGGCTGCGCGCCCCAGAGGAGGGCTGCGCGGTCTGGGAATTTGCCGCCCCCGACGGCAGCGAGGCGTTGGTCCAGGCGGTGTACACCCGCGTTGAGGCAAACCCCGTCCCGGTCCACATCCGGGTCCGGGGCCTGCGGCCGGACAGCCGGTACCGGGTGGAGCCGGCCGGTCCCGTCCCCGCCGGGGACGGCGCGCCGGACCGGGGCTGGTCCCCACTGCCCGCGGTCCTGTCCGGGGCCGCCCTGGAGCGGAGCGGCCTGACCCTGCCCCCGCCCCGGCGGGAGCATCAGAGCTGGCAGATACACATCCGGCTCTGCCCGTAAACCAGCGAACACCCGGCCGCTTCCGGCGGCCGGGTGCCTTTTCTGTATGTTTTAAAGGTCAATAGACCCGAAGCTGCTTGCCTCCCAGCTTGCTGTCGTCCACCAGGGACCGATATGCCTCCGGCACCGTGATGGTGTTGGGGTCCCCGTCGCTCACATATATCGGATCCCGGGGATTTCTCAGCCACCACTCAAAGTCGCAGTCCTCCGCCAAGAAGCCGGTGCCCCGGATGCGGTGGATGCTGTAGGGGTCGTAGTCCGGGTTCACCGGGGAGATGGCCGGGTCCCAGCCCACTTCCACGATGCCCAGATTCTTGTACTCCACGCCCTCGTAGACGCCGCCCTTCACATACTCGAACAGCTCCGGCGTGGTGCTGCCAAAGGGCAGGGAGAAGCTGGTGAACGTATAGCCATCGACCAGCTCATACATGGCCTGCTGGTTCTTCCCTACCTCGCGCATCACCGTCTCCGCGTCCGTGGCGTCCGGCAGGCTGTAGTGGGAATAGGTGTGGTTGCCCACCTCGAAGCCCAGGTCGATCAGGTACTGGAGCCGCTCCTGGGCCGTGCCCGCCAGCGGGGTGCCGGAGGTGCGCTCCTCATAAAACGGCGAGGCTCCGAGGTTAACATAAAATGTCCCGCCCAGGCCGAAGTCCGGGTGCTCCTTGTAAAAGTCCAGCAGCACCGCCACCGCGCATTGGGGATTCACCACCAGCTCGCCGTTTTGCTCGATCAGGCTGAACTGGCTGGCGGTGCCGTCGTCGAAGGTGAAGATGACGGGCTTGTACCCGGCCTCCACCTTGATCTCGTTATTCAGAAAGTCGTTCATGGTGGACATCCTGTAGCCCATGTCGTACAGGCGGCCCAGCAGGTCTTTGAGATAGGTGAAGCTCTGGGTATACCGCTTGAAATCGGCGGAATAGGAGTCGTCCGGGTCAGTCTCCTCCACGAACGCATGGAACATCACGATGGGGATCTCGCCGGCCTCGTTGGGCTTGGCAGCCTCCAGATCCAGCTCCGGCGTAGGCGTAGGCGTCTCGGTGGGCTCCGCGGTAGGTATCGGGGTCGCCGTGGCCTGGGGAGCCGAGGCGGTCTGCCCGGTGAACCGGGTCATGATCACCACCTCCAGGCCCGCCACCAGGGCCAGCAAGACCAGAAGGATCGCCAGTCGCCGCATTTTCATTTATCCGTCCCTCCCCTGTGGTCGCGGGCCGGAGGGGCCCGTTCATACGGACCTATTATACGACGTTCTTTCCGCGAACGCAACACCGCTTCTCCACAACGTCGCCCTGTCCGGCGCATAAAAACGCCCGCCAGGACCATCCGTTTTTTCCCGGCAAGGTCCGCCCAGAGCCCTCCGCTGCGTCAAAACTTCCTCCTTGCATAAAACGGCGCGGCGTGCTATAATGCACCTGTTCATCGGAGGATGATAGCCGCCAAACTATCAGGCCGGATAAGATGCTCTGGGCATCTTATCCGGCTTTTTCACGGAGAGACATATGAAAAGTGATTTCACCCGGAGGAAGATCGTCCCGGCCCTGGTCCGATTCGTGTTCCCCATCATGTTCGCCATGCTGATCCAGTCCCTGTACGGGGCGGTGGATCTGATGATCGTGGGGCAGTTTTCCGACGCGGCCAACGTGTCGGCGGTGTCGGTGGGCAGCCAGCTCATGCACTCGCTCACCATGGTCGTCACGGAGCTGGCCGTGGGCACCACCGTGCTCCTGGGCCAGTACATAGGCCAGCAGCGGCAGGCCGACTGCGGCCCGGTGGTGGGGGCCACCATCTTCTCCTTCACCGGCATGGGGCTCGTTCTTGCCGTCGCCATGCAGTGGCTCTCGGCCCCGGCGGCGCGGCTCTTGAACGCCCCGGCGGAGGCCTTCGCCCAGACCGTGGCCTACACCCGCATCTGCTGCGGCGGGGCGGTTTTCATCGTGGCCTACAACATCCTGGGCAGCGTGTTCCGGGGCATCGGGGACGCGAAAATGCCTCTCGTCACCGTAGCCATCGCGGCGGTGTTCAACGTGTTCGGGGACCTGCTGTTCGTGGCGGGGCTCCACATGGGCGCGGCCGGAGCGGCCATCGCCACGGTCATGGCCCAGGCCCTCAGCGTGCTTCTGAGCTTTCTCATCATCCGCCGGCGGGGCATGCCCTTTGCCTTCTCCCGGCGGGATATCGGCTTTCACAAAAAGGTCATCGGCCGCATCCTGCGCCTGGGCGCGCCCATCGCGCTGCAGGACCTTCTCGTGTCCCTCAGCTTTCTCATCATCATGGCTATCGTCAACAAGCTGGGGGTGGTGGCCTCGGCGGGCATCGGCGTGGCGGAGAAGCTGTGCGGGTTCATCATGCTGCTGCCCAGCGCGTTTTCCCAGGCCATGAGCTCCTTCGTGGCGCAAAATTACGGCGCCGGAAAGATGATCCGCTCGGAGCGGGCCCTCCGATGGGGCATCGGCCTTTCCTTCGCCTGCAGCCTGGCGCTGGGGTATCTGGCCTTCTTCCAGGGCGTGCCTCTCAGCACCGTCTTCGCCAAGGACATGGAGGTATGCCGGGCCTCGGCGGAGTATCTGAAGGCATACGGCATAGACTGTCTGCTCACGTCGTTTCTGTTTTGCTTCATCGGCTTTTTCAACGGCTGCTCCCGGACCGGCTTCGTCATGGTCCAGGGCATCGCCGGGGCCTTCGGAGTGCGGGTGCCGCTGTCCATCCTGTTCAGCCATATCCGCCCGGTGAGCATATTCCGCATAGGTCTCGCCACCCCCTCCTCCACCGCCCTGCAGATCGTCCTGTGTTTCATCTATTTCTGCCGCTGCCGGAAGGAGTATGTGGGCACCAGCGTCTGGCGGGAATAGGAAATAAGTCCCTTGCCGTTGTCTGCCGGTTTTCCTTGCGCGCGCCTCAACAGTCTGTTACAATGAAATTGCAGTACATGAAGTGACGGCCCCGAAGAAGGAGCGTGTAAGATGAAAAAGCTCTATCTTGTGACCGGCGCCACCGGCCATTTGGGGACATGCCTCACGGCGGAGCTGCTCCGCCGAAAAGAGCATGTCCGTATCTTGGCGCGGCCGGGAAGGAAAGCCCTTGCGCCCCAGGGCGCGGAGGCCGTCGAGGGGGACGTGGCCCGCAAAGACACCCTCTCCCCCTTTTTTGACCGGACAGGCTATGACAGCGTGACCCTGCTCCACTGCGCCGCCCTCGTCACCATCGCCTCCAAGGAGGACCGGCGGGTATGGGACGTGAACGTGCACGGGACGGAGAACGTGATGCGCCTGGCCCGGCAGGCCGGGGTGGAGCGGGTGGTCTATGTCAGCTCCGTCCACGCTATACCGGAGAGGCCCCTGGGCGAGACCATCTGCGAGGTAGACGTTTTTTCTCCCCACCTGGTCCACGGCCAGTACGCCCGCTCCAAGGCTGCGGCGGCCCAGCGGACCCTGGACCACGCCCGGGAGGGTCTGAACGTGAGCATCGTCCATCCCTCAGGCATCATCGGTCCCGGCGACCACAGCCGGCGCAACCATATGGTCCGCACCATCCGGGCCATGGCAAGCGGCAGGATACCCGTCAGCATGGAGGGCGGCTATGATTTCGTGGACGTGCGGGACGTGGCGGACGGCATCCTCTCCTGCGAGCGATACGGCCAGGCCGGAGAGTGCTATATCCTCAGCGGCCACTATGTCAGGGTCCGGGAGCTGCTGGGCGCCATCTGCCGCATCCAGGGAAGGCGCGCCAGCAGGATCGAGCTTCCCCACGGCCTGGTGAGGCGCATCGCCCCTCTCGCGGAACGCCTGTCCCTGCTGGCCGGGGACCGCTCACCGCTGCTCACCCCCTACTCCGTTTATACCCTGCACACCAACGGACGCTTCACCCATGAAAAGGCGTCGAAAATGCTCGGTTACAGGCCGAGAGCCATCTTTGAGTCCATCCGCGACTCGCTGTAGCGGCCCAAGGCTTTCTTTTGCCTATAAGCAGCACTGCACACAAAATGCAACGCTCGGAGAAAGAGCGTTGCATTTTTCTTTGCGCGCTGTGGTCCGCCGTCAGAACAGGCCGTTGTACTTCGGCAAAGGATAATCCATCTCGTAGTTCCGGCACAGGTCCAGAAAGGCCCGGGCCGCCGCCGTCAGGTATTTCTCCCGGTGATAGATCATGCGAAACTCCCGCCGGAAGGCCAGGCCCTCCACCGTCACCGCGTTCACCAGCCCCCGCTCGATGGGCCCCATCACCATCCGATGGGGCAGCACCGCCACGCCCAGACCGCTGATGACCGCGTTCACCAGGGCGGTGGTGCTCATAGCCTCCCATATGGGCTCCACGTGAAATCCGGCGGAGGCCGTCGCCCGCTCGAACACCTCCCGTGTGCCGCTGCCCTGCTCCCGCAGAAGGAATTTCTGCTTTCTGAACTGCTCCGGGGTGAGCCGGGCGCCGGAGGGGAACAGGTCCGGGGCGCATATGACCGCCAGCTCGTCCTCCATGTAGCTCTCGCTCACCAGGTCCGGGCTGTGAGGCACGCCCTCGATGAGCGCCAGGTCTAAGTCGTTGGACATGATCTCCGCCTCCAGATGCTCGGAGGGGGCCACCAGAGCGCGTACCTCTGTGCCCGGATAGCGGTCATAAAAGGCCTTGACGTAGCTGGGCAAAAACTGGGCCCCGATGGTGACGCTGGCACCCACCCGGATGAGACCGAAGGCGTCCCAATCCTTCATCCCCTTCTCCATATCGTCGAAAAGCCGGGCGATGTGCAGGGCGTAGTCCCGAAAGCGCGCTCCCGCGTCCGTGATGCGCAGCCTGCGCCCCATCCGGTCGAACAGGGCCACGCCGTAATACTGCTCCATCTCCCGGAGGGCCAGGCTCACCGCCGGCTGGGACATATGCAGTGCCTCGGCGGCCTTGGTGGTGTTGCAGCCGCTGTCACAGATAGCCAGGAATATCTTGATGTGGCGTATAGTCATGGTGTCACCTTCTTATATTGTTTTTCTTATTATTATAATTTAATTATAGTATTTCCAATATGAAAATGCAAGATATATAATGGCCCTGCTGGGAGGCGAGAGATTGAAAAGAGAAAAAGGCGTCTATGGAAAGCTGTTCTTCTCCACGCTGAAGCTGAGCGCGGGGACCTTCGGGGGCGGCTTTGTGATCGTGCCGCTGATGCGGGAGAAGTTTGTAAACGAGCTGCACTGGATCGACGAGCAGGAGATGCTGGACCTGGTGGCCATCGCGGAGTCCTCCCCGGGGGCCATTGCCGTGAACGCCTCCATCCTGGTGGGCTATCACGTGGCCGGGTGCCTGGGGGCGCTGCTGGCGGTGCTGGGAACGGTGCTGCCGCCGCTGGTCATCATCTCCGTGATCTCCGGGTTTTACGGCGCGGTGCGGGACAACGCAATCGTTAATACCGCCATGGCCGGCATGCTGGCCGGCGTGGCGGCGGTGATATGCGACGTGGTCCTCACCATGGGCGCGGGGGTGCTGCGCCAAAAGCGGCTGCTGTATCCGGCCGTCATGGTCCTGTCATTCATCGCTGTGCGGTTTCTCAACGTGAATATCATCGCCGTGATCCTGGTCTGCGCCGCCGTGGGCGCGGCGGACACGGTCTTCCGCCGGCACAGAGGGCAATTCCATCGGAAGGCGGTGAAGCGCTTATGATCTACGCTCAGCTTCTCTGGAGCTTCTTCCAGATCGGACTGTTCAGCATCGGCGGCGGCTACGCGGCCATGCCCCTCATCCAGCACCAGGTCATGGACGTGCACCCATGGCTGACCATGACCCAGTTCGCGGACATCATGACCATCGCGGAGATGACGCCCGGGCCCATCGCCATCAACGCCGCCACCTTCGTGGGCATCCGGGTGGCCGGCATCCCCGGCACCGTGGTGGCTACGGCGGGGTGCGTGCTGCCCTCCTGCTGCATCGTGATGGCGCTGGCCTACGTCTATTACCGCTACCGGGGCCTGGACACGGTGAAGGGCATACTGGCGGCCCTCCGCCCTGCCGTGGTGGCGATGATCGCGTCGGCGGGCATATCGCTTCTGATCATGGCCTTCTACGG
>CANQNS010000037.1 GCA_947625285.1 uncultured Oscillospiraceae bacterium
GTGGAGTTCTGCGGCGGCACCCATCTGGACAACACCGCCAAGGTGGGCGTGTTCCGCATCACCAGCGAGTTCTCCGTAGCCAGCGGCGTGCGGCGCATCGAGGCCGTCACCGGCAAGGCGTCCCTGGCGGGGATGCGCCGGCTCCAGGAGCGGCTGGACCAGGCGGCGGCGGTCCTGAAGGTGCGTCCCGCCGAGCTGGAGGAGAAGGCCGGCTCCATCATGGAGGAGATGAAGCGTCTGCGCCAGACCGTGGAGAAGATGAAGGCCCGGGAGACCTCCGGCGAGACCGAGCGGCTGCTGTTCGGCACCAGGGAGGTGGGCGGACTGCGGGTGCTCACCGCCACCGTGCCCGAGGCGGACGCGGCCCGTCTGCGTCAGATGGGCGACATCCTCCGGGACAAGGCCGACAACATCGTGGCGGTGCTGGCCGCCGACAACGGCGAGAAGGTCACGTTCCTGGCGGTCTGCGGCGCGGCGGCGGTGAAGGCCGGCGTCAAGGCGGGCGAGCTGGTGCGGGAGGTATCCGCCGTCACCGGCGGCAAGGGCGGCGGCAAGCCGGAGTCCGCCATGGGCGGCGGCTCCGACGTGCTCAAGACCGACAACGCCCTGGCGGTGGTGGACGACTTCGTGGCGAAAAAGCTGGGGCTTTAAGAAAGGAGCGCACGCCATGCTGATCTCTTTCGACGATATGCGCGAAACGGCGGTCCCCCACGCCAGAGGCGGGGAGAAGGAGCTGTGGCGCAAATGCGTGCAGACGCCGGACAACACCATCATGGTGGGCCGGCTGGAGCCCGGGGCCACCCTGGGCATACACACCCATGAGGAGGACTCGGAAACAGTCTATTACCTGTCCGGCACCGGCCGGATGTACTACGACGGCCGGTACGAGCCCGTGGAACCGGGCAAGTGCCACCACTGCCCCAAGGGCCATACCCACGGCCTGGAAAATACCGGCGGCGAGGATCTGGTCTTTTTCGCCGTGATACCCAAACAGTGAGGTGAATCCCATGAGCAACGTGCAAAACTACGATCCGGACTGCCTTTTCTGCAAGATCGTCCGGGGAGACATCCCCTCCGATAAGGTCTATGAGGACGAGCTGTGCTATGCCTTCCGGGACATCGATCCCCAGGCGCCCACCCATATCCTGGTGGTGCCCAAGACCCATATCGCCTCCTGCGGGGCGGTGACCGCCGAAAACGCCGGCCTGGTGGGCTACATCTTCACCGTGATCGCGCAGATCGCGGCGGCGGAGGGGCTGGATAAGGGCTGGCGGGTGGTGTCCAACGTGGGGCCCGACGGGGGCCAGAGCGTGCCCCATCTGCACTTCCACATCCTGGGCGGCAGGTGTCTGTCCGGACAGATGGGCTGAGATGCGAAAGCTGGCATGGGCGTCGCTGGGCTTTGCCGTGGCAGCGGGCCTGGCGGAATATGTGCTGAAAAGGGAGGAGCTGCCGCTTTATGCGGCGGCTCTTGCCGTTTTGGCCCTGACCGCGCCCCTGCTGCGGGACCGGCTCCGCCGGGCCAAGGCGTTGACGCTGTGCCTGTCTGCCGCCGTGGGTCTGCTGGCCTGGTGGGGGTACTACCAGGTCCACATCGGCCCTTCCGAGGCCCTGGTGGGGGAGAACGTCACGATATCCGCCACGGTGAGGGACTATGTGGAGCGGCACGATGATTATGAGCGGGTGGAGGTCCGGGTGAAGGACGGCGCGCCCAGGGAGAAGGCGCTGCTGTACCGGTACGACGGGACGCTGCCGGAGCTGGAGCCGGGGGACGTGATCGAGACCGAGATCGCCGTCACCTCCGCCGTCACCCGCCAGGGGGCCCGCAGCCGGGTCTACACCGCTCAGGGCTACGGCCTGCTGGGCTACATACAGCCGGGGACCCTGGCCGTGACGGGCCGGACGGCGCGGCCGTGGCTCTACTTTCCCCAGCGGCTGAGCCACCGGGTGGAGTCGCTGTGCGACGAGCTGTTCCAGCCGGATACGGCCCCCTTCGTCAAGGGCCTGCTGACGGGCAGCACCGTCCAGCTGCAGGAGGACACGGAAAATTACACCGCCATGCGGACCGCCGGGGTCCTGCACATCGTGGCGGTCAGCGGGATGCATATGTTCGTGCTGGTGGGCTTTTTGCAGCTTCTGCTGGGCAAGGGCCGGCGGACGAGCCTGCTGTGCCTGCCGATCATCGGCCTGTACGCGCTGATGGCCGGCTGCCGGGCCTCGGTGGTCCGGGCGGCGGTGATGCAGGCGTTGTACCTGATGGCCCCGGTGGTCCGCCGGGAAGCGGACGGGACCACCAGCCTGGGCGCGGCCCTGCTGGTACTGCTGCTGGCAGACCCCATGGCGATTGGCGGGGCGGGGCTGCAGCTCAGTTTCGCGTGCATGGCGGGGCTGGTGTATCTGCTGCCCCGGATCATGCGCTGGATGGAGGCGCGCCTGCCCATGCAGAACGCTCTGGTGGCCTACTGCGCGGGCAACGCGGCCTGCACCATCAGCGCGACGGCCTTCTCCGTGCCCCTGTCGGCGGCCTATTTCGGGCAGATGCCCCTGTGGTCTTTGCTGGCGAACCTGCTGACGCTTTTTGTGGTGGAGTGCATATTCGCCGGGGGCTTCGGGGCCTGCGCGCTGGGGGCGGTCTATCCCGCCGCCGGCGTGGCGGTGGCGGGGGTGCTGGACTGGGCGGTGCGGTTTTGTATGTGGGTGTACCGGGCCATCGCCGGTCTGCCGGCGGCCAGCCTGACTATGGACAGCCCCCGGACCTGGCTGTGGCTGGCGGGGGTATATGTGCTGTTCGCCCTATGGTCCGCGCTGCGTAAGCGGGGCAGGAGGACGCCGGTATATGTGCCCGTGTGCGCGGCGGCAGCGGCTCTGGCCCTGACGCTGATCTGGGGCAAGCTGTCCATCCGGACCGGGGATGGACAGGTGGCCGTGCTGGACGTGGGCCAGGGCGAGTGCGTGGTGCTGGCAAACAGCCAGGCCGCCGTGGTGGTGGACTGCGGCGGCAGCAGCTGGTCCAGCGCGGGGGACATCGCCGCCAACTATCTGCTGGGCATCGGCAAGACCCGGGTGGATATGCTGGTGCTGACCCACCTGCACGCCGACCACGCCAACGGGGCGGAGACGCTGCTGTACCGGGCGGACGTGGGACAGGTGGTGATGCCTGCCGGGGCGGATGACACCGACTGGCAGCGGGACGAGGTGCTGGCCGCCGCGGAGCGGCAGGGGGTGCCGGTGACGCTGCTGGAGGAGCAGAGCCATGTCTCCGTGGGCGGCATGGAGCTGGACCTGCTGCTGCCCATGGGCGAGAGCGATATGAACGAGCGGGGGATCGTGGTGCTGGCGCGGATGGGCCAGAAGCAGACGCTCGTTATGGGCGACGCGGGCCGGGAGGCGGAGATGGAGCTGCTCCGGGACTGGGCGGTGCCCGACGTGGACATACTGGTGGCGGGCCACCACGGGTCCCGGTCCGCATCCGGCCCGCTGTTCCTGCTGGCGGCCCAGCCGGAGACGGCGGTAGTCAGCGTGGGGTATAATTCATACGGCCAGCCGGCTCCCGAGGTGATGGAGCGGCTGGAGACATACTGCGACACCGTCCTGCGGACGGACGAGCAGGGGAACGTAGTCATCGACCTGGAGGAGAACGACGATGGCAAGACAGGATAAAAACGCCCCGGACTACGGCGCGGAGCTGAAAGCCCTGCGGCAGAACGGTCCCGGCCGGGTATACATCCTTCGGGGAGAGGAGGATTATCTGCGGGACAGCTATCTGGCGGAGCTGAAAAAGCTCTGTCTGGAGGAGGGGACGGAGGCGTTCAACTACCACCGGCTCCAGGGCCCCGCTCTGGATATGGACGCGCTGCGCCGGAGCGTAGAGGCCATGCCCTTCATGGGCGAGCGGACCTTGACGGAGGTCCGGGATTTTGACGTGAATCGGACCGCCGCCTACGACCCGGAGCAGTTGAAGGCCTTTCTGGAGGACGTGCCGGAGTGGGCCACGGTGGCCTTCGTGTTCTCGCCGGGCTACGCCCCGGACGCCCGGCTGACGCCGGTGAAGGCCATGAAAAAGGCCGGGAAGGACCTGGCCTTTTCCAGCCCCGGAGAGGGCGCGCTGATCCGCTGGGTGGTCCGCCGGGCGGAGGACCTGGGCAAGACCATCGACCCGCCCACGGCCAGCTATCTCATCTGGGTCTGCGGGGACAGGATGAACGCCCTGATCCCGGAGATACTGAAGATCGCGGGCTACGCCGCCCAAAAGAGCATCACCCGCGCCGACATCGACGCGGTGGCGAAAAAGGCCCCGGAGACCACCATCTTCAACCTGACGGACGCGCTGGGCGCGGGCCGGTACGACGAGGCCGCCAGGCTGCTGGCGGACCTGCTGGCGGACAAGGACGAGCCGCCCCAGAAGCAGATCGCCATGATAAGCGAGCAGTTCCGCCGGCTGTACGTGGCCCGTGTGGCCGCCGACAGCGGTCAGGGAGAGGCGTATATCACCGCCTGCGTGCCGGAGCTGGCCGGCCGGAGCTACCCTCTGCAGCTGGTGAAAAATGCCTGCAAACGCTTTTCCGCAGAGCGTCTGGCCCGGGCCGTGAGCTGCTGCGCCCGGTGCGATTATGCCATGAAGGACACCGGCGGGGAGCCGGAGGCGCTGATGAAGGAGCTGCTGGTGCGCCTGGCGATGGACCGGCCATGATCCGCATCCGAGAGGCCGTGGTGGTGGAGGGTCGCTACGATCGGGCCGCGCTGGTCAATGTGGTGGACACGGTGATCGTGGACACCGCGGGCTTCGGCGTGTTCTCCGACAGGGAGAAGCTGGCCCTGCTGCGCCGACTGGCAGAAAAGCGCGGCCTGGTGATCCTCACGGACAGTGACGGGGGCGGGTTCCTCATCCGCAGCTTCCTCAAGGGGGCCATCGACCCAAAGCTGGTCAAGCACGCCTATATCCCCGACGTGCCCGGCAAGGAGCGGCGCAAAAAAAGCCCCTCCAAGGAGGGACTTTTGGGTGTGGAGGGCATGAGCCCGGCGGCGCTGGAAAAGGCCCTGCGGGACGCCGGAGCCACGGTGCTGGGGGAGGAGGCCGCCGCCGGGGAAAAGGCCCCGCCCATCACCAAGGCGGAGCTGTACGAGCTGGGCCTTTCCGGCTGGCCGGACAGCGCGAAACGCCGCGCCGCGGTGAAAAAGGCCATGGGCCTGCCGGAAAAGCTCACCGCCAACGCCCTGCTGGACGTGCTGAACGTGCTGTCCAGCCGGGAGGAGCTGGAAAAGCTGACAGCGGATATGAGCGACACCCCTGCGAAGCCCGGTCAGGGCGAGCCGCGCGGCATTCCCGCGCGTCAAAGTCAAAAGTCACAGGACGTTTGACTTTTGACTTTCTGCGAGGGGGAATTCACTTTCACCTCGCAGTTTCGATCGATCATCGTGGATCCTCCACGATGATCAACCCGATGCCCGCCAGCAGCAGCACCCCCGCCGGGGCCTCCGCCATGGCCCGGGCCAGCCGGTAGGCGTGAAAGCTCCCCGCGCCGGGCTCGCCGGCGAATAGACACAGCACGAACGCCGCGAACGCCATCACACAGCACATCGCCAGCACGATGCGCACCCCCAGCAGCCCGACGGCGGATATTTTTTTGAAACTATGTAAAAACGCTCTCATGTGCCCATTTTACCCGGCCCGGAGGGCCGATGCAAGACACAGTATGCGGTAAAATTGGAAGATATTTCAAACCGTCGGGCCATTCCGACGGTTTTCCGCGTTATGTAACTTAAAATTTGCGGTATCAAGCAAGTTTTTGTAGCATTTTCCGGGAGGGTGTGATATAATTATGTAAATCAATTTACATACTTGGATATGACCGGGAGGAAAGCATACATGAAATGTCCCTATTGCGGCTATGCCGAGAGCAAGGTCATCGACTCCCGCCCCGCGGACGAGGGCAGCACCATCCGCCGCCGGAGGGAGTGCCTGATGTGCGGCAAGCGGTTCACCACCTATGAGAAGGTGGAGCGGATGCCCCTGGTGGTAGTCAAGCGGGACGGCAGCCGCCAGACCTTCGACAAGGTGAAGCTCATCAACTCCATGGTCCGGGCCTGTGAAAAGCGCACGGTGCCGCTGGACAGGATCGAGTCCATCGCAGACGGCATCGAGACAGAGCTGCAAAGCGCGCTGGAGCGGGAGATCACCAGCGCGGAGATCGGCGACATGGTGATGGAGCAGCTGAAGAACGTGGACGAGGTATCCTACGTCCGCTTCGCCAGCGTCTACCGCCAGTTCAAGGACATCAACACCTTTATGGAGGAGCTTACCAAGCTCCTGGGGGATAAGACCAAGGAGGCTTAAGGCTTATCCTTCGGGGAGGGAGCGAAGCCCGGTCAGGGCGAGCCGCGCGGCATTCCCGCGCGTCAAAGTCAAAAGCCGCTGTGCGACAGGCTTTTGACTTTCTGCCGGCGGGATTCACTTCCGCCGAGCAGTTTCGATTCCAGGAGCTTACCAAGCTCCTGGGGGACAAGACCAAGGAGGCTTAAGGCTTATCCTTCGGGGACAGAAATGTCCCGCCGGCCATGTCGGCCGTCATCATATATACGTCTTTGGGGGAGGACAGGCCCTGGCTGCGGAGGTATTTTTCCAGCCACTTCTCGTCTTTCCCCAGTATTTTCAGGTTGTTTGTCAGCACCCGGCCCTCGTTGATGACGATGACGGGGTAGCCCGCGTCCTGGGTCTGGATGTTCATCTGGGCGGCGGTGACGGGCCGGCTGCCCGGATCCACGATCACGTTCAGCTGGCCGTCGGTCTCCAAAATGGCGTATTCCACCTCGTTCAGATCCAGCACCCCCTGGGTGCGAAGGGCCTCGGCCAGCTCGTCCGGGGTGAAGCGATTGCGGCGCATCTGCTTCTGGTCGATCCGGCCGTGGCGGATCAGCAGGGCGGGCTTGCCGGCCAGCAGGCCCCGCAGCCGCACGCTCCTGGTCATGAGCAGGGACAGCACCAGCTCCAGCGCGAACAGCGTGGCCGCCGGTACGACGCCGTAATACAGGGGCTTTCGCGGGTCCACGATGGGCGTGGCGGACACCTCGGAGATCAGGATCGTCACGATCAGCTCCGAGGGCTCCAGCTCGCCCAGCTGCCGCTTTCCCATGAGCCGCATAAATATCACCAGTACGGCATATATGACGGCGGAATTGAATAGTATTACCATCAGCATGACGATAGTATGTCGTGCCGCGCCTGTTTTTATGAGCGGGCGACGTTTTAAAAAAGAGGAGAAAAGAGATGGGCAAATATTTCGGAACGGACGGCTTCCGGGGCGAGGCCAACGTAGACCTGGACCCGGTCCACGCCTTTAAGATCGGCCGGTACCTGGGCTGGCACTTCAGCCGGGAGCGCAAGGCCAAGATCGTCATCGGCAAGGACACCCGGCGCAGCAGCTATATGTACGAAAACGCCCTGGCGGCGGGCATCGTGTCCTCCGGCGCGGACGCCTATCTGCTGCACGTGACTACCACCCCCTGCGTGGCCTATATCACCCGCAGCGAGGGCTTTGACTGCGGCGTGATGATCTCCGCCAGCCACAACCCCTTCTACGACAACGGTATCAAGCTCCTGAACGCCGAGGGGGAGAAGATGGACGACGCGCTGCAGGACGCCATCGAGAGATACATCGACGGCCTGAGCCCGGAGCTGCCCTACGCCACCCGGGACCAGATCGGCTGCACCGTGGACTTCTACTCCGGCCGCAACCGGTACATAGGCCGCCTGACGGCCATCGCGGACTGCCCCTTTGAAAACCGCACCATCGCCCTGGACTGCGCCAACGGCAGCACCTGGATGATCGCCCGGGCCGTGTTCACCGCCCTGGGGGCCAAGGTGCTGGTCAT
>CANQNS010000038.1 GCA_947625285.1 uncultured Oscillospiraceae bacterium
GGACGCCAAGTACGGTCCCGGCTGTACGGCGGCTGTCAAGGAGTTTGAGGCGGCCGCCAACCAGACCCAGGACGGCGACACCGGAGCGCAGGTGCTCTCCGCCCTGCTGGATAAGGTGTTCCACTGACGGGCTTTGCCCCCATCTGTGCATTGTGTACAGGTGGGGGCAATTTTTTTGTTACAAACGCCTGTTGACAATACGCCTAAATAGGCGCATAATAAGAACATAAGATAACGGAGGTAGGCAAAATGGAGTACAGCGTGGAGCTCAAAAGCAAGATCAAAAACCTGGCCGACCAGTACGGTGCTATCGCCGTGCGTGTGCAGAGCCGTCCCTTTGAGCTTGGGAGAATTGATCACATCTCTCACCGCTGGGATGACGGCGAGGACACCGGCGAAGAATTGGGCGGTATCGGCGCGACATCGATAAAGATGCTTGATTATGTCTGCGGAGAGTATTTTGGGGATCACGTCGCGCTGCTGGATGGAGATATCGCCGAGTACGGTGAAGATGCCGGCGAAGTTGTCCTGAAAAATGCCGAGGTCGTGTGCATTATCGCGTGATGGTGGAGCGTAAGATGCGGAGGAAATATGCGGATTGCCAGCGTGAGGATGGGGACTGCTCCCTCTGCTCGCTGGTTAATTATGGACGGGACTGTCACAACAAGCGTATAACAAAGCTGGAGTGGTACAGGCGCGGCGCGGGCCTGGCCCAAAAGGACCTTGCAGACCAGGCGGGGGTAAATATCCGCCTGGTCCAAAAGATAGAGGGCGGGGAATATAAGACCGAGAACCTGACGGCAAAGAACATCCTCGCCCTTGCTGACGCCCTGGGCGTGGACCCGCACGAGCTGATATGACACCAACGGATCTGACGGGCCGGCGATATGGGCGGCTGCTGGTGCTTGGCCTGGACCCGGAGCCGTATATATCTCCCGCGGGCAAACGCACGCGCCGGTGGCGGTGCCGGTGCGACTGCGGCCGCGAGATCGCCGTGCGGCAAAACGCGCTTACGGCTACGCATGGCGGCACCAGGAGCTGCGGGTGCCAGCGGAGAGATACGACGCGGAGTATGGCCCGGGATCTGACCGGGGCGCGGATTGGGCGGCTGCTGGTCGTTAGGCCGACAGATCTGGCGGAGCCGGAGAGCAACGGGATAACCCTAGGCTGGGTGTGCAAGTGTGACTGTGGACGGGAGATAATTAGGAGCACCAAGCAATTACTGTCCGTCCGCAGCTGCGGATGTCTGCTCCGTGACGCCGGCCGGGAGACTGTGGCGCGGGATGTTGGGCAGTATGGTGGTACTACGATCTCGGCCATACGCCCCGGGCGTCCGGCAAACCGTAATAGCCGGTCTGGCGTCAAGGGGGTATACTGGTCCGAGCGGGAGCAACGCTGGATAGCCAAGATCACCGTGCGGGGCAAGACCATCACCGTGGGGAGGTATCGGTCGATCGATGACGCCGCCGCTGCCCGCCGGGAGGCGGAGGAACAGTATTTTGCCCCGCTAATTGCTGCTTATGAGGCTGCCCATGGACGTTGAGCGGATATAGACTTGCCCCTCTCTGCAGAGCGCAGAGAGGGGCAAATTTTTGACCACATTTTGACCACAGCAACGGGTCCAAAACAGTCCTTTTTAGTCCTTTTTGGTCCTTTTTCCCCTGACGAAAAGGGCCCGCCGGCGTGGGACCCGGAGAAAGGTAAAAGCCTTGCGGCCCTAGGGCCGCAAGGCTTTCCTGTGGCGGAGAAGGGGGGATTCGAACCCCCGATACCCTTTTGGGGTATACACGATTTCCAATCGTGCGCGCTCGACCAGGCTACGCGACTTCTCCATGCCTGCCGGACTTGCAAACGCTATGCAGTTCAAGCTCACCCATTATATACGGGGCGTCCGGCAAAGTCAAGTCTATTTTCCGCCCCCAGCGGCTTTTTCGGCGGCCTGCGCCACGTGGCTCACCAGCACCGCCGTAGTCACCGCCCCCAGTCCGCCGGGCACCGGGGTGATGGCGCCCACCGCCGGCTCCGCCTCCTCAAAGCGCACGTCCCCCCGGAGCTTGCCGGTGGCGGGGTCCGCGTGGATGCCCACGTCCACCACCGCCGCGCCGGGCGCGAAGTGTTCGGCCCCGAAGTAGCCCATCCTGCCGATGGCCGCCACCACGACATCGCCCCGGCGGGTCTCCGCCGGCAGATCGGCGGTACCGCTGTGGCAGACCGTCACGGTGGCTCCCTCGGCCATCAGCAGCATGGCCGCCGGCCGGCCCACCACCAGGCTCCGCCCGGCTACCACAGCCCGCGCCCCCTTTAGGGGCACGCCGTAATACTTCAAAAGCTCCACCACCGCCTGCGCCGTACAGGGGGCGAAGCCCTCCCCGGAGCCGGTGAACACCCCGGCCAGGGACCCGTCTGTCACCCCGTCCACGTCCTTGACCGGCAGCACCGCCTTCCGGGCCGCCTCGTCGTCCAGCGGCGAGGGCAAGGGCCGCATCAGCAAGATGCCGTGAACGCCCCGGTCCTCATTGAGAGCGCGGATGGCGTCCAAAAGCTCCGCCTGCTCCGTCTCCGGCGGCAGGACCACCGAGCGGACCGCCACGCCCGCTCCGGCGCAGCGTTTCAGCGCGCCCCGCTCGTAAGAGAGGTCCTCCGGCCTCTCGCCCACCCGCAGGATCGCCAGGGTGGGGGTCACGCCCCGCTTCGCCAGCTCCGCCGCCTTCTCCGCCGTCCTGGCCGTCAGCGCGTCCGCCACGGGCGCGCCCCTCAACAGCTCCGCCATCAGCAATACCTCCCATAGATATCCTCGTAGACCTTTTCGGCCCGCTTTCCATAGACCTCCGTCAGCCGGTCTACCTGACCGTTGACCTGCTCGGCATAGGCCCGGTCCGCCATGGAACGGGTGTTCACCTTCACGTTCACCGCCGCGCCGTACAGCGCGCCCCGGCAGAGCGACGCGCCGGCGGCGGCGTCGGACACCGCCAGCGCGCTGCCCATGGCGGCGAAGCCCTCCATCAGCTCAATGGCCTCGCAGCACAGCCGTACCATCTCCAGCGGCGGCTCCGCCGCCAGACGCAGGCACCGCTCCATCTCCGCCGGCCGGTCCGAGTCGTCCCTGGGTATGGCGTAGGCCCGGCTCAGAGGCAAGAATGCCTCCGCGTCCGCGTCGGCCAGGGCCAGCAGCTTCCGGGCCAGGGCCTTGGCCCGGTCCGTCAGAGACTGCATCTGCTTCTCCACGGCGGCGTACTTGGGCTTGCCCAGCGTCAGCTCGCCCACCATGGACCCCAGGGCCGCGCCCAGGGCCCCCGCCAGAGCGGACGCGCCGCCTCCGCCCGGCACGGCGGCCTTACCGCCCAGGGCCTCCACGAACCCCGCCAGGGTCATATCCTTCATCTCCATGGCTGTCGCTCTCCTTTCAGCATCCTCCGCAGATACCCGATGTAATAAAGGGACCCGCAGGCGCACACCGGCTCGTCGTGGGCCCGGCACAGGGCCAGGACCCGGTCCAGACCTCCCGCCGGCTCCGCCGGCACCCCCCGGGCGGTGAAGGCCGCCGCCAGCTCCGCCGCCGGCAGGGCCCGCGGACCCTCCGGGGCCAGGCACACGGCCCGGACCGCCAGGGGCGAGAGGATGTCCAGCATCTCCTCCCAGGACTTGTCCTTCATGACCCCCATGACCATGGTGAACCGCGTCCGGGGGAAATATTCCGCCAGCCCCGCCGCCAGTGCCGCCGCCCCGTGGCCGTTGTGGGCCCCGTCCAGAAGGAAGGGGGGCGCGCCGGGGACATACTCGAATCGGCAGGGCCAGTGTGCGGCGGCCAGTCCCGCCCGGATATCCGCCTCGGAAAGCCCCAGCGTCCGCCCCGCCTCCACGGCGGCGCAGGCGTTCTCTGCCTGGTGCCGGCCCAGCAGGGCCAGGGACAGATCCTCCATGTCCCCATAGTCGAACCGCTGCCCGGCCAGACTGTGAGAGAGGGGGTGGACCTTATTTATGTCAACTACACGCAACGGCGCGCCGGCATCCGCGCACCGGGCGCGGATCACCGCCTCCGCCGCCGGCGGCTGCACCGCGCAGACCACGGGACAGCCGGGCTTGACGATGCCCGCCTTCTCCCCGGCGATGGCCGTCAGGGTATCGCCCAGCACGGCTGTGTGATCCAGGCCGATGGGCATGATAACGGACACGGCGGGCCTTTTGATGACGTTGGTGGCGTCCAGCCGGCCCCCCAGGCCGGTCTCCAGCACCACATAGTCGCAGCGGCGTTCGGCAAAGTACAAAAAGGCCGCTGCGGTGAGCTTTTCAAAGTAGGACGGCTCCTCCAGCCCGGCGCAGGCCGCCTTGACCCGCTGGGTGACGGCGCGAAGCTCCGGTAAGGTTATGTCAACTCCATCCACTTTGATCCGCTCCCATGGCCCGGTCAGGTCCGGGGAGGTGTACAGCCCCGTGCGGTATCCCGCCGCCCGGAGCATGGCGCAGACCATGGCGGCGCAGGAGCCCTTGCCGTTGGTGCCGGCGATATGCACGCACCGAAGTTCCCGCTGGGGGTCCCCCAGCCGGGCGCAGAGGGCGTCCATCACCTCCAGGCCGGGGGCGTGGGTGAACTTGGGCGTGGCGGTATAAAATTGGAGAAAAGCGTCGTCCATAACGCCAGTATAGCACACTTGCCCCGGCGCGGGGAACACTTTGCGGGAGCGATTGACTTTTTTGGAGAATTGGACTACAGTAGCCGGCGGAGGGATGCGTATGCACGACGAATTGACGGCGGTAGACATCCGCAAGATGCAGCAGGAGATCGACTACCGGGAAACGGAGCTGCGCCCAAAGCTCATCGAGGACGTGCAGACCGCCCGGGCTTTCGGGGATCTGTCGGAGAACTTTGAGTACAAGGCCGCCAAGCAGGCCAAGAACAAAAACGAGAGCCGCATCCGCTATCTGAAGCGGATGATCGCCACGGCGGTGGTGATCGAGGCCAGGTCCGGCCAGGACGAGGTGGGCCTTTTCGACAGGGTGACGCTGTTCATGGAGGACGAGAACGAGGAGGAGACCATCACGCTGGTGACTACGCTGCGGCAGGACCCGTCCAAGGGCCGCATCAGCAAGGAGTCCCCGGTGGGCCAGGCGGTGCTGGGCCACAAGGCGGGGGACCGGGTGTTCGTGCAGGTGGGGGACCGGGGCGGCTACTGGGCCCAGATCCGCGCCATCGAAAAGGGCGTGGACGACGACACCATGGAGATCAGCCCCTATTGAACGCCATAAAAAAGCCCGTGCTCGCACGGGCTTTGATAATCGGGCATGGGACCACCTCTCAATGCCACAATATTGTAGCATATCGGCCCTAAAAATGCAACAAAATAGTAGCATTGCCGTGAGGTGATGCGGGATGTATTTTCAAAGGCTGGAGGATCTGCGGATAGACGCGGACAAGACCCAGGAGGAGATCGCGGAGGTCCTGCACTGTAAGCGGGAGGTGTACCGGCGGTATGAAAAAGGCATCCATGAGATACCGGCCTGGGCGGTCATCGCGCTGGCGGAGTACTATCACACCAGCGCCGACTACATTCTGGGCCTGACAGACAAGAGGTAAAGCGCATACAAAAAGCCCGTGCTCGCACGGGCTTTTTTATTTTGCCAACTGGCCGGTGTAGCCGGCGGCTGTCAGACGGCCGTAAGCCGCCCGGACCGCCGGGGGGATGGGCTGGGGCGTCTGCCAGCCCCTTTGGGCGTACAGCTCCATGCGCTGCACGTCGCCCACCACGGTCTCGATGACGCCTTTTTCCGTCATGCCAACCGCCTTCGCGGCCCGGATGTGCTCCGCCACGGTCACCTGGGGGGAGGTGACGGTGAACTCCGCCTCCGGCCAGTACACGGCCACGGCGGCCATGACCCGCCGCTCCATGTAGGGCTTATGCACCGCCAGGACCCGGCCCGCCGCCATGCCCCGGTCTGCCAGAAGCTCTTTGGTGAACAGATAGTTCTCCGCGGCGTTGGCGGAGCGGGTCTCCAAAATGACGGCGTTTTCCGGCACCCCGGCTTTTATGGCGATGGCGGCGAACCGCTCCGCCTCGGAGCCGGTCCACAGCCTGTCGGTATTGCGGCCCAGGGCCCCGGAGAACACCACCGCCGGGGCCAGCCCCGCCCGGTACAGCTCCGCCGCCCGCAGGGGGATCAGCTCGTCATAGCAGCCAAAGCCCACGATCACATCCGCCGGCTCCGGCGTCATATCCAGGCGCATATAGTCCCACAAAAGCCGCAGGTCACGCGAAACGGACGCTTCCATCACAGCCTCCTGTCCATATCGTCCCGAAGCAGGGACGGGTCCCGGGCGGCGAGGACTTCGTCGATCTGGCGCAAGATGCGGTCCCGGTCCTCCCGCAGCGTGCCCTTGACCGGCAGGTAGTTGGAGGCGTGGTTGGAGGTGTAGTGCAGGCCGGTAAGCTCGATCCGCCGCACCAGCTCCCGGACCTCCAAAAGACTTTCAAAGGGGGTCTGGAGCCGGAGCTCTCCCCGGCGGACCTCCTCATACAGAGGCGTGCCCTCCACGGGCATCAGCGTCATGGAGGAGAGGTGCTTCGGCTCCATCTCGTTTACCATTTTGGCGGTGAGGGCCGCGTTGCGCTCCAGTGCCTCCCGGCCGCCGCCCTCCAGGCCCGTGATCACGATGGCCCACAGGTCGAAGCCCGCTTCCACCAGGGCCCGGCCGGCCCGGAGCATATCCTCCGCACCCACGCCCTTTTTCACATGGCGCAAAAGCGCGTCGTCCCCGGTCTCCACGCCCAGATAGGCCCGCTGCAATCCCGCCTGCCGGATGGCGCGCAGCTCCTGGGGGCTTTTGCGCAACGTGGACAGGGGCCCGGCGTAGGTGGTGACCCGCCGCAGCCGGGGGAAGGCCTTATACAGCGCGTCCAGCACCGCGAAAAGATACTCCGCCGGCAGGTCGATGGCGTCGCCGTCGCACAAAAACACCGTTTCCGTGTCCCGGTAAAAGGTGCTTTGGGCCATGCGGATGTCCTCCAGCACGTCGGCCAGGGGGCGGACATGGTAGCGTTTGGCCTTGTACATGGCGCAGAAGGTGCAGGTATTGTTGGAGCAGCCCACGGTGCATTGGAGCAGATAGCTCTTCCACTCTCCGGGCGGGCGATAGATATCCCCTTCGTAGCGCATGGGTATAACCTCCTGGTTCCGGGGCAATCTAGTAAGGAAGCTTTGCGAGGTGATCGGATGACGACCCAACTGACAGCCGTATTTGACGACAGGGACGGGGCGGACCTGGCCCTGATGCGTCTCAGGCGCAACGGCATCGAATACTCCGTCACGGAGATGCGCGCCCCGGACCGGAAGCGGCAGTCGGATATGCCGCTGCTGGACATGGCCCCCAGCTACGGCCTCACCGCCACGGACGGGATCGTGCCGGCGGAGATGTACGCGGCGGTGCTGGGGTCCCGGGCGGTGATGGAGCGCACCGGCGCGGCGGCGGGCCGGGCCCGGCTGACGCTGAACGTCCGGGCGGACCAGGTCCTCCGGGCCCGGGAGATCATCGCCACGGTGAAAGGCCGCATATTGTAGTCGTTTGAATGCATCGCATTCAAACGAGAAGGCCGCGGCCTGCTGCAGCGCACTCGCTGCGCTCGCACGTTTGCAGGCCGAGAAGGATTTT
>CANQNS010000039.1 GCA_947625285.1 uncultured Oscillospiraceae bacterium
GCAAGCCGCCTCACACTAGCACACGCCAGATTAAAGAAAATCCCGCAACGCCTTGAATTGCAAGCCCTCCACGGTGTGAAATGGATATGATACAAAAAGCTACAACACGCCGCAAAAAGGCCCTTTGTTATGACGAATATATGCACATGATGGGCCGGGACACGAACGAGGTGACAGGATCATGAACCACTACCCTATCCATCTCACCGGCCAGATGCCGGACCAGTGGCGGGAGGCGTTTTCCGAGCTTTCCGGCGACCTGGGCCTCACGCTTTCGGAAAAAGGGGCCGAGGTCCTCTGCGAAAAGGGCGGCTGCCTGGCCGTGACAAGCGACGGCGCGTCGGCCCGCGTCACCTGGGCGGAGCCCGCGCAGTTTTACCGGGCTTTGAGCCTTCTTCCCCGCCCGCTGGCCGCCTGCGACATACGGCAGACGCCCCGGTTCAAGACCGTGGGCGTCATGTTCGACTGCTCCCGCAACGCGGTCCTGAAGCCGGAGACGGTCCGCTTTTTCCTGCAGAAGATGTCGCTCATGGGGCTGAACTTCGCCATGCTCTACACCGAGGACACCTACACGCTGCCGGAGCAGCCCTACTTCGGCTACAAGCGGGGCCGGTATACCTGCGACGAGCTGAAGTCCCTGGACGACTACGCCCATATGCTGGGCGTGGAGCTGTGCCCCTGCATCCAGACCCTGGGCCACCTGAAGCGCGTGCTGCACTGGCCCGCGCTGGCGGACCTGGGGGACAACGCGGATGTGCTGCTGGCGGATCTGGACGAGACATATGACTTTATCGACCAGATGATCCGGGCGGCCTCCGCCCCCTTCCGCTCCAGGCGCATCCACATCGGCATGGACGAGGCCTACGGCGTTGGCCTGGGCCGGCACCTGGACCGCTTCGGCTATGAGGACCCCCGGTCCATCATCGGCCGGCATCTGCGCCGGGTGCTGGACATCACGGACAAATACGGCCTGGAGCCCATGATGTGGAGCGATATGTACTTCCATCTGGACGGGGGCGGCCGGACCGGCGGCGGCTACGGGGGCAGCGATATGCCCTCCGATAAGGCCGTGGCGGCGGTGGACCCCCGGGTCACGCTGGTCTACTGGGACTATTACCACGCCAAGGAGGAGGAGTACGCCCGGGTGCTGAAAAAGCACTCCGTCTTCCCCGTTCCCACAGTCTTTGCCGGGGGCATATGGACCTGGGCGGGCCCGGCGCCGGCCTATCAGCTCACCGTGCCCAACACCGTGGCGGCCCTGAGCGCCTGCATGAAGGCGGGGGTGGACATGGTCTTTGCCACCTGCTGGGGCGACAACGGCGCGGAGACGAACCTGCTCACCGCCCTGCCGGGCATGCAGCTCTATGGCGAGATGACCTATACCGGCGCATACGACCCCGCCGCGCTGGCCGCCCGGTTCCAACGCTGCTGCGGCGCGGACATACAGGCATTTCTTGACCTGAGCCGGCTGAATGCCCTGCCGGATATGCCTGTGGACCCGGGCGACCCGGTGGATCTCGCCAAGATCATGCTCTACCAGGACCCCCTGGCGGAGCTGTTTGAGGCGGACACGGCGGGCCTGGACCTGGCCGGGCATTACGGCGGCCTGGTCCCGGTCTATGCCCGGTACGCCCAGGAGAATCCCTCCTACCGGCTGCTATTTGACTTCTACGGCGCGCTGGCCCACGCCCTGAGCCTGAAATGCGCCTGGCACCAGGGCGCGGCGGAGGCGGTGCGCCGGAGTGACCGGGACCGGGCCGCCGCCTTAGCGGAGGGCCTGCCTGCGGCCATCGACGCGGTGGAGACCCTGCGGGCCGTCTGGCGCCGGCTCTGGGAGAGCACGAACCGGCCCAACGGCTTTGAGGTGATCGACCTGCGGCTGGGGGGCGTGGCGGCCCGGCTTGCCACGGCGGAGGAGCGGATGCGCGCCTTCGCGAACGGCGTGTCCAACGATATCCCGGAGCTTTCCGAGCCCTCGCTGCCCTTCCTGCGGCGGCCGGACGGGGCTTTGCACGGGCTCAATATCATGAACGAGATCGTCTCTCCCAGCACCTACGACTGGACCTGGTGACGCTATGATATAAGCGCCTCCCCGCGCTGTGCGGGGAGGCGCTTTTTTATGCCGATATTCAGTCCGTCGCGGCGGTATCGCACCAGACACAGCGATAAAGGCCCTTTTCGCGGCCGTCCGGCCGGAACAACTGGGGAAGCTCCTGCTCCACGGCGGAGATGCACCGCCGGTTGCGGCACACATATGTGCCGCTGACGCTGCCGTCCGGCAGCGTTATGGCCGGGCCGGGGTCCTTCCGGGCCTCGTCCAGCAGCTTCAAAATGAGGGCCATGCGCATATATTTGCCGTTGAGTGCCTGCCGGAAATAGGCCGCCCGTGGGTCCCGGTCCACCGCCACGCTGATCTCGTTGACCCGGGGCAGCGGATGCAGGATCGCCATGTCCTTCTTTGCGTCCGCCAGCTTGTCCGGGGTCAGGATATAGCTGTCCTTCAGCCGCTCGTACTGGTCCGGGTCTGCGAACCGCTCCCGCTGGATGCGGGTCATGTAGAGGATATCCAGGGCCGGTATGGCCCCGTCCAGCTCGGCGGTCTCACTATAGGGGACGCCCTTTTCCCGCAGGGAAGCCAGCACGTAATCCGGCGTCCGCAGCTCCTCCGGGGAGATCAGCACGAACCGGGTCCCCTCATACCGGGCCATGGCGTGGACCAGCGAGTGGACGGTCCGGCCGTATTTCAGATCCCCGCACACGCCGATGGTCAGATGGTCGAACCGGCCCATCTCCCGCCGGATGGTGAGCAGGTCCGCCAGGGTCTGGGTGGGGTGGCAGTGTCCCCCGTCGCCGCCGTTGATAAGGGGCACGGAGGCGTTCAGCGCCGCCACCAGCGCGGCCCCCTCCCGGGGGTGGCGCATGGCGATGATGTCCGCGTAGCAGCTTACGATCCTGGCGGTGTCCGCCACGCTCTCCCCTTTGGAGGCGGAGGAACTGGCCGCCTCGGAAAAGCCCAGAACGTGGCCGCCCAGCTCGTACATGGCCGCCTCGAAGCTGAGACGGGTCCGGGTGGAGGGCTCGAAAAACAGCGTCGCCAGCTTTTTCCCCTCGCAGGCATGGGCATATTCCTCCGGCCGGGCGATGATGTCCAGGGCCGTGTCCGTCAGCGCGTCCAGCTCCCGGACGGACAGATCCAGAATGTCGATGACGCTTCTCACCGGCGCGCCTCCATCCAGCTCTCGTCGGAGGGGTCGTCCCGGAAGGCCATGAGCCGGGCCACGTCATCGGCGCGGATATATCCCTCCTCCGCCGCCACCCGGGCCACCTCGTCAAAGTCCGTGAGGGACGTGTTCTCCACCTGGGCGGCCGCCAGCCGCTCCAGGCCCTTTTTCATGCCGTAGGTGAAGATGGAAACGATGCCCAGCACCTGCGCCCCGGCCTGCCGGAGCACGTCCACCACCTCCAGCACGCTGCCGCCGGTGGAGATCAGGTCCTCCACCACCACCACCTTCTGGCCGGGCACCAGTTTGCCCTCGATCTGGTTTTTCCGGCCGTGGTCCTTGGCCCCGGAGCGCACATAGCCCATGGGCAGGCCCAGGATATGGGCCGTGATGGCCCCGTGGGCGATGCCGGCGGTGGACGTGCCCATCAATACCTCCGTCTGGGGATATCTCTCACGCACCAGCCGGGCCAGGCCGTTTTCCACGTCGTCGCGCACCTCCGGCGCGGTCAGGGTCAGACGGTTGTCGCAGTATACGGGGCTCTTGATGCCGCTGGCCCAGGTGAAGGGCTCCTCCGGCCGGAAGAACACCGCCCCGATCTTCAAAAGGTCCTTTGCGATAAGGGTCTTCAGCTCCATCTCATTCATCTCCATCCACAAATTCCGCCACGCACCGCTCGTAGGCGGCCACCGGGTCCGCCGCCGCGGTGATGGGCCGGCCCACAACGATATAATCCGAGCCGGCGGCCCGGGCCTGCGCCGGGGTCATGACCCGCTTCTGGTCCCCCCTGTCCCCGTCCGCGAAGCGTACGCCGGGGGTGACGGTCAAAAATCCCCTGCCGAGCCTTTCATGTATCTTCCCCGCCTCCAGAGGCGAGCAGACCACCCCGTCCAGCCCCGCCGCCTTGGCGGTCTCGGCGTAGTGGAGCACCACACGGTCCATGGGCTCGCGGATCAGCAGGTCCCGTTCCATGCTCTGCTGGTCGGTGCTGGTCAGCTGGGTCACGGCGATGAGCAGCGGCCTTGTGCCGTCCGGCCGGGTAATGCCCTCCAGCGCGGCCTCCATCATGGCCCGCGTCCCGGCGGCGTGGAGGTTGCAGATGTCCACGTCCAGCCCGGACAGCGCCGCCATGGCCTTTTTCACCGTGTTGGGGATGTCGTGGAGCTTCAGGTCCAGAAAGATCCTGTGTCCCCGTCTTTTGATCTGCCGGACGATGTCCGGCCCCTCGGCGTAAAATAGCTCCATGCCGATCTTCACAAAGGGCTTTTTCCGCCCCTCGAACCGGTCCAGAAAGCCGTAAACGGCCTCCGCGCCCGCAAAGTCGCAGGCCACGATCACGTCCTTACCCATGGGCTCCTCCTATGATGTCGCGCAAGTTTTGAATACCGTATCTGTCCATGACCGCCGGCAGGTCCCGAATGATATCCCGGCAGGCGTAAGGGTCCGTCAGGTTGGCCGCGCCGATCTCCACGGCTGCGGCGCCCGCCAGCATCATCTCGATCACATCCTCCGCCGAGGACACGCCTCCCACGCCCACCAGGGGGATATGGACCGCCTCGTGCACCTGGTACACCATCCGCACCGCCACCGGGAACACCGCCGGCCCGGACAGGCCGCCGGTGACGTTGGCAAGCAGCGGCTTTTTCGTCCCCAGGTCGATGCGCATGGCCTGGAGGGTGTTTATAAGGCTCAGTCCGTCCGCGCCCGCCGCCTCGCAGGCCAGGGCCACGGAAACGACGTCGGTGACGTTTGGCGTCAGCTTCACGATCACCGGCTTTGCGGTCACCGCCTTCACCGCCCGGACCACCTGGGCCGCCGCCTCCGGGTCCGTGCCGAAGCTCATGCCGCCGCCGTGGACGTTGGGACAGCTTATATTGACCTCCAGCCAGCCCACCTGCGGCTGCTTGTCCAGCCTCTCGCAGACATATGCGTACTCCTCCGGGGAAAAGCCGCTGACGTTTGCCATCACCGGCTTATGAAAGACCTTCGCCAGCCGGGGAAGCTCCTCCGCTATCACTCGGTCCACGCCGGGATTTTGCAGCCCCACGGCGTTCAGCATGCCCCCGGCGCACTCCGCGATCCGGGGCTGGGGATTGCCGAAGCGGGGCTCCTTTGTGGTCCCCTTGAAGGAAAAGGCGCCCAGACAGTCGATGTCGTAATACTCCGCGAATTCGTGGCCGTAGCCAAAGGTCCCGGAGGCGGGGATGACGGGATTATCCAGCCCGACGCCGCAAAGGTCTACGTTCAGCCGTCCCATACGATCTCCCCCTTTAGGAACACCGGCCCGTCCTTGCACACCCGCCTGGGGCCGTTCACCGTCTGGCGGGTGCAGCCCATGCAGGCTCCGAAGCCGCAGCCCATCCGGGCCTCGAAGGAGAACTGGCCGTCCGTCGCGGAGCTCTCCCACACCGCCCGCAGCATGGGCTCCGGCCCGCAGGCGTACACATAGCTGTAAGACAGCCCCGCCATGGCGTCGGTGACGAAACCCTTCACGCCCCGGCTCCCGTCCGCCGTTGCTATGGTAACATCCGCGCCCAGGGCGGCGAACTCGTCCGCGTAGAACACGTCCGAGGCCCCGTTGAAGCCCAGGACCGCCAGCGGACGCACGCCCCGTTGGACGAGCCTTTTCGCCAGCAGATACAGCGGCGCCGCCCCTACGCCGCCTCCGGCCAGCAGAGGCCGGCCGCTGCAGCCGTCCAGGGAAAAGCCGTTCCCAAGGCCAGTCAGAAGCTCCAGCTCCCGTCCCGGTCCCATATCCGCCATCCGCTCCGTGCCCCTGCCCACGGTCTTGTAGACCAGGGTCAGCCTGCCATCGGCCGCATCGCACACGGAGATCGGCCGGCGCAGGTAGAGGTCCGGCAGCCGGATGTCCACGAACTGGCCCGGGGCCGTCACGGCCGACGTGTCCCCCGCCAGGACCATGCGGTATACCCCCGCCGCGACGGGGACGTTTTCCGTTATGGTGAATACGCCCTTTTCCATCGTCACGCGTCGATGGTGGAGATAGTCAGGGTGGTCTCCTCCAGCACGTCCAGCAGCACCCGGACCGTGTCCAGGCTGGTGAAGATGGTCACGTTGTTCTCCGTAGCCAGACGGCGGATCCTGCCGCCGTCGGAAACGCCCTTGTCCGAGCCGATGTCACGGGTGTTGATGACGTAGGCCAGGTGGCCCTGGCGGATGGCGTCGGGTATCTCCTCGCTGCCGTCGCTGATCTTTTTCAGCACATGGGTGCGGATGCCGTTTTTCTTCAAGAATCTGGCGGTGCCCTCGGTGGCCTCGATGTTGAAGCCCAGGTTATAGAACCGCCGGATCAGGGGCAGGGCCTCCGGCTGATCCTTCCGGCAGATGGTGGCGAACACCGTGCCGTAGTTCTGCAGCCTTGTCCCGGACGCCTGCAGGGCCTTGTACAAGGCCCGGTTCAGCTTGTCGTCATAGCCGATGGCCTCGCCGGTGGACTTCATCTCCGGGGACAGATAGGCGTCCATGCCCTTGAGCTTGTTGAAGGAGAACACGGGCACTTTTACGTAGTACCGCCTCTTTTCCGCCGGGTAGAGGTCGAATATCCCCTGCTCCTTCAGGCTCTTGCCCAGGATCACCTCCGTGGCGATGTCCGCCAGGGACCAGCCCGTGGCCTTGGACAAAAACGGCACCGTCCGGCTGGACCGGGGGTTCACCTCGATGACGTACACGTTCTCGTTTCGGTCCACGATGAACTGGATGTTGTAAAGGCCCACGATGCCGATGCCCAGCCCCAGCTTTTTCGCGTACTGCAATATGACGCCTTTCACTTTGTCGGAGACGCTGAAGGTGGGATAGACGCTGATGGAGTCGCCGGAGTGGATGCCGGTGCGCTCCACCAGCTCCATGATGCCCGGCACGAACACGTCCCGGCCGTCGCAGATGGCGTCCACCTCCAGCTCCTTGCCCTGGATGTACTTGTCCACCAGCAC
>CANQNS010000040.1 GCA_947625285.1 uncultured Oscillospiraceae bacterium
TGTCCCGGAGGATGTCGCCCATCTGGCGCAGACGGGCCGCGTCCGCGTCGGGCACCGAGGCGGTGAGCACCCGCAGAGCGCCCATCTCCCGGGTGCCGAACAGGAGCCGGTCGGCCTCGCCCGCAGTCTCCCGGGCCTTCAGCTTTTCCACGGTCTGGTGCAGCTGGCGCAGCTCGCCCATGATGCTCTCCGCCCGGGCCTCCAGCTCGCCGGGCCGGACTTTCAGCAGCGCCGCCGCCTGATTGAGCCGCTCCTGAACCCGGCGCATCCCCTCCAGGGACGCCTTGCCGGTGACGGCCTCGATGCGCCGCACGCCGCTGGCCACGGAGAACTCGCTGGTGATGCGGAACACGCCCACCTTGGCGGTGTTGTCCAGATGGGTGCCGCCGCAGAACTCCACGCTGTAGCCGCCGCCCATGTCCACCACCCGGACCGTGTCGCCGTACTTCTCGCTGAACAGGGCGATGGCCCCGCGCTTTTTGGCCTCCTCGATGGGCAGCACGTCCGTGTGGATGTCATATCCCTCCAGCACGGCGTCGTTGACCATCTCCTCCACCCGGGAAAGCTCCTGGGCGGTCATGGCGGAGAAGTGGGTGAAGTCGAAGCGCAGCCGGTCCGGCTCCACTAGGGACCCGGCCTGGTGGACGTGCTCGCCCAGCACGGTCCGCAGGGCCTTGTCCAGCAGGTGGGTGGCGGAATGGGCCCGCATGACGGCCCGGCGGCGTTCCACGTCGATGGACGCGCTCACCGTGCCGCCCAGCTTCACCGTGCCGGCGGTCACCTTGCCGTAATGCATATACTTGCCGCCCTTGTTCTTCTGCACGTCGGTGACGGTGAATGTCATATCCCCGTCGGTGAGCACGCCGTGGTCGGCCACCTGGCCGCCCATCTCGGCATAGAAGGGCGTCTTATCCAGCACCACGATGCCCTCCACGCCGGTCATGAGCTCCTCCGCCTGCTCGTTCTCCACCACCAGGGCCGCTACCTTCGCGCCGTCGATGGCGGTGTGGTCGTAGCCCACGAACTCGGTCTCGGGCACGTCCTTGCCGAACTCCACGCCGGCCCAGCCCAGGTCGCCCAGGGCCTCCCGGGCCTTCCGGGCCCGCTGGCGCTGTTCATCCATGAGGGCCTGGAAGCCCTCCTCGTCCACGCTCATGCCCTCCTCCTCCGCCATGTCGGCGGTCAGGTCCAGAGGGAAGCCGTATGTGTCATAGAGCTTGAAGGCGTCCGCGCCGGAGAAGGTGGTCTCGCCCCGGTCCTTGTGGCCGGACAGCATCTCCCCGAAGATACGCATACCGCCGTCAATGGTCCGGGCGAAGTTCTCCTCCTCCACCCGGATGACCTTGGTGATGTAATCCTGCCGCTCCCGCAGGTCGGGGTAATGGCCCTCGTTCTCATGGACCACCATATCCACGATCTTATAGAGGAACGGCTCGTTGACCCCCAGCAGCTTTCCGTGGCGGGCGGCCCGGCGCAGCAGCCGGCGCAGCACATAGCCCCGGCCCTCGTTGGAGGGCAGGACCCCGTCGCAGATCATCATGACGGAGGCCCGGATGTGGTCGGTGATGACCCGCAGGGACACGTCCATCTTGTGGCTGCGGCCATAGGTGGCCCCGGTGAGGCGGGACACCTCGTTGGTGATGTTCATGACCGTGTCCACGTCGAAAAGGCTGTCCACGTCCTGGCACACCACCGCCAGCCGCTCCAGGCCCATGCCGGTGTCGATGTTCTTCTGCTTCAGCTCGGTATAGTTGTCGTTGCCGTCGTTGTCGAACTGGGAGAAGACCACGTTCCAGACCTCCATGTACCGGTCGCAGTCGCAGCCCACGGTGCAGGTGGGCTTGCCGCAGCCGTACTTGGGGCCCCGGTCATAGTAGATCTCGGAGCAGGGGCCGCAGGGGCCGGAGCCGTGCTCCCAGAAGTTGTCCTCCTTGCCGAATTTATAGATGCGGTCGGCGGGGATGCCGATGACCTCGTTCCAGATGCGGAATGCCTCGTCGTCGGCGAGGGTGGTCTCGTTGCCGGCGAACACGGAGGGGTACAGCCGGTCCGGGTCCAGGCCCACCCAGTCGGGGCTGGTCAGAAATTCCCAGGCCCATGGGATGGCCTTCTTTTTGAAATAGTCCCCAAAGGAGAAGTTGCCCAGCATCTCGAAATAGGTGCCGTGGCGGGCGGTCTTGCCGATGTTCTCGATATCGCCGGTGCGGATGCACTTCTGACAGGTGCAGACCCGGTGGCGGGGCGGCTCCTGCTCCCCGGTGAAATAAGGCTTCATGGGGGCCATGCCGGAGTTGATGAGCAGAAGGCTCGCATCGTTCTGGGGGATCAGGGAAAAGCTGGGCAGGCGGAGGTGGCCCTTGGTCTCGAAAAAGGCCAGGAACATCTCCCGCAGTTCGTTCACACCGTACTTCTTTTTCATTTTGCTACCTCTTTATGCTGAATTGACGCGCTTAGTAGGGATTGGCCCGGGCGAAGGCCTGCTGCTCCTCCAGCGTGGCGAAGAACGAGGACACGCCGTCGGTGGAGTACCAGTAGTAGTAACCCGTCTGGGCGGGGTTCGCCACCGCCTGGATGGAGGCCAGGCCCGGACTGCAGATGGGTCCGGGGGGCAGCCCCTGATATAGATAGGTGTTATAGGGGTCGTCGATAGCCAGATCCTCCTCCGTCAGATCGAAGGTGCTGGTACCCTTGATATAGTTGATGGTGCTGTCCAGCCCCAGGGCCATACCGGCGGCCAGGCGGTTATAGATGACCGACGCCATCTGCTCCCGCTCGTTCTCCGCGCCGCCGGCCTCCTTTTCGATCAGGGACGCCATGGTGATGCCCTGCCGGATGGACAGGCCGTGGGCGGCGAAGTTATTTTTGATGTCGTCCGTCAGCTTGCTCTGGAAGTTATCCAAAAACCGCGAGATGCACACGTCCGGGTCCTCGCCCTGGTAGAACTCATAGGTGTCCGGGAACAGGAACCCCTCCAGCCGGCCGGCGTCGCCCAGAGGGACCTCCGCCAAGAAGTCATAGGGGAAGTCGAAGTTGGCCGCCGCGTCGTACAGCTCGTCTTTCTTGCAGACGAATTCCTGCTCCAGAAGGGTGAAGATCTGCTCCATGGAGAAGCCCTCCGGGAAGGTCACCCGGGTGACCTCCTGGCTGTCGGAGCCGAACTGCATTTTAGTTACCAGGGAGCGGTAATCCTGGGTGGTCTTCAGATCATAGGTGCCCGGGTCGATCTTGATGTTGGCGTGGGAGACAGCCGCAAAGACCTTGAAAAGCCACTTATACTCGATGATGCCGCCGTTTTTCAGCGCGTCGGCCACCTGGTCGATGTCCACCTTGATGGGCACCTCCACCGGGTCGCCGTTCTCGTCCTCCCGGGTGACGGTGGTGGGCATATCGCCCTCCGGCTCATAGGGCAGGATGGTGACGATGGCGCTGGCCTCCTCCTTGTTCAGAGCCAGCACGTCCACCGCGCACATCCAGGCGAAGCAGGCCAGGATGATGCTCACGCTGATCACGAACAGCGCGTACAGCACCCCGCCGCCGATGCCGATGCGGCCGTAGCGGCGGAAGCGGATGGGCAGATAGTCGCGGGCCTCCGGCAGATCCTCCGGGTCCGTGTAGTCCACCTCGTCCAGCTCGGAGTCGTAGACCAGCATCTGGCCGCCCTTCAGGTCCCGGCCGATGGCGGGCGTGGCCCGCACATGCATCTCCGGCAGGTCCGGCTCCGCACCCTTCTTTTTCTTCCTGCGGCCCGGCTTCTCCGCCTTTTTGGCGGGGGCCAGGCCCTTCATCCTGGAAAGAAGGCCCCCTTTCCCGGCGGGCGCCGGCCCCGCCGGCGCGGGCTCGTCCTCCGGCTCGGACCCGGCCATATCTTCCCCGGCAGGCTCCGCGTCGGGGGCGTAGTACGCCTTCGCGGCCGCCTCGTCCTCGGGCATGGCCTCGTCCTCGGACACGACCTCGTCCTCGGGCGCGGCCTCGTCCTCGGGCACGACCTCGTCCTCGGGCGCCAGGTCGTCAAAGGACATCTGGCCCATATCCTCCTGATCGTTTTTTCTGTTCTTTCTCGCCATGGATAAGCTCCTTATTGAAACTGCTCGGCGGAAGTGAATCCCGCCGGCAGGAAGTCACAAACCTGTCGCACAGCGGTTTTTGACTTCACGCGCGGGAATGCCGCGCGGCTCGCCCTGACCGGGCTTCGCTGTTTTTCTTTCTAACTTCTGGCAATTGCTCACGCAATATCTATCGTCACGCCGAAAGGTCCGGCGTCATAGTATGACCTGGATGAAAACGCGCCACCGCTTCCGCGCTGCGGCGGCCGCGCAGTTTCCAGCGCGGGGAAAGGGACTTAAAAATGTTTTACAACAATTCCTATAGCTGGCTCTGGCTCATCATCATCCTGATCCTCCTGTTCTCCGTCGCCGGCGGCTACGGCTGCGGCTGCGGCTGCAACGACAACAACAACGGCTGCGGCTGCGGCTGTGGCTGCGGCAACTGAGCCGACTGACCGACTGAAAAAAGAGAACATCCGATCACACTTGGGGCTCCTTTGAGCCCCGTTTTTTTATTTTTTCCGCCAGCACCGCCAGCACGAAGGCCGGCAGGCAAAGCTGGCGGCGAAAACGCCATGGCTCCCGCAAAAGCCGGTAAAGCCACTCCAGACGCAGGCGTATCCACCCCTCCGGGGCCCGCTTCGTCCGGCCGGCCAGCACGTCCAGACACCCGCCCAGGCCCGCCATCAGGCCCACGCCCTCCAGCCGGTCCCGGTTGGCCGCCATCCAGATCTCCTGCTGCGGCGAGCCCAGGCACACCAGCACAAGCTCCGGCGACGCAGCGCGTATCCGCTCCAGCACGGCGTCGTTCTCGCTCTCGTCAAAATACCCGTCATGGCACCCGCAGACCGTGACCGCCGGGAACCGCCGCCGGATGGCCGCCGCCGCGTCCTCCGCCACGCCGGGCCTGCCGCCCAGCAGATACGCCCGGCCCTGGAATCGGGCCAGCAGCTCCAGCAAGAAGTCAAAGCCCGTCACCCGCTCCGGCACCGGCGCGCCCAGCGCCCGGCTGGCCCATACCACGCCTATCCCGTCCGCCAGGGTCAGGTCCGCCCCGGCCACGGCGGCGCGCAGGGCGTCATTCCGACGGCACCGCCACAGGATCTCCGGGTTGGGAGTGCATATATAGCAGGCTCCCCCACCGGTCTCCATGAGCTCCAGGGCCCGGTCCGCGGCCTGCTCCAAGGTCACGGCGTCAAAGCGGACGCCCAGCACCTCCGACCGCGCCGTCACAGCTGGGAGAACACCTGGCCGATGTTGCCCCGGACGATCAGATCCGCCTCGCTGTCCCGTGGGGTGACGCCTCGGTTCACCAGCGTCAGCTTATGGCCCCGGTAGTAGTTGATGAGCCCCGCGGCCGGGTACACGTTCAGGCTGGTGCCGCCGACGATGAGCATATCCGCCCGGCGGATGTGTTCGACGCTCCGCTGGAGGATGTCCTGGTCCAGCGGTTCCTCATACAGCACCACGTCCGGCCGGACCACGCCGCCGCAGCCGCACCGGGGCACCCCCGTGCCCTCGTTGATGAAGGCGGCGGGATAGCTCTTGCCGCACCGGGCGCAGTAGCAGCGCAGGGTGGAGCCGTGCAGCTCCAATACCTCCCGGCTGCCGGCAGCCTGGTGGAGCCCGTCGATGTTCTGGGTCAGCACCGCCTTCAGCTTCCCCTCCCGCTCCATCCGGGCAAGCCACAGATGGGCCGGGTTGGGCCTGGCCCCATGGACCACCAGCTTTTCCCGGTAGAAGCGGTAAAACTCCTCCGGGTCCCGCTCAAAAAAGCTGTGGGACAGTATGGTCTCCGGCGGATAGGCCCACTTCTGGTTATAGAGCCCGTCCACACTGCGAAAATCCGGTATGCCGCTCTCCGTGGACACGCCCGCGCCGCCGAAAAAGACGATGTACCGGCTCTCCTCCACCCACTGTCGCAGCTTCGCCACGGCCTGGTCCATGTTCGCCCCTCCCCTGATGTACTGTTCCCATATTTTGGGCCCGCTAAATCAATTTATTATAATATAGCCGGGTCGTTTTTTCAATAAAAAGAAACGCCGGCGGGGAAAAAACCGCTCCCGTGGCGTTCCCCGTCGGCTCAGGCGTCCTTTTGGGGCGGGCCGGTCCCGCCGGCCTTTGACATATCCGCCAGATTTTCCCGGGAAATGCCAAGAAAAATATCCCTTTTCGACAAATCGGCACCGCCGGGGCAAAAACGCAAAGTTTTGTTTGAAAAAATGTTCGGAACAGTATATTATTAATGGTAGCGTTCAAACACAAATCTGTAGCGAGGAGTGATTCGTACTTATGTTTGAAAATCTGTTCTGGATCGGCTTCGCAGGCGCGGCCATCGCGCTCATCTTCGCTTGGTTCCAGCGGAACAAGGTCATGAAGGCCTCCGAGGGGAACGAGAAGATGGTGAAGCTGGCCTCCGCCATCCGCGAGGGCGCCAACGCCTACCTGAAGGCCCAGTACACCACTGTGGCTAAGGTGTTCTGCGTGGTGTTCGTGATCCTGGTGGTCATCGCTTTCGCCTCCAACGGCCAGATGATCCCCAAGGTGACGCCCATCGCGTACCTGACCGGCGGCATCTGGTCCGTGCTGGCGGGCTTCATCGGCATGAAGATCGCCACCAACGCCAACGCCCGCACCGCCAACGCCGCCAGCGAGAGCCTGAACAAGGGCCTGAACATCGCCTTCTCCGCCGGCTCCGTCATGGGCTTCGTGGTGGTGGGCCTGGGCCTGCTGGACATCACCATCTGGTTCTTCGTGCTGAAGTACGGCCTGCATATGTCCGAGCCCCATGAGATCGCCAACATCATGGTCATGAACGGCATGGGCGCTTCCTTCGTGGCCCTGTTCGCCCGTGTGGGCGGCGGCATCTACACCAAGGCCGCCGACGTGGGCGCGGACCTGGTGGGCAAGGTGGAGGCCGGCATCCCCGAGGACGACCCCCG
>CANQNS010000041.1 GCA_947625285.1 uncultured Oscillospiraceae bacterium
TTTGAGACCGGCGAGGCGGTGGCCTACGGCCTGTGGAACGCCCAGGACCGGGGCGCGCTGTTCATCACGCCGGGCACGGCGGTGTACGCCGGCATGATCGTGGGAGAGTGCCCGAAAAAGGAGGACGTGGTGGTGAACGTGTGCCGGTCCAAGCATTTGACGAACACCCGGGCCTCCGGCTCCGACGAGGCTTTGCGCCTGGTACCGCCCCGGCAGATGAGCCTGGAGCAGTGCCTGGAGTTCATGGCCGACGACGAGCTTTTGGAGGTCACCCCGGACCATCTGCGGCTTCGCAAGCGCATCCTGGACCACGAAAAGCGCATGAAGAGCCAGTTCCGCAAATAATTTTTGACAAACGGGCCATTGTATGTTATAGTACCAGAGCTTGGGACCCGCGGACTTGGTTCGGGGCGCAGCCCCTTACTCAGCCGCCGGGATTAGTATGACCGAAAGGAAGGGCAAAGACCATGATAACCAAGGAACAGAAGACCAGCATCATCGAAGCCAACAAGACCCATGAGGGCGATACCGGCTCCCCGGAGGTCCAGATCGCCATCCTCACCGAGCGCATCAACCAGCTCACCGAGCACCTAAAGGTCCACAAGAAGGACAATCACAGCCGTATGGGCCTGTTCAAGATGATCGGCAAACGCCGCCGCCTGCTGGACTATGTGGCGAAGAACGACATTGAGCGTTACCGCGCCATCATCGCCAAGCTGGGCATCCGTAAGTAAGTTTTTTACTTGCACTGAGGGGTATGAAGGTTTTTGAGTGTGGGACAAGTTCATACTGTCCCACACTTCTTTTTGAAAGGTTACCCGCCGAGGCGGGTTTTCTGGATAGAATTTGGAATGTGAAAGGAACGAACAAATGATCATCAAACACAAGCAATTCGACGCTCTGCACCGCTGGGAGATGGACTTCTGCGGCCGGCCTCTGAAGATGGAGGTGGGCCGGATGGCGGAGCTGTGCAACGCCTCCGTGCTGGTGCAGTATGGCGAGACCACGGTGCTTTGCACCGTCACCGCCTCCGCCCGGCCCAAGGACGGCATCGACTACTTCCCTCTCGCCGTGGACTTCAACGAGAAGCTCTACGCCGTGGGCCGCATCCCCGGCTCCTTCCTGCGCCGGGAGGGCCGTCCCTCTCTGCCCGCGGTGCTGGCGAGCCGCCTCATCGACCGGCCCATGCGGCCCCTGTTCCCCTCCGACCTGCGCAATGACGTAGTCATCGCCTGCGAGGTCATGAACGTGGACCGGGACTGCTCTCCGGAGATCACCGCCATGATCGGCGCGGCCGCCGCCGTGTCCATCTCCGATGTGCCCTTCAACGGCCCCATCGCCGGCATCGTGCTGGGCTGGGACGGGGAGAAGTACCTCTTCAACCCCACCCACGCCGAGAAGGAAGTCAACCAGATGACCGTCACCGTGGCCGCCACCCACAAGAAGATCGTCATGATCGAGGCCGAGGCCAAGGAGATACCCGACGACGTGATGTATGAGGGCATCGTCCAGGCCCATGCCAAGCTCCAGGGCGTGCTGGACCTGATCGACCAGATGGTGGCTGAGGTAGGCAAGCCCAAGTTCGAGTACGAGCACGCCGCCTTTGACGACGAGCTGTTCGAGACCCTTGTTGCCAACGAGTTCGAGGGCATGGAGCACTGCATGGACACCGACGACAAGAACGTCCGGGAGGCCCGTGTCAACGAGTGGGTCACCGCCATGCAGGAGAAGTACGGCGAAGAGCATCCCGACATGATGAACTACATGGACGAGATCCTCTACAAGCTGCAGAAGAAGGTCGTCAAGAAGTGGCTGCTGGCCGGCAAGCGCGTGGACGGCCGGGCCATGAACGAGATCCGTCCTCTGGACAGCCAGATCGACGTGATCCCCGGCGTCCACGGCTCCGCGCTGTTCACCCGCGGCCAGACCCAGGTGCTGTCTATCACCACCCTGAACACCCTCTCCGCTTCCCAGAAGCTGGACACCATCTGGGAGGAGACGGAGAAGCGGTTCATGCACCACTACAATATGCCCAGCTACTCCACCGGCGAGGCCCGTGCCAGCCGGTCCGTCAGCCGCCGGGAGCAGGGCCATGGGGCTCTGGTGGAGAAGGCCCTGGAGGCCGTTATCCCCTCCGTGGAGGAGTTCCCCTACGCCATCCGCGTAGTCAGCGAGGTCCTCAGCTCCAACGGCTCCACCTCCCAGGGCTCCATCTGCGGCACCACCCTTTCCCTGATGGCCGCCGGCGTGCCCATCAAGGCCCCCGTGGCCGGCATCAGCTGCGGCCTCATCCAGGACGGCGACGACTTCACCACCTTCATCGACATCCAGGGCGTGGAGGACTTCCACGGGGAGATGGACTTCAAGGTGGCCGGCACCAAGAAGGGCATCACCGCCATCCAGATGGACCTGAAAAACGACGGCCTGAAGCATGAGATCGTGAAGAAGGCCTTCGAGATGACCCATGAGGCCCGCCTGCAGATCCTGGACGAGATCATGCTGCCGGTCATTTCCGAGCCCCGCAAGGAGCTGGCCCCCACCGCCCCCAAGATGATCAAGATGACTATCGACCCGGACAAGATCCGGGAGGTCATCGGCTCCGGCGGCAAGGTGATCCAGAAGATCACCGCCGACACCGGCTGCAAGATCGACATCGAGGACGACGGCACCATCTATATCGCCTCCGAGGACATCGAGGCCTGCCGCGCCGCCAAGCGGACCATCGACAACATCGTCTTCGTGCCCGAGGTGGGCAAGCTCTACTACGGCAAGTGCGTGCGCATCATCCCCATCGGCGCGTTCATCGAGCTGGTGCCCGGCAAGGACGGCATGGTCCACATCAAGGACCTGGAGTTCAAGCGCACCGAGAAGGTGGAGGACGTGCTGAACGTGGGCGACTGGACCTGGGTCAAGGTCAGCGAGATCGACGACCGGGGCCGGGTGAACCTGAGCCGCAAGGACGCCATCAAGGAGCGTCAGCAGGCCGGTCTGCCCATCGACCGGGGCGACGAGTGAGTAAACAAAATAAGACTGTGGCCGTGCGGGACATCCCGCACGGCCTTTTCATATTACTTTCGCTCAAAATACCCTCTGCACCAAACTGCCACGGCAATGGCGCAGACCAGGCACACCGCCGCGCACAGGCCGAACGCCCCGTCCAGGGACACGTCCGCCACCCGGCCGACGACCAGGCTCCCTCCGGCGGCCACGGCCTCGTCCAGCACCGCGTAAATGCTCAGTTGGGTGGCCCGGTCGGCGCTCGTCACCTGCTGGTTCCAGACCTGCCCGGCCAGGGGGCCCACGAGCGCGTAGGTCCCCTCCAGGCCCAGGATGCATACCACGGAGAGTGCCGCCGAGCGGGTCAGCGTCAGGGCCAGACAGGCCAGCCCCGCCAACGCCAGCGCGCCCACCGCCGAGAGGCCGCGGCCGATCCGGTCCGTCACCTTTTGGGAGAACGCGCCGGTCATATCCGCGACCGACACCAGCAGAAAGACCCAGCCCATGGCGGCGCTGGACATGCCGCAGCGCAGATACTGGTTCTGGCTCAGCCAGGTGCAGACGGAGCTGAGCGCCTGGCCGTACAGCGACCAGCAGATGATCAGAAGCAAAAACCGCCGGTCCCGCAAGGTGCTTCTAAGCAGCCGGAAAAAGGTCCGCGCCGGCTCCCGGCGTTCCCTCTCCGGGGGCCGCACCTCCTGCAGCCCCAGGGCCAGCGCGGCCGCCAGGGCGTAGGCGGCCAGCGTGGCAAAGGCGGACAGGGCGTAGTCCTCCGCCATGAACAGAGCGAAGGCCCCGGAGGCGGCCAGCACGCCCGCCGTGGAGAAGGCGTTCCACCGGCCAAAGACCTTTTGGCTGTCCTCGTCGCCGCAGCTCAGATACAGGATGCTCTCGTCCACCCCGGACAGGGCGGCGACGGCTGCGCTGAGCAGAAACCGCTCCAAGAGGAAGTCCATAAAGCCGTCGGCCCGCCAGAATACCAGCTTGGACAGGGCGAATATGCCGCACCCGGCGGCCATGGTCCTTTTGTAGCCGATCCGGTCGGCCGCCACGCCCCAGGGCAGCTCCATGGCAAGGGAGATGATAAAGGAAACGCTCTCGATAAGGGCGATCTGCCCCAGGCTCATGCCCCGGGCCTGCCGGTACAGAGAGGCCACCGGGGCGTAAAACACCATGCCCTGCAAAAAGGCGATGGCGTACATGATACGAATATTCCGTTTTTTCATGATATGTTGTTCCTCGCAGTCAACAAAATGTTCGGCCCAAATGGGCGCAAAGATCCCACGGAAAACAGACAAGCCGCAGCTTGCCTATTATCCGTGGGTCATTTTGTTGTCTACGATAGAAGCTTCATATCATTCTCCTCTGGCGGCATTTTACACCGGGTATATCCTAATTGTCAAGGCTCTCTGAGCCTTTCGGCCACGGAATGCGTCTAGAGCTGGCAATCGTGGGGGGCTCACAGCTCCCGCTTTTCGTACCAGCGGACAGACAATGCCCAGCTTCCCGCGAACAGGGCCACAGGTACAAGGACCGTCAGCGGGCCATCTGCCCATCGACCGGGGCGACGGGTGAGATCAGCCTGAATGAAAAAGACCCGCACAGATCGTTCTGTGTGGGTCTTATCGTTTCTCGCCTGGAATATATTCCATGATGTCCTCTACCGAACAGTCTAGGATATGACAGAACATCTCGATAGTGTGGGTGCTGACGCTCTCGTTTCGCTTCAAGCGTGTGATCTGCGCCGGACTAACGCCATAATACTTTATCAAAGCGTATTGAGAGACGCCCCGTTCCCTCATCGTTCTCCATAACCGATCATACGAGATCATTCTATGCAAGCCCCTTTTCCTCTTGCATATTAACCGAATTTGGTATATAATCATATTAACCAATATCGGTTAATCATTAGGAGCTGTGGCAAAACTGGAACAAAGGAGAGCGAGCGGATATGAGCAGCAAGCAGAAATTTTGCAGAAACTGTGGGACTCCATTACCCGCAGGGGTGAAGGTATGCGCGGCGTGCGGTGCAAAGGCAAAAAAGCCGCTGTTTGCAAGATGGTGGTTCATCCTGCTGGTGGTGATTGCCGTCCTGACCGCCGTCGGACAGGTGCGGCATTATCTGGCGGAGCAGGGGGACCCGATCCGGTGGACGGACATCAGACTGGGCGAGAGGCTGCCGGAACTGGCCTCCGTCCGGGGCGAAGTACATACCAACACGGAAACGGATCTGGATGTGGAAGTGTTCAAAACATCGCAGGAGCAGTATAACAGCTATGTAGACGCCTGCCGGGAAAAGGGATTCTCTATTGACGATGTGGAAGACGGAAGCGCATACAGCGCGTATGATACGGCAGGGTATGCCTTGCGGCTTATCCTTTTTGAAAGCAGTAAAAAAATGAACATCCGGCTGACGGCGCCTATGGAAATGGGCCCGTTCCAGTGGCCTGCCGGTGAGCTGGGCGCACTGATCCCGGCGCCTCCCTCAACCGTGGGCAACGTTTCCTGGGAACGGTCGGACGGATTTTTCCTGTATGTGGGGCAGATGCCGAGAGAGAGCTACGACGCCTATGTGACAGCCTGCGCCGACAGCGGCTTCGCTGTGGACTATGACAAGGGCGAAGACTACTATCATGCCGAAGATGGTGCCGGGCACCGTCTTTCCCTAAAGTACGAGGGGAATGACACCGTGAGCATCCGGCTGGAGCAGATAACGCAGACGCCAAAGCCGGCAGAAGAGGTGTCGGTGGAAACGGAGGCGCCTGCCGCTACGGAGCAGCCGGAGGCGGGCCCGGAAGCGTCCTCTGGTATTGACCCGGAATTCAAACAGGCCATGGACAGCTACGAGGCGTTTTTCGACGAGTATATAGAGTTCATGCAGTCCTATCAGCAGAACGGAAGTCCGCTGGATATGCTGACGAAATATGCCTCCTATATGAGCCAGTATGCGGAAACGATGAAGGCCATGGAGGGGCTGGGCGAGCAGGAGATGTCCAACGAAGAGCTGCTTTACTATACGGAGGTCACGTCCCGTATCAACCAAAAGCTGATGGCTGCGGCTCTGGAGACGGAGTAAAATGACGGACAGCAACAAAAAAGAACGCGGGTGGAGGCCGGTGCTCGTAAGACAGTATGACCCCGAAAAAATGAACATCTGGCAACTGCCTTACGGAATTGGAATTGAACAACAGACAGCGGCTGGTGCGAAATGCACCAGCCGTTGCCTGTTTTGAATCGCTTAAAAATTTTGAAGCATGTCACGCAATGAAACGCGGATTTTGAGGGGGCCGTATGTTACCCTTACCCCTGTGACTTTGACGATCTGAACCTGCTTCGCCGCAAGGGTTTCAGAAGCCCTAAAGCGTGACATAGGACCCCATGAACTCATGGCATTACAAGCACCAAGGCAAGTAATTAAATAATTTGAAGTATGTTACGCAATGGACCCCGGTTTTCGGGGTGCGCCATATACTACCCTTACCCCCCTGACTTTGGCATG
>CANQNS010000042.1 GCA_947625285.1 uncultured Oscillospiraceae bacterium
AACTTCAAGACCTACACTGTGTCCATTTGGGATAAGAAAACCCGCAGGAACGACAAAGAGGATCAGCTTCTGTTCTACAACACCCAGCCGGCCATCATCACAGAGGAAGTGTTTGAGAAGGTCCAGCAGATACGCCAGCAGCGCCACAGCCGGACGAAAACAGGCAAGAGCAGTATGTTCTCCGGCCTCGTTTTCTGTGCTGACTGCGGTGCGAAGATGTACTACTGCACCAGCGTCAAGTTTGAGAAACGGCAGGACTTCTTTACCTGTTCCACCCATCGCATCCACAAGGAAGAATGTGAGAGCCATTATATCCGGGCGGTGGTGCTGGAGGAAATGGTCTTATGGCACATGCAGATGGTCATTTCCTATGTGGTGAAGCATGAGGCGCATTTCCGGGCGGTCATGGAGAAGCGGCTGAAGCTGGCGTCCGACGAGGCGATCCGGGTGAGCAAGAAGAAGCTGACCAAGGCGGAGAAGCGGCTGAACGAGTTGGATAGAATCTTCATGCGGCTGTATGAGGACCGGGTGAACGGCACGATCTCCGACAAGCGTTTTTCCGCTATGAGCAAGTCCTATGAGGACGAGCAGGCGCAGCTTAAACAAGAAGCCGATGCATTACAGCAGGAGATAGCCCAGCAGGAACTGCACGCGAACGACGTGGAGCGTTTTGTTTCGCTGGCACATAAGTATTTCGGGCTGGAAGAACTGACGCCGTATGCGCTGCATGTACTGGTCAAGGCCATCTACATAGAGGATCAGGACGCAAGCGACGGCAAGCGCCGCCGGAAGATCAATATCTCTTATGACTTTGTGGGCGTTATCCCCATAGATGAACTGATACAAGAGGAAATGGCGTGACAAAACGCCACGCCATTCCAAAATCCGATACTGTACTGTCTTACGGCCAATCCCCTGGACCCGCGTTCTTTTTTGTCATGGGGCGGGGGCTCACAGCTCCCGCTTTTCGTACCAGCGCACGGAGAGGGCCCAGCTTCCCGCGAACAGGGCCACAGGCACAAGGACCGTCAGCGCCGCCGCCACCGGGCCGGGCAGCTCCACCGCGCCGCCGGCCATGTCCGGGGCGCTGAATGTCGCTCCCATGCCGCTGGCAAGTACGACGACCAGAACGACGTAGATGACCCGGCCTTTGGCGCTGCCCCAGCGGAACATCGGCGGCAGGCTGATGGACGGGGCCAGCAGCCCGATGAGCAGCAGCAGCTCCCCCAGGGCCAGGACCAGGCTCCAGTCCATATAGCCCGCCAGGGCCAGGGCCGTGTAGATGAGCAAAAACAGGACCCATACAGCGCCGGTGCAGGCCAGGGTGACGGCGTACTTACTGCTCACCTGGTCCCGTCGGGAGCAGGGCAGGGCCTGGACGTAGATGTTCCAGCGGCTCTGCTCATCCAGCTGCATCAGGCTCGTGCCCAGCACGGAGCACATGAGGACGGCGTAGATGGGAAAGAACATACCCATGCCGCCGACTCCGCCGATGCCGCCCCCCACGGCGATGACCGCGGAGAGGAGGACGAAGAACCCGTAGTATTTGAAGTGCATCTTCATTTGATAGAGATCGGCCAGAAACAGGGCTTTCATCGCATATCCTCCTTTACCAGCAGTACGAAAAGCTCCTCGATCGTCACGGGCCGGACCTCCGTGCCGACCGGGGCCGCGTCCCGGCGGATCAACGCCTCCGCGCTGTAGGGGGTCAGCCGCTTTCCCAGCACCGCCCCGGCGGGCAGGCCATCCAAAAACGCCCGATCGCACTGAATGACGCCGTACTGCTCCAAAAGCCGGTCCTTTTCCTCGCACAGCAGCAGCTTGCCCTTGTGCAAAAACGCGATATAGTCGCACAGCTTTTCCAGGTCGCTTACGATGTGGGAGCTGATGAGGACCGACCGCTCCGGCGAGCGGGTGAACTCCGAAAGGATGTCCACCACCTCGTCCCGGACCACCGGGTCCAGGCCGCCGGTGGGCTCGTCCAGGACCAGCAGTTTGGCGTCGTGGCTCAACGCCCCGGCGATGCCCAGCTTCATCCGATTGCCCCGGCTCAGGGCGGAAAATTTCTTGTCGGCCGGGATATCCAGATCCCGCAGATACCGCTCAAAAAGGGCCTGGTCCCAGTTTTCATAGGCCGCCGCCAGCACCCTGGCGATCTGCCTGGCGGTGAGGCCGGCGGGAAAGCCCACGTCGTCCAGCACCACGCCGATGCGCTGCTTCACCGCCCGCATATCCGGGCCCGCCGGCGCGCCCAGCGCCGAGGCGGAGCCCCCGTCCGGGGCCGTCATGCCCAGCAGCAGCCGGATGGTGGTGCTCTTGCCCGCGCCGTTTTCCCCCACCAGGCCCATGATGCACCCGCTTGGCAGGGTCAGGTCCAGGGGCCCCAAGGTGAAGTCACCATATGTTTTCGTCAGTCCATGCGTCTCGATGGCGTTCATGTCTCGTTCCCCTCCATGATGTCCAGCATATCCAGTATGTCCCCCTTGTTCAGCCCGCAGGCGGCGGCCAGCCGGGACACCTCCGCCAAATGGGATTCGATCTGCCGCAGATTCTCCTCCCGCAGCAGCTCCACGTTCCGGGGCGCGACGAAGCTGCCCTTGCCCGCCACGGTGTAGATGAAGCCCTCCGCCGCCAGCTCGTCATAGGCCCGCTTGGTGGTGATCACGCTGATGCGCAGGTCCTTTGCCAGATCCCGGATGGAGGGCAGAGGCTGGTCCTCCTCCAAGGCCCCGCTGATGATCTGGGCCTTCAACTGGGCGTATATCTGCTCGTATATGGGCGCGCCGCTCTTGTTGTCGATGAAGACAGTCATGACTTCTCTCCGTTTCTACTGTTCATATGCAGTATATACAGTTATAACAGTTTTGTCAAGCCCCTCCGCAAAAAAATATGCCGCCCTTTTGGGGCGGCGGGACGCCGGGTACGGTCAGGGGAAGCAGACTGTGACGGTGAGGCGGCCGTCTTGATAGTCGGCGGCCACGGAGCCGCCCATGCGCTCGGCCAGGGTCCTGGCGATGGCAAGGCCCAGGCCGGTGGAGCCGCGGGCCGCGTCCAGGGAGAAGAAGCGGTCGAAGAGCCGGCCCACCTGGACCGGGTCCAGGTCTTTGGCGGCGTTGGAAAAGCTGATACGGCCCGCCGCCGTCAGGGTGACGGACAGGTCCCCGTCGCTGTATTTCAGGGCGTTGGAAAAGAGGTTGGACAGCACCCGGCTCAGGGCCGCCCGGTCCAGGGAGCGGATCACGTGCTCCTCCGGCATATGGATGTCCGGCTGGATGCCCCGGGCGGTGAGGGCGGCGTAAAAGGCCGCCGCGCTCTGTTCCAGGGCGGCGTTCAGATCCACCGGCTCCGGGGCCAGTTCCGACCCGGCGGACAGGGCCACCGAGTAGCGGAAAAGCTCCTCCGTCAAGGCTTTCATGGCCCCGGCCCGCTCGGTGATGCGCGACACGTACCGGCGGGCGTCGCCGCTCATGGGCTCATTTTCCAGCATATCCAGATACCCGCATATGGCGGTCAGGGGCGTACGCAGGTCGTGGGAGACATTGGTGACGGCGTCTTTCAGCTCCCGGTCCCCCTGCCGGTACCGGAGCCGCTGGGCCCGGAGGGTGCGAAGCTCCCGGTTCAGGCCCGCCGCCAGCCGGCGCATCTCCCGGTCGGGACAGGACAGGGACAAAAGGGTATTGGTATCCTCCGAGAGCTTTTCGGAAAGCTCCCGGAGGATCTGCCGGGCTGCCCGGCGCATGGAGAGCACATGAAGCCCCAACGCCAGGACCAGCGCGGCCAGTATGGCGCACACATAGGGCAGATACGCCATGAAGCACCGCCTTTACCGGATATCTTTTCGCTTGAACAAAATAAGCCCCATCGCCGTGGTGAGGGCGGCCAGTCCGGCGGAACAGGCCAGCATCCGGGGCGTGGCGTCCAGCTCCATGTACCGCCACGTCTGGCAGCCGGGGAGAAAGTCGTACAGGAACGTCATCGCCGGATCGGCCTGACCCGGCTCATGGAACACCCACTGCCGCTGGCCGGCCTCGTCGATCATCAACTGCGTGCCCCCGCTGGTGGCGGTCTCGTAAGCGTCCTGGACCTGGATGGCGGCGAAGAGCAAAAAGACCATCAACAGGAGCAGGACCACCGCCAGGATGGACCTGCGCTGCACCAGCATGCAAAGCATCACGCACAGCGAGCACTGTCCCGCCAGGAGGAGCACCGTACCCGCCAGGCACATCACCAGCTTCCCCGGCTCCGGGGCGGGGAAATTTTGCAGCATCCAGCCCAGCCGGGGCGCCCAGGCCAGCAGATAGACCCCGTACAGCGCCAGCGCCGCGAGAAAGCTCACCGTCAGGGCCGCCAGGTAGATGCTCACGCGCCCGTGGCCCGCGATGAGCTTGCTGCGGATGGTCCCGTCGGCGTATTCCGCCCCGAAAAAGAGGCTGAACACCGCCGCCAGCACAAAGCCCGCCAGCAGACTGAAGCCGCACAGGGGCTGTCCCCACAGTCCGGCGGCCGTGGTGCCGGACTGAAAGTCACCCGTAGCGCTGTTGCACAAGCCCAGGCCGTAGGGGAGCATAACAAGAAGTGCCAGAAGAAACACCGGCGTTTTCCAAAGCCGCGCCAGGTGGGAGCGGATAAGACTTGCCATACCGCCGCCCCCCTTATTTCAGGTCCTTCCGGCGGAAGGCGATCAAGCCCCCGCCGGTGGACGCGGCCAAAATGAGCAGCGAGCAAAGGCACATCCGCCAGGGGTGGACGATCATGTCGAAGTTATAGGCCAGGGCCTGGCCCGTGGGCAGAAAGTCCGCCACGAACTGGTATATCTCCCGCTCGCGCCCCCGGAGATAGTCCGGGTTTTCCATGTCCCCCGCGTCCACCAGTTGGCCTTCCTCGTCCATCATGATGCCCTGGAAATACTCCTGCTCCGCCAGCCGGGACTCCACATTGCCGCTGACCGCCAGACACCCCAGTGTGGCCAGCAGGAGCACCACCGCCAGAACGGCCTTCCGGGAGATGAGCATACTGCCCAGGGTGCAGAGGGCGCACAACGCCGCCGCCATGAGCAGTTCCCCGCCCACGGTCAGGGCCAGCGCGCCGGCCGTGGACCCCAGCCTTTCGGTGACGAAGGGGCCGATAAGGGCCACCGGCAGAAAATAGGCCCCGATCATCAAAAGGCAGGCGGCCAGGCTCAAAACGAGGCTGGATAGATACACCGCCGGGCGGGTCTTGCCGGCGATGAGCTTGTTGCGGATGGCGCCCTGCTCGTATTCCGTGCCCAGGAAGAGGGCGCAGAACACCGCCGGCAAAAACACGGTGAAGATGCAGTGGTAGCGGCACAGGTCGTACAGGAAGTAGACGATGCCTTCCTGGGAGCCCTCATAGGCACTTTGGCAGACCAGGCAGCCCCAGATTGCCGCAGCCGCCACGCCCAGCCAAAAGACGGGGGCTCTCCACAGCCGGGAAAAGCCCGCACGGAGAAGATCAGCCATTTCTGCCACCTCCCACCAGGGAGACGAAATAGCTCTCCAAACTCTCGTCCCGCTCCCGCATATCCAGAAGCTCGCAGTCCTGAGCCGCCAGGGCCAGGGTCAGCTGGGACACGTTCAGCTTCTGGTATACGTCCGCCGTGGCGTCGTCCAGGATCCTATACTCCGCCCCCATGGCGTCCAGGACCCTTGCCAGGGCCGCCGCGTCCGTGACGGTGAGCCGCACGCACTTGCGGCAGGCGGCCTCCAGCTCCGGGGCGGACAGCTCCTTCACCATCCGCCCGCCGTCGATGAACCCGTAGTGGGTGGCGAGGCGGGAAAGCTCGTCCAGGATGTGGCTGGAGATGAGCACGGTGATCTGCCTCTCCCGGTTTAAGCGCAATATGAGCTCCCGTATCTCGATGATGCCCTGGGGGTCCAGCCCGTTCACCGGCTCGTCCAGCACCAGAAAGTCCGGGTCCCCGGCCAGGGCCACGGCGATGCCCAGCCGCTGCTTCATGCCCAGGGAGAATGCTCATGTACGGTAAGGAAGCAAGCAACCGAAAACAAGAGA
>CANQNS010000043.1 GCA_947625285.1 uncultured Oscillospiraceae bacterium
CTGCTGCTGGCCCCCACCGTGGCGGCCATCTTCTGGAACAAGGGCGGCTGGATCCAGAACCGGGCCAACACCCTGGCTACCTGGTGCATGTTCGCCCAGGTGTTCCCCATGTTCCAGGACTACAGCCGTTTCTCCGTGATCCCCAGCCTGTACGCGGACGGCTTCATGGACGCGGCCATCCATCCCACGGCGGCCGACCCCCGCGCCCAGGGCGTGGTGGCGGTGCTCAGCATCCTCATCAACTGCGCGGCGCTGGCCCTGATCGTCAAGCGGGCCAAGGCCCAGCACATCAACCCCTACAAGCACGAGGTCTTCAAGGGCACCAAGGACTTCGAGGAGGCCATGGCGCGGGCCGAGTGAGTGTAAGGCCGGCGGAGAGAAAGCAAACGCATACCATATGCTCCACGCTTTTCGGCGGGGGGCATATGGCCTATAATAATCAGTGGAAGGAGAGAGACAATGGCATCGATCCATGATCCCAATCCCGACAAGATCGTCCGGGAGGAGCCCATGCGGGAGCCCATCGCCAAGCTGGGCAAGCTGATCACCGACCGCATCCCCCAGAAGCTGGGGCTGAAAAAGATCACCAAGGACGACCCGGAGTACTGGGCCCTGTCCGCCATCGTCAGCGACGAGGAGGCGGAGCTGGCTATGAAGCTGGGGGTCCGCAAGCCCAAGACCTTCAAGCAGATCCAGGAGCTTTCCGGCATGGAGACCGAAAAGCTGGAGAAGATGCTGGAGCACATGAGCTGGACGGGTCTGTTGGAGTACAACTGGGAAAACCTGGACGGCAAGAACCCGGACCATGAAAAACGCTGGGTCCTGCCCATGTACGTGCCCGGCAGCGCGGAGTTCACCAACATGAACGAGGAAGTGATCGGCCAGCACCCGGAGATGGGCCGCTTCTTCGAGCGGATGAGCTTTCTGCCCCTGACAAAAGTCACCCCCATGGTGCCCCCCGGCGGCGCGGGCATCGGTATGCACGTGATCCCGGTGGAGAAGGCCATCGAGATGGAGGATAAGTCCGTTTCCCTGGAGCATATCTCCCACTGGCTGGACAAGTACGAGGGCAAGTATGCCGCCAGCCCCTGCTCCTGCCGCCGGTCCCGCCAGACCTATGAGGAGGGCTGCGCCGACGACTTCATGGACTGGTGCGTGGCCGTGGGCGACATGGCCGATTATGTGGTGGAGACCGGCAAGGGCGGCCGGTACATCACCAAGGAGGAGGCCCTTGCCATCTTCAAGAAGGCCGAGGACAACGGCTTTGTCCACCAGATCACCAACATCGACGGCGAGAACAAGATCTTCGCCATCTGCAACTGCAACGTGAACGTGTGCTATGCGCTGCGGACCAGCCAGCTCTTCAACACCCCCAATATGTCCCGCTCGGCCTACGTGGCCCATGTGGACAAGGACGAGTGCGTGGCCTGCGGCCGGTGCGTGGAATACTGCCCCGCCGGCGCGGTGAAGCTGGGCCAGAAGCTGTGCAAGGCCGACGGCAGCCAGGTGCAGTACCCCCGCCAGCCCCTGCCCAGCGAGCAGAGCTGGGGCGAGCATATGTGGACCGTGGATTACCGGGACAAGAACCGCATCAATTCCCACGAGTCCGGCACCTCCCCCTGTAAGACCGCCTGCCCGGCCCACATCGCCGTCCAGGGCTACCTGAAGCTGGCGGCCCAGGGCAAGTATACCGAGGCCCTGCAGCTCATCAAGCGGGAGAACCCCTTCCCCGCCGTCTGCGGCCGCATCTGCAACCGCCGCTGCGAGGACGCCTGCACCCGGGGCACCGTGGACCAGGCCGTCGCCATCGACGAGGTAAAGCGGTTCATCGCCCAGCAGGACCTGGACGCGGCCACACGGTTCATCCCGGAGAAGGTAGTCCCCAAGGTCCGGGGCGAGTTCGAGGAAAAGATCGCCATCATCGGCGGCGGCCCCGCCGGCCTGAGCTGCGCCTATTACCTGGCGGAGAAGGGCTATGCCCCCACCGTGTTCGAGAAGGAGCAGCGGGTGGGCGGCATGCTGATGAACGGCATCCCCAGCTTCCGGCTGGAGAAGGACGTGGTGGAAGCGGAGATCGACGTGCTGCGGGCCCTGGGCGTCCAGTTCAAGACCGGCGTGGAGGTGGGCAAAGACGTGACTATCGCCCAGCTCCGGGAGCAGGGCTATAAGGGCTTTTATGTGGCCGTGGGCCTGCAGTCCGGCGGGAAGCTGGGCGTGCCCGGCGACGACGCGGACGGCGTCCAGTCCGGCATCGACTTTATGCGGGCCGTGAACCTGACCGGCGGCGTAAAGCTGACCGGCAAGGTGGTGGTCATCGGCGGCGGCAACATCGCCGCGGACGTGGCCCGCACGGCGGTCCGCTGCGGGGCCGAGAGCGTGAGCATGTACTGCCTGGAGGGCTACGAGGATATGCCCATGGGCGAGGAGGACCGGTCCGAGTGCGAGCGGGACGGCATTCAGATCCACGCCGGCTGGGGCCAGACCGAGATCGTGGCCGAAAACGGCAAGTGCGCGGGCGTCAAGTTCCGCAAGTGCCTGAGCGTGAAAAATGCCGAGGGCCGCTTCGCCCCCACCTTTGACGACGGCCAGACCGAGACCGCCGCGTGCACGGCGGTGCTGTACTGCATCGGCCAGAAGGTGGACTGGAAGGAGCTTTTGAAGGGTACCCGTGTGGAGTTCAACCCCAACGGCACCGCCAAAGCGGACCCGGTCACCTATCAGACCGCGGAGCCGGACATCTTCGTGGGCGGCGACGCCTACACCGGCCAGAAGTTCGCCATCGACGCCATCGCCGCCGGCCACCAGGGCGCCGTGAGCCTGCACCGTTTCGTGCAGCCCCACTCCAGCCTCACCATCGGCCGCAACCCCAACCACTTCGTGGAGCTGGACAAGAAGGATATCAAGATCGACGAGGCGTCCTTTGACAACACCCCCCGCCAGCGCATCGGCTACAACGAGGCCCTGCGCAAGACCTTTAAGGACGAGCGGGTGCCCTTTACCGAGGAGCAGGTCAAAAAGGAGACGGCCCGGTGCCTGGGCTGCGGCGCGTCCATCGTGGACCCCAACCGCTGCATCGGCTGCGGCGTTTGCACCACCAAGTGCGCCTTCGGGGCCATCACCCTGCATCGGGACCGGCCCGAGTGCACCCACATGATCCCCGCCGAGGACAAGCTGAAGGAGATCCTTCCCTACGCCGCCAAGCAGGCCATCCACATCAAGTTCGGCAAGAAGAACCAAAATGCATGAGCTGGGCGTGGTGTTCCATGTGATCGACAGCCTGAAAAATGTGGCGGCGGAAAACGCCGTGACCCGGATCAGCGCTGTGACGCTGCAGCTGGGGGAGGTGTCCTCCGTGATCCCCAGCTATCTGGCCGACTGCTGGAAGTGGGCGGCGGCCAGAGAGCCGCTGGTGGCCGGCGCGGAGCTCCGGGTGGAGCCCATCAAGGCCGTGACCTGGTGCGAGGACTGCCAGAAACAGTACGGCACCGTGGAGCACGGCCGGACCTGCCCCTACTGCGGCGGCGGCAACACATATCTTCTGCAGGGAAACGAGTTCATGATAAAAGAGATCGAGGTGCCGGAGGAGGGAGCCAGCGATGGATAAGGTGCGCGTCATCCAGGTGAAGCAGAGCGTCTTTGCCGACAACAACGCCGAGGCGGATCGGATACGGAAGCAGTTGAAGGCGCAAAAGACCTTTCTGGTGAATCTCATGTCCTCCCCCGGCGCGGGCAAGACCACCACCCTGAAGCGGACCATCGGCGATCTGAAGGATGAGCTGCGCATCGGCGTCATGGAGGCGGATATCGACTCCACCGTGGACGCGGAGGCCATCACCGCCGCCGGTGCCAGGGCCATCCAGATCCATACCGGGGGCATGTGCCACCTAGACGCCGGCATGACCGAGCAGGGGCTCAAAGAGCTGGGCGCGGGGGACTTCGACCTGGTGGTGCTGGAGAACGTGGGCAACCTGGTGTGCCCGGCGGAGTTCGACACGGGGGCCAGCAGGAACGTAGCCATCCTGTCGGTGCCGGAGGGCCATGACAAGCCGCTGAAATACCCCCTGATGTTCGAGGTGTGCCACGCGCTCATCATCAATAAGATCGACGTGCTGCCGTGGTTCGACTTTGACATGGACAAGGTGGTGGAGTACGCCCATATGCGAAACCCGGACCTGGCGATCTTTCCGGTGTCCGCCAAGACCGGCGAGGGTTTCCAGGCCTGGGAGGACTGGCTCCGCCGCCAGACCTCGGCCTGGAACGAACAGTAAGAAAACACAAACTACGAGCGGGAGCATCGCACCGATGCTCCCGCCCTGTTTATCTCCCCGGCAAATGGGGAAGTTGCAGATTACAGCCGTTTCAACATCATATACTCATTTACAAAAGCGCCGTCTTTCAACCGTATCGCATCCGGTTTGATTCCCGTGATACGAAACCCCATCTTCTCATATAGCCTTCTTGCCCTGGCGTTTCCCTCTATGAACTCCAGTTCGATTTGTCGGGTGCCATCGCGTTTTTCTGCGATTTGAATCATTTCCTCAAACATCTTTGTTCCAATTCCAAGGTTCCAATACTCTTGCAGGATTGCAATCGCAACGGAAGCTCTATGGCGGTCTTTCAATCTGGTATGAAAAGAAACCTGACAATTCCCGGCTACCTTTCCGTTCACAAAGCAGGCAATCATAAGCTCATTTTCGTTGAGGTAGTTTTCACGAATGAAAGACGTTTCCTGCTCCAAAGTGAAATCTGCAAATTCTTCCGGGTACATATTCAGATAATCCGTCTCACCAGACGCTCTGATAATAAACCGCAGCATTTGCTCCGCATCCTTCTCGCAAGGACTCCGAAGCAATGCCTCCCGGCCATCTTTTAATTTAAATCTTGTCTCTTTGAAAACCATTAACTTTCACCTCGGTGATCTTCGATTTGTCGGGCTGTCTGTTCTTCCGGTCCTCATTATACCCTGCCCCCCGCAAAAGCGCAAGGGCGGGACCATGCCCGCCCTTCGTTCACAGGATGCGCTCAATGGGAATGAAAAATCCGAACACATCCCCGATTTGGAAGATGCAGTTCGGAT
>CANQNS010000044.1 GCA_947625285.1 uncultured Oscillospiraceae bacterium
GGGATGGTGCTGTTGTCCTCGATCTTGATGCGCAGACGGCGGATGTTCACGTCCACGATCTTCAGCTCCCCGAAGTAATCCCGGCCCCAGACGGCGTTGAGGATGTCCTCCCGGGACAGGGCCCGGCCGGGGTTATCCATAAACAGCTTCATGATGGAGTACTCGATCTGGGTCAGCTTGATGCGCTCGCCGTTCTTCTCCAGGGTCCGGTTGCGGGTGTTCAGCCGGAAGGGACCGTGGTGCAGCTCGCCCTTGTCCTCCTGGGGGTCCTCCGCGCCGGTGCGCCGGAACAGCGCGTCGATCCGCGCCGTCAGCTCCGCCGGGGAGAAGGGCTTTGTCACATAGTCGTCCGCCCCCGTCATGAGGCCGGTGACCTTATCCATCTCCTGGGCCTTGGCCGTAAGCATGATGATGCCGATCTTTGAGTCGGAGGCACGGATGCGCCGGCAGACCTCAAAGCCGTCGATGTCCGGCAGCATCACGTCCAGCAGCGCCACTTTGATGTCCGGGTTCTGCTTCAGCTGCTCCAGGGCCTGCTCGCCCGTCTCGGCCTCGATGGGCTCATAGCCGGACCGCCGCAGGTTGATCACCACAAAGCTGCGGATGCTGGATTCGTCCTCCAATACCAATACTTTCTTCATCGTTCCCTGCCTCCTTGTCAAAGGTCGCCCGTTTGCCATTCGGCGTATAGTAGGTAAAAGTTTTCTCTTATGTCCTGTTCGGTCAGCTCGTCGGTGAGCAGCTGCGCCGCGTACACCGCGCTGTCCGTCTGCTGCAAGAGGAACCGCCCCCCGCCCACGGCCCGGTCCAGCCGGTTTTCGCCGGTGAAGCAGCTTATCACCAGCACGCTTCGCTGGGGCGTGGTCTCGTCCCCGGCCACGGTGAACACCACGGAGCTCTCCTCCCCGGGGACGATGGTCCGCTCCGGGATCAAGTCGCCGGTCAGGGCACCCGTCAGCACCATGTACCAGCCGTCGGACCCGCTGTAGTAGGAGGTGAGCAGGGGGGTCATGCCGCCGGCCGGGTCCAGGCCGTACCACTGCAGGGTATCGCCCTCGCCGCCCATGGGCAGCTCCAACGCCCCGTCGTCGTTCAGGTCCATGGCGTAAAGACCGTTGGGGCGCAGGGTGTTGCTGCGGCCCAGGGGGGTCATGGTGATGTTGCGAAGCTGGCCGTCGGCGGCGGTGAACACGTCCGTCACCAGCCCGTCGGAGCCCAGCTCACTGTCCACGAACACCGCCGCCGTCCCGTCCGCCAGGTGACTGGCCGCGGTCCGCACCACCGTGGTGATGCCCCCGGAGAAGTCCGCCGAGGAACGGGCCGGAGAGCCGCCGTTCATGTCGTACAGGTCCAGCGCGCTCTGCCCGTCGGTGATATGCAGGGCCAGCAGGTCGTCCACCCCGTCGCCGGTCAGGTCGCATACCAGCAGATCCGTGCAGTCCACGCTCAAAAGCTCCCGCTGGTCCGCCCGTTCCGGGTCGCCCAGGGAGTGGACCGTCAGCAGCCGGATGTCCCCCAGGCCCTGCCAGAGAATGATCAGCTCCGCCGCGCCGTCGCCGGTCAGGTCCGCATAGTCCACGCTGGCGACGGCGGAGCCGTAGCCGGTGATGATGACGAAGGGATAGTAGTCCCCGCCATCGTCCTGGCGGTAGACGCATACCGTGGGGGTGCGGGTCTCGTCCACCAGAAAGGCCAGGGCCTCCGCCACGCCGTCGGCGTCCAGGTCCCGCAGCTGGATGGACTGGCGGTTCCGGCCGCCGGTGGGCGCGGCATAGGAGCTGCCGGCGTCCACGCGCTGGTTCACCAGGTCCTGCAGCTGGACATACTCCTCCGACACCTGGGGCAGAGAGTACAGCTCGTCCACGCTGGCGGTCATGCAGCCGGTCAGGGAGGCGACGATGAAAACCGCCAGAAACAGCGCGGCCGCATGCTTTGCCGGGCTTTTCATCTTATCACCTCGCCTGTAACTTTTTGCTCTATCTTTAACATTATATCACATTTGTTACCAAAATCCTAGAGAAAAGTTACAAAATCACCGAGAACTTTTTCCAAAGCCGTCGAAGAGGAAGCCCTTGCGTGCCGGCGGCAAAGAGAGTATAATCCTTATGCATACCGAAAATCACCGAAAAAGGAGTACATATCATGACCATCCTGCTCACCGGCGCGGCCGGATACATCGGCTCCCACACCGCCGTGGCCTTGGCCCAGGCCGGGTACGACGTGGCTATCGTGGATGACTTCTCCAATTCCAGCCCCGAGGCGGTCCGCCGCTGCGAGGAGCTGACCGGCAGGAAGATGCCGCTGTATGAGGCCGACGTGGCCGACAAGGCCGCCATGACAAAGATCTTTGCCGAGACGAAGCCCGCGGCGGTGATGCACTTCGCCGGCTTCAAGGCGGTGGGCGAGAGCGTGGCGAAGCCCCTGATGTACTACCGCAACAACCTGGACACCACCCTGACCCTGCTGGAGTGCATGGCGGAGGCGGGCTGCAAGCGGTTCATCTTCTCCTCCTCCGCCACGGTCTACGGGGCCAAGGCCGCCGTGCCCTACACCGAGCAGAGCGAGACCGGCGGCTGCACAAACCCCTACGGCTGGACCAAGTTCATGATCGAGCAGATCGCCTCCGGCGCGGCCAAGGCGGACCCGGCCATGAGCGTGGTGCTGCTGCGCTACTTCAACCCCGTGGGGGCCCATGAGAGCGGCCGCATCGGAGAGAACCCCTCCGGCATCCCCAACAACCTGATGCCCTACATCACCCAGGTGGCGGTGGGAAGGCTGCCCCATCTGAACGTGTTCGGCAACGACTACGACACCCCCGACGGCACCGGCGTGCGGGATTACATCCATGTGGTGGACCTGGCGGGGGGCCATGTGAAGGCCCTGGAATACGCCCTGGAGCACACCGGCACGGAGGTGTTCAACCTGGGCACCGGCAAGGGCGTCAGCGTGCTGGAGCTGGTCCACGCCTTCGAGGCGGCCACCGGCGTGAAGATCCCCTACGAGATCGCCCCCCGGCGGGCCGGGGACCTGGCGACGGTGTACGCCGACTGCTCCAAGGCGGAGCGGGTGCTGGGCTGGAAGGCGGAAAAATCCGTGGAGGATATGTGCGCCGACTCCTGGCGGTGGCAGAGCTCCAACCCCAACGGCTACTGATTTTGGCAAATACAGCGGCGGACGCGGTCTTCGCGTCCGCTTTTTTGTGCCCCGCGACGGTTGAAAACCGCGTGAGGGCGTGATAAAATACCGATTTGTGCCGAAGTATAATGTATATCGTGAAGAAGAGAGTTTTTTGCCATGCAAGAGTTGAGGAACATCGCCATCATCGCCCACGTGGACCACGGCAAGACCACCCTGGTGGACGCCATGCTGCGCCAGTCCGGGGCCTTTCGGATGAACCAGCAGGTCCAGGAACGGATCATGGACTCCGGGGACTTGGAGCGGGAGCGGGGCATCACCATCCTGGCTAAAAACACCGCCATCCATTACAAGGACGTGAAGATCAACATCGTGGACACCCCGGGCCACGCCGATTTCGGCGGCGAGGTGGAGCGGATACTGAAGATGGTAAACGGTGTGCTGCTTCTGGTGGACGCGGCGGAGGGGCCCATGCCCCAGACCCGGTTCGTGCTGGAGCACGCCCTGCAGCTGGGCCATAAGGTGATCGTAGTCGTCAACAAGATCGACCGGCCCGACCAGCGGATCTACGAAGTGGTGGACGAGGTGCTGGAGCTGCTGATGGACTTGGGCTGCACCGACGAACAGCTGGACAGCCCCATGCTCTTCGCCTCCGCCCGGCAGGGCACCTGCTCCGTCAGCCCCGACCAGGCGGGGACCGATCTGACGCCGCTGTTCGAGGCCATCGTCAACTACATCCCGGCCCCGGAGCGGCCCGTGGACGAGCCTTTCCAGATGCTTGTCAGCTCTCTGGACTATAACGAATATGTGGGCCGCATCGCCGTGGGCCGCATCGAGCGGGGCCGGGTGGCCCAGAACCAGGAGATCGTCGTCTGCGACTACCACAACGAACGGCCGGTGCGCCGCGCCAAGGCGGTGAGCATGTATGAGTTCGAGCCCCTGGGCCGCCAGCCGGTCACCGTGGCGGAGGCGGGCAACATCATCGCCATGAGCGGCATCGGTGACGTGACCATCGGGGACACCATCTGCGCCCCGGAGGCCCCGGAACCCCTGCCCTTCGTGAAGATATCGGCCCCCACCATCGAGATGACCTTCTCCGTCAACGACAGCCCCTACGCCGGCCGGGAGGGCAAGTATGTCACCAGCCGGAACATCCGCCAGCGGCTGGAACAGGAGACTCTGAAGGACGTGTCCCTGCGGGTGACGGAGACCGACTCCACCGACGCCTTCAACGTGGCCGGCCGGGGGGAGATGCACCT
>CANQNS010000045.1 GCA_947625285.1 uncultured Oscillospiraceae bacterium
CCCCTGCGGGTCATCCTGAACGGCCTGGGCAAGGACGCCGCCCAGATCATCAGCCGCATCAACGGCTTCACCTATGTCCAGACCCAGTTCGACTACGCCACCGGCAAGGTGGCCGTGGTGAAGGAGATCCCCTATTCCAAGACCGAGCGGGCCGACGTGCGCTGCTACGGCGCGGACGACGTCCGGGAGGGCGTTGCCATCATGCACATGGAGGGCGTGGACGTTTCCATCACCGGCAACTCCACCAACCCCACCCGCTTCCAGCACCCTGTTGCCGGCACCTATAAGAAAGAGTGCATCGAGCAGGGCAAGAAGTACTTCTCCGTGGCCTCCGGCGGCGGCACCGGCCGCACCCTGCACCCGGACAACATGGCCGCCGGCCCCGCCAGCTACGGCATGACCGACACCATGGGCCGGATGCACTCCGACGCCCAGTTCGCCGGCTCCTCCTCCGTGCCCGCCCACGTGGAGATGATGGGTTTCTTGGGCATGGGCAACAACCCCATGGTGGGCGCCACCGTGGCCGTGGCTGTTGCCGTGGACGAAGCCATCAACAAGTAACATCCTTTTGCGCTTTCATCGCCCCGCCAAAAGGCGGGGCGATGTTGCGTTTCGGAAAATTTGTGGTATCATGGCAGAAGATCGAACGAGCGAGGCAGACTATGAGATCACTCACTTTCCGGCACACCATATACGCCAGTTACCTGGGCTATATCACCCAGGCCATCGTGAACAATCTGGCGCCGCTGCTGTTTCTTATCTTTCAGGACGCCATGGGCCTGTCCCTGGAGAAGATCACCTTTCTCGTCACGGCCAACTTCTGCATCCAACTGACCGTGGACCTGCTGTCGGCCAAATTCGTGGACCGGATCGGCTACCGCCGATGCGCGGTGGCGGCCCATGTGCTCAGCGGCGCGGGCCTGGTGGGCATGGCGGTGTTCCCGTTCATGACGGGCGATCCCTATGCGGGACTGCTGGGGGCGGCGTTCCTGTACGCCATCGGCGGCGGACTTATCGAGGTGCTTATCAGCCCCATCGTGGAGGCCTGCCCCACGGACAACAAGGCTGCCGCCATGAGCCTTCTGCACTCGTTTTATTGCTGGGGCACGGTGGCGGTGGTGGGCCTGTCCACGGGCTTTCTGGCCCTGTTCGGCAAGGGGAGCTGGCGGGCGCTGTGCTGTTTGTGGGCCGTTTTGCCCCTGGCTAACGCCGTCTTGTTCTGCCGGGTGCCCATCGCGGCCCTGACGGAGAAGGACCAGGGCATGAGCCTGCGGGAGCTGGCGGGGCAGAGGATGTTTTGGATCTTCCTGGCCCTGATGGTGACGGCGGGGGCCTCGGAGCAGGCCATGAGCCAGTGGGCGTCCGCCTTCGCGGAGAGCGGCCTGGGTGTGACGAAGGCGGCGGGAGATCTGGCGGGGCCCTGCTTTTTCTCCGTGTTCATGGGCCTGGCCCGGACCGTGTACGCCAAAAAAGAGGATAAGCTGCCGCTGCTCACGGCTATCCCTGTCTGCGGGGCGCTGTGCGTGATCGCCTACGCCCTGGCGGCGTTCTCCCCCAGTCCCGTGACGGCCCTGCTGGGGTGCGGGCTGTGCGGGCTGAGCGTGGGCATTTTTTGGCCCGGCGTATTTAGTCTTGCTTCCGCCCGGTTTCCCCGGGGCGGCACGGCTCTGTTCGCCCTGCTGGCCCTGGGAGGCGACATAGGCTGCGGCGGCGGTCCCACGCTGGTGGGACTGGCAGCCGGAGCTTTCGGGGACAGCCTGCGGGCGGGGCTGGCCGCCGCGCTCATATTCCCGGCAGCGCTGATCGCGCTGAGCCTGGCCTGTGCAAAGACGCGTTGACAAGCTTGCCGGGCCGTTGGTATACTGGACAAAAAGCCCGTGAGGTGAGGATATGCGATACGATTTTGACAAGGTGACGGACCGGCGCGGCACCGACGCGGTCAAGTGGAGCGTGGGGGAGCATGAGCTGCCCATGTGGGTGGCGGACATGGACTTCGCCACCGCGCCGGAGATCGTGGCGGCGGTGAAGGCCCGGGCGGAGCACGGCATCTGGGGCTACACGGCGCTGCCGGACGCCTGGTACGACGCCTACATAGACTGGTGGCGGGACCGGCACGGCCTGACGCTGGAGCGGGACGGGCTGCTGTTCTGCACCGGCGTGGTGCCGGCCATATCCAGCATGATACGCCGGCTCACCGCCCCCGGCGAGAAGGTGGTGATCCAGCCGCCGGTGTATAACTGCTTCTTTTCCTCCGTCGTCGACAACGGCCGGCAGGTGTCGGCCAGCCCCCTGGTCTATGAGGGCGGGGAATACCATATCGACTTTGACGACCTGGAGAGGAAGCTGGCGGACCCCCTGGCGACGCTGATGCTCCTTTGCAACCCCCACAACCCCACCGGGCAGATCTGGGACCGGGAGACCCTGGCGCGGATCGGCCGGCTCTGCGCCGAACATCGCGTGACCGTCGTGGCTGACGAGATACACTGTGACGTGACGGACCCCGGCGCCGATTATGTGCCCTTTGCCTCCGTGTCGGAGGTGTGCCGGCAGATCAGCGTCACCTGCTTGGCCCCCACCAAGACCTTCAACCTGGCGGGGCTCAAGACCGCCGCGGCGGCGGCATTCGACCCCTCCTTGCGGGACAGGGTGAGAGCGGCCATCCATGCCGACGGGGTGAGCGAGCTCAACGCCTTTGCCGCCGACGCGGCGGTGGCGGCCTTCACCCAGGGCGGGGAGTGGATGGACCAGATGCGCTCCTATGTGGCCGCCAACAAGCGGCGGACAGAGGCGTTTCTGGCGTCGGAGATACCCCAGGTGAAGGCCACGCCCTCCCAGGCCACCTATCTGATGTGGCTGGACTGCTCGGCCCTGCCCGGCGACAAGGCCGGCCTGGGCGGTTTCATCCGGGAGCGGACTGGGCTTTTCCTGAACGCCGGGAGCCTTTACGGCGACGCGGGCCGGGACTTTCTGCGGCTGAACGCGGCCTGCCCCCGGGCGCTGCTGGAGGATGGACTGGACCGGCTCAAGCGGGGCGTGCTGGCCTGGTGCCAGGAAAAGGGCTGAGAGGAGGAGAGCGTTCATGGAACTGGAACTTGTCCGCGGCCCGGCCCGGGCCCTGGCGGACACCGCCGGGGGAGAGCTGATCTCCTTTCGGGACGGGTCCGGGACCGAGTATCTGTGGCAGGGAGACCCGGCCTTTTGGTCCGGCCGGGACCCCATTTTGTTCCCCATCGTGGGGGCGTTGAAGGACGGCGTGGTCCGGACTCCCAACGGCCCCTGCCGGATGGAGCGGCACGGCTTTGCCCGCCGCAGCGAGTTTGCCGTGGCGGAGCGGGGGCGGGAGTTCGTGACCTTTGAGCTGCGGGAGAGCCCGGAGACCCTGGAGCAGTACCCCTATCCCTTCCGGCTGCGGGTGACCCATGAGCTGACGGACAGCGGCTTTGAGACAAGCTACGCGGTGAAAAATACCGGCCCGTCGCCCATGCCTTTCTGCATCGGCGGACACACCGCTTTCAACTGTCCGCTGCATCCGGGGGAGCGGTTCGAGGACTACGCGCTGGTGTTCGATAAGACGGAGCAGGCCCGGTCCGTCGCCGTGCTTCCCGGCGGGCTGCTGGGGGGATATCTGGAAAAGGACTACCTTCTCCGCACGGACGCCATCCCCCTGCGCCATGAGATATTCGACAAGGCGGACACCCTCGTATACGACGGGCTGCGCTCGCCGGGGGTGTCGCTGGTGGACCGGGACACGGGCCGGGGCGTGCACATGGACTTTCACGAATTTCCCATGCTGGGCATCTGGACCATGCCGGGGAAAAACGCCCCCTATATCTGCATAGAGCCCTGGCAGGGCTGCGGCGCTTATGCGGACGAGACAGGCTTTTTTGCCGACAAGCCCCACGCGGTGGTCCTGGCCCCGGGGGAAGAAAAGAGGCTGTCCTTTTCCGTGACCGTGCTTTGAAAAAGTACATAAAAGAGCCCCGGCTCCAAAGAGCCGGGGCTTAAACTGTGTTTGCTTAAGGAAGCGAAGGCCGGTCAGGCCGAGCCGCGCGGCATTCCCGCGCGTGAAGTCAAAAGCCGCAGTACGTCAGGCTTTTGACTTCCTGCCGACGGGATTCACTTCCGTCGAGCAGTTTAAATCAGAAGAATTTGATCAGGTTGAACGCCGCCACCAGGCCGCAGAACATGATGGACACGGTGGAGCAGAGCTTGATCAGGATGTTCAGGCTGGGGCCGGAGGTGTCCTTGAAGGGATCGCCCACGGTGTCGCCCACAACGGCCGCCTTGTGCTGCTCGGAGCCCTTGCCGCCGTGGTTGCCCCGCTCGATGTACTTCTTGGCGTTGTCCCAGGC
>CANQNS010000046.1 GCA_947625285.1 uncultured Oscillospiraceae bacterium
TATTTCCTCCCGGCGGCGCTGGGGGAGTACATCATCGAGGGACCGTGCAGGCTGCTGCTGTCCCGGATATGAGAGGTGGAGCGGATGAAAAAGACGGCGCTGATCATGGCGGGAGGCCGGGGCGAACGGTTCTGGCCGAGAAGCCGGAAGAGCATGCCCAAGCAGTTTTTGAGCCTTACGGACGACGGAAAGACCATGATCCAGCAGACGGTGGAGCGGATCCTGCCGCTGGTGGCCATGGAGGACATCTACATCGCCACGAACCGGGACTACAGGGACCTGGTACGGGAGCAGCTGCCGGAGCTTCCCGCGGAGAACATCCTGTGTGAGCCGGTGGGGCGGAACACGGCGCCCTGCATCGGCCTGGGGGCGGTGCACGCGCAGAAGAAATACGGCGACGCGGTGATGATCGTGCTGCCGTCCGACCACCTCATCAAGTACACGTCCATCTTCATCCAGACGCTGGAGGACGCCTGCGCGGTGGCGGAGCAGGGGAGCAGCCTCGTGACATTGGGCATCACGCCGGACGCGCCGGAGACGGGGTATGGGTACATCAAGTTCAAGCCGGACGCGACCCTGGGCCGGGCGCTGGCGGTGGAGAAGTTCGTGGAGAAGCCAGACCTGGAGACGGCGAAGGCATATCTGGCCTCGGAGCAGTACCTCTGGAACAGCGGCATGTTCATCTGGAAGGCGTCCAGTATCCTCGCCAATATCCAAAAGTTTCTGCCGGAGACCTGGGAGGGCCTGCGGCGGATAGAGGCGTCTGTCGGCACGGCGGAAGAGCCGTCCGTTCTGGAGCGGGAGTATACGGCGTTCCCCTCGGTGTCCATCGACTATGGGGTCATGGAGAAGGCGGAGGACATCTATATCCTGTCCGGGTCCTTCGGCTGGGATGACGTGGGCTCCTGGCTGGCGGTGGAACGGCTCAAGACCGCCAATGAGTTCGGGAACGTGGTCAACGGCAACGTGGTGGCGGTGGAGACGCAAAACACCATCATCCAGGGCCAGGACAAGCTCATCGCCGCGGTGGGCCTGGAGAACATGATCGTGGTGGACACGCCGGACGCGCTGCTCATCTGCGAGAAGGACCACGCCGGAGACATCAAGAAGGTGCTGGAGACCCTGCGGATGTGCGACCGCACGGAATACCTGTGAGAGAGGGAATGACCATGAAAAAAGCGCTGATCACGGGCATCACAGGCCAGGACGGGTCCTATCTGGCGGAGCTTCTGCTGGAAAAGGGCTATGAGGTCCACGGCATGACCCGGCGGGCGTCTACGCCCAACACGGAGCGGATCGCCCACATTTTGGACAAGGTGACCCTCCACGATGGAGATCTGAGCGATTCCAGCAGCATCATCCGCATTTTGAACCTGGTCCGGCCGGACGAGATATACAACCTGGCGGCCCAGAGCCACGTACAGGTGAGCTTTGACGTGCCGGAGTACTCCGGGGACGTGGACGCGCTGGGGGTGCTGCGCCTGCTGGAGGGCATCCGCATTCTGGGCATGGAGAGGACCTGCCGGTTCTATCAGGCCTCCACTTCGGAGCTGTACGGCAAGGTGGAGCAGGTCCCCCAGTCGGAGACCACGCCCTTCCACCCCTACAGTCCTTATGCTATCGCGAAGCAGTACGGCTTCTGGACGGTGCGGGAGTACCGGGAGGCCTATGGCATCTTCGCCGTGAACGGCATTTTGTTCAACCACGAGTCGGAGCGGCGGGGAGAGACCTTCGTGACGCGGAAGATCACCCGGGCGGCGGGGCGCATCGCCTGCGGCCTGCAGGACAAGCTCCAGCTGGGCAACCTGGACAGCCGCCGGGACTGGGGCTATGCCAAGGACTATGTGGAGTGCATGTGGCGCATGCTCCAGCACGATGAGCCGGAGGACTTCGTCATCGCCACGGGCGTACAGCACACGGTGCGGGAGTTCACCACGCTGGCTTTTGCCCACGACGGGATTGAGCTGGAATGGCGGGGCAGCGGCCTGGAGGAAAAGGGCATGGACAAGGCCACCGGCCGGGTGCTGGTGGAGGTGGATCCGGTCTGGTTCCGGCCAACGGATGTGAATGACTTATTAGGAGACTCCACGAAAGCCCGGACGTTGCTGGGCTGGGACCCCCAAAAGACCAGTTATGAGCAGCTCTGCGCCATCATGGCGGAGCACGACCTGAAGCTGGCCCGGGAGGAGAAGAGGAGAGCGGCGCTGTGAAGGCGCTCATCACCGGCAGTCAGGGCTTCGTGGGCGGTTATCTCCGTCGGGAGCTGGAGCAAAACGGCTATGAGGTAACGGGCATCGACACCCACCCGGGCGAAGGGGCCATACAGGCCGACCTGCTGGACGAAGAGCGGCTGACAGTGCTGGTCGCCGAAATAAAGCCGGACGCCGTGTTCCATCTGGCGGGCCAGGCGGACGTGGCCCGGTCCTGGAAAGAGCCGCGCAAAACGGCGGAGAGCAACATCCTTGCCGCTATTGTCCTCATGGAGGCGGTGCGGCGGGAGGCCCCGGGCGCCCATGTGGTGATAGTGGGGTCCTCGGACCAGTACGGAAATCTGGGCGCGGCGGGACAACTGGTGAGCGAGGACACGCCGGTCCGGCCCCAGACGCCCTACGGCGTGACGAAGCTGGCCCAGGAGCAGATGGCTCAGGTGTACGCCAAGGCCTACCGTCTGCATATTTGCATGACCCGGTCCTTCAACCACGGGGGCGCAGGCCAGCGGGAGGGGTTCCTTATCCCGGACTTTGCCGCCGGCGTCGTGCGGGTGGAAAAGGGCCTGGCGAAGGCGGTGAAGGTGGGCAACCTCTCGTCCTGTCGGGATTTCACCCATGTGAAGGACGTGGCCCGGGCCTACCGGCTCATCGCGGAAAAGGGCCGGCCCGGCGAGATATACAATGTGGGCTCGGGGGTGACGTACAGCGCCCGGGAGATATTGGACAGACTGTGCGCTATGGCGAGGTGTCCTATCCCGGTGGAGACGGACCCGGCCCGGATGCGGCCCAGCGA